>JAPPLN010000093.1 GCA_028874175.1 Chloroflexota bacterium
GGCGGCTACTGGATCGAAGAACGCGTCCTGATCGACTGGACGCACCACGATGTCAACGGCGTGGTTGCCTCGGGTCTGGCCGCGGGCGACGTGGTGGTGGGTCGAGGGCGCATGGCGCGGGTCGTCGAGGTCGAGGTGCGTATCAACGGCGTCGTGCTGACAACGTACACCTCGGACGGCGTGATCGTGGCTACGCCAACGGGTACGACGGGGTACGTGCAGGCAGCCGGCGGACCGGTGCTGCATCCAAAGGTGCGGGACCTGGTGATGACGCCGCTGGTTCCGTTCCTGACGCCCGCGAACTCGATCGTGGTGGGCCACGACGAGCGAGTGGAACTGACGACCTTCACCACGCACGAGGCGACACTCTCGATTGACGGTCAGACCGATCAGTTACTGGCTTCCGGCGATCGGGTGGTGTGCGAGGCGTCGGAACACCTGGCGCGCTTCGCGAGATTTCGGGAGAGCGACTACTTTTACGCCACGCTGGCCGAGAAGATGCGCTGGCGCGTTCCGCGGGAGATGCCGCGACCTGTTCACGGGTCCGGCTAAACGCCCGTGCTGAGGCACGTCAGCGTTCGCGACTTTGCGCTGATCGATGCCGTGGATCTTGCGCTGGAGCCCGGGCTGAACGTGCTTACCGGGGAGACGGGTGCGGGCAAGTCGATCCTGATCGACGCCATGGCGTTGGTGCTGGGGCGCCGGGCGCATCCCGCGGATATTCGCCCGGACGCGCGGCATGCATACGTAGAAGCCGTGTTCGACGCGACGCCGGGTCGGGCCGTCGCTGTCCTGGATTCGCACGGGGTGGAGGTCGACGAGTCGCTGACCCTGTCGCGCGAAGTCCGTGGGGCCGGTCGTTCGACCGCGCGCATCAACGGGCGCGCCGTCCCGGTCCGCGCGCTGGCGGAGTTGGGACGAACGCTGGTCGATATGCACGGACCGAGCGAGCACCAGTCGCTCTTTCGCCGCTCACAGCAGCTCGAGTACCTGGACCGGTTTGCCGGATTGATTCCTGAGCGCGAGGCGATGGCCGCCCTGGTACGCGACCTGCGCGCGACGAGTCGCGAAGCAGACCTGCTTCAGCGCAACGCCAGGGAAACCGCACGCGAGATCGATCTGCTGACGTTCCAGGTCGATGAGATTGCAGCGGCGGGCCTCACGGCGGGTGAGGATGAGCGGCTGCGGGCGGATCGGTTGGTGCTGGCCAACGCGGAGCGGTTGCGAGGCCTGGCCAGCCAAGCCGCGGCTCAGTTGCAGGGCGAGACGCTGGATCCGGCGCCCGACATTTTTGGATCGACCCGGGCAGCGGCCGAGGAGATGGCGTCGCTAGATCGGGGCGTGCGACCGCTGGCCGAGCAGGCCGCGCAACTGCAGGAGCTGGCGGCCGACCTGGCTCTGACGTTTCAGTCCTATGCCGAGAACGTGGAGGCCGATCCGGCGCGCCTTGAACAGATCGACGAGCGCCTGAATCAGATCGAATCGCTCACTCGCAAGTACGGGGACACGCCGGCTGACGTCGTTGCCTACGGCGAGTCGGCGCGCGAGCGGCTGGATGAGCTCGATCGCGGGGATGCCCGGATCGAAGCGCTGCGCGAGCACGCCGCCAGGCTAAGGGATCGCCTGATTCCGGCCGTCACGGCACTCTCGGCGGCGCGCGTGCGGGCGGCCAGGGAACTGGCGGACGCCATCGCCGTCCAGTTGGCCGACCTGAACATGGCGTCCGCCGAGTTCGAGGTCAGCTTGCGCCGGCAGGCTGACGCGGACGGCCTGCCGGTGGAGGGCGAGCCTGGACCCGTCGCGTTTGACGAGTCCGGCATCGATCACGTGGACTTCCTCCTGAGCGTGAATGTTGGCCAGCCACGACGCCCACTGGCCGACGTGGCGTCGGAAGGCGAACGTTCCCGGATCCTGCTGGGACTCAAAGTCGTGCTGGCGGGGGCTGACGAGACGCCTACGCTGGTCTTTGATGAGATCGATGTGGGCGTTGGCCCGAGGGCCGGAGACATTGTTGGACAGAAGCTGGCGGCGCTGGCCGAGTGGCGCCAGGTGCTCTGCATCACGCACCTGGCGCCGGTGGCAGCGTTCGGCGATGCGCATTTCGTTGTGGCGAAGTCGGACGCGCATGGCCTCACAACGACCGATGTCTCACGGGTTGACGGCCAGCGGGTCGTCGAGGAGATCGCCGCCATGAGCGGAGCGACCACAACAGCAGGTCGGCGGGTGGCGCGCGACTTGATGGCGGCGGCCCAATCGTGGAAAGACGACGGATGACCGGCCGAATAGACCACAGGGAGTCCCGTTTCTCGTTGCTGGCTGCGATACCTGAGCGGTCAGGTGACCGGACTCCGGGGCTTTGGAACCGGCGAACTTCGTTTGACACGGATTTTGGCAGGGAGCTCCGCAGGGCCGTTTAGGCCCGCCGTGCAGACTCATGCGACTTGAGCTTGCGCCCCTCGTTACCCGCGGCGGTTCGTGGCCGGCCTTTCGCGCGACGGCGTACGGTCCGGACGCGTTCGGGCAGCGCCTGATTCCGCTGGCCCGGCGCTGGCAGCGACACCGAACCCTGCTTTCCGCGCCGCGCGTCCTGACGATCAGCTTTGGCGTCGCGCTGCTCGTGGTCCTTTGCGCCGCCACATTGGGGTTGCCTCGCTTTGTGATCGCTTTGGCCCTGGGTGCGGCGATGGTTCCGGTTGTCGCTTTAGTGGCGCGGGCCCTGGTGGCTCCGCCACCGCTCGCCGCGGCGCTGGCCTACGACCGACGACTGGCCATGTTCGAGCGCCTTTCCACGGTAGTAGCAGGCTCGCGAGCAGACGATGGCATGCGCGAATTGCAGCGCCGGGACGCACTTCAGGCCCTGGAAGCCGTCAATCCTTCGCTTGCGTTCCCCTATCGAGTGCCCCGCGGTGACCTGGGAGTCGTGGCAGTCGCCGCCGCGGCCCTGGCTCTCGGCATGCTGGCCGCGACCGCCGACGTGCTGCCGCGCCTGGGTGCACCAGCGCCAGCTTCGGCGCTTGCGGAGAGCCTGGGTAGCGCGGCAGACGGCGCAGCACCCGCGCTCGCGGATCCGGCCGTGCTGGCACAGATCGACCAGATTCGAGCCGCGATGGCCGAGCTGGAACGCCAGCGCGATCCCGAGGCCGCGCCCGCGGCGCTGGCCGCCGAGGCGGCAGGTGCGGCGCTGCGGCGGACAGCCGAGGGCCGGCGTCTTGGCCGAGCTCTCGACAGCGGCGACTTCCAGGCCGCCGCGGGCGAGGCGCGCGAACTGGGCGAGCAAATTTCCGGCATGAACAGCACGCGCATGGATGAGCTGGCGGACGGACTAAGGGAAGCGTCGGAACGCGCCCAGGGCCTGGACGAGGGGCTGGCGAACCAGTTGCGGGCGGCGGCCGAGGCGTTGGAAGCCGGGCGGCTGGCCGACGCCCGCAGTGCGCTGTCGCAACTGGCCCAGGAGATCGAAACCGTTGGGACCACGGTTCAGGCCGACAGAGGACTCGAATCGCAACTCGATCAGCTTGCGCGACAGCTCGCCGAGGCCGAGGCGCTGAGCGGGGAAGGCCTACCTGGAGCCGAGGGGGATTCGCTGGGGGACGCGGCGGCCGCTGCGGCCGCCGCGGCGGCGACGGAGGGCAGTGCGGAGGGCACGACCGGATCGGAGGGCGGCGGCGACTCCGTAGCGAGCGGACAGGCGCTGGAGGGCACGCTGGAAACCCTGACGCCCGAACAGCGGCTCAACGTGGAGGGGCAACTCGAGATCGTTGAGATCAAGCCGACCGAGGAGGGCGCTGAAGTGATGGAGCGTCCGGTTCTGGAACTTGGACCCGGCGGATCGTCAGGATTCGAGGCCTCGGCCGGCGACCGCGGGTTCGCCGTCGGGCGGCCGGACGTGGCTCGGAATGTGCCACTCGATATGCTGCCAATGTTGGATCGTTACTTCAGCGAACCATGACCACCGCCGTGAACGGGTCCGAGGCGACCGAGCAACTCGCCCGCACATATCGCGACCAGGCCGCCGCGATCGTCGACGAGGTTGGAAAACTCATCGTCGGCCAGCGCGAGATTGTGCGGGATACGGTGGTATGTCTCATCGCCGGCGGCAACGTGCTGATCGAGGGTGTGCCCGGGCTGGGCAAGACCGAACTTGTGCGCGCCCTTGGCCGAGCCATCGATCTGCGTTTCAGCCGCATCCAGTTCACGCCCGACCTGATGCCGGCCGACATCACCGGCACGAACGTGGTCGTCGACGGTGCGGACGGCCACCGGACGTTTCGGTTCGAGCCGGGGCCGGTGTTCGCCAACCTAGTTCTGGCCGACGAAATCAACCGGGCCACGCCAAAGACCCAAGCGGCGCTACTGGAAGCCATGCAGGAGCGCCAGGTCAGCGTGGCGCGCGAGGTTTACGTACTCGACCCGCCCTTCTTCGTGATGGCGACGCAGAACCCCATCGAGATGGAAGGCACCTATCCGCTGCCCGAGGCGCAGGTCGACCGGTTTATGTTCAAGCTCGTGGTGGACTACCCCACGGCAGAGGATCTGAGCGAGATCCTGGATCGGACCACCGGGGCGGCCCAGCCCGAGGTGACTCGAGTGGCGACCGGCGACGACCTGCTGGCAATGGGCGCGTTTACGCGGCGCGTGGCCATTGCCCCGCACGTCGGGAGCTACGTCGTGGACCTGGTCAAGTCCACCCATCCGGAGGATCCGACCGCCCACGAGCTGACTCGCCAATATGTGCGCTACGGCTGCTCGCCACGGGCGGCCCAGGCCATGGTGCTGGCCGCCAAGGTCTACGCAATGCTGGATGGGCGCTACAACGTGGGATTCGACGATATTCGTGCCGCGGCCCGCCCGGCGATGCGCCACCGGCTGCTGCTGAATTTCGAGGCCGAGGCCGACGCTGTCCAGGCCGAGCAGATCCTGGACGCCATCCTGATGTCTACCCGCCGAGCAGGTGACTGAGCGCAGCGCCGGCGCCGCGCTGCCGGCGTTTGCGCCGGACGCCGCGCTCCGCGCCAAGCTGGCCAACCTGTCGCTCGTTTCCCAACGTCCGCACGGGCACCTGCACACGGGAGGGCGGCGCAGCCGGGCGACCGGCTCATCGCTTGAATTCGCCGACCACCGGTCCTACAGCCCCGGCGACGACTACCGGCAGATCGACTGGAACATCTACGCCCGTACCGACGAGCTGTTCGTCAAGGTCCGGGAGTCGGAGGAAACGCTGGTTGTGCACCTGCTGCTGGACGTCAGCGGTTCGATGGCATCCGGCGCGCCGGCGAAATTGGAAGCCGCGCAGGCCGTGTTGGCCGCGCTGGGGTGGACGGCCCTCGCCAGCCGCGACGTCGTTGCGGGGGCGGCGCTCGGTAACGACCTCGGCGAGACATTCGCTCCGCGGCAAGGGGAAGCCTACGTCGCTCGCTTGTTCGAGTTCCTGGAGCGCCAACGACCGTCGGGTGAAACCGGGCTCTCGCGTGGCGTTGCCGCGTACAACGCCCGCGCGCTCCCCCATGGCGTTGCCGTGCTGGCTTCCGATCTCCTCGCTCCCGACGCTCCGCGGGCCATCGGGTCGCTTGCCCAGCGTGGTCACGAAGTGACGGTGATCCACGTGCTTGACGACGAATTCGTCAATCCGGCTTTTGCGGATGAAGTAGAGCTCGTCGACGCGGAGCGCGGCGACGCGCTGGAGGTGCTTGGCGACGGGGATCTGCTGCGCGCCTACCGCCAGGCGATCGGCGACTGGACCAGCGACTTGCAGCGTTTCTGTCATCGCCGGCACGTGCGCTATGTGCCGATTCGGTCCAACTGGGCGGTGGAGGACATCGTGCTGCGGCGCCTGCGCGAGCACGGAACGCTGGCGTGACCTGGGCGGCGCCGCTCGCCTTCGCGTGGGCGGGTCTGAGCCTGGCGGTGCTGGCGTTTTTTCTGCTGCGTCCGCGCCGTCAGCGCATCGTGGTGGCGTCACTGTTCGTCTGGCGCCGCACGATTCGCGCGCGGGCCGACGACACCTGGTTGGCCTGGCTGCGCCGGCACTCCGTGCTTCTGCTCCAGTTGCTGGCTGTGGTGGTGTTTGCGCTGGCGCTGGCGCGGCCCGAGCGCCTGGCAACGGTGGAACTGGGACCGCCGGTTGCACTCGTGATGGACGTTTCGGCGTCGATGGCCATGGCCGACGGAGACGGGACACCGCGAATCGAGCACGCCCGCGATGAGGCCGCCGCGTTTGTGAATTCGCTCGACGACGAGCGGCGCGTGTCGCTGATTACCGCGGGCGCTGTCCCGCGAACGCTTGCCGCGCAGACCAGCGACCGCGCCGAAGTGACCCGATTGCTCAGTGGGATACGAGCCGAAGCTTCGCACGGACGGCTCGACGCGGCGCTGGACATGGCGCGCTCGCTGGCCAACCCGGCGGCGGGCGGCATCGTGGCGCTGTTTACGGATCAGCCGCCAGCCGAGGCTTCGGATCCGGTATACGCCGGGGTCCGGACGGTCGTCGTCGGTGAGCCGGCGCCGAACGTCGCGCTGGCGTCGTTCCAGGTACGGCGACGTCTCGATACGCCAGATGCCGTGCAGGGCGTGGTGGCGGTCCGAAACGACGGGATTACAGACGCCGTGGCCGAGGTGCTGGTATCGGCGGGTCGCAACTCACCGACGAGCAGGGCGATCGAGTTGGCCGCCGGGGCACGCGAGATCCTGGTGTTCGACGACCTGCCGGCAGCGCCGGGCTACCAGGCCGAAGTTCGCGCACCCAATGACGGTCTGCCGGCCGACGACCTGGCGTTTGCCTCGCTGGCCGAGCCGTCGGAGCTGTCGGTTGTGGTGGTCGGCAACGAACCCTGGCCAATCGTTCGGGCGTTGCAAGCCGTGCCCGCGGTGACGGCGCAGGCCATAGCTGTCGATTCGTTCGACCAGGCGAACTCGTCCGCGGACTTCTACGTGTTTCAGGGGTTCACGCCCGAGTTTCTGCCCTCCGCCTCCGCCGTCTTCGTCCAGCCTCGGGCCGTCCCGGCCCTTGGCCTGGATTCGCCGATCAATGCCGACACGCGTCCATTGGCGGTGGCGGACAGCCCGCTCCTGAAATCGATCGACGTTGGCGACCTGGTGTCCGACTCGGACGTGACCTATGCGGTACCTCCCTGGGCGCAGGTGGACCTGAGCGTGGGCGATCGCGCTTTGCTCGCACACGGGGTTGCTTATGGTCGCCGCACCGCCGTGGTCGGATTCGACGTGGCCGGCCCCGGGGTAACTCAAGCGCCCTGGTTTCCGGTGTTCTGGTCCAACGTGGTGCGCTGGGCCGATCCATTTGCGCCCTTGCCGGACGGGGCAGACCTGGAACCGGGGCGACCGGCCCGGCTCATCCCGCATCCGCGGGCCGATCGAGTCGCTGTGACAGATCCGGGGGGGCACTCGACTGAGTTCACGGTGCCGGAGCCGGCGGTCCTTGAAGTGACGGTCCCCGGTGTCTATACGGTTCGCCAGTTCGTGGGGCAGGAACTGATGGCCCAGACGTCGATCGAGTTTGCTCCGGGGCTGGCGACGCGACCGGCGCGAGGCGGGGCTGCGGCGGGGCCAAGCGCAACGGTCGACTCGGCCCAGCGGATCCAGGACCAGATTGAACTCTGGCCGTGGGTGGCCGTGCTGGCGCTGACCCTCGTGCTGGTCGAATGGTGGGTTTTCCATCGTGTCCGGGGAGTTCGCTGACCCGTGGTCCTGGAACGTCCGTGGTTGCTCATTCTGCTGGCAGCGCTGCCCGTCGCCATATGGGTGACATCGCTCAGCGTCGCGCGTCTCTCCCGGATCCGGCTGGGACTGGCGACCCTGCTGAGGTTGATCGGCCTGACCGCAATGGTTCTCGCCCTGGCCGGCTTCGCCGTTGGACGAGAAACCCGCCCGGCCACGGTCTTTGTCGTGGATACGTCCGACAGCATGCTCCTGGCCGAGCGCGCGAATGCCCACGGAATCATTGACGCCTTCGTTCACGCGTTCGGGACGGACGCGTCGGTAGGGGCCGTGCAGTTTGGCGCCAGCACCGCGGTGTTGGCCGCGCCGCAGCGCCTGGAAGAGGCCCCGCCCTTGCGCTCCGAGCTGCCGGGACACGACAGCAACTACGAAGCGGGGATTCTGACCGCGCTGGGCCTGCTCGACCCCGACGCGGGCGGGCAACTGGTGTTGATATCCGACGGCGCGGGCGCCGGACCGGGATTCGAGTCGGCCGTTCAGACGGCCGCCGGGCGGGGCGTACCGATATCCGTCATCCCGGCTGGGGCGACGCGCGGCGCCGATCTCGTGGTCCAGGCAGTTGAAGTCCCGGACGTCGTCCACAGCGGCACGGCGCTCCAGGCGCGCGTACGCATCGCCTCGCAGCGGCGTACCACGGCGCGCCTGCGTCTCTGGAACGGTGAACGCCTGATCAGCGACGGTCCCATCGTTGTCGCCACAGGTACGCGCACCTACGGGGTGGAGTTGGGAGGCCTTGCCCCCGGGTTTCACCGACTGCGGGCCGAGCTTCTCGAAGACGCCGACCCGAGGCTGGCCAATAACGTAGCCGAAGCGTTCATCCGCGTGGCCGAGCCCGGTCGAGTGCTGACGATCGGCGCGACGTCCCAGGTTCGGGCGGCGCTGCGGGCCGCAGACTTCGAGGTGCTGGACGTCGCGCCCAGCGCGCTTGGAGATGTCGACCTCACGCAGTTCGAGGCCGTCGTGCTATCCAATGTGCCGGCCGAAGCGTTCGAACCCGACGCGTTGGAAGCGTTGCGCGCGCATGTGGCGAGCGGTCGAGGTCTGGTGGTCCTGGGGGGACCGGACAGCTTTGCCGCCGGCGACTACGAGGGCACGGCCCTGGATGAGGCACTGCCGGTGTGGTCGGACCCGACGGAGGAAACGCCGGAGCCGCGCCTGGCCCTGGTGTTGGTCATAGACCGATCTTCAAGCATGGCCGAGGGGGCAAACGAAGGGGCCGCCAAGATCGACATGGCCATCGAGGCGGCCGTGGACGCCGTGGACCTGCTGGAAGAGGGCGACATCCTGGGCGTGATGACGTTCGACATCGACTCGCAGTGGGTGGTGCCGCCGCGCGAACTGACCTCGGCGGCGGATGTAGGGGCGGCAATCAACCGTATCCGCGGGATTCAGATGGGGACATCCACCGACTTGGCACGGGCGATGTTCTTCGCGAGGTCGCGCCTGGACCAGGTCAGCGCGTCGGTCAAGCACGTGGTGCTGCTGACCGACGGACGCGCCCACTACGGCGACTTTGACGGCCTGACGCGCTCGCTGCGTCGCCGAGACATCACGGTGTCGGCGATCGCGGTCGGTCAGCAGTCCGACCAGGAATTGCTGGAGCGCATCGCACAAATCGGAAATGGCCGTTATTACTACGTCCCGGACCCGCGCTCGATACCGCGTGTCCTTACGCAGGAAACGCTGACGGCGGGCGAATTCGCGGTGGTGGAACGCGAATTCCAGCCGCGGATGGATGCGCCAAGCCCGGTATTTACCGGAAGCCTGGCGGGGCAGGAGCTCCCGGACCTGCGTGGCTACGTTCGGACCCGAGCCAAGCCCACGGCCGAAATCGTGCTGAGCTCTGACAACAACGATCCGATCCTGGCGCAGTGGCAATACGGCCGGGGTCGCGCCATTGCCTGGACGTCCGACGCGGGATCGGACTGGGCGGAAATATGGCTTGGCTGGGACGGCTTTGCCCCGTTCCTGCGCCAGGCGGTTCAGTGGGTCAGCCCGTTGACGGGTGGTGTCGGCGAAAGTCCCCGGGTCCAGGCGACCCACGCGGACGGCGTTGCGGTGATCGAGGTCGACGCGGTGGACGCATCCGGGCGGTTTCTGAACCGACTCGAGACCAGTGTGACCCTCGTCGGCCCGCAGGGCGCCCGCCAGACCCTGATCGCCGAGCAGGTAGGCCCCGGCCGATACCAGGGCAGCTTGGACGGACTGCCCCCCGGCGTATACGAGGTCCTGGTGACCCAGCGTGACGACGGTGGCAGGGAGCGCGCGGCCAGCTCTGGCCTCGTCGTTCCGGTGGGGGCGGAAGTCGGCCACATCGCGCCGGACCACCACGTGCTGAGGCGTGCAACCGAGTTGACGGGCGGCGTGACCGTTGAGTCCAGCGGCGATCTGGCCGCGCTGGCATTGCGTAGCGAGGACGGCACTCAGCTTGACTGGGCCCAATGGCTCACTATCGCTCTGCTGGCTTTTGTGGCCGATATCGGAGTACGGCGCCTGGTTGGAGGTCCGCGGGCGATTCGGGACCGGCTAGGCGAGCGTGTAACATCGCTGCGTGCGGCGCCTGGCGCGCTGCGGCGCCTGCACTGGCCAATCTCGCGCACCGCCTAATCCGGGCGACGTCTCAATCTCATGAATCCCACCGGGCGCCTCGCGCGCATCTTTCGACAAGCCGGCTTCGATCTATACCTCGTTGGTGGGCCGGTCCGGGATCGCATTCTTGGGCGACAGTCAAACGACCTGGACTTCACGACCGGGGCGCGTCCCGATCGAGTCAAGGTGCTGGCGCGTCGAGCGGGCGCCTCGAGCATCTACACGGTCGGCGAGCGATTCGGGACCATCGGGGCCGTCTTTGAAACCGGCCCCGTCGAAATCACGACGTTTCGCGCGGAGTCCTACCGTCCCAGATCGCGCAAGCCGGACGTCCAGTTCGGCGACTCCCTGGAGGCCGATCTCAGCAGGCGCGACTTCACAATCAACGCCATGGCGCAGGACGTGCTGAGCGGGCGCATTATCGATCCACACGGCGGGCTGGCCGATCTTGTATCCCGGCGGATTCGCGCCGTCGGCACCGCGGACGACCGTTTCCGGGAGGATCCACTGCGGGTCTTGCGCTGCGTGCGCTTTGCGTCACAACTGGGATTCGACATCGAACCGGGCACGCTGGCGGCGGCACGGCGCACGGCGGGCGAGCTCCGCCACGTCAGCGCCGAGCGCATCGGGGCTGAGCTCAACCTGACGCTACTGTCGCCGGAGCCGGGCCGCGCTTTGGTCACGCTCCTCGAAATTGGAGTGCTTGGCCTGGTGATGCCCGAGCTGATTCCCCTGCAGCAGACCGAGCAGGAAGAGCGGCGGCAGCACAAGGACGTGTTTGCCCACACGATGCGTGTCCTGTCGACGACGCGGGCTGAGCCTGAGATCCGCTGGGCCGCGCTGCTGCACGACGTCGGCAAGCCTCAAACCAAGTCCATCCGCAACCGGCGCATCCGCTTCTTCGGTCATGAGGAAGTGGGTGCGCGCATGGCGAGGCGAATCCTGCGCCGGCTCAAGTTCGACGGCCAGCTCATGGAGCGCGTCACGCACATCGTCCGGCTGCACATGCGCGCCAATGCCTACGAGCCTGGATGGACGGATGGAGCCGTTCGGCGGTTCATCCTCGAAGCCGGCGAGGATCTCGACGCGTTGATCGCCCTGTCCCGCGCTGACATCACCAGCTATCGGCCTCGGCGGATAGAGGCTGGACTGGCACGCGTGGCGGAGTTGGAGGCCCGATGCGAGCACTTGCAGGCCGAGCGCGACGTGGCTGCGCTGGACTCGCCCCTGGACGGTCACGCGCTCATGGAGCTGTTCGACCGCCCGCCGGGCGTGTGGATCAAGCCGATCAAGCAGTACTTATTGGACCTGGTGCTGGACGGGGAACTGGAGCCGGACGACGTGGAAGGCGCCACAGTCCTCGCCAAAGCGTTCGTACGGCGGCACACGGAGGCGGCCGACGCCATCGAGTCGGAGGCGCATCATGCCCAGCGCTAATGCTGGCGAGTCCTGGGAACGTCTGCGAAGCTGGCTGCGGCGGCGTATCGATCAGATGGCCGCCGGCGACTACTCGCGAATGCCGTCGTCGTTCGCCAGCGATGACGGTCACATGGCCAGCGAGGCGTATACGACCGTGTTGATCGCAATGGAAGTTATCGAGGGTCGCCGAACGACGCCCGGGCGCGAGCGCCGTCAAGCCGACCGCGATTCGCGTTCGCCTATTCCGGGTCCACCGTAATGCCGGAACCCGGCGACTATTTCTCGCTGCGCACGCTGGGGACGACCGGGCTGCGGGTTACGCCGTTGTGCATCGGTACCGCAGCGCTTGGGGACATGCCGGAGACCTTTGCCTATTCAGTGGCGGAGGAGGACGCGCTGGCGGCCGTGCGAGAAACACTGGCCAGTTCGATCAACTTTATCGATACCGCGGCGTCGTACGGAGACGGCGAGAGCGAGCGGCGGATTGGCATCGTCCTACGCGAGCACGGCGGGATTCCCGACGGCTACGTTGTGGGAACCAAGGCCGACCGCGACCTGACGACTGGCGACTTCAGCGGGGCGCAGATGCGCCGTTCGGTTGAGCGGAGCCTGAATCTGCTGGGCGTGGACCGCCTTCAGCTCCTGCACCTGCACGATCCCGAGCACACAACCTTCGACGCCATCACCGCGCCCGGCGGCCCTCTGGAGGTGCTGCTCGACTTGAAGGCGGAGGGGCTGATCGAACACCTGGGCGTTGCCGGCGGCCCGATCGACCAGGAAATCCGCTACGTCGAGACCGGCTGCTTCGAAGTGGTCGTCACGCACAACCGCTACACGCTGCTGAACCGCTCGGCCGAGCCGCTGTTGGAGATTGCGGCCATGCGCAACGTGGCCGTGCTTAACGCGGCGCCCTACGGGAGCGGCATCCTGTCGCGCGGACCGGAGTCGTATCCGCGGTACGCGTACCAGGCCGCGTCGTCCGAGATGGTGGCGCGCGCGCGGCGCCTGCAAGCCATCTGTGATCGCTACGGGATTCCGCTGGCCGCGGCCGCGCTGCAGTTTTCGCTGAAGGATCCGCGCATTGTCTCGACGATCGTGGGCGCCAGCCGGCCCGACCGCATTGAGAAGACGCTGGTCCTGGCCGCGTTCGAGATTCCTGACGAACTCTGGGAAGAACTGGAATCGGTTCCGTCGTCGTCCATCGATCCGGAAACGCACCGATGGAATTGAATCCGAACCCATCCTTGACTTCATCCGGATGGCGGGCACGGCGGCCTAGCGGAATCGTGCGCTGGCGGAGGGGCCAATGAGCATCGGCGGTTCGAGTCGGGTTCTCGTGGGCTTGATTGTGGTGGCGGTCGGAGTGCTGCTGCTCCTGGCCAACCTGGGGCTCGGCGACTTCAGCCCCTGGGAATACGCGCCATCGCTCCTTATCGTCCTGGGCCTTTGGGCTTTGGTTCGTAGTGGGTTTCGCGGCTCAATAGGTCCCTGGATTCTGATTGCCCTGGGGATCGCCGTTCAACTCTCGGTTCTCGACGGGGTTCCGGACGTCGTTCGCGGGGCCGTATGGCCGGTGCTCATCATCGTCGCGGGCGTTCTGCTTATCGCCACGCGGGCGTCGATCGCTGGCGGTGGGGCAGCCCGCAGGTCCGGCAGCGGATTGAATCACGTGGCTGTGTTCAACAGCGTGAATGACCAAGTGGATGGACCGTTCACCGGCTTGCAGACGACGACGCTGTTCGGCGGGGCTGAATACGACCTGCGTAGGGCCCGCGTCGAGCGGCCGCCGGCGGTCATTGACGTGACGTGCATGTTCGGCGGCGTGGAACTGCGGGTACCGGAGGACTGGACCGTCCACAACGACGTTGTGGCCTTGTTTGGGGGCGTTGACGACAAACGCGACGACTCAGGCGCCGAGGACGAGGCGACGGTCAGCATCCGAGGCACCGTGCTGTTTGGCGGGCTGACGATCAAGGACTGACGCGCGGGCGCGCGGCTCGTATGCTTCACGCGATCGAGCCTGGATGACGATGCGATGGCTGCGCCGGAACTTGACTCCGATGTCCTGATTGTTGGTTCCGGCGCCTCCGGCGCTGCGGCGGCCTGGTCGCTTTCGCGCCGGGGACTGCGCGTCACGTGCCTGGAACAAGGCCGCT
Source organism: Chloroflexota bacterium (assembly GCA_028874175.1). Taxonomy (GTDB): domain Bacteria; phylum Chloroflexota; class UBA11872; order UBA11872; family UBA11872; genus UBA11872. The sequence continues at coordinate 13,896 of JAPPLN010000093.1, forward strand.
GGGTCGAGCCCTCGGACTACGCGCACAGCCGACCCGACTACGAACTCGCCCGGCAGACATCGTTCGCCAAGGATCCGAATGTGCGCGGCTGGGCCGAGGACTACCCCATCAACAACAGCGGGACGCCGATTTATCCGCTGATGGTCAACGCGGTGGGCGGCAGTACGGTGCACTGGAGCGGGCACTTTCCGCGTATGCGGCCATCCGACTTTCGCGTGCGCACGCTGGACGGCGTGGCCGACGACTGGCCGTTTACGTACTGGGATCTGGAACCCTATTACGACCTCAACGATTCGATGGTGGGCGTATCGGGTTTGGCGGGCGATCCCGGCAATCCGCCGCGCAGTCCGCGGCAGACGCCGCCGCTGGCATTTGATGCCGGATGTGAGGCGTATCTCCGCGGCCTGGAGAAGCTGGGCTGGCACTGGTGGCCGTGCGATAACGCGCTGATTTCCGAGCCGTTCGGCGAGAATCGCTCACCCTGTAACTGCTGTGGGCCATGTGACATTGGGTGCCCCATCGGGGCCATGTCCAGCGCGCACGTGACGTACTGGCCGAAAGCTCTGTCCCAGGGGGTGCAACTGATCACGCACGCCCGCGTTGAACAGATAACGGTGGACCGCGCCGGGCGAGCTACGGGCGCCCTCTACTACGACGACCAGGGCGTGCGCCGTAGCCAAACGGCCGGCGTCGTTGTCATGGCCGCGAACGGAGTGGGAACGCCACGTCTTCTGCTCAACTCAACCTCGGCGCGCTTCCCAAACGGCCTGGCGAACGATTCCGGCATCGTCGGCGCTTATTTGATGTTTCATCCCGTTGCATTTGTCAGCGGCGTGTTCGAAGAAGTCGTCAACGGGCAGCGTGGCCCGATTGGTGGCCTGATGAACTGCCAGGAGTTTTACGAAACCGACCTGGCGCGAGGCTTCGTGCGAGGTTTTGAACTCCAGCTCAGTCGAAGCGTCGGACCGCTCTCGGTTGCCAATGGGGGCATCCTTGGGCATCCCGTCCCGTGGGGCAGTGAGCACCACGAGGCATTACGATCGCGCTACGCACACACGATGACGACTTCCGTAATGCTGGAAGACCTGCCGGAACCGGAGAATCGGGTCACGCTCGATCCTGGGTTGACCGACGCGCACGGTATTCCGGCCCCGCGGGTCGAGTATCGCGTTGGAGAGAACACTCAACGCATGCTCGAATTCAGCATCGCGCGTGCCCGCGAACTCTTCGAAGCCGCGGGTGCCGTGGAGATTCTGGTGGACCCGCTCGTGCAGGAGTCCGGCTGGCATCTGATGGGAACGTGCCGCATGGGCGACGATCCCGAACGTTCGGTTATCAATGGTTGGGGCCAGGCGCACGAGTGCCCGAACCTGTTCGTTATCGACGGCAGTACGTTCACTACGTCCGCCGCCGTGAATCCAACCAGCACAATTCAAGCTGTGGCATTGCGATGCGCCGACTGGCTGGGCAAAAATTACCGAGCCGTGGCGGCATGACGGCGCACATCCTTACGCCAGAGGAACTTGCGTTGCTCACGCTGGTCCAGGATGAACTGGTGCCGGCATACGGCGACCTGCCGGGGGCCGGAACGCTAGGTGGGGCATTGACGGTTGACGCCTACCTTGCCGAGCGACCCTGGTTGCGGCGTCCCGTGCTTACCGCGTTGCGTGCCGTCGAAGCCGCCGCCGGCGAGACACCGTTCGCTGAGCTCGACTCCGGGGGTCGGGTGGGCATACTTCGACGGGTAGAGGGCGAGGATCCCGAGGCGTTTACCGAGCTTGTGAAGCAGACTTACAACGCGTACTACACGAGGCCTGACGTGCAGGCATCTCTAGGCATTGATGGCCCGCCACAGCCTCTTGGCTTTGAGCTGCCAGCGTTTGACGAGTCGCGGCTTGCACGCGTGCAGGCGATGGGCAAACTCTGGCGGGATGCCTGAAGCGTGTCGTCGATAACTCGCGTCTAAAGCGAAAGGCCGCGCACGCGGCGCGGCCTTTCGCTGAGCACGGGCGACTAGCCTTCCTTCTGGACTCCTAGGTCGCCGTTGCGCATTTCAAACTTTACTTTGAACCCAGCCTGGACGGCGGCCGCCTGAATCCGACCGCGCAGCGTCGGCTGCCGCTTCTTTTCGTCATCGGTCAGGCTGACGACCGTCCACTCGCCGGCCTTACTGCGTCCGGCTGCGCGAACGATTTCCCTGATTTCCGGGCTCACGCGCCGCATGCGCTGCGGGCGGCTTGCCCACTCGCTACCTGACACGACTTCCTTAAGCTTCATCAATCGTCCTCCTAGCGACGATGCGAAGGCTCGTACACCGCGTAAGTTTGCTACATCACTATGTGAAGCGCAACCCGTACATTCTGACGACCTGACACAAACTCAGGACAGAAATGTTTCGGAACAATGACAGGTCGACTCATCGACTGTCGCTGGCGCGACGAATTCCGCAGGCGCGCCAAATCGCGCCCGACTCGCGCAGCTAGCACCATGGCGCTCCGGAATTGAACATGTCGTCGGAATCGGTCCCATATTCGTCGCTAACGTCGCGCATCGGCTGCAAGCGCTGCGGTTGATCGAAACTTCCCGGCCTAGGCGTCGGCAGCGTTCTTGACGGTGCCCTCGTTTCTACAGATTCAGACGGAGCAATGAACCGAGTGCACCTACTGAATATGTAAGGCGGACCGTTCCGCTGGAGAGTGCTGTACTCGGCGACTTCGACCTCACGTCGCATTGGCAATTGCCCGAAAGTCAGATCGACGCATCAATCCGTTCAGGAAGAAAGTTATTCACCGGGCCTCGCAGCAGGTGCATGGGCGGTCGGTTGCTGCGGTGGGTCGAGGAGGTATTTCCCGGTCCGGAATCTGCTTCCGAAGATCGAAACCAGATCGTCCCCAAGCAAGCGAAGCACGGTATGTGAGACACTTCCCGCGGACCCGACAGGTTCAGGGAAACATCCCACTCGGGATGTTCGGGCGGCCTAACTCGCACGCCGTGCGCGCCGCGGTGAGTCTTCACCGCGCCCGCAGGCCGCCCATCGGTGAGATACGAACTTACCAAGCGCACGCTGGATTTCGCGCTAGCGCTGCTTCTGCTGGTCGCCGGCATTCCGGTCTGGCTGCTCATCGCAGTCCTGATCAAGCTGGACTCGCGGGGCCCGGTGATCTACAGCGCCTGGGTGCATGGCCGGGGTTGCCGGCCGTTCCGGTACTACAAGTTTCGAACGATGCGGACTGGCGCTCCGACCATCGCGCACCAGGCATTGGTCGCCGCGTACATCAAGGGATCGCACCTTCAAGCCAAGCTCCGGAATGATCCGCGCGTAACTCGCGTTGGACGCGTGCTCCGCGTGTGGAGCCTGGATGAAGTTCCCCAGCTTGTGAACGTGTTGCTGGGGGACATGAGCCTGGTGGGGCCGCGCCCGCCGCTGACCTACGAGTTCGAGCATTACAGCGCCCGCGCGAAGCGCCGGTTGACGGTACGACCGGGGATCACCGGCCTCCAGCAGGTGACTTCGCGGGGGCGAGCTTCGTTTCGCCGGCTGGTGGCAACGGATTTGCTGTACATCCGGCGTCGCTCGCTTGCGCTCGACCTGGTCATCCTGGCGCGCACGATTCCTGCAGTCCTCTCTCGCCGTGGCGCCGTCTAGTCCGGCGCGCGGCACGCCTGCGCCGGCCAGCCGCGTAAGGACGCAACGGTGGCTGGCTCGGGTGGCACTGGCCGCGGCCCTTGTGCTCTTCGGTCTCGCCGCGTTCGATCTGGCCCGGCTCGCGCTGGAGGCCAGGGCCAAGGTCGATTCGATCGGCGAAGTCCGCTGGAATGTTGACAGGGCCGTCGCCGATGCCGCCGAACTGCGCGACGGCAGCGACACCCTGGAATCCGCCGCCGCACGACTGTCCGCGATTGAGCGCCGACTGGATCGCTACGGGCCTGTCCTGGCGATCGCGTCCGTCATCCCGCCGCTCGGGCGCCGGATTGAGGAGGCCCAGGCGCTGCTGACGATTCACGTAGACCTCAGTTCGGCGGCCGCCGAGTCGTTGGAGATAGCGGCGGGTCTCTTGGATCGGCTCACGGGCACGGGCGATTCGCCGGGCGAGCCGCTTCGGGCACTGGTGGAGACCCTGGAGACCAAGCGCGAAACGATTCGCGATCAGCTGGCAATCGTCGAGCGCGCCAGCCGGCGGCTGGACGCCATCGCCACAACTGCGGGTGGTCAGTTGGGCGACCCGCGGACGGAAGCTCTTCGGGACTCGATCGAGACCCTGCACACCGCACTGCAGGCCGCCTTGTTGGCGCCGGACGCGCTCGGCTCGCCGACGCCCGCGCGCTACCTGCTCCTGGCGCAAAAGAGTGACGAGCTGCGGCCGACCGGCGGCTTCATCGGAAATGTCGCGTTCGTAACGCTCGTGGAAGGCGAAGCGCGCGACCTGACCTACCTGCGCAGCTACCTGGTGGAGGACCCGACCCGTCCGCGCGTTCCGGCGCCACCGCCCTTCCGCCGCTACCAGGGCATGCGCGACTGGAACCTGCGCGATGCCAACTGGCATCCCGACTTTCGGAGATCTGCCGACGAGATCCAGCGATTCCTGGCACTGAACGGCGTTGAACCGGTGGACGGGGTGCTCGCGTTCGATCAGCAGGCGCTCGGCATCCTGCTGGCCGCCATTGGTCGGGTGGAAGTGCCGGGCCACGACGTGCGGGTCAGCAGCGCCAACGCGTACACCGTGCTTGAGCACTTCGCCCACTCCACCGGCGACCGTCGCGCCTGGTTCAGCGCCCGCCCGTTCTATGCCGCGCTGACCTCCGCTCTGCTCGAGGTGACGACCGAGCGCCTGCGCACCGATCCACGGTCCGTCATCGGCGCCCTCCAGGCCATGGTGGCCGAGAAGCACCTGATGGCGGCCTTCCGGAACACCGACCTGCAACGCCTGGTGGAACGTGGCGGAAGCGGCGGACGGCTGGCGGCGGTGCCGGACGACCTGCTGTACGTCGTGGACGCTCAGGTGGATCACGGCGCGCCATTCCGATCGATCGAGCAGACCGTCCGCTATCACCCGGATCCCAGGACGGGTCGCGCGACCCTGACCATTTACTACGTCAACCGAAACTCGCCGGCCGATCCCAACGGGCGCCTGGCGGACTACCTGCGGGTATATGTCCCGGCGGGGACCCGGCTTGCCTCGGTATCGGGGCTGACCGACGCTCGGCCCGCGCGCCAGGTGAACGGGCTCACCGAGTTCGCAGGGTTCCTGGACCTGCCGCCCGGCGGACAGCGGCAGGTGCGGTTCCTGTACTGGCTTCCGCCTCTTTTGGCCGCGCGCTGGAGTGCGACCGGCTACGCGCTGTCCGTACCCAAGCAGCCGGGGACCGACGGGCATCGGCTGACGGTGGAAACGCCGCAGGGCGTTGTCTTCGATGGACGGCTGACCACCGATCTTGTCATTCGGGAAACGGCCTCGTAGGCATGCGGCCAATCACCAGCAATCGACTGGCCGCCATTGGCACGGTTGCGCTGCTCGCCGCGTGCGCACCGGTCCAATCCGAGCCGCATCTCAGCCCAACGGCGGCAATCGCTCCATCGGCCGTGTTGTCGAGGCCGACGACTCCGGCATCGCATGACCCGCTGGCTGCGCCCTTGGCTCCAAAGGTTGCGCAAACCCCGATGTTGGTTTCTTCGCCATCATCGGCGCATCGACAGCGCGGCGACGCGTCATCTTCCGACGACCTGCGCAGCGTCACGTCAGGCGGTACGGCTCAATCAACCCTGCGACTGCCCATTGCCGCGGATCTGGGACCAAACTACTTCGAACTCCTCGCCGCAGCGTGGGATGTCGGTCGCAGCCATACCCAGGCCGGCCAAATCAGTGTTGCCGTGGTGGGGTTCGGCTTCAGCGAGCGCGCCAAGTTGCGCGACGAACGAATCGAACGCGGCGGCCCGCTGGCCGCTATCGCCCGGCTGACCCGGCACGACAGCGTCGAGTCCGCAGCCCGTTTCGCCGCGGCACCCGACGCGGCCGCCGGCCAGGTACTCCCGGCCAGCGGTGGAGCGGCGAGCCAGCTGGGTCTCATTGCCACGCTGACGGGGTCCCCATCTTCCAGCCACGAACTCGCCCCGGGTTTCACCGCGACCCGCACCCTGCAAGTCGGCTGGTTTGCAGCCCTGGATGGAAGTCGCATCCACAGCGCGGTGGAGACATGGACCGCCCGGCGGGACCGGACCGTGCTCGCCGTTGTGCTGGTATGGCGCAGCCGGATCAACGATGGCTGGGGCCAGGCCCTGGTCAGTCGACTGATTCAGACCCGGCCCGGGCAGGCGGTGCCTCGTGCGTCATAGCGCTACGAGCGACGATCCACGGCAGGCGACGCCGCAATCTCGTCTCGGCCGAGCGCTGACCGGGTGGATCGTCATCGCGGCATCGCTATGCGTCGCGGCGATGCTTTTCACCTCTCGCCCGGAAGAAGCGATTGGCCAGACGGGACCCGCACTGACCCCATCAGCTCCGACCCCGACCACGACACCGATGCCGCCTTCGGACGAGTTCACAGTCCTCGTAAAGCCCTATTCAGGCGGCGCGGAGACCGCCGACCGTCTGCGAGCCAGTGTGCGTCTTCTTGACGTCTCAACGCGGGAGTCCAGCCCGAGCCGTCGACGACTGCCATCGACGACTCCCGCCATCGCCGATCGGTTCATCGACGCGACGATGGGTGGGCAGCCGATGATCGGCCTGCAAATCAGTGTGGGCGCCACCGGCCGAGGCACGCTGGCGGAGTCGCTGACCCGCGCGCAACTGGTCAGCCTCTGCTTCCCGTCGTCGGCAAAGCCGCCCGGGGTGGACCTGGAGTCGCTGGTCGTAGAACCCGGGCGTCTTGTCAAGGCGCAACTGGATCGTCGGTCGGTCTGCCTGGAGTTCGCGTTCAAGGAACCGGGCACGTTCGTCGTAGGAACCGGAACGAAGCCCGTTATTCCAGAACTCGCGTCGTTCTATGCGTCGACAGGGGGCGAGTCCACTTGGGGGCCTTGCCTCACCCACGGGTTCTTCGCCGAAGTGGGACCGGCCGGCACAATTGTCGAGGCGCCGATGGGGTCGGGCGTGTACATCCAGGTCTGCGCCAACGGCGTACTCGGGTACCACCCCGAGCTTGCCGGAACGGGATACGAGATTCAGCCGGTGCTCGCGACGCATTGGATTCGCGGCGAGAACGGGCGATTCGTCGGGCCCGACCCTCCGGTGGCGAACACCGGCGAGGGCCGCTACTTCCCGCAGACCGGCCACAACCTGAGCGGCGCGTTTCTCACCAAGTTCCTGGCTCTGGGCGGGGCTGACGTTCTGGGGTTTCCGATCACGGAACCGCTGGCCGCGGCGCCCGGCTTCACCGACCAGTACTTCCAGCATCTGAAACTCCGGATGGACGACGCGACCGGTGAAGTCACCATCCGCCCGATCGGCCGTGAGTTCATCGCCGTGCTGGTGGCCAACCGCCAGGCCGGCGCCGAACCCCCATCAATGCCAGCCCACCGGCGCTGATGCGAGGCGGTCACGGTCGGAGTCGACGCTGGCGGATATTGGCGGCCCTGACCGTCGCGGCTGCGCTGACGGCCGTGGCGACGGCGGGCCCAGCTCGAGCCGATGAGTCTGACGCCCTGTTCTTTTCGGAGACAGGCTTCGGCGTCTGGAACCCGGAGATCCGCGCCTATTTCGAGTCGCGCGGCGGCGTGGAGACGTTCGGACTTCCGATCAGCAATGTGTTCACGCTCTATGGGTTCGAGGTTCAGCTTTTCCAGCGAAAGGGCGTTCAGATCGGACCCAGCGGCTCGCCGCGTGGTCTGGACATCCTGCAGTCGCCCTACCTGGACTACCGACGGTTTGGCGGACAGACGATTCCGCAAGTCGACGACAACCTGGTCGCAGCCGCTCCGACGGTCGGTTCGCCGGGCTACGCCGAGGCCGTACGGGGGTTTATTCAAACGCACGTCCCGGATTCCTGGCAGGGTCGAGACGTCGGCTTTCTCCGACAGTTTCTCGCCGCTGCCCCGCCGGAGACCCCCTCGCAACTGCGCGAATTGGTCGCACTGGAGATCTGGGGCTTCCCACGCAGCCGCCCGATGCCCGACCCGGCGAACGCCAGTTTCATCTACCAGCGGTTTCAACGCGGCGTCATGCACTACACGGCGACGACCGGCGCCATGGCCGGTCTGCCGCTTGGTGGCCACCTCAAGTCGCTGATTACCGGAGATCAGCTGAGCGCCAGCTTGGCCGCGGCCGCGGCCGCCAACCCGCTGCTGCGGCAATACGCGCCGCACCTGCCGCTGGGCACGCGTCGTCCCGCCGAGCTTCCGGACACGGACCTGACCGACGCGTTCCTTCCCGCGACCGACGTAGCGTTGCGGTCGCCCGAGGGTGCCGTGCGCTTCGGCGTCATCGCCCTGCGCACGCACGACTCCGGCAGCGTGCGTAATGTGCTGGCTCGAACCGGCGCCCGCAGCTACCTGGACTACACCGCGAGCCTGGCCGACGCGCCGCCTGGGTCAGAAAAGATGGCCGTCGTTCGGCCGAGCAACGAACCCTCAGGCGCCGAACTTCGGGCGCAGGCGGCGCGGCATCCCGGGGCGGCCTGGGCCATCGGCAACGAGCCGAACACGGGGCTGCAGGACAACCTGAGTCCGCGGGCATACGCGGCGTTTTTCGACCGGGTGGTCACGGCGATCCGGGCCGGCGACCCGTCGGCCCGGATCGTGGCGCCGAACACGCTGAACTTCGACTTCCGATGCCGCGGTTGCGCAGGCGACGACCCGACGGGTCGCGAGTGGATCGATGGGTTTCGATCGGCGTACCGGGAGCTGCGAGGCACGGAGCCGCCGATCGACGTCTGGGGCATCCACGCCTACGAGATCGACTGGGTCGATCCGCCCATGACCGACGCGTCCGTCATGCAGGCGCAGCTGGAAGGCCTGCGGGTCTACCTCGACTCAATCCCTGAGCACCGGGGGCGTCCCATCTGGCTGACCGAGTTCGCCATCATCTGGGGTTACGACGACTGGCGGTTCTCTGAAGGACCCGACGGGGCACTCCTGGTCGCTCCTGCGGGCCGCTTTCGCAACGACCTGATTGAGGTCTTTCTGGGCGAAGCGCTGGACTGGCTGGAGACGCGCGGCGAGCAACTGGGCGTTGAACGCTGGTTCGTTTTCGCCGACCACGGAATCCCCGACCCGATATTCACCGCATTTGCCGGGATCTCGTTGCTTGAGGCGCCGGACGCCCGCTCGGACCTGACCCGCCTGGGCCGGATCTTCCGCCGCCGGGCGCTGACGTAGTCGGACGATGCCGCGCATTGCCGATCGGTTCGCACGCGCCGTCGTTGGCCTGAGTGCCGCCGCGGGTGTGCTGGTTGCCTACCTACTGGCGCTGGCGCCGGGGGTGGTGTGGTCAGGCGCGGGAATCGACAGCGGCGATCTGGCCGCCGCCGTCGCCGTGGGCGGCGTGCCGCATCCCACCGGGTATCCAACCCTGATGCTGCTGGGACTGGCGGTGCGCGCAATCCCGCTGGGCGACCTGGCGCTGCGGCTGAATGTCCTGACCGCGCTGGCGGCGGCCGGGTCGCTGGTTCCGCTTGGCTTGCTGGCCGCCCGGTTGCGTCCGAGCGCAGGCGCGGCGATGCCGCTGCTGGAGGCGGCCAGCGGATCGGCCGTGCTGGCTCTGTATGGGCTGGCGCCCCTGGTCTGGTCGAACGCGATCGTGACGGAGGTTTACGCGCTGGCCAGCCTGTGCCTGTGGAGCGCGCTGTACACCGCGGTTCGCGCGCGGGGCAGCCTGAACGAAGGTCGAGACGGACGGCGATGGGCGGCGGCGTCAGGGTTGTTGCTGGGAATCGGGGCGGGCGCCCACGTGACGGTGGCGCTGGCCGTGCCGGCGCTGGCAGCGGTTCTGCTGGCCGAGCGGAGGACTGAGCGTGCGGCCCTGCGGCTGGGCGCCCTGGCAGCCGGGGGCTTCGCGGCGGGCTGCATGGTCTTCGCCTATCTGCCGATCGCGGCAACGCTGGACCCGCCGATCAACTGGGGCGCGCCGTCGACACCCGAGCGGTTCTGGTCGGTCGTCAGCGGCGAGATCTACCGCTCCCGCCTTGGCGCCGGAGATATCGGCGCAACGACGGCCAAGGCCGCTTGGCTGCTTGGCGAACCGGTGCGCCAGCTGACCTGGGTCCTGCTCCCGCTGCTGGCGGTTGGCGGCGTGTCGCTAACCCGACGCTACGGGCGGACTCTGCTCGCGACGGGGTGGATAGCGATCAGCGCCCTGGCCGTCGGCACGATTTACACCTCGCGCGACGACCAGGTGTTCACGCTCCCCATGCTGGCCGTGGCCGCCCTGTGGTCAATGCTGGGCGTGCATGAGGTCGCGCGACTGGCGGCCGCTGCCGGGGCCGGAGTCCATCGGCTCGTCGCTGCCGTTCTGCCAACGCTCCTGATCGCGACGGCCCTTATTCGCGGCACGGAACTCGCGCCGGAGATCTCCATGCGCGACGCGACGCACGCCCGGGCGTTCGCCCATGCGGTACTGGTGCAGGCCGAATCCGGCAGCGTGCTCCTGACCGAGGACGATCGCGCGACCTTTCCCCTTTGGTACGCGCGCTACGCGCCCGGCGGACGGACCGACGTGACGATCCTCGATCTCCGCCTCTGGCAGTTCGCCTGGTACCGGCACCTGCTTGGCCGGCACGCCGGGATTCCGACGGCGGCGTCACCCGCCACCTTGCTGGCCTCCGGGAAATGGCCGGCGGATCGGCCGCTCTGGGCCGTGGACATCGAGGTAGGGGGCGCGCGCTCGGGCGATGTCATGGCGACCTTGCGGCCTCTGAGCCCGCCATGACCCGCCGGCTGCCGGCCGTTGCCGGCGCGGCATTGATGGTGCTGCTGGCGGTTGCGGCCCTCTGGCCATCGGCCCCGCCGCCCGCCAGGGCGCAAACGGCTCCGGACGTGCGACTACGCGAGACGGCGGCCACGTCGCCGGAACCTCCCGCGGGCGCCAGACCAGCCCAGACGCTCGTCACACTCCGACTCTCGAGCGCCACGCTTGACGAGAACAGCCGCGCCCTGCCGGACGGCGCGGACCTGACGCTGCTGGCGCAACCCACCTACGTGGCGCTGCCCGGCGCCGGGCCCAACCTGCTGCGCATCTCGCCGGCAATCACGATCACGGCCCGGGATGCCGGCGGGCGCGACCCTGGCCTTTCGCCGGCGGCTCGCTTGACGTTCAGCCAGCCGAAGGCTGAGGCCGCAGCCGTCTACCGGCTGGACGGCGTTGGGTGGCGACCGGTCCAGGCGGCCACGCTCGGCCGGGCGCTGGTGGTTCAGCCGGTCAGTCCGGGCACCTACGCGCTCTTCGCCGAGCTGCCGCCGGACTGGCCGCTGCGCAACGACCTGCTGACGGCCGTGGCGCTGAACGCCACGCGGCTGGTAGCGGACGACCTGGCGACGCAGCCACGGGCCTTGGCCAAGCTTGACGACTGAGCAACTCAAACCCTGGACGTTCCAAGGACCCGGGAACCAAGGGGTTTTCCGAGCACCAGCCCCGGACCCCTGGGTCTTACGACCCCCGGGCCGGAATCTCGTTCATCGTGTCGCGGTAGAAGGGCGACGGCACGGGGCCGTCCAGCAGGGGGTCGTTGGTGGCGCGCATCCAGTCGATGACTTTGGCGCCGAGTTCGGTTTCGACGGCGGCGGTTTGGGGGCGGCCGGCCAGATTGGTTTGTTCGTTGGGGTCGGACTGGAGGTCGTAGAGCTCGACTTCGACGTGGTGCGAGGGTTGCAGGCGTCCCGCGACGTCGCGGTAGGCGCCGCTGCCGGCGATGTCGCTGGGAATCTCCACGCCGAGGCCGGTTTCGAAGTTGCGGATGTACTTCCAGCGATCGGTGCGGATGCCGCGCATGGGGTCGTAGTAGCTGTGGTAGGTCTTCTCGACGTAGATCTCGTCGTAGCCGGACGAGGCGCCGGCGGCCAGGGGCAGCAGCGAGGTTCCGTGCAGGTCGGGCGGGGCCTGGGCGCCGGTGAGCTCGATCAGGGTGGGGACGACGTCCAGGTTGCTGACCATGCCGGCGGGCGCCACGCCGCCGCTGAGGGGGCTGCCGGGCAGGCGGGCGATGAGGGAGATCTCGATGCCGGGGTCGTACAAGGTGCACTTGGCGCGCGGGAAGGCGATGCCGTGGTCGCCGACGTAGAGCACGAGGGTGTCGTCGAGCAGGTTGCGTTCTTCCAGGATTCCAACTAGGCGCCCGATGTAGTCGTCGGCCCGGTTGACGCAGCCCTGGAAATCGGCCAGGTCGGCGCGGGTGTCTGGGGCGTCCACGAGGTAGGGCGGAACAGTAATTCCCTTCTCGTCGTAGGGCTGGCCGCCGAAGCCGTGGCCGCCGACGCGGTGGGTCTCGCCGAAGCCGACCTGGACGACGAACGGACGACTGCGGTCGGTGTCGATGAATTGCTTGACACCTGCTTCAATGGCCTTGATTTCTCGCGTCTCGTCGATGACGTCGTTGCCGATGCGCCGCGGGTCGCGGGAGGCGTGTTCGACGCCCCAGTGGCCGCTGCGGTAGCCGGCGGTGCGCAGGATTTGCGGGATGGTGCGCTCGCCGGGATGCAGGTCCCAGCGGAAGTCGCGATGGGTGAGGCCCATGGTGCCGTTGCAATGCGGATAGCGGCCGGTGGTGAGGCTGGCGCGGCTGGGCGAGCACTGCGGGGCGGTGGTGTAGGCGTTGAAACGGGCGCCTTCGGCCGCCAGGCGGTTGAGGTTGGGGGTGTCGACCGTGGTGACGCCGTAGGGCTGGATGAAGCGGCCGGTGTCGTGGGTGGTGACGATGAGGACGTTGGGCGGCATGGGGCATGGCCTGCGAGCGGCGGGCCGGGGAGTCTAGCCAGCGGTGGGTCACTTTGAGGTATGCGGAGGGAGGCCCGCCTGGGCAGAAGGCTTCTGCGTAACCCGAGGGTTGGGTGCCCGGAAGACCCCTCACCGAATTCGGCCGAAGACGCCCGATTCTGCCTCTCCCCTTGGAGAGGGCGAAGAACGGAACGGCCGGTAGTCGAGTAAGTCCGGACGTGGGTGCTGGCGTGGAGAGCACGACCGGAAGACCCCTCACCCCAACCCTCTCCCCCAGGAGAGGGATTAAGACGGGTGCCTTCCTCGAGGAGTTTGACCCTGGCCCCAAGCGCACGGTGGGCGAGGGTGGGTGCCCGGAAGACCCCTCACCGAATTCGGCCGAAGACGCCCGATTCTGCCTCTCCCCTTGGAGAGGGTGAAGAGCGGCGTCTCCCTGAGAAATCTGACACGGCACCTGGGTGCTCTCCTGGCGAGGGGCAGAGCGACGGCGGACCACTCCGGGGAATGGAGTCCGATCAACGTGACCCGCCACCTGGCCAGCGGCCTGCGGGCCGGTGCCATAATCGCGGCGTGTACCGACAGCCCACGAGGGAATCCGATGCCTCACTACATCAGCATGGTCAGCATGTCCGGCAACGAGCCGGCGGAGCCTGGATCCGTGGCGGACGCCATTGGCGAAGGCGCGCCGGTTACGCGCAAGCTGATCGAGGATCACGGCGGCACGTTGCACGAGATTTACCTGACCATGGGCGCCTTTGACGTGCTGATGGTGATGGAGTTCGACAGCACGCAGGCCTGCGCCCAGGCGATGCTGGCCATGCGCGAGCGTCTGGGCGGCGTGACGCAGACGATCGAGGTCTTCCCCGAGAGCCAGTGGGCGGACGTTGCGAAGGGCGTCTGAATCGCAGCCTGACGGTGGCTGACTCGCTGCCGGACACGATTCCGGACGAACGCACGCTGGACGAGGTGATGTCTCGTCCCAGCGTTGGGCTGATCGAGTCGATCGCCCGCGGGTCCGGCGATCTGCTGGTGCTGGGGGCCGGGGGCAAGATGGGGCCGACCACGGCGCGGATGGCCCGGCGGGCGTTCGAGGCCGCCGGGCGAGATGGCGAGGTGATCGCCGTTTCGCGATTCAGCGATCCCGCGGCGCGGGCGGGCCTGGAAGCGGCGGGCGTGCAAACACTCAGCGGAGATTTGCTGGAGCCGCAGTTTCTGCGAGAACTGCCGGATGCGCCCGAGGTGGTGTTCATGGCCGGGCGCAAGTTCGGGTCCACGGGGGCGGAGCACCTGACCTGGGCCATGAACGCGCACCTGCCGGGACTGGTGGCGCGGCGGTTCCGGGAGGCGCGTTGTGTCGTTTTCTCCACGGCGGCGGTGTACCCGTTTGTTTCAACCGATGGGCCGGGAGCGGGCGAAGACCTGGCGCCTGAACCGATTGGCGAGTACGCGCAGTCGTGCCTGGCGCGGGAGCGGATGTTCGAGCATGCGGCGCATACGTGGGGGACGCGCTCGGCGCTGATCCGGCTCTCGTACGCGCTGGACCTGCGCTACGGCGTGCTGCACGACGTTGGGGCGAGCGTGCGCGATGGGCGGCCGGTGGACGTAAGCATGAGCACGGCCAGCGTGATCTGGCAGGGCGACGCCTGCGACCTGATCCTGCGAACCCTGGAACACACCGCGGACCCCCCGCTGACGCTGAACGTCTCGGGGCTGGAGCCGATTCGGCTTCGGGAGGTGGCTGTTGCCCTGGGAGAACTGCTGGACGTTGAGCCGGAGTTCGAGGGCTCCGAATCGGACAGCGCGCTGTTCGTGGACTGCCGCCGCATGGCCGAACTGGCGGGCGAGCCGATGACCCCGCTGAGGACGGTGTTGAGTTGGACGGCGGACTGGCTGCGAAGCGGGGGGCGGACGCTGGATAAGCCGACGCACTTCGAAGTGCGGGACGGGCGGTTCTAGCCGGGCTCGAGGCGCTGGTCTGGCTGAATGCGAACTTCGCGTAGCCGAAGGGCGGTTGCCCGAAAGACCCCTCACCCCCGGATCGCGTCCCCCGGATCGCGTCCGGGGCAGGCTGGGGCAGGCTCTGACCCTCTCCCCCGGGAGAGGGATTAAGAGCGGCCGGGCCTTCGAGGACGAGGGAACACGGAAGGAAGGCGAGATTCCGTGATGTTTGGCGTTCGGGCGCTGGTACCTGAACGTGAGATCACGAGCGGAAGACCCCTCACCGAATGCCGCGGACGGCTTCTGCCTCTCCCCTTGGAGAGACCTTTGCGTAACCCAGGGGTGGTTGCCCGGAAGACCCCTCACCGAATTCGGCCGAAGACGGCCGAGTCCTTCGGCAAGCTCAGGACAGGTCCTGCCTCTCCCCTTGGAGAGACCTTTGCAAAACCGGGGCGGGCGGCGCATGGTGACGACCAGCCGGTTG
>JAPPLN010000077.1 GCA_028874175.1 Chloroflexota bacterium
GGGGGGAACGTTAGCGACCGGGACGAGATCGCGGGACTCCGATGCGGGCACGGGCGCCATCATAGCGCGCGCCCGGTACGGTGGCAGGTGTCCGGCGGCGGCACTCGGCCGTGGCGGTCGCGCGCGGTGATGCCGGCCGCTGCTGCAGCCCATCCGTAGCGACGTGGTCGATTGCCGGTCGCAGGCACCCTTACAGCGGCCCACTGGCAGAACGAATCGTCGGGCTGGCGCGGGGGCGTATGGTGGCGAACGGCCAGAACGGCCACCGCTCACCTTTACGTCAAGGTGCCCGCCCAAGTATGGTTACTCCTGCAAGAAACCCGAGGGACTGCTCGGCCCTGCCGGGCCTCTCGGCTCAATACAACAGCTCCGCATGGGCTGGGAGTAGCTACCCAGCCCATGCGGAGCAAATAGGCCAGAAGACCTCTCATCGGTAGCAGTACCGTCGGGTTTCTTGCAAAACGGCCCGGCACCTTTGCCGGGCGACCCGAAGAGGTGACCCGTGAGAAGGATGGCGTTTATGGCCGCCATAGCTGTGGCGGTGACGCTGGTAGGATGTTCTGATGCCGTATCGGTGAAACCCGAGGCGAGAAGCCTCTGGTCGACCCCCGGCCTGCGGTAGAAGTCGCATGACACATCGCATGCTCAAGACCGTCCACCCGGGGTTGGTCATCGTCGTCACTTACGCCCAGGTTGCTCGTCCTGCAGGTGAACTGCCATGAGCGGCAGAAGGTGCCGGACATACGTTATTAGCGGGACACGCAGTGCTATCAAGTCCACCCTCAAGTGCACTATCCCGGCTGATCTGAGGGCGGCCCTATGCGAGCTGCTACGCCGGATCGGCAAGGAAGGACGCGTGCAGGATGACGTGCTGGGGTGGGCGCCTGACCGCTGGGAGCCGGTTCGGCTGGAGATTCGTACCGGAGGAGTACGACCGTGCCCACGCCGACCTGCGTCGGTCCGTGGAGGTTCTGGAAAGCCAGCCGTGGTTGCCGGCAAGCGCACGAACCATCATCGAATCCGTACTGCAAGCGATCGGGCGACCGCCGCCGCCGGTGGATGCTCTGATGGACAGTCTGCCAGAATCCGATGCGCTTGCATGGGAATCGATCTGCGGATGGGTACGATGCAAGCGGCGCGATTACCCCGGCAGGCTGCGGATGGCTCGACGAGCCTGGGAACTGTTGACAGGATCCTGGCCATGGGGTTCGTGCTGGGTAGAGACGCAACGACCGGTGGCGGACTGGGTAGGTGCGCGGCTGGTCCGGGAGCCCGATGTGGTGCTGGATTATGCACCCCTCAACGATTGCACCTGTCACGCATGCGTCAGCCGCAGAGAAGAAATAGAGAACGCGAAAAGTAAGTTCCACCTGGCCGACTACTTGGCCAAGCTTACGGAACGGGTGGCGCGCATCGAGGGTACTCTGACCAGTCCGTGACGGGCACCCGGCCACCGGCGAACGGCCCGCCCGCCTACCGAGTCGCCATACGCAACGACATAAGGCCGAGCCGTCCGTCCGGCTGGTTGTCTGCCCGTGTTCAGTTCGCCGGTTCCATCGAGCACGCCGAAGGCGTCCGCCTGGTACCGGCCCGTCACGCCGCGGACTATGGCAGACCTTGCTGCCGAGCGCGCCGAGCGAGGAACGGTTCTCCTGGCGGCGTGGTGGAGTAGAGGTGGTACGCCGTGACGACGCAGCGGGTGTCGCCAGTAAAGGATGGAGGACCGACTGTGTCACGCTGCATAACTCCAGCGGGTGAGAGTTCCGTCCCGGTAGCGCCGGAGCGCAGACCGTCGCCTCGGTCATTCCGCCGGCGTGCGTCACCGGCGCGAGCCTCTGGGCCGGGTTCGGCATGACAGCCAACGGGATGCCTTGCCGCCAGGCGGCGTTCGCCACCTCCATCTGGCTGACGTCCAGGGTTTCGCTGGCCCGGCGGACCGTCAGAATCCGCCCCTCGGCCTCCCGCTGGGCCAGGACTTCGCGCAATTCGGCGGCCACGTCCCTCGCGCGCGTGTGTGTGTGCGCGGGCGAGTGGGATATTTGGGACATTCGCGGATTCCCGGGATTTCCCGTGAATGTCCGCGAAGGAGACGAAACCTCTCCCCCCTCCTCCCCCATCGACGAAAAATCCCCCGGTCCCGTCGCCGTACAGCTCCAATTCCGCGTTCTCTGCGGCCTCGATCTCATCCGCGTGTCCCTCGCCGGTCCAGAATCCCCGCAGGACACGCACGAGTAGCGCGGCATTCACCACTATGGGCGCCGCGCCGGCCTCTCGCGGGGGATTCTCCCGGGGAATTCAGGTTGATGGTGACGTTTTGCTGTCGAACCTCCCGCCTTCAGGACAAGCGGATCGTCAAAAAAGTAGTCGTCCCAGTCCCCGGTCCGCCCCTCATGGCCGCAACTTTCGCCGAATGTCGCCCCGGCGCTTGCATGGCCCGCGTCAGTCTGATAACAATTTGATAACTGGCGTTGGGAGGCGAACCCATGGTGACGATCAATGTGCGGCGGCTCGACGACGACGTGGTGGACCGCCTCAAGGCGCGCGCCTCGCGCAACAACCGCTCCCTGGAGGGCGAGGCGCGCCACATCCTCGAATGCGCCGCCGACGACGACATGGCGGCGAAGCGGGCGGCGTTCGCGGAGACCATCAAGCGGC
>JAPPLN010000105.1 GCA_028874175.1 Chloroflexota bacterium
AAGTCAGGCGTTCCAGGCAGACCCATCGTTTGGCACCAATCGGCAGTTCATTCGACACTCAAGCATCGCGCCGCACGGCGGTCAGGTCAACGCGAGGCACGCAAATCAGGGGAGTTTTCTTACCGACAGTCCAGGGCTTCGCAAAGCTATGATCAACCACGCGCCCTGCGACAATCGACAATAGCCTCGTGAACGCCAGCGATCTCGCATCCCGTCTTGCAGAGTCTCCAGCCCCTGAGGGCGTAGCCACCGCGTTGCGCCGGCGGCTCGACAGCCTTGACGGCAGCCTTGACGGCGAGGATCGCCTGGGTCGCGCGCTGAACTTGCCCTGGAAGGCAACCAGCATCGCTCGGCCGCAGTTCGGTGAGCTTCATTCACGCCTGATGGACGAGTTGTTCGTCACCGATGAGGTTGCCGACCTGCTCTGTGACCACCTGGTCGTGCGTGAGCACCAGCTCACCTCGGCGCCTGACGCATCCGGGCCCCGAGCCCTGCTGTGCCTCGTCGGCCCGCCAGGGGTAGGGAAGTCGCACATAGCCCACGAGATCGCGGAGCAACTCGGCTTGCCGCTGGCCACGATCCGTCTGGACCGCTTGGGTTCGCCCGACGAGCTGTTTGGCAATGAGCGGTCCCCCGGCGAAATCATGGGAGCCATCGAGCGACTTGGACAGAGCGAAATCGTCCTGCTGCTCGAGGAAGTCGACGCGATCGGTGGCGGCTGGCCCACGGCTTCGACCCCAGGCCAGGCCATCAGCGACCGCTGGACCACAGCCCGAGCCGCCCTCTTGGCCGCGCTCACGGACGCAGGGGCACGTCGCACATTTCACGACCCGTTCTATGACGTCCCGTTTGATCTGTCCCGTGTTCTCGTAATAACAACGGCGCGCTGGCTGCCGGATATTCCGCCGCTGGAGCGCGGGCGTCTGGACATCGTGCAACTCGCCGGCTACGTGGACGATGACAAGGTCGCCATTGCGCGTGACTCGTTGGCGCCGGCCATGCTGCGCGAATACAACGTGGAGACGGACGACCTCACGATCGAGGACGACGCACTGGCCGCGCTGGTGCGCAGCTATACGGCCGAGCCCGGGGTCGACCAACTCGACGGCCTCCTTCGCCAGGTCGTTCGCCGTGCGCTGACGCGTCGCGCGTTACGTGGCGAAACCGATCCGGTGTCCATAGTCATCGAAGATCTGGGAGCTACCGTCGGCCGACCCACGCGGCTCGGATTGCATCGCCGGCGGCGCGAGACACCCGGAATGACCTCCGGGGCGGTAGTCCGGCGCAGCGGCGGGGTGCTCGGACAAATCGAGGCCGTGCAAATGCCCGGCGCCGGGCGGATTCGGATCCTGGACACGGCCGGCGCGGATTTGACCGGCCGCTACGCCATCGTGCCCTCGTACGTCCGGTCGCGGCTTTCGGACCTGAGCGTATCCGCCCGGTCGCTCGAAGAGTTCGATACCGACTTGCTTCTTCCTGCCAGTGACCTGCCGGGTGACGAAGGTTCCCTCGGCATTGCGGCGGCCATCGCCATGGTGTCGCTGATGCGGGACCGGGCGGCGGATCCGGAGTTCCTCGCAATCGGCGGCATGACGGCGCATGGACACGTCCGTCGGGCGCACGGTGTTCAGGCCAAGATTCTGGCGGCGCACCGCGGCGGCATACGCCGGGTCGTATTGCCGCGCCAGAACGAACATGATCTGGACAGCATCCCCGCGCCCCTGCACGACGCGATTACGTTCATCCCCATCGACGAGGTCGGCCAGGGCATCAATGTCGCCCTGCGCTAGAACCTGGACGCCTATCCGCTAAAGCTGTTCGGCGCCTGCCCGACCGCCCCCGGCCGGGCCCGAAACAAGCTGCCGGCCTCAGGCTCTGCGTCCTCGGAGATGCCGCGCGCTGCCGAAGTCACGTAAAGGTCTCGCCGGTCCGCTCCGCCAAACGCACAACTCGAAGTCTGGCTCGCCGCGAACCGCACCATGCCGCGCTCGCTCCCGTCCGGCGCATAGTGCACCACACGCGATCCGCCCCAGACAGCCACCCACAGGTCCCCATTCGCATCCACCGTCATTCCGTCCGGAAATCCAAGGGACGCATCCACCTGAATCAGCGTGCGCCGGTTGGTTATCGCGCCGTCGTCCAGGTCGAAATCAAAGACATCCACCCGTCGAGTTGGGCTGTCGATGTAATACATCAGGCGGTCATCCGGGCTCCAGTCGATCCCATTCGAAATCGACACGCCGTCCACCACGGTCCGCACGCTGAGGTCCGGGTCCAGCCGGTAGAGCTTCCCCAGGCCCGCCGGGGCGGCTTCGTCATAGGCCATCGTGCCCGCCCAGAACCGGCCATGCCGGTCGCACTTCCCGTCATTCATCCGCATGCTCGGGTCATCGGCCTCGACCTCGGCCAGCATCGTCTGCGAGCCGTCCGCTTCCAGCGACCGGAATCCATCCGCCGCCGCCATCACCAGCCCGCCGCTCGCCCGCACCGCAACCGCGCCCACGTCAATCCCTACGTCCATGCACTCATCACGCCCGGTCGCCGGATCGAAGCGATGCACGGCAGACCCAGTTATGTCAACCCAGACCAGCGTCGCCGTTCCGGGGTCCCAGATCGGCCCCTCGCCGACTTCAGCGCGCGTTCGCACGAC
>JAPPLN010000026.1 GCA_028874175.1 Chloroflexota bacterium
ATTGCGGCCCGGCACTATAGGGCGAGACCCGCCGCGCCTCGGGGATGCCCGCCGGATCTGCCCCGCTGACGGCGCCGCTACCTCGGCGGCGCGCCGGGCGGCCGCGCCTGCGTCAGGGTGCCCCCGCCGTTGACCGGTCACCCCGAACTGAGGCTGGGTATCAGCCGTACGGGGGATAGCCTTGTCAACGATGCAGGAGGAAGCGGGCCTCGGGGCCGGTGTTGGTCTTCTTGGATTTCATCATGATGCACGGCTTCGGTAACGCATCGGCCGGCACGTACCGCTGGGGCGAGAATGCGATCTCGCCGTGATCGCTTGAGGCGAGGGTCTGTTACGGGGGGGTCGACGGTTCGCGGGTCGCCAGCATTGAAAGTGCTGGCGGTCGCCTTGTCTGTGATGTTGCCGGTGCTCGCTGGCGGTGTTTCCGGTCCGGACGGTTTCGGCCTGGCCGGGTTGTCGAACGGTTCGCTGGGCGAGGCCGGGGCGTCCCACAGGGCCGAATGGGTGAACCGGACTGTTGGTAGCGTGGTCACCGGCGGTTCTCCGGCACCTGGGGGGCCGTTCCGGGGTGTGCTGAACTATGTGTCGCGTCGTGTGGCTGGTGAGGGCATCACCGGACGGTCGAGCTGGCACCATTGGAACGCGGGTACCGGTGAGTGGGACCGTGACTTTCTGCAGTATTGGGACGTCGAGTCCGGGACGCTCTACGAGGTGCCCATGGGACCGACGATCGCGGGATGTGCCGGCACGCCGCTCTCCTATGGCAGCTATGTCGAGTTCGACGTACTCAACTGGTCCGGCAGCCAGACGATACTCCGAGTGCCGTGGGGTGATGACGCCTATCCGCATCTTGTGAGTACTGAGGCTGGGTATCAGCCGTACGGGGGATCCGGCCCGTTCATGGGCGGGCTCCTGCATCTGTCGCATTCAGGTGACCGTCTGCGTGTGGCCACGCCTTCGGGGGAGGCGTTCTATGCGACGCGGTCTGATGCGGATCCGTCGACCCCACCGGTCACGGGCCTGTTCCGCAGCGATGCCGGAACGGCGGACGCTGGCTCCGCCGATGAGAGCATGTGGAGCCCGGTTGCCGAGTTCGACGGCAGCGACGGCCGCCACTACGGCATCAGTGTCATCTACGCAGAGCCGGCATGCACGGCTGAGGATTCCTACATCGTCGCCGCCGACACCGGCGAGGTCGTAGCTTGCGGGTGGCGCCACGGCGGCGGTCCCCGGCTGACCGAGCCCGAGGGCTCGCAGCGGCGGAGCGAAGTTCTGGCGCTGCCGCAGGCCACCGCGGACATGGATTGCGAAGCTCCGCTGGATCTCCGCGACCTCGCCGTGCCTGACCGCTCTGCCACTGCTGAACCTCCTCTCGCAGGAGTCCACGACAGCCGTGTCTCGGCCCCGGAAGACGCTTCCACGGAGATGTCGTGACGCAGACCGGCAGGTTGGGCGCGTTCGGCTTGGCGGCGCTGTTGATGGCCTGCTGCGGCTCCGGCGGCACCGCCGGCCCGGCCCCGCCGAGTCCGGCGAGCGCTGAGCCGGCCCCGAAGAACCACGCGGAGCTGCCTGAAGCCGATTCGCGGGATATCGAGTCGGGGGATCTGAGAGAGGCTGAGGATCGGGGCGGGAAGTTCGACACCGGCGCGGCATCGGATCCGGAGTCTGCGCCCGCGGACGCGTCGCTCGTGACCGGCGTCGTGCCGGGCTCGGCATCCGAGGAGCCGGCGGAGTCCCAGCCGGCTGCAGGCGACGGGCACACGGCGTCTTCACTGGACGGCGTCGATGGGTCGCAGTCCCCGCCGCGCGCCGGGCGGAGTGCGCCGGACTGGCCGTCGCAGTTCGAGCAGGGCACGGCGCCTGCGTGGCCGTTCCGGGGTCTCGTGCAGCTGTGGCACATCCCTCCCAGTTGGGGCGGCCAGGGATGGGTGCTGCGCTACTGGAGTTGGGATGCAGACGTTCCGAAGCACTCGCAGGTGAATCTCGACGGGATGGAGGTCGGGTGCCTGGGGCGGGTGGCGCTCGTGGTGCACGGTGAGCACGGCGTGGAGGTGGGCGGCCCGCCCGGTGATGTGAGCGCTGCATACTGGGTGCGTTGGGGCGACGTTGCCCGGCCCGCAGATGCGCCCTCCGGGGAACTGTTGGACGCTGTGGCGCGGCGTCCGTCGAACGTAGCCGTCGGAACTGAGGGGGATGCTGTCTTTCTCGGCCAGGGCTCTCAGGAGAGGGTCTACGAGATGCGCCGACCGCTCCGCGGCAGCGGGGAGCGCTGGAGGGTGCAAGCTCGCCACGACGGTGAGTTGTTCGTAATGACCGTGCATCCGGCGCACCTGGAGTGCTTCCCGGGAGTGACCTGGCTGTCACTGGCCGCCAGCGGCGAACTGGTGGCCTGCGGCGCCAACACCGCGGCCACAGCTTTCGTCGACCTCCAACGGCCCGCGGCGGACCTAGTGCTGCCGGAACCCCGCTATGTCGGCACGTACTTGTCTTGCGCACCCCCGCTGGAACTCACCCGCGGGCTCTGGTGACGGCGCTGATCGAGTCGTCGGACTCAGGATCGGGGGCGCTCCCTGCTCAGCGGCGGACTATCACCGACGAGCCGTGCCCGAACAGGCCCTGGTTGACGGTG
>JAPPLN010000034.1 GCA_028874175.1 Chloroflexota bacterium
CGGATGCGGTAACGGCTTCCACCAGGAGTGACGGGTGTCCGAGGGCCGCCGTGAATAGCGTGACAATGAAGCTTTGAGCGGTTCCAGTCTGATCGCTGTTTCCGCTGACGTTGATTGTGGCCCGGTACTTTCCGGGTTCCAGAAGGAAGTTGTCCGAGACAAATTCACCGCGGCCTTGCACGGTAAACGGCATCTCCGGCGGTGCAGACCCGGTGGATCCGGTTGATGAGTCGCCTGACGAAGTCCCGCAGGCACCGAGTGCGGCAAGGGTAACTATGAGCACGGCGGCAATGAGTGTGAGTGGAGAGAAGATTCGCGGCTTTGCCGAGCTGGGATGTCCGGCTTGCCTATGACTCATGCTTTCCCGGTTACGTGGACCTGGCCGTGGGGTGGGCCATCCCAGCGGGGGGAGTGGCGGAGGTGGTCGAGGATTTCGGCGAGTTCGTCGATGGAGGATTCGATGAGGCGTTCGCCGACTTCGCGGGTGCCCTTGCGGGCGTCGC
Source organism: Chloroflexota bacterium (assembly GCA_028874175.1). GTDB lineage: Bacteria > Chloroflexota > UBA11872 > UBA11872 > UBA11872 > UBA11872. The sequence goes on from JAPPLN010000034.1 coordinate 504, forward strand.
CCTTGGCGCCGGAGGGGGCGTGGGCGTTGAAGGCGTTGGGCCAGACGAGTTCCAACTCCTGGAGCGGCTCGAGCATGGCCTTGAAGGCTTCGTCTACGGTGCCGGGGGCCAGGGCGTCCTGGCGGATGAGGTCGGGGGCCAAGTAGTAGTCGTGTGAGCTTTCCATCTCGCAGGCGTGGCCGCCGGGGATCTCGCCGGCGATGTCCTTGAGAACCGAATCGTCGCCCAGGGTGTAGTGGCCCACGCAGCCCAGGAAGTCGATGTCCAGCCGGAAGCCGATGTCCTGCACGGCGGCCGACATCAGCCACTGGTTGCCGCCGTGGCCGTTGACGATCAGGAAGCGGCGGAAGCCGTGGTGGCGCATGGAGACGATGATGTCCTCGAGCAGGTCCAGGAACGTTTCGGGGCGCAGGGTCATGGTGCCGGGGAAGTTCATGTGGTGGTCGGAGATGCCCCAGGGGATGGCGGGCAGGGCCAGCAGGCGCGGGGCCAGGCGTTCGGCGGCGCGCTCGCAGTAGGCGTGGGCGATCAGGTGGTCCTGCCCCAGGCCCAGGTGCGGGCCGTGCTGCTCGGTGGAGCCGATGGGGATGAGCACGAGTTCCACGGTTTCGGCGGCCTCGGCCACCTCGGGCCACGACATCTTGTGCAGGGCGTAGGTGGGCAGATTGCTCATCGGGTGTGCAGCGCGTAGCGCCAGCCGGGCATGCGGCCGCGGGCCAGCAGGTCGTCAGGAGAGTCGAGCAGGGTGGCGATGAGCTGGTCGGCGCGCTCCTCGATGACGTGGATCATGCGCCAGCCGTCCTCGGCGGTGGCCAGGGTGGCGTCGCCGACGGCGCCGTTGGCGGAGAAGTCGGAGAAGTCGTGGTTGCGGCGGATGGAACGTCGCCAGAAGCGCTGGCGCAGGCGGCTGCCGCGCGGGCTCAGGTCGCCGGGGGCCAGGCTGTCGGTCTTAACGCGGTCCGGACGCAGGGCCATGAGTTCAGCGGTTTCCAGCTCGCAGGCGTGGCCGGAGGTGGGGGACTTGACGATCTCGTCCTCCAGGTCGTCGTCTTCCAGGTCGTAGAGCGAAAGGGACGCCAGGAAGTCCAGGGGCAGGCGGGTGGGCAGGGATTGCAGGGCCAGGGTCATGACGGAGGTGTTGCCGCTGTGCCAGTTGGTCAGCAGAAAGCGCTTGAAGCCGTGGTGCAGCAGCGAGGCCAGGCAGTCTTCCAGCACGTGCAGGAAAGTCTGGGGGCGCAGGGTGATCGAGCCTGGGAAGCCCATGTGATACGTCGACATGCCGTAGGGCATGGTGGGTGCCACCAGCAGGCGGGGGTGGAAACGTTCGGCCAGGCGGAGGGTTAAGTCCTCGCAGATCACCAGGTCGGTGTCGAGCGAGGTGTTGGGTCCGTGCTGCTCGATGGAACCGACGGGGATCATGACCAGTTCCACGCCGTCGCGAGCGCGCGCGACCTCGGGCGAGGTCATGTGGGTGAGACGGAGCGGGGACGGCAGGTCGGCCAAAGGGTGCGTGTCCGGGGCTGGTTCGGCGATATGATAAGCGGCGACGGCTGGGCGAGCAGATTTCATGGTTCTGGTCGTCGATGTCGGCAATACCGACACCAAATTCGGCGTGTTCGACGGCGAGGAGTTGGGCGCGCGCTGGGCGGTGCATAGCGACCTCAACCGCAGCGCCGCTGAACACGAGGCGCTGTTGCGCGCCATGCTGGCGCACCACGAGGTAACGGGTATCGAGGCCGCCGTTATTGGATCGGTGGTACCGGTCCTGACGGATCGTTTGGCCTCGGCGGTTCGCTCGGCCGCCGGCTGCGAGCCGCTGATCGTTCGCTCGCAGGACGTGCGGGTGATCGACCTGGCGGTGGATCGGCCCGCACAGGTGGGCATCGACCGGGTGGCCAACGCGCTGGCGGCTCGTGAGCTCTACCAGGCGCCGGCCATCGTGGTGGACCTGGGCAGCGTGACCACGTTCGACATCGTCAACGGGGCGGGCAGCCTGGCGGGGGTGATCATTACGCTGGGGATGCAGAACACGGCGCGGGCGCTGACGGCGGC
>JAPPLN010000003.1 GCA_028874175.1 Chloroflexota bacterium
AGCCACTCCGGATAGCGTAGTTCCATCGGCGCCGGATCCGGCTCACCCAAGCCGGCCTGCGTCCGCGCCTGCAGCAATGGATGTGGGCCCCGACCCATCGGAAATCGCACTCGGCGCTCGGTGAAATGCGATTCCCACGCCCCGAGCAGCATCTCCATCACGGCCAGGCCTTCTTCGCCGCTGTTCTCGTGCGGTCGATCTTGATCGAGCGCTTGGACCGTCTCATCGACCATCCACAAATCGCCTCCCGGCTCATCCAGGTAGTCCACCCCGTGCAGGATTCGGTCGGCGGGCGTAAGTTCCAGCAGTTCCCAGTTGACGTCCTCAACCCGCCAGTCGCGCCCGCGGCGCACCTGCATGTTCATTTGGTTGTAGAGGCAGATGGCGCCGTCTTCGCCGTAGATCTTGATGTGGCCCCAGCCGCGGTTGGACTCGCTGCGCCGGTGAAACTCGGCAAATACGGTCCCGCCGCCTTCGAAGTCATACACCGCCGAGATGTTCTCGCCCGCAATCCACCCAAAGCCGTACGGTCCGGCAATCACGCCTTCCGGACCGGTGGGTTCGCCAGCGGTGGTGCAGATGGCCGAGACGCTGCGCGCCCGGCCAAGGAAAGCGCGCGTGCCATTCAGGCGGTGGGTCCCGATGTTCATCAGGTCATAACCGCCGTAGTAGCCCTTGCCGCGGAGCTTGATCGTCGTGATCGGTCCGATCTCACCGGCCTCGATCATGCGCGCGGCTACTCGAAAGGGTGGGGTACAGCGGAATTGATGGTGAACGGCGAGCAGCGTGCCGGTTCGAGCCGCCTCAGCCACCATGCGATCGGCATCGTCGAGACTGGTGGCCATCGGCTTTTCCACATCGATCGCGCGCGGCGGTCGGTGCGCCAAAACCCCCATCGTCAACGGCGCATGCAGATCGGTGCGTGTGGGAATGCTGACGATGTCGGGGTCCTCCCGGTCGAGCATCTCTCGGTAGTCACCATACGTCCGCTCCACTCCGAGTTCCTGTGAGGCGTGCGCCAGCCGTGCGGCGTCCATGTCACACAGTGCCACGAGGTCGATACGTGGATGCTGACGATAGGCGCGGCCGTGCTTGAGGCCACGAGGGCCAACACCGAGGATTGCCGCACGATACGTCGCCATTACCACACCTCCAGGTCACAACCGGGACCTACCAGCGGATCAGGTCGAGCCCGTCGCGGACCGCTGCCGACTAGCGCGACACGTCGCCCTTGTCGAGCTGCTCTTGCCAGCGGGCCAGCATGCGGTTGACCTTTTCCGCCGCATCGAGCATGGACTGAACCGCATCGGCTTCACCGACAAGCGCTTTGTCCAGAACCGGCCGCCACTCGGCGCGCAGCTCCAGAAAATTGCCGCCCGGCACGTACCACTGGTCGTGCCGCACGTAGGGCGACGCGGGGTAGGTGAACAGATGGTGCATTCCTTCGGGCGGTGGCGCCGTGGCCGCCGCGTCGTCCGCCACGGCCTTGAAGCACGGCATGTGGCCACGGTCGATCCCCACACGACCTTGCACTTCCGGCCCGGCGAGGAAATGGGCCCAGGCCACGGCCTGCTCTTCCACACCGGTCGTGGTGGCGGACCGCGCCACCAGATGCGCCTGGTCGTTCAGCACGAAGTTGGCGTGATCGGTCACATTGCCCCAAACCATTGGACCCAGCGACCACCGGAACCGGTCCCGGATCCGCGGAATCGCAAACCCGGTGCTGTAGACGCGCCCGCCAATCCAGAAGACCTGATTGCCGGCCGCGAACGGACTGCCGAACTCGCCCGCCACGTCGGGCCTTTGTTCGGGAGTGAAGGACACCCCATGCTCGTAGATCAGATCGACAATCCACTTCCACCCCTGCGGGCCGTCGCCGAGCGCCGGCCCCCACACCTGTGCGCCATCGTCGCCCCGGGGGCGCTCGGCTTCGTCGTTGTAGCCAAACGCGGCCGGAAATACGTAGAACTGCTCGCCACGATCCGAGTTGATACCGTAGATCCCGGTGTCAGGGTCGGTTACGCGCTTCGCCGCTTCTAAGAGGTCGTCGTAGCGCCAGCCTTCCACCGGCTCATCCACGCCCGCCGCCGCCAGCGCGTCGATGTTGTAGAGCATCCCGCCGATCACTGTCTGGAACGGCATCCCATGCTGTGGTCCGTGCATCGTGCGATCGTACGGGTATGACTCGTCCTTGTTATCGGAGTACGAGTCCGGGATGAACCAATAATTGTCCGGATCGTGGTCGTCGCGTTTGTCCAGCAGGTCGTTGATAAGGAGCCACGATTCACCTTCGATGTGCCGCTGATACGTGCCGCCGTTGAGCAGGTTCACCTCAGACAGCGTCCCTGCGGCGGCCTCGATCGCAATCTTCTCGTAAAAAATGTGGTTCTGTGGGATGAACTTGATCTTAATGTCGGGCCGCAGTTGCTCAAACCGTTCGATCCCCCAACTCATCGCCTTCCCACGGGGACCGGACGTGTGATCAGTGGCGAATTCGATCTTCACGGTTCGCTGTTCGGGCTGGGCCTCCACCATTACTTGAACTTCGCGGGTG
>JAPPLN010000018.1 GCA_028874175.1 Chloroflexota bacterium
GTCGATCCGCGAGTCCGGAGGCTCTAACGCATGGTTGAAGTCGAAACCATCGACCCGGCCGTCAACCGCTGGCAGCGCGTCGGCGGCCAAGAGGGCGGCACGGTGACATCAATCGCGATGGCCTCGCATTCCGACGGCCGTCGCATTTTCATTGGCACCATGTCCGGTGTCTTCTTGTCCGACGACGACGGTCAGACTTGGCGCATTTCCAACGCCCAGCTCACCAGTCCCTACATCCAGGCCGTTGCGGTGTCGCCGGACTACAACCGCGACAGCAACGCTTTCGCCGGCGCGGTGCAGGGCGGCGTGTTCAAGTCGTTCGACGGCGGCGAAACCTGGAACCGTTTGTCGTTCTGGGGCGCCATCCCCAACGTGGTGGCTTTGGCGCTTTCGCCCTCGTACGCGACGGACCGCATCGCCCTGCTGGGGACGGACGGCGACGGCGTCTACCGCACGACGAACGGCGGCCGCAGTTGGAACCCGTCCAACGTGGGGTTGTCGGGACTCTCCGTGCAGACCCTGGCGGTCTCCTCCGGCTTTCGCAACGATCAGATGGTCTTCGCCGGCCTAGTCAACGGCGGCGTGTGCCGATCGAGCGACGGCGGTCGCACGTGGGAGCAGGTGGGCGGCGACGACTTCGGCACGGCCACCGTGCAAGCGTTGGCCCTGGCCCCGGACTTCACCGCCGACCGAACCATTGTGGCCGCGACGGAAGAACGGGGCTTGTGGGTGTCCAAGGACGCCGGTCGAACTTGGACGCAGGTCGAAGAAGTCGGTGACGAGGCCGTCAACGCCGTGTGCATCTCCCCGGCGTTCGCCGACGACCAGACGATCGTTGCCGGCACCGGCGCCCAGGGTGTCGTCGTCAGCACCGACGGCGGCGAGACCTGGGAAACCCGGGCGCTGGAGGAAAGCTACGGGTCGATTCTGACGCTCGCGCTGTTTCCAACCGACGACGCCACGCTTCTGTGGGCGGGCACGTTCCTGACCGGTCTGCTGAGTTCCAGCGACCTGGGCGTCACCTGGGAACCGCGAAACACGGGCATTACCAGCCAGAACTGGGTCACGCTCGCCATTTCTCCTGACTTCGGGGTCGACCAGACGATGTTCGCGGGCGGTTCCGGCAGCGGCGTGCACGTGTCAATCGACGGGGGCGCGACCTGGGAAGCGCGCGGCGAGGACCTGGCCGAGTTGGATATCGCCGGGATTGGGGTTTCGCCCGAGTATGCGGACGACGGTAACGTTCTGGTGGCTACGCAGGCCGGGCTCTTCCGCAGCACCGACCACGCACACACCTGGGACGAAGCCGTGGAAGGCTTTGACCTTGACGACGTGCGGGCGGTGGCGTTTTCTTCGGACTTCGGGAGCGATCGCACCGCGTTCGCCGGCGGCGCGCTGGGCCTGACCTACCGCAGCGTCGACGGTGGCGAGACCTGGGAACGGCTGTCGCACGACTTTGACGGCGAGACCGTCGTAGCGCTGGCTACCGGCCCCAATTTCGAGGTGGACCGCGCCGTATTTGTCGGGACCGTCGGTCAGGGCGCCGCCGCCGTGCACGTGAGCTACGACGGTGGTGAATCGTTCGAACGATTTGTCGAACACGAGACCAACACGCCGTGGGTGTCGCTGGCCGTTCCGGCGATCTACACCGACAGAGAGCGGACGTGGCTTTTTGGTACGGCCAGCCAGGTGTTCCGTCCCGCCGCCCGATTTGAAGACGTGTGGTCGGGGAGCTACCCGGCTGACGCCGAGACGGCCGTGCTCTGGATCGATGCCACGCCCACGTTCGCCGACGACACCACGGTGTATGCGGCGACCAGCCGAGGCGTCTTCAAGTCGGCCAACGGCGGCGCCGGATGGACAGAGTTCAACCCCAACCTGCGAAACCGCGCGGTCCTGCGCGTGGCCGCCTCGCCCAACTACGCCGAGGACCACACGGTCTTTGCGATGGCGCTGGGCGGCGAGATCTGGCGGCTGGTTGACGATCCGGCGACGATGCGCGGCGAGGCAATTCGGCCTACCGACATCATCTAGCGGCCGGCTGTTCCTCGTCCGACGCGCGCGCGTCGGAGTTCGATTCCGCGGCGTTGGCTAGGGAACGACCGAGTACAGCCAGGTCCCCAGCACCAGCGACGCGCTGGCCAGCGTGAGGACGACAATCAGCGTGCGAACCGTGACGCGGGCTCGGCTTGGACGTCGCAGCATTGAGCGATGGCGTAACCAGGCGCGGACCCGACGGTCCGTCGCGGGGCAAGCCTAGAGCGGCTCGCCATCCCTCCGCAACACCTCACACGGCGCTGTGATGGGCTGGGCTGGACTGATGTGTGGCCTCTGCTAGACTTCCAGCGGCGAGTACGTGAACGTTTTCACAAAGTCGTGAGGGCTGCGTGTCCTTGTGGGTGCGCTTCGGTCTGCGGCGCTTGCACTTGAGTTCGGATTCATCGTGGGCACGTTCATGGTTGCCGGCATCCTGGGAGGACGCTGGATCGATGACCGGTTGGGCACCGCGCCCTTCGTGTTACTCGGAGGAATTCTTCTTGCCCTGGC
>JAPPLN010000114.1 GCA_028874175.1 Chloroflexota bacterium
ACGCGCTCCCCTGTGATCTACCAGCCAAATGTGATTGGTTGAACCTTAGCCGCCGGACCCTATGAACCGGTAACCAGCGTTCCATGATCGGCGGCGTCCCGCGCCAGCAGCGTCCAGCGGTGCGAGGCAATCACGTCCGCCGCCGTAATCGCCAGGTCCGTCTCGCCACGCGCCGCCGCAATGAAGTCCCGCGCTAGCGCGTTCGGCGCATCCGCCGTGGGCGTATCCAGCGAAGGTCCTTCGAAATCCGTCATCGTCCGCTGCCTCCCGCCCTTGTCGATGGTGCAGGAGTCCTCGGCCGTCGTCCGGATCTCGATCGACCCGTCCGTCCCCTCGATCAGCATCCGGCAATCCCCGTGATACGGCGCGCTGTCCGGCGTCAGCCAGGAGGCCCGCAGGAACGCCGACCCGCCGTCCTCCAGCCGCAACCAGACCTCGGCGTGATCCGCGAACGTCGGGTACTCCGAAAATCGCGTCGCCCCGTGCTGTGCCGCCACGCCCGTCGGCTCGCAGCCGTGCAGCCAGCGCACCGCGTCGACGTCGTGGATGCAGAGGTCCACCAGCGCCCCGCCGTTCAGCTCGCGGTCGAAAAACCAGGCCGGCCGGCGCGCCGGCCCGCACTTGTGCGGCCGCTGCGCCATCGACGACACCACCTGCCCGATCTCGCCCGCCTCGATCGCCCGCTGGGCCGCCAGGTACGGACCGCTGAAGCGCAGCGTCAACGCGCAACTCAGCGCCGCCGACCCGCCCGCCGCGGACTCCAGCCGATCCAGGTCGTCAAGCGTCGTCACCGCCGGCTTGTCCAGCAGCACGCTCACCCCTGCCTCCAGGCAAGCCACCGCCACGTCGCCCTTCTCGTTGTTGATCGGCGCCAGCGCCGCCGCGTCGATGGACCCGTCCAGCAGCTCGCGGTAGTCCGCCATGCCCGGCACCCCGAAGGCCGACGCCGTTTCCTCCCGCACCGATGCTTCCGCCTCCGCCACGGCCACCAACTCCACGCCCTCTTCGGCAACGAGCTGCCGCGTAATCCCCAGCACGTGCCCGTGCTGCGCCCCGATGATTGCCAGTCGCACCGCTCAGCGGCTCCTTTGCATCTGAAGGCCCATGAATCGTCCCCGCTGCCGAACATCGCCGTCAGCGTCTGCCTGCGGTAGTCGAAGATGCGCTCCACGTCACGGCGGACCACCAGCGCATTCGCCAGTGCGCCGCCCCACACAGCGTATTCCACCCGGTCCCCCGCCAGCGTCCCGCCGTCCTTCTCGGCAAACGTGTGCTCGTGGATCCACTGCCGGTACGGACCCTTCACCTGCGAGTCCGCGAACCCGTGGGGCGGATCCCACGCCGTGATCTCGCTCCGCCACCGCAACGGAAACCCGCGAAACCGCAGCCGGTAGTCGATCAGCGTCCCCGGCCGCATCTCGATCGGCGCCGGCGTCACCACGCTGAAACTCAGCCACGGCGGCGTGATCACCTCAAGATTCGAGGCATCCGCAAAGAACGCGAATACCTCGTCCAGCGGACGCGGCAGCCATAGGCTTGATTCGTACACAAACGTCTTCACACCGCTCTCTCCAGGCCGCCCGCTCGCGCGAGTTCTCCCTACCAGAGACCTTTGCAAAACGCCCAGCCTCCTCGAAGGTGCGACGGCTCTTGCCCCCTCTCCCCGTGGGAGAGGGTTGGGGTGAGGGTCTTCCGGGCAACCAGCCTCGGGTTACGCAAAAGCCTCTACAAGACCAACTTAGCGACGCGCCAGATACCCCGCCGCCGTCTCGCGAATCGTCGAAACGATGGTCTCCACTGCGTCCGCGCTGATGTTCGGCGTCATCTGCAGCGACACCCCGCGCCCCATGATGTCCTCGCCGCGGGCGCACTCCACCTGCGTGTAGTCCATCGGCGTCTCGCGGTCGAAGTCGAACGGAAACCGGCTCTGGCCGTACCCATGCGGCCCCGCCAGGAACGGGTTGCGGTACAGCGGCCCGTGGCGGCCCGACCCGACATACGGCCCGCCCAGCGGCACGCCCGCCCGGCTGACCTCCTCCGCGAACTCCCAGGCCGAGCACCCCAGCGTGTCCGTGTCGAGTGTGAAGCCCAGCACCCAGTACGTGTGACGGTCGCCGGGCCGCACCCGCTGCGGCGTGATCTCATCCATATCCGACAGCCCGTCGATGATCGCCTCGGCCGTCGCAATCTTTCGCTCGATATACCCGTCCACCTTCTCCAGCTGCGTGCGCAACACCGCCGCCATCAGGTCGCCCATCTTGTAGTTGGGCGCCAGGAAGTAGTTGGCGTACGGCTGCCCGTGCAGCGGCCCGTTGTCGCGCGGCAGCGCCGCGTCGCGGAACAGGATGGCGCGTCCCCACAGGGCGTCGTCGTTCGTCACCACCGCCCCGCCGGTGCCCGCCGAAAGGTGCTTGCCGCCAAAGCTGAACCCGCCGATGTCGCCCACCGTCCCCACGGTCCGCCCCTGCGACTCGGCGAAATGCGCCTGGCAGCAGTCCTCGATCAGCGCCAGGCCGTGCCGGTCGGCAATCGCCTGCAGCGCGTTCA
>JAPPLN010000020.1 GCA_028874175.1 Chloroflexota bacterium
GACCTGAGCATCACGGCGGACGAGTGGATCATGGCGCCGGGCAAGATCATTGCGCGGGTGACGTGGCGCGGCACGCATACGGGGCAGGGGCTGGGGATCCAACCGAGCGGGAACACGTTCGAGGCGTCGGCGATTTACATCTACCGGTTCGAGGGGGATCGGATTGCCGAGAGTTGGGCGATGTTCGATTCGCTGGGGTTTCGGCAGCAGCTTGGGCTGCTGTAGGGCTCGGCGCGTTACGGTGCTTCAGCGGGCGCGGCTGACCGCCGATCCAGCGCTTGCGGTGACTTCGTGAAGTTTTTCACAATTTGACCGTAGCTCGTACCACAGTCTGAAGCCATACGCGTGAACCGGAACAGGGTGTCGATGTTCGGAATGCTGGCCAGCCTGGCCGCCAGCTGGCGCCGGGCGGCGGCCGTGATCGTCGCGTGGATTGTGGTGGGCGTGGTGGTGATCGTGGCGGCTCCGCCGCTTGGCGACGTCACGACGAACAACCAGGAGGACTTCCTGCCGAGCGACTCGGAGTCGCGGCGGGCCCTTGAACTGGTAACGGAGAAGTTCCCGCGCGGCCAGGGTGTCCCGGCCATCATCGTTTTTCATCGCCCCGAGGGCCTTTCGGAAGCCGACCTGGCGGCGATCGCGGGCGTTGACGCGGTCTTGCAGTCGGATAGCGCACCTGACGAAGTCCAGTCGGTGCTCTCACTAAGCGGGTCACCCGACGCCGCGGGGGCGCTGCGGGCGCCGGACGGAAAGACCGTGACCACGATCGTCACGCTCGCGGGCTCCCAGAACACCGAGACGTTTGGCGAGGCGGTGCGGTGGGTTCGCGATCAGGCGAAGGCGGAAGTCGCGGACATCGGCCTGACCGTGGCGATCACCGGTCCGGCCGGCATCGTTTCCGACGCCGTTGAAGTGTTTGGAACCTTCGACTTCCGGGTGACGATGGTCACGGTCCTGCTGGTGCTGGTGCTGCTGCTGGTGATCTACCGCTCGCCGGCGCTGGCCCTGTTGCCGCTGGTGGGGGTTGGCTGGACGTTGCTGGTGGCGCAATCGGTGGCCGCGTTGCTGGCCGAGAACTTCGGGTTGTCGCTGAACGGACAGGTCACCGCCTTGATGTCGGTGCTGATGTTCGGCGCGGGAACCGATTTCACGTTATTCATCGTGGCGCGGTACCGCGAGGAGCTACGCCGGCAGCCGGATCGCTGGCGGGCCATGGAGGTCTCGCTGCAGCGGATCGGGCCGGCGATCGCGTCGAGCGCGGGGACCACGATTGCGGCCATGCTGGCGCTGTTGCTGGCCAGCTTCGGCTCATTCCAGGCGATGGGGCCGGTGCTGGCGATGGCGATTGCCCTGATGCTGATCAGCGGCCTGACGCTGGTGCCGGCGTTGACGGTGCTGCTTGGCCGGGCAGCATTCTGGCCGGGCCGGATGCACGTGAGCGGGACGGAGCATTCGCGCCTCTGGTCGCGCGTGGCCAACGTGGTGACGCGACGTCCGGCGGTCACGTTCGTGATCACCCTGGCGCTGCTGCTTGTCTTTGCGGCCGGGACCCCGAGCATGAAGCCGAATTTCAGCTTTCTCGACGGATTTCCGGACAGCGCCGAGTCAAAGATCGGCGCGCAGATCATGGACGACAGCTTTGGGGCCGGCGATCTTGCGCCCACGAATATTTACGTCAACACGACCGATGTGGACGGCAGCCTGGTTGACCTCGATCGCCTGGCGCAGGCGGTTGCGGCGGTGCCGGGGGTGGCACGGGTCAGCGGACCGACGCGACCGACCGGCGACGCGCCGGCGGTGGACGCGGCGGCGCTGCAGGCGGCGATTCCGCAGCTGCCGCCCGCGCTGCTTGAAGGCCCGCCGAGCGCCCCGCCCGGCGGTGCGCCGGCTGCCGGCCCGCCGGCCAACGTGGATCCGCAACAGCAGGCCGTCCTACAGACCTACTTCGCCGGACGCCGTTTCGTCTCGCCCGACGGCACGACCGCCCGGCTGGACGTGGTGATGGACGACCACCCGTACGAGGTGCCCGCGATCGACCGCATCGAGGACATCCGAGAGCTTGCGCGCTCGGTGGTTGCCGGGACCTCGCTGGCGAATGCCGAGATCGTGGTGGGCGGACCGACGGCGCTGCAGACCGATGCGCGCGCATCGGTGAATCGCGATACGGCGCTGATCGGGCCCATGGTGATCGTGCTGATCTGGGTCATCCTGCTGGCGCTGCTGCGCAGCGTGGTGGCGGCGACCTATCTGCTGGGCAGCGTGGTGCTGAGCTTCCTGTCGGCGGTCGGTCTCTCGGTCGTGATCTTCCAGAACTTCATGGGCCACCCGGGGGTCGGCTATCAGAATCCGGTGTGGATGTTCATCTTCCTGGCGGCGCTGGGGGCCGACTACAACATCCTGATCATCTCGCGGGTGCGCGAGGAGGTGAAGGCGCGAGGCCTGGTTGAAGGCGTACGCATGGCCGTGGCGCGGACGGGAGGCGTAATCACGTCGGCCGGTCTGATCCTGGCGGGGACGTTTTCGGTTCTGACCACGTTCCC
>JAPPLN010000013.1 GCA_028874175.1 Chloroflexota bacterium
TCAGGTCGCGAACCATCGCCTGGCTAACCGTAATCGTCGCGTCCGCCGCCCTGCCCGCCGCCCACTCCCACTGCGACACGATCGGCGAAGGCCCACCCGGCTGCCGCCCCCACTCGGCGCTGTGCACGTGAAACACGATCGGCGCGTCCACGTGCTGTGCCAGCGTCAACCCGGCCGGCGCCCCCAGCCAGTCATGCACCGCGATCACGTCGAACGGACGCCGCCCATGCTCCGCCCGCACCGCATCTGCCCACAGGATGTTCGTGGAATACAGCTCCCCGAAAAACGCGCCCCAACTCGACGCCTCCTGGTTGTAAACCCCCAGGTACGTCGGGCTCAGATCCAGTTGGCGCGCCCAGTGGGTGTCCGGCTGCTGATCTGCAACTTCGCCGTCCCGCAGCGCGGCAAACACCTGCACGTCGTGGCCGGCCGCGCGCAGCGCCGGCGCCATCGCCCCCGAATACGTCCCCAGACCGCCCACCACATGCGGCGGGTACTCCCAAACCACCATCGCAATGCGCAAAGTCAGCTACTCCTCGAATCTGTCAGCGATGCTGCCTGTGGCAGTCAGGCGCACCCGTCCAGCGCGCGTCGCTGCTCGTTGTCCAGTTCCCAACCCACCGACCCCGCCAGCTCCGCCACCCGCTCCGGCCGGTCCGTCTTCGGAATCGCAATCACGCCGTCCTGCCCCACCAGCCAGTTCAGCATCACTTGCGCCGGCGTCCGCCCCGTGGCCTGGCTCACCTCGTGCAAGACCCCCGATCCGGCGTGCCCGTCAAAATCCGCCAGCGCCAGCGGCGTGTGTGCAATCATCGTCACCTTCGTCTCCTGGCACAGCGCCAGCACGTCCTCCGCCACGTCGCGCTCGAACAGGTTGTAGCGAATCTGGTTCGACACGATCGGATACCGCCGCGCCGCGTCCTGCGCCGCCTTCAACTGATCAGCCGAGAAGTTGCTCACCCCGATAAAGCGGATCAGCCCCTCGTCCACCAACCGCTCCAGCGCGCCAATCGTCTCGCCAATCGGGATCGCCGGGTTCGGCCCATGAATCTGGTATAGGTCCAGGACCTCCACGCCCAGCCGCCGCGCGCTAGCCCGCGCATGCACCGGAACGATCCGCGCCGCAAGGTTTCGTGGAGAGATCTTCGTGGCAATAAAGACCCGCTCCCAGTGCCCCGCAAGCTCCTTCCCCACCAGCAACTCGGCCTCCCCGGGTTCATCGCCCCGGGCGTTGTACGACTCCGCCGTGTCGATCAGTCGCAAGCCCGCAGCCAGTCCCTTCACCAGCACGCCCTGCCCGCCGAAATACCTGGCCGTACCCAATCCAATCTTGGGAACGCGCGTATCGGTTGGTCCCAGGAACACGTCATCCATGGCGGTCCCTCGCTAGCTAATGGCGTCGATGAAATTGATATACACGCGCTGGTGCTCCCAGAGCAGCCGGTCCGCCCCCAGCCACATCCACTCGCCCGGCGTGAAGTAGGCCGAAACGTCCGCCTCCGAGCCTTCCCGCCCAACCCACTGCAGCCAGTGCAGGTTGTCCGATTGCAAGAGCAGGTGCGCCAGGTCGATCAGCGCCGGATCCTCCGTCAGCTGTGCCGTGCCGTAGGCAGCCGTCATCAGCCGGAACACCGCCTGCTGCGCGTGGTTCCCCAGGAAGAACTCCAGGCCTCCGTGCTGCCCCGCCCACGTAGCCGGAAACGGTGACAGCGGCAACTCATGCGCATCGCCGCCAAACGCCTCCACCGCCCCGCTGGGCGTCAAACATTGAACCCCGCGTTTCGCCAGCTCGTCCGGCAGCGCATCCAGGAACTCGAAAACCCCCGTGTCCATGTTGTGGTGCTCGCCGAACGTCTCGAAGTCCCACGCCAGCGTCACCAGGTCCCCGGGTGTCGACGCAATCCAGTCGGCGTACCGGTCCGCCGTCAGCGGCCACCCGTCCCACCCTTGGTTCGAGAACCGGTAGCCCACGTCGTCGCTCAGGTCGAAGTGCCGGGCCAGCAGCGGCAATCCGCCGCGTTCCTTATACAGGTGGGCCGCGCTCCGCCACTCCCTGATCCACGGCCGGCCGTCCACGAACCCCGCCTCGAACCCGACGCGCCCCAGCGTCCGCGCAATGTCCGACGACATCAGCATCTCGGTCGTGTCCGCAACCCGCGGCCGCTGCCCGCAAAGCTCTTCCAGCCCCTTGGCCGACCGCTCCATCCCCCGCGCAAACAGCGGCAGGTCCAGCAGCATGCTCACCGCGTGATATGGCTCCGTCGCCACCGGTTCGCAATTCTCGTGACCCATCAGGGCCTTCAGGTCCACCAGCAGTTCCGGATCCCACGTCTCGAATTGCGGCAGCGTTGACAACGGAATCCCAAGCCCCAGCGCCAGGCCCCGATCCAGCAATTCCCGCCACAGCTTGATTGCCGGCCGGTAGCACCAGCGCGCCACCTTCTCGAAGTAAAACTGGTTCAACTCGTCGTCGAACAGCGCCGCTTCGATCGTCGCCGCGTCCGCCCCATGCGGAAT
>JAPPLN010000035.1 GCA_028874175.1 Chloroflexota bacterium
GCCCCCTATAGGGGGCCGGGCTGCCGCGCGACCGCTTAGGCGGATTTTTTGGGGGATCGGCGACGAACGTCGGGGCTGCGAGGGGGCGACGGCAGGCCTACGGGGACGCTGGGTGCGGGGACGTGCCGAAGGGGTGGGACGGAGGTGTCTCGACCGGCCTCTACGGAAAGCGAGGAACCAGCCGGAACGCTCGGTGACGGCAGAGGCGAGCAGGCGGAGGCGGCGGGCGAGCATGGAGGTTCCGGGAATGGGATGTGGAATAGGGTGCATCAAGTGTATACGAAATGGTTACGAAGGGCAAGGGGGAGACGGCAGGAGTGAGCGGAGAGCAATGAGGGGTGAGCGCAGGCGGGGACGGAGGTTGGGCTCGGTTTGGGATGTGTTCAGTCGATGAGGGCAATGTGTTCAGTTTTGAGGCGAATGTGTTCAGTTTTTGGCCCGATGTGTTCACTTTCCGGCTGAATGTGTTCACTTTTGAGGGCCAGGTGTTCAGTATTCGGCGGAACGCGGCCCCCTCACGATCCCCCTTCGACAGGCTCTTCGGCAGTCTCAGGGCAGGTCTCCGGGGACGCCGGGATGACGGGGATGTGTCCACTCTGTTGGGCCAATGTGTCCAGTTCTGGGCCTGATGTGTCCACTTTTCGGCCGAATGTGTCCAGTTTTCGGCCCGATGTGTCCACTTTGGCGAGGGAGGTGTCCAGTGAGGAAGGAGCGGGCGAGCGGTCGAATTCGTGTGATACGTTCATTCTGATGCCCGACCCCGCCGGAGCGTCGCCGCATGAGCGCCGAAGCGTGGACGATCTTGGGCACGGGCGGGGCCCTGTTTGTTGGTTTAGCTGGCTTGGTCATAGCGATATGGCGCAGCCTTGAATCTCGTCTCGATCTCATGGCTCAGCAGAATGCTGCCGCCTTGCGCGATCTGCGTGCAGACCACGGCGCCCGCTTTGACAGGGTGGAAACACGCCTCGACCGGCTCGAGGCCCGCCAATTCGAAATGGCGCAGTCTCTCGCTCGCCTCGGTGAACCAGTGCCAGATCCAACCGCCGGAGATCCAGATCCTTGACGCTTGAGACCGCCGATCTCCTAGCCATCGCCGGAATCGTCTTAGGTTCCACGCTTGCCGTGGTCGGCGGCGCATTGGCCTGGCTTCGGGCCGACATCGCAGCGTTGAACGACAGCCTGCGTGCTACCGGTACAAAGGTCGACGCGTTGATCCAGGTCATCCTCGCCGGAGCTCGGGCACGGGACTCGAATGCCGACTTGCCGGGGCCCAACCGCGCCGGTCCCGCCAAACTCGGGTACTCGTCTGAGCGAATCGAGTGACGATGCGGCTCAGAGACGCCTATCAAGCCCGTCGCTCGTGCTCGACACGGCCGCGGGTTGCTATGTCCTCATGAGCGCTGATCTGATCCCGATTCTCGGAACCGTCATTGGCGCGGCTGGCGCCCTGGCCGCCCTGATGGTGGCGCTGGCTGCCTGGCTTCGCGCCGACATCCGTGCCCTCGAAACCGACGTGCGTGCGGATATCCGCGCGCTGGATGGCCGGGTCAATGTGCTGGCCGAACGCATCAGCGAACTCGGCGAACGCGTCGCCCGCCTCGAAGCTCGCCCTGAATGACCGGGCCTCACTCAGGCGCTGGCCACGCAGATCTACGCTGCGCTCGCGCAGGCTCTTGGCGCGTTACCCAAGTTCGTGAAGCGGTCGTCGGCGGATTCGATGCTGACGAAGTGGACGGCTCTACGTAGCTTGGCCGCTGATCATCCAACCCGCCCGTACACCTCCGCCGTCCTCACCGCACACCGTTCCCACGTAAACATCTCCTCCGCCCGCCGCCGACCGTTCTCGCCCCAGCGCCGCATCCGCTCGCCATCCTTCAGCGACTCGCCAATCCCCCACGCAATGTCCGCCGGATCCGCCCCATTCACGTGCAGCCCGCACTGGTTCGGCCCTTCATTCATCACCTGTTCTCGAAATCCCACGACACCCCGCGCCCCCACCACCACCGGCTTCCCACTCGCCATCGCCTCCAGGCACACGATCCCGAACGGTTCGTACGTCGACGGCAGCACCACCAGGTCCGCGGCCGCGAAGTGCGCGATGCGCTCCGCCTCCGACACCCACTCCGTCCGCAACGTGACCGAGTCCTCAATCTCAAGTTGCGCCACCAGCCCCCGAATCTCGTCGTCCTGATCGCCCGTCCCTAGGGCTACCAATCGGGCCTCTGAATGCTGCTGCAGGACCCGCGGCCATCCTTCGATCAACGGCCGCGTCCCCTTCACCCCCGTCAGCCGGCCAATGAAGAAAACCACAGGCGCGTCGTCGGGCAACCCATAGCGAGCCCTCAGCTCCGGCCCGCCCGGCGCGTCGGGCGAGAACTTCTCCGTGTCCACCCCGTTCCAGACGCCATGCACCCGCTCCGCGTCCCAGCCGTGCGCGATCAGGTCGCGAACCATCGCCTGGCTA
>JAPPLN010000094.1:0-1207 GCA_028874175.1 Chloroflexota bacterium
AGTTGCAGGACGAGCTGACGTCCATTTCGCAGGACGTCAACGTCGAGTTGCCGGTGGTGACGGCGCTGGGTGACACCGGGCCGCGCCGCGTGGAAGGCAACTACGACTTCTCGTACGCGCTGGAGGGAACGGCTGACTTCTCGTCCGGGCAGGGCGACGCCACCATCTTTGGGCGGATCGGCAACGGCGGTTCGGCCGGGGCCTTCGACCCCACCGGCAAGGCCGCCGGCACGAACGACCCCAACTACGACTCCACGTCGTTGCTGGTCGGGTCGTACTCGGTCCGCGCATCGGTTGGGCAGCCGATCACCTACACGGCCAACCTCTTCGGCGACAGCGCGCTGAGCCGCGCCACTTCGTAGCCGATGAGCAAGCCCGCATCGGTACGCGTGCCGTCGGACGACTTCGTCGTTGAAATCGGCGGCGAGTCGTTCCGCACCCATGAGAATGAGTGGGTGGAGGTGTTGCCGCAGATTTCGGTTCGAGAGCTGCAGCAGATGCAGCAGCTGAACCGGCTCCACGTCGAGATCGATGCGCTGGCGGGTGAGGACGGCGGCGAAAACGCCGTCCTCGCCCTGCTGGACGCGACCTACGCCGAGGTGTGCCAGACCCTGGCCACGCGCATCGTCGACTGGACCTGGACCGATGACGCCGGCCGCCCCCTGCCCAAACCGGACGGGACAGCCGAACCGTTTCGTCGGCTGACGCCGCAGGAATTGTGGTACCTGGTTCGAGTGGTACGAGGCGAGCGCCCGGCGGCGCGGGGAAAAGGCTCGAACGGCTCGCCGACTACATCCTCGGATACCGAACCACCGACCAGCCCGAGGAGTTGAAGCACGGACCGCAGCCGTATGAAGGCGTGGTCAGTGTGATCTGCGAGGCCTTCGGCTGCACGCCGGCCGAGGCCCTCCAGCAGGACTGGCCGCTGGTCGAAGCCGTGCTCGACTACCGGTCCGCCGAACGGGCGGCCGCGCTGCTGGCCAGCGAAGGCGGCGCCGAACTGCTGGCCAAGCAACCGGCCCTCCAGCGCCTGCTGCTGGACATGCGGCAGGCGCAGAACCAGTCCGCAGGTCCGGCTGCCTGAGGCTCATCACACCAGCGCCGCCGCCCCACCGGGGGCGGGCGGGGGGGATTTGGTGCAAACGGAACCCCGCGGGTGGGTTTGGGGGGGCCCCAACGAATAAACCACAATATGCACCCCGCACAG
>JAPPLN010000094.1:1217-2461 GCA_028874175.1 Chloroflexota bacterium
CGCCCCCCCGGGGCGGGGTCTGGTATAGGCGGCAGGCGCAAACCCCGCCCGCCCCCCGGGCGGCCGGGGCCCCCCCCCCCACGCCCCGCCCCCCCCGGGGGGGGGCGCTGGTGCATTAGGCTCCAACGTCTCCCGCGCTGCTGGATTGGAGCGTCCCAATCCGAATCACCGACATTCGCCTCACGGAACTGCAGGGCCTGTTCGAGTCGGAAGGCGACTTCTGGGAAGAGCGCCTGGTGCGTCCGCTGGACGTCTATCCCGAACACAAGCGGGATCCGGACCAGCACATTCCCAAGGCGCGCACTGCCGACGGCGCCCATGACCTGTCGTGGGTCTTCGTAACCATCGAGACGGACGAGGGCGTGAGTGGCATGGCCGGACCGATCGACGTGCCGGATGCTTTCATCATCGATACGCAGATCGCGCCGTTCATCCTGGGCGCGGATCCGCTGGCCAGCGAGCGGATCTGGGATCAGCTTTACCGATACATGATTCACGGTCGCAAGGGCTCGCCGATGTTTGCGCTGAGCGCTATCGACACGGCGCTCTGGGACCTGAAGGGGAAGTGGCTGGGCCAGCCGCTGTACCGGTTGCTGGGTGGGCCGGTGCGGACCGAGATTCCGGCCTACGCCAGCGCGCTGGGCTTCTCAATCGAGCCCGAGCGTGCGGCTGTACGCGCCCGGCAGTTCGTGGCCGAGGGCTACCAGGCCACCAAGTGGTTCGTACGCTACGCCCCCGACGACGGCGAGGCCGGCGCGCGGCGCAACGTGGAACTGATGCGCGTTCTGCGTGAGGCGGTGGGCGACGACGTTGACGTGATGATCGACGCCTGGAGCAGCTGGAACGTGCGCTACACGCTGGACATGGCGCGGCGCATGGCGGAGTACCGGCCCTACTGGATCGAAGAACCCGTCAAGTCCGACGACATTGCCAACTACGCCCGCATTCGAGCGGCATCGCCGGTTCCAATTTCGGGCGGCGAGCACGAATACACGCGCTGGGGTACACGCGATTACATGAAGGCCGGCGCGGTGGACATCTACCAGGCCGACACCATGTGGGCGGGCGGCGTGAGCGAGATGATGAAAATCGCCACCATATGCTCCGTCTACGACGTGCCCCTGATTCCGCACGGCGCCTCGGTTCCGGTCAACGCCCATCTCAGCGCGGCTTGGCCGCCGCCGCTGTGTCCCTACGTCGAGTACCTGGTGAAGTGGAACGAGCTACGGCAGTTCTTCTTCAAA
>JAPPLN010000069.1 GCA_028874175.1 Chloroflexota bacterium
CTCGTCGCCATGGCCGAGGCCGGCGACCCCGAGGTCTGGATTGCCGGCGACGTCGCCGCCGCCCGCCAGGCCGCCAGCCAGCTAGGCCCCGGCACCCTCCTCTGCGGCGAACGCGGCGGCCTGCCGCCTGAGGGCTTCGACCATGGCAACTCCCCCCGCGAGTTCCAGGACACCGACCTCGGGGGCCGGCGCGCCGTCCTCTCCACCACCAACGGCGCCTACGCCATTGAACGCTGGGGCCACTCCCGCCGAACCTGCATCGCCGCCCTGCGTAACGCGGGCGCGGTGGCTGATTGCCTGCTAGCGGACCCCGATACCCCATCCATCACCATCGCGTGCGCCGGCCGCTCGGGCGCGCTGGCGCTGGACGACGTTTACACCGCCGGCGTCATCGTCCAGCGCCTGCAAGACGCCTCGCCGGACCTCACCCTCGACGAATCAGCCGTCGCCGCGCTCCACGTGGCCGGCGCCTACCCCTCCGCCGAGGCCGCCCTGGCCGCCTCCCGCAGCGGGCAGGCGCTCAAGCCCGTCGGCCTCTGGGACGACGTGACCTACTGCGCCCAGGTCGACGTGTCGCAAGCAGTCCCCAAAGTCGGCGGCCACGGCCGCATCCGGGTCTGGGGGGCTAGCTAGGTGTCGTCGTTGCGCCGCGCGACCAGCCGCGGCTCGTCCGCTTGCAGCTGCGCCGCGCACTCCTTGGCGATCCGCACGTTGTAGTTCGTCCCCCGGTCCTCCGGGTAGATCTGCGCCGTGTTGCAGATATAGAACCCTGGAATCGGCGACGCATACGGCGGCTTGCGCCGCTGGTACCCCGCCTCGATCACCGGCTGCGCCACCGGATCCCGCGACACCCACGCCTCCTCGATGTGCTCCCGCCGAAACGTCGGGAACACCTGCGCGATCGGATCCACGAACCGCTCGATCAACACGTCGTCGTCCAGCTGGAAGAACTCGTGCTCCGGCGGCAGGTAGTTGCTCACATACAGCAGCCGCTTGCCGCCGTAGCGCTCGCGATCGACGTAGTTCGTGTGCTCGATTAGCCCGGCAAACGGCAGGTCCCGGTCGCCGATGTTGGTCCAGTAATAGCGCGACAGCTGCTCGCGAATCTGGATCAATGCCACGCACGCCCCCACATACGATGTGGCGGCCAGCGAGTCCGTGAACCCGCGCCGTGACGCCGGCAACAGCCGCCGGATGATCGGCAGCCCCACGGTCGCCACCACGGCGTCCGCTTCCAGCGGCTCGTCGTTCACCCGCAGCGCGGGCGCTCCGGGCTCCCCGATCGTGATCTCCTGCACCGGCGAAGCCAGCCGCAGCTCGGCCCCGCGCTCACGCACCGAGTCCGCCAGCGCGTCCACGATCACCCGGAAGCTCCCGCGGAAATACCCCAGCCGCTCCCGCCGCTTGTCCGCCGTCCGCGTGCGCGCCCGAGCCATCAGCCGCGCCCACATCCACGCCATCGACACCGATTCCCAGTGCCCCGCGAACTTGGCCCGCAGCATCGAGGCGAAAATCGCCTCAAAGGCCTCCCGCCCCACGTACCGCGGCAAGACCTCCGCCGCCGTCAGGTCCTCAAATGGTCCATAGTCGCGTCGCCGCTGCAGCAGCACCGATCCAAGCCCCAGCCGCAGCCGCGCCCACGGACTCAACGCCCCGAACTTCAGGAGATCCAGCGGCGAGGTGAACGGGTAGAGCCGGCCGCCCAGGTAGTAGCCCATCTCAGGCTCCGGCCATTCCAGCCGGTCGCCAACGCCCAGCTCCTCGGCAAGGCCGATCATGAAGCTGTCGTGGGTGAACAGGTGGTGGTAGAACCGCTCCACCGGCTCTCCGCCCACCTCCACCGTGGCCAGCTCCCCGCCCGGCCGCGGCGCCGCCTCCACCAGCGTGACGCCGTGACCCAGCTTCAGCAGCTCATGCGCCAGCGCCAGCCCGGTAATGCCGGCGCCAACAATCACAACCTTCACAGGCGGAAGGGTCCCAGCGGCCCCTCTTTCAGCAGGTCGGTCCGCACATACAGCATGAAGTCATACGAGCCCTTGGGAACCGGCGGCTCCTGGCGCGTCACCAACCAGTGTAGGAAGGAACTGCGCGCCTCCGGATCCGCCAGGAACTCGCCCAGGAATCCCAGGTCCCAGCTCTTGTACGTGTGTTCCGGGAACCACCAGCGCAGCTTCATCCGTCGGCCCACGAATTCGGGAAGCTGGATGCCCAGTGTGTCGGCACTGGACGGCGACATGAGCACGATCTGCGCCTGCTGGGCGTCCTCCAGGTTCATGTCCTTCGTGTACAGCGCGTCCGTGTAGTCGCGCAGGTACCAGACCGTCGGCCAGGCGTAGTTGTTGTCGATGAGGATGGACAGCTTCTCGCCCTGACCGGTTCGCCTGGCGACCTCGTCCGCGATCGTGGCGACTGTCTTCACGTCATCCGTGGACTGCACGTACACGACCATGTCGTTGGGCACGCTGCCCCGCTCGTACGTAATTGGAACGGCGAACCACAGGGTCCAGAAGAGCAGGCCGGTGCTAAGCAGCCCCACAACGAATCGAGGAATACGAGGACGGGTCTCATCGAACCAGCGGCCCACCCACCAGCACGCCAGCAACATAGGCGGCCACAGCAGGTGCAGCACCAGCCACGGCGCCTTCTCGCCGGCCGCCGAATAGACGATCCAGATCACGACGATCCAAACGCCCAGCACAAACGGGAGCAGGTGCCGGGCACTGCGTCCGCGAACCAGGGCAACCGCACCAAACAAGAGCGCAAAGGGCTCGTACAGACCCAGGAACATCGCGTAATAGAACCACGGCTGATTGACCCGCTCGGACTCATGGACGCTGGTCCAGTACTCGATGGAACTGGTGAACGCCGCACGGAAACCCGGAAGGTGGGTGAGGAACGACGTATAGAACGCAAACACGATCAGCACAAAGGTGAGAGCGCCGTAGACCACATGCTCGACGTCGTAGCCGAGCGAGCGAAATGCATTTAGAGCCTGGTCGCCCAGCGGGGACACGCCGGGTCCACGGCGCGAGGCGCGAAACGCCAGCCCACCCACGGCAATCAGGACCATCAACAGCGCAAACCCGTGAATGAAGGTGTTTTCCTTAGTCGCCAGCGAGAGCCCCAGAGTCGCCCAGGCCAGGTAGATCCAGCGCCGCCGCGGCTGTTCCAGGTAGCGCATCACCGAGCCGATGAGCAGCAGCGTGAACAACGCCACGTATATGTCCATGCGCAGGAAGCGCGAGTAGTAGAGGAACGACGTCGAGATGGTCATGGCCGCCATCGCCAGTGGCGTGCCGGTGCGGCCCAATTCGGGGCGGAAGATCAGCAGGGCGCCGACCGAAGCCACGCCAAACAGCGCCGGGATCACGCGCCCCAGGCCATCGGTGACTCCGGCGGCCAGGAACACGATCACATTGCCGAAATAGAGCAGCGGCCCGTGGTACGCCGGGTCGTACCGGAACTGCTTGCCGTTGATCATGTCGTTGGATTCTTTGGCGTGGATGGCCTCGTCGTGGTGGTAGACCCGCTCGCCCAAATCGAAGAAGCGCAGGCCCGCGGCGGCGGCCAGAATCAGGACGTAGAGCAGCCACTCCCCGCGCGACCAGCCAAACCAGGCCGGGCGAGCCAGCCAGCCCCGGACCATGTGCGAGCCGGCGCTCACGGGCCCGTTCCAACCCTGAAGATCGTCGTGCCGCCTATGGTGAATACCGCGCTGAGATCCTGGCCCAGGCGCTCCACGACTTCGGGCCCATAACGTTCGCGCTCGCTGTCCCCGGCCACGACGTGCGTCACGCCATAGCGGTCCAGCACCGCACGCCGCAGCGCCGAGTCGTCGGTCCGGTAGGCG
This sequence comes from Chloroflexota bacterium, assembly GCA_028874175.1. Lineage (GTDB taxonomy): Bacteria > Chloroflexota > UBA11872 > UBA11872 > UBA11872 > UBA11872. Next base: position 3,851 of record JAPPLN010000069.1, read on the forward strand.
GTGTCGGTATCGGCCGTACGAGCGGCGATCCGCGGATCGGACTCCCGCCACAGCTCTTCGTGTTGGGTCCAGCCGATCACGCTCGGGATTCCCGTCCAGGTGGACATTCGCGAGTCGCCGGAGTAGGCGCGGCCGGGCGCCTCAAGCAGCACGGCGCCGCCCGGGGCGTGCCTGCGCAGCCATTCGGCCGCAGCAACCTCCGAGGGTCGGCCGAGCCGGTCGGCGGCCAGTCCGTCCAACGATCCGGACACTGAGCTAGCCTCGGTCTTGGCCTTAGTGGCAACGATCGGATAGGTCAGCGCGGGGACCGCCAGCAGCGCAAACACGGTCAGCGCGGTCGCGCGCGTGAGCGTCAGGCGCAAGCCGCCCGGTTGGGTGAGACGGCGCCAGGCCAAAACCAGGCCCGGTCCCGCCGCAATGGCCAGCAGACTCCAGGCTTGGTAATGCAGCTTGAACACCGTATTCATACGTTCGTTAGGCGGGCCAAAGAAGTCGTCCACGTAGAGAGCCTCAACGACCGTGAGGAGTCCCAGGCCGGCAACCAGCAGCCAGAGCAGCGCCGCGAGCCCCGGCTCGACCCGATGGATCCAGAGCGCATAGACGCTGAGAACGAGCAGCGCGGCAATCGCAACCACGACCTCCCCGCGTGCGATCAGCGTAGCCCCGGCGCCAGCGGCGAGCAGGATGACCAGAAAGAGGCGGCCGTCCGGCCGGACATCCCAGAGCAGGACGGCCAGCGTCACGACTGCCGCGCCCAACAGCAGTCCGAACACCTGGAAGTAGTCGAGCACCTCGCTTCTGACCGTCACAACGCCGATCCCACGGCTGCCGGGCGCATAGTTCAGGGTATAGGGCAGCCAGGCGGCGACGGCCACGATCAGCGCAGCGGCGGTTGGGGGCACCAGGGCCAGCAGTCGCGACCGCACCCGCCAGGCCGCCACCACGCCAGCCGCCAGCACCAGGCCCGCGAACGTGGGCGCGTCCCAGGCATTGAGCGCATAGAGACCTCCCAGCACCAGCCCGGTCAGCGCGCCGCGCGCGAGTCGCTCGGCCAGGGAATCGGGCTTCGGCCGCGCCCCCGCCACCATCCACTGCACGGCCAGCGAGACGGCCATCAGCGTGATCGGAAGCGCCATCACGTGCGGGTGCAAGTCGCCCAGGACGAAGGAGAAGGCCGGGAATTCATTGATCGTGTAGTCGATCACCTGGCCGCCGTCCTCGCGCTGAATTGTGCGCGAGGCATTCCAGCCAATGCCCCTCCAGAAGCCTGTGGGCGCGTCCGGGCTCTCCGAGAAGATGTCGCGCAGGACGGCCAGATTGCCGGCCACCATGGTGAGCATGAGTGCCAGCACGGCCGCCGCCTTGCGGGCTCGCCTCCCGGCGCCCGTCAGCACGGCCAGGTCGTAGCCGGCGGAAGCGGCAGCCACGCCGCCAAGCGCAAAGAGCGCGGCCAGGGCCAGGTTGTAGCCGACGGCCGGCTCCGCGCCGCTGAGATGCAGACCGAACGCGGCCATGGAGTACCCGAGGTAGTAATAGTTGATGGTCTCGCCGGCAAACCACGGATCGGGCGGGGGAAAGGACGTCGCATGGGCGGTGGCGTTGAGCAGTGCCAGGTCCATGGGCTTCTCTGTTCCGCCGATCTCGGGATTGAGCCAGCGAAGTCCGGCGCCCACCACAAACAGCGCCAGCAACGAGATGCAGCCCACCGCCCACAGCCGCCCGCGGCCGCGCAGATCACCAAGATGAGGACGCAGCATCCAGGTCAGCAGCGCGCTGAGCGTGGCGAATGCCACCAGCGTGGCGGCTGCGTATCCGCGTCCATTGCTGAGCAGGCCCGTTGAGAGTCCGGCCCAGGCGAGATAATGGGCCAGGAACAGCCCAACCGGCGCCGCCAGCAGCACGCCGCGCGAGGGCAAACATCGACACAAGAGGAACGCCCACGGCAGCCCGAGAATGGACAACACCGCCAAGGCGACAGCCCAGAGCAGCACGTCGATGGCGCGATGCCTTTCGAGTTCGCCAGCGGTGGAGGAGTTGAGGCCAGAATAGCCAGTGAGCCTCGAGCAACCAGGACTTACCCGTCATTTCTGATGCTCCTGCCCGACGCGGCCCGCACATGAGCACGCTGCCTCCGGCACGCCGCAAGCCGCGGTCGGCCGCAAACCCCGCGGAGCTCTCGCGTCGGGCACTGATGCGGGCCAGCCTGATCGCGGGCAGCGGGCTTTTGGCTGCATGCACGTTGGACCGGAGCGGGTCTGAGCTACCGCCAGTGACTCTGCCGCCGGTGGCAGTCGTGCAACCGCCGCCGCTGCCCACCAATACTCCGAAACCGACCGCATCTCCGCCCACGGCTGCGTCGGCAAGCGGCGGCGCTCCGCGGTCACCCGCCGCCGCCATTCAGTTCGAAACCTGGGGTCCCCGGGTGCTGCTCAACGCCTTTCGCGAGATCGAACAGGAGTTTCGTAAGGCAATCCCCTGGATCACGGTGCAGGCGCGTCTGGACAATGCACTCACCTCGGATCGGCTGCGCACTCGTCTGCGGAAAGGCCAGGGACCCGACGTCTCCCGAATCGAACCCGAAGACGTCTTTGACTTCACCGCGGCGGGCTTCCTCCACGGGCTGGGTGCCCGCGTTGATATGGACTCCGAACTGCGCGAAGCGGCGCCCGGCGCGCCAGCGGCCCGGACCGGCGCCGGCGGCGAGCTCTCGACACTCAGCATCGGAGCCACGCACCAGTGCGTGCTCTACAACTCGCAGCACCTCGAGTCGGTGGGCGTCGCGGCACCGATGAGTTGGGAATCCCCCTGGACGGTGGCTGAATTCGAGGAGGCCGCACGACGTCTGGTCATCGCCAGCAATCAGCGCGTGGAACGATTCGGACTGACGGCCATCCCGGCTTACGCTCGACCCGTTCTGGCCCAGGGAAGCGATGACTTCCTCGACGCCGAGCAACGGGCGTCGACCCTGGCGACTCCCGAGCGCCAGGAACGCCTGCAGCGGCTGACTGGCTGGCAGACCACGCTGGCCATTGAGTTGCCGACGGCCTTTCGTTTTGTGGCGCCATTCAGCGGCGCCTGGCTTCGATGCACATCGACCATACGGACGTGGGACGCTGGGTCCGTGCCAGCGTGCCCTGGGCCGTGGCGCCGCTTCCCGCCTGGGAAGGCCGTGAATCCCGCACCGAGGCCAACGAGCTATGCGTGGCCATACCGGCGCACAGCTCCGAGCCGGACGCCGCCTGGACGTTTGCCCGTTACCTGCTTGACGCCCCGGCGCAGCGCGCGCTCGCCCGCACCAATCTGCTGACGCCCGTGCGGCTGGAAACGCTGGAGGATCCGGCGTACCTGGATCCGAACCAGCGGCCCTACAACCGCACACCGCTGATCCAGGCCGCCGCCCAGGCCACGCGCAGCCCGGCGCACCCGGGCGCCAAGGCCTGGCATGTGCTGACCGGTGACCCGATTGCCGTGGTACGCCAGGGCGACCAGGACGCCGCCGCCTATCTGGCGCGGGCGGACGCGCTCGTCACCCGGCAGCTCCGATTGCGCGGCTGGTCGGCGTCGGCCGACCGCCCCGGCTATCGGCAACCGATGCCCTACGGCAACCGGCTGCTGGCCGAACTGAAGGCGCGCGGAATCTAGGCCTCGGCCAGCAGTCGGACTTCGACCGTCCGGGTCCGCGGCCCGTCGCACTCCATCAGCAGCACGTCCTGCCAGACTCCCACCTGCAGCCGTCCATCGATCACCGGCACCATCGCCTGGTGACCGATCAGGTTGGCCCGGACGTGGGCGGCCGCGTTGTCTTCGGCCCCCTGGTTGTGCGCGTAACGACCCTCCCAGGGAACCAGGCGCTCCAGCGCCTGCGCAAAGTCGTCCAGAAGGCCGGCTTCAGGTTCGTTCAGGGTCACGGCGCAGGTGGTATGTGGAACGCTGACCAGCAGCAAACCGTTCCCGACACCCTTGCCTTCAAGCGCATTCTGGATCTGTTGACCAATCGGGTGAACGGACGTTCGCGACGCAGTGGTAACGCGCAGGGTGGCAAGGGGCATATCAAGCCTCCGTCCCGGCGGGTCGATGTTTCACGTGAAACATTCGTGGAGCGTGAACGGAGGCGCTTCAGGCGTTTGCGTCGGCGTCATGGGGTTCCGGCGCCGGCTGGTCCGCGACAGGCTCGTTTAGCGAAAGCGATCGCCAGCCGGGCGCCAGCGCCATGCGTGCCGCATCCGCCAGGTCCCGAGCCGTGGCCACCCCCGGCGGCGCAGCCGATCCATCCCGCGCAACCCACACCACCGGCATCCCGCAACGACGCCCACCGGCCACGTCGTTCTCCAGGTCGTCGCCGATCAGCACGCAGTCCTTCAACCCGGCGCCCACGGCGGCGGCCGCCGCCTGGAAGATCTGCGGATCCGGCTTCTCCGCGCCCACGGCCGCCGAGAACACGATGGGGTCCAGCCGGTCGGCCAGCCCCAACCCGTCCAGCACCAGCGGCAGCAGGTAGCTGTAGTTGCTGAGCACGCCAACCCGCACCCCGGCCGCCTGGACCGCGTCGATCGCCGGCAGGGAATCCGGAAGCACCCGTGTCGCAAAGGCCTCGTGCAGTTCGGCGGCCATGTGGGCAACGTCCAGGCGCACGGGGCCGGTGTCTCCAAGCTCATCCACATACACCCGCGCATCGTCCATCTTGAGCCGCTGGAAGTCCTCAGCGGTCCGGACGGAGGAAAAGTGGGCCTTGAAGTAGCGCATCTCGGCGTTCAACGCCGCATCCAGGCGCTCGCGCGGCAAGTCGACGCCAGCCCTCCGCACCGCGTCGGCCATGTAGTCGAACGGCGAGGGGTCTGCGGGAAAGTGAATCAGCGTGCCGTACGCATCAAAAAACACGGCCGCCGGGTACGCATTGGTCACACCCGAACCGTACCACCGGCCATGTCAAAACCGGCGTGTCGTTGCTACGTGCAACGCCGGGTCGTTTCCATCGCGGCCGCCCGTGCCCGCCAGCGCCCGTCACGGCCCCGAAACGGCCACCGACCGGAACCTACCCGCTGTCCGCATCCCAGCGACGACCAATTGGTCAGCTGATGGGTTGGAACTTGTAGAGGGCGTCGTCGCGTTGGACTTCGCCCATGTAGATGGCGCCTTCGGTGTCGACCCAGATGCCGTGGGGGGCGCTGAACGCGGCGCCCCCGTCGCCCGGGTCTTCCCAGGAGGTGATGGTCTGGCCAGCGAGGTCGAGGATCGAGACGCGACCGCCGACCTCGGCGAGGTAGATGACGCCGGCGTCCTCGTCAACGAAAAAGTCGGAGGGCTGGCGAAAGCCGATCCACTCGTCCATGTAGACGCCATCGGGATCGAAGATCTGGATGCGGTGGTTCTCGCGGTCGGCGACCAGGATGCGGTCATCGCTGAGGGCCCAGATGCCGTGGGGCAGATCGAACTGGCCGGGGCCGGTGCCGGGCTCGCCCCAGCTGTTGAGTAACTGCCCGCTGGGCGCGAAGCGGTGGCAGCGGGTGTCGCCGTAGCCATCCGAGACGTAGATGGAGCCGTCGGCGCCGAGGTGGGTGTTGGTGGGGTGGTTGAAGTGGCCGCCGTCGGCGCTGGTGAAGTTGGGGTAGCCGATGCGGCGCACGACGCGACCCTCGGTGGTGGTGACCCAGACGACGTGGGCGTAGCGGTCGGTCAGCCAGAGGTGCTCGTCGGCGTCCACGTAGACGCCGTGGGCGTGGTTGAGCAGGTCGTCGCCCCAGGTGTCGACGACGCGGCCGTCGGCGTCGAACACGACCATGGGGTGAGTGCCGCGACAGAAGCAGTAGACGCGGCCCTTGCTGTCCACGCCCACGCTGCCAATCCAGCCGAGGTAAATGTCCGCCGGCAATTGCGGCCAGCCCTGCACGCGCTCGTAGCGATGCGATCCACTTCCTACCGGCATGGGTCCACCCTCATCGACAAGCCGTTGCGCGCCCATCCTAGTCGGCGGCGGCACGGTGCGCTTGCGGTATGTCTGCGAGGTTTGCGCCTAGCAAGACTTAAGAAGTTCTCGGCTTAGTGATCCTCAAGTGAACCGCAGGCCGCTGCAACGGCTCACCACACGTTCCCCCTTTATTGCCGCGGGGACTCTGTAGCAGAGCGAATCAAGGTATCGCCAAGCCGGTAACTCCCTGTTACATCACACGAACAGCGCCAAGTGGAATTGACGGGTAAATCTGGAAGTGGGTTAGCACTCCGTTGGAAACGGTGCCGCTGATTGTTGGCTGGTCGACGGTGAAGGTGGTCAGGCGACCCTTTCCGTGCGTGCTTGAGTTGCTTCCATTACCAAGATTGATCGTTGTACCTGTCGAGAACTCGAACCCTCGGCGGCTAATCGCATAGTAGCCTCCGCCTGAGCCGTGCCCAGCATCTCTCTGTCCGGCTGAACCAGATAGATTTCGACTCTGCGACTCCACGATATTGCTCGATGACCGACGAACGAATCCGTCTCCGGCATCTCCACCGTCTCTTCCCGCCGGGCCTGAGCCACCACCGCCACCCATACCGAGGTTGTCAGCCGTGAAGCTACCGGTAAGAAGCGCCGCTAGGGCAGCCCCCGCCGGAACCAACGGTCCATGACGAAGTCCACCGCCGGACGTTCCATGACCGCCATTGGTACCTTGCTGTGGACCGCCGAACTGAAAGCATCCACCGCCAGGGCCTCGTCCACGCATATCAGAATTCGACGTGCCACCGGCAAATCCACTAACCACCAGTTCAGCCGTGTTGTCTTCAATTACGAGGCCACCATGGCTGCGGTCCGCCGACTCTGTCGCGTCGTTGCCTAAGTACGCTGAAAAGTCAATACCCACAACGCCGTCAAACTGCCGCCCCCACCAGTCCGACGGCAGCACCTCGGACTCAACGCGACTCCCTGGATAGATCGCGCGGAAGGCTCGCGCGAGCCGATCCCGGCTGGCCGACGCGGCATTCAGAATCCAATCGATCGCGCGCTCGACGTGATAGGCGTCGCACCGGTCCATGACCGGATAGGCGGACGCCACCGCACTACCAGCCTCCAGGTGCGCGTCCGCGTAGATCAGGTCGCCGCCCCGGAAGTTCTGCACCCAGAATCCTGACGACACCGGTCGCCGCTTCATGACACGGATCATTGGGTCACCCATCGAATATCTCCTCACGCCATCTAGCCATCCGCATCAGCGAACGGCGTAAAGAACACGACGCCGACGGTTGCGTGCCTGAGCAGTGCCGCCATGCGTCCGTACCGGTCGTTCCGGTCGAAAGGCAGTATAGTACTCAATACGTATACTACAAATGTAATCATCGACATGGTTCTTCCGTCGCACGACTCCGCTTGTGGGGTGTTCATCACGGTCCGGGATGTCGGCGGGGCATAGACTCTCGGCCATGGCGGCTCTTGCATCCGACGGTGGACCGCACGGCGTTCCGGTGCGGGCCAGCGGGCTGTGGAAGCGGTTTGGGGCGCTGGACGTGGTGCGGGACGTCTCGCTGGAAATCGCGCAGGGCGAGGTGGTGGGCTTTGTGGGGCCCAACGGCGCGGGCAAGAGCACCACGATCCGGATGATGCTGGACATCTTTGCGCCGGACCAGGGCACGGTTGAGGTGTTCGGCGCGCCGATCGACGACGCGGCACGGCGCCGGATTGGGTATCTGCCGGAAGAGCGCGGGCTGTATCCGGGCCTGCGCATCCCGCCGATTCTGAAGTACATGGCGGAGTTGAAGGGGGTGCCGACACAGGAAGCGCCGGGGCTGGCGGACGCGGCGCTGGAGCGGTTGGGCCTGACGGAACACCGACCCAAGAAAGTTGGCGAACTGAGCCGTGGGCTGCGGCAGTTGCTGCAGTTTGCGGCCACGATTCAGCACAAGCCGGAATTCCTGGTGCTGGACGAGCCGTTCTCGGGTCTGGATCCGGTCAACGTGCGACTGATGAAGAACACGGTGGCCGAACTGCGAGACGACGGGGTGGCCGTGCTGTTCTCGACGCACCAGATGACGGACGTGGAGGAACTCTGCGACCGGGTGGTGATGATCAACCACGGCGAGATCGTGCTGAACGGAGGCGTTCGGGAGATTCGACGGCAGCACGCGAGCGACCGGCTGCTGGTGGAATGCGCGTCGGACCTGCCGTTCGCGCTGAGCTTGCCGGGCGTGGCGAAGGTCGAGACGCACGGCGATGGCTGGCGAATCAGCCTGAACGACGACGGTTCGGCCGAGGGGGTGTTGCGCGCGTTGCTGGATGCGGGCGTGCAGCTCGATCGGTTCGAACGCGAGGCACCGACGCTGGAAGAGATTTTTCTGCAGATCGTGGGCGCCTCTGACCACACACTCGACGGGAATGAGACGCCGGATGCGGGGGCGCGAGCCGGTGGGTAGCGTCCGCATTGTGACCCGGCACGAGTTCCGGACGGCCGTCACCCGTCCCTCATACATCATCTTGACGGCCGCTATGCCGGTGCTGGTGGCGCTGGCGGTGGCGGGCTTCACGATTTTCACGCTGGTTACGCGGGAGGACGGCGAAGCCGAGACCGCATCCAGCGCGGAGTCCAGCGCCGAGACGCCAAGGCTGGGCTACGTAGACCTTACGGACGGTCCGGCGCTGTTTGGCGCATATCGGGAACAGCCGGGCGCGGTGTTCGTACCGGTGTCGGATCGTGACGCCGGCATAGCGGCGCTCGGGGACGAGCAGATCGACGCGTTATTCGTGTTCCCGCCGGACTATTCGGAAACGGGAACGGTCGTACGGGTCCGGATCGCCGACGACGGGGGCGGCGTCTTCGGACCGGACGGTCCTTCGTATAGCGGGACGCTGCGCGGGTTCGTGCTCTCGAACCTGTTCGCAGACGAAGTTCCGGCCGGGTTGGCCGAGCGGCTCCGGATCCCCTACACGCTGGTGACGGAGGAGGTCCGGCCCGACGGAGCGGAAGAAGAATCGGCGGGATTCGACATTGGCCGGGCGGCGTTCTTTGCCGTTGCCGGCATTTCGCTCCTGTTTTCAGTCTTCTTTAGCTCGGGCTACGTCCTGAACGCGCTGGTGGAGGAAAAGGAAAACCGGGTGATGGAGGTGCTGTTGTCGTCGGTCAAGCCGGACGCCCTGCTGCTGGGCAAGTTCCTTGGCCTGGGCGCGGCGGGGCTGCTGCAGATGGCGGCCTGGCTGGCATCGGTCGGCGCGGGCGCGCTGGTGGTCGGCTTCATCGTGGACATTCCGGCCGACATTTTGACCATGCCGGGCGTTGGCGACATAGCCATCGCGGCCGGGTACTTCCTTTTCGGCTACGCGCTGTTCGCATCGCTGATGGCGGCGGTGGGAGCGGTAACGACTTCGCTGCGCGAAGCCAACCAGATTTCGGCCATCGTCATCGTTCCGGCCTTCATTCCGGTCTGGCTGAACTTCATCCTGTTCACAGAGCCCGAGGGCACCGTGGCTCGGGTGTTGACTTTCGTCCCGGTCACGGCGCCAGTCACTGGTTTCATTCGCCTTGCTACCGACGCGATGGGGCCGCTGGAAACCGTGGCGGCGCTGCTGGTGCTGGCGGCGAGCGCGGCGGGCGCGCTGTGGCTGGCCATGCGGTTGTTCCGGGCCTACCTGCTGATGTACGGCAAGCGGCCGACGCTGAAGGAAATGGCGCGGAGCGTGGTGTCGGGCTAGCGGTCCTTGCGCAGGTAGGTGATCGGTCCGCCGAAGTCGAAAGCTTGCGGCTCGGGTGATGGGAAGTAGGGGCTCACTTCGGCGGTGAGGTAGGCCCTGGCGTCGTCGAGGGTTGATTCCCCGCGCTCAATGGCCGCGATGACGTTGGTCTGGGTGAGCAGGTAGTCGACGAGTCCTTCGCGATCGAAGACGACAACGTTGGCGTAGCTGTCCTGCGCGAGCAATCGAAAGCCGGCTTGTGTGGCCGACCGACCGTCGAGTGCCTGGTTGTCGCGAGGAGGCGTGGGGAAGCGCCGAAGGAAGGTGGACCCGTACCAGGGTTTAAACCCCGAGTTGCCGTGCAGATTGGCGGAGAAGAAGTTGTCGTAGATGACGAGCCAGCCGCGGGGCCTGAGCAAGCGGCGAGCCTCGCCCAGAAAGGCGTGTCGCTCAAACCAGTGCAGGCCGGAGGAGACGGTGAGGAGGTCGAAGGAGTGGCCGGCCAGGGGCAGGATCTCGGCCGGGCAGCGCAGGTAGTCAATGCGATTGTCGTGATCGGCCTGGGCGAGCATGGCAACGGATATGTCTGCGCCGACGATCCGCGTCGCGATCTGCTTCAAGGTGATGCAGGACAGCCCGGTTCCGCACGCGACATCGAGCACGTGGTCGAGACGGTCCTGGATATCCAACTGGGCCGCGATCCGGCGGACGACGAGGTCGTGGTGGTAGGGGCGAGCGCGGGCGTAGAGATCGGCGGCTTGGTTCGAGTCAAACAGGTCGCCAGCTAAGTCCTGAGTTATGGCGCGGCAGTTCCCCGGTCGATCGCCTCAAGGCGTTCCAGGATCCACATGCGAGCCAACGTCGTGGGGCCTATGCCTTTCTTCCGGGCCGTCGCCCGAAGGGTCTCCAGGGTCTCGGCCGTAAAGCGCACCGTGATGCCCTGGGAGAGGTTTTTGGCGAAGCGCACCTCAGTGCGCTCGAACTCGCTCTCAAAATCGGCCGTGTCATGCGTATCCCAGAACTCAGCCTCATCCTCACGGCTGTTGAACGTCGGAATCCGAGACTGCTTCTTCGTCTCACTCACTTCATCACTCCTCTTTCCAAAGTCCGGTATGTCTGCCGCTCACGACGGCTGGACGGTCGTGCTGTCACTGGGTAGTAGATCTCCGTTTGAACCGGCGCCAGGATCACCGTGAGCGTCCGCCCGGACGTCGTCTGACCAATCACACGAAGACGCCCTCTGTAGGTGCGACTTGCGTGAGTGAATCCCCGACATGCCTCTTCGACCTCGTCGGGCGTGACTTCGTGCCGAGCAATATGGCCGACGTTCCACGCGTCCCAGACCAACTTCCGTACAAAGACCATGCCGCTATTGTAACCGTTTGCGTTACAACACACTTGCTCCCTTGCCTGATGCCTTGGGCATCCGTAGCTCAACTCAAGGCTTCTCTGCTGACGGTCCGCGGCGCGGGAATCGGGTTGGGGCTAAGCTGCGACCCGTGAACGCGCGGGCCGCACCGGAGCATAGATTGATGACGATTACGACGTTTCTGGGCGACCGCAGCGTGGGGATGCGGACGGGGTTTACGACGCGGCCGGTGGTGATGGGCAGGCGAGGGGTGGTGACCTCGGGTCATTACCTGGCGACGGCGGCCGGGTTCCGGATGATGGAGCAGGGCGGCAATGCGACCGACGCGGCGGCGGCGATGTGCTTTTGTCTGAACCTGCTGGAGCCGCAGAGCAACGGGCTGGCCGGCGAGGTGCCGACGCTGATCTACTCGGCGCGCGATCGCACGGTGTACGAGCTGAGCGGCATGGGCTGGTCGGCACAGGCCTTCACCATCGACTGGTGCCGCGAGCACGGGATCGACCTGGTTCCGGGCGACGGCTACCTGCCGGCCTGCGTGCCCGCGGCGGTGGGTACCTGGGCGGCGGCGCTGGCGCGCTTTGGAACGCTGAGCTTTGGCGAGGTTTTGCAGCCGGCCATCGACCTGGCCGAGAACGGGTATCCGGTCTACGACAGCCTGTACAACAGCCTGGCCAGCAATGTGGACAAGTTCACGGAGCAGTATCCAAGCACTGGCGAGGTGTACCTGCCCGGCGGCAAGGCGCCCGGGGTGGGCGAGTTGCACCGGAATCCGGAGTGGGCCGAGACGTTGCGAGTCCTGTGTCGAGCGGAAGAGGCGGCGGCCGGGCGCGGGCGCGTCGCCGGCATCGAGGCCGCTCGCGATGCGTTCTATAAGGGCGAGATCGTCGAGCGGATCCTGGACTTCATCAGCACGCCGGTCGAAGACGCCAGCGGCTCGGCGCACGCCGGATTGCTGAGCTTTGAGGACTTTGCGGACTGGGAAGCGGAGTTCAACGAGCCTGTGTCCGTGAACTACCACGGCCTGGATGTGCACAAGTGCTCCAGCTGGACGCAAGGTCCCGTGTTTCTGCAGCAGTTGACGCTACTGGAGGGCTTCGATCTAGCGAACATGGGGCACAACTCGGCGGACTACCTGCACACGCTGATCGAGTGCGCCAAGCTGGCCTTTGCGGACCGCGAGGCGCATTATGGCGATCCGAAGTTCGACGACGTGCCGTTCGAGCAGCTGCTGTCGAAGGCTTATGCGGGCGAGCGTCGGGCGCTGGTGGGCGAGCAGGCATCGCTGGACATGCGACCGGGCGACGTTGGCGGTGGATTCCCGAGCTACGCTACGCGAGACGTGGCCGAGGACAACCGGCGGGCGCTGCAGGTGGCGGCTCGCGAGGTGCGGGACCTGGGGCTGGGCCATGCGCACGTGGGCGACACAACGCACCTGGATGCCGTGGACCACGAAGGCAACATGGTGGCCGCCACACCGAGCGGCGGCTGGCTGGGCACCTCCCCGGTGATCCGCGGGCTGGGGTTCCCGCTGGGCACGCGGGGGCAGATGTTCTACTTGAATCCAGCGCGGCCCAACGCGCTGGCGCCGCGCAAGCGGCCGCGGGCCACGTTGACGCCCTCGCTGGTGACGCGCAACGGCGAGCCGTTCATGGTCTTTGGAACGCCGGGCGGCGACGGGCAGGACCAGTGGACCTTGCAGTTCTTCCTGAATTGCGTGCACTTTGGCATGAACCTGCAGGAAGCGCTGGACGCGCCGACGGTGCACTCGGTGCACTTCCCATCGTCGTTCTACCCGCGCGAGGCCTACCCGGGACGCCTGGTGGCCGAGGGACGAATCTCCGGCGACGTGCTGGCGGAACTCAAGCGACGCGGGCACGAGGTGGAAGTTACCGGCGACTGGGTCAATGGCAAGCCGATGGGAATCCGGTACGGCGGGCCTGGCGGCGTCATTTCCGGCGCGGTGTCGCCGAAAGGGATCATCGGGCACGCGCTGGGGTGGTGAAGCGTCGCCGACTTTCCGCTCGCGGCTGTTGGCCTTGTACTCGAAGGCCACGTACATAGGACGTGCATGCGGACTCCACACCCACTCGACAGATGGGCGCTAGCCTCCGCAAAATAGATTTTATCCGGTACGTGTTGGGAGGCCGCCCGGAGAATGAGCGGGGCTGTGCTGGCGAGTGTGACGGCGGAAGCCGTTGCCAATGTCGATCTCGACGGTGCCCGGCGACGACAGCGCCCTGAATCAGGGGTAAGGCTCCGCCGCGCCCGGCTCGAGGACAAGCGTTCGGCAGGTCATCTGCTGCGCGAAGCCCTGACGCCGGAACTGGCGGACGCCGTGTTTGGTCTCGGGGTTGAAGGCGCAGCCACGAGCTACCTGGAGCGGCTATTCGCCCGAGCCGGCACGTTGTGGAGCTACGACCTCGTCACCCTGGCCGAGGTTGACGGACAGGTTGCGGGCATGGTGTCGCACGCGCCATGGACGGAGCTGGCCCGGCGCTATCGAGCGACGATGTGGGCCTACCTGCGCGTCTACGGTCCGTTGCGGATTTTTCGGCTCTTACCAAGGCTGCGGCTGCTGATCCGCGCAAGCCCTCCCGTGCCCGTGGATCATTGGTTCATCCCCTACCTGGCGGTGTTCCCAAAGCACCGGGGCAACGGCGTGGCCAAGGCCTTGCTTGCCCGGGTGCATCGACGCGCGGATCGCAAATCGTCGGCCTGCAGTCTGTATGTGTTGGCTGATAACCGTGCCGCCCGCCAGTTCTATCAGCAAGCCGGATATGTGGATGGCACGTGGGAAGAATCACGGCAGCTTTACGAGCTTGCGGCTACGCGCGGCCGCCTGCGCATGGACCGGTACGTGTCCGGCGGCTCGCGCACGCCGTCTAACGCCTCCCTGGTCTAACAGACGTAGATCAATTCTCTGCAATCGGGGCGGCCTGCATCGCGTTTGAATCTGATCTTTGGTTAGAGACAAAGCCGTCAGGTCGCGTCTGACCTGCGCGGCACTACCACTTGCTGGACTCTTCGGCGTAGACGTGGTCGGGCAGCTTGTAGCTGATGCCGGCCTCGTCGAACACCGAAACTTCAAGCAAGGACGTGAGATTGGTGTAGTTGGTCTGTTGCAGGTGCTTGTGAAAGAGCCGGCCCAGGGTGCGTTCGATACGGCCCTGCATGCGGAACCAGGGCAGTACGCCGACCGTTGGGCCGCCCGGATACTTCAGCTTGTTGGCGAGATCCTTGCCGATGAGCGCTCGGGATACGCGATACACGTACTTGGCCAGGTGGCGGCGCTCGTCCGGATCGGTCAGGCCGATCAGCAGCGGGGCGGAGTTGATGAGTGAGTTCGCCATCGCGATGCACTCGAAGTCCGGGTCGGGCTCACAGATCCCGCCAATCTTGAAGATTTGCAGCGCTTCGGCTTCATCTCGGTACAAAATCGACTCGGGTATGCCCATCAGGTAGCCGCCGTAGCGCCAGACCTGCATGAAGCTGGCGCGTTCTTCGTCGTCATATACGGCGCCCAGGCTCTTCATGTGCTTAAGCAGTCGCGCAGAAAAGGCCGTAATGGCAAAGCCAAGGTGTGCGGCGCTCACGGGTTCGCCCAGCTCATCGAAGTCCCAATCGCCTGAGTTTGCGAGCAACCGTCGTACCTGGGCGTGAACCATGCGGACTCGGACGGACAGCTTCCAGCCATCGCCGCCTCGATCCATGCCACCGGGGACGAACATCTCCAGCATGTGCCGGTTGTTTTGTTTGAGCCGCCTGACTCCCTGCTCGCGCAGCCGGCCGGTCGTAAAAAACGACTTGCTGATATTGGTCGCGAACCCTTCGACCAGCGTTCCGCCGACAAATGCTCCCAGGATGATCCTGGAATTCCGATGAAACATGCGCATCCCGGGAATGAGCGCGGCTTCATCAACCCAGTCGGGGGGAGACTTCAGTTCCTCGAAGAAATCCCGGACTTCGCGCGGCGCATCAGCAAGCGCGCTCTCGTCATCCAGGTTGTCCATGGCCGTCTGAACGATCCGCCACGATTCCCGCGGCCCGAGATCTTCGAGCGTCGCCATCATCGCGTCGGCCGCCGGATCGCCGATGCGCGTGTGCGCGACGTAGTTGGCGGCTACGTCCGGATCGAGCGCTTGAGCCCTGGCGTAGCCATCGCGATAGCAGGTTGGTAGGTCCGCCCCAGCAGCTCGCGATGTCCCAGGATCCATATGGCCGACTTATTCGTCCTCGGCGGGTTCAACCCTCACATCGGGTAGCCAGCGCAGGAATGAGGGCAAGTACCAGTTGCGCTTGCCCAGCACCTCCATGCTAGCTGGAACCAGGACGGATCGAACGAGGGTTGCGTCGAGGAATACCGCCACGGCCAGCCCGAAGCCGACCTGCTGGTTGATGATGGTTTCGCCGAGTGCAAAGCCGCCGAATACGGCGACCATGATCAGGGCCGCCCCGGTGATGATGCCCGCGGTGGAACGAAGCCCGTAAGCCACGGCCTCGGCGTTGTCCCCCGTGTGGTCGTAGCGTTCGCGGATGCGGCTGAGCAGGAACACGTGGTAGTCCATGGAGAGACCGAACAGGATGGAAAACAGGAACAGCGGGATCCAGGCATCCACGACTTCCGCGTGGCGAAACCCCAGCAGTTCGGTCGCCACGCCTTTCTGGAAAACCAGGACCAGCAATCCGTAGGAGGCGCCCACGGACAGCAGGTTCATGATGACGGCCTTGATCGGGATGACGATCGAGCGGAAGACCAGCATCAGCACGATGAAGCTGAATCCGAGGACGAACAGGAATACGAAGGGCGTGTAGATCTCAACAATCTCGAACACATCAGCCGTAATGGCGGTCACACCGCCCACAAGAACGTTCGCCTGCACGCCTTCAAATGCCGCCGGGATGTACTCGTCGCGCAAAGCCGTGACGGCGTCAACCGCAGCCTGGCTGCTCGATTCCCCGTGGATTACAAGCGTCAAGAGCGCCAGGTCACCCGCATCGTTGACGGTTGGCACCGGAGGAATAGGGAACCTGGGGTCATTGCTGAGCGTGGCCTGCAGGCGCTGAACCGCGCCCTGGACCTCGGGACTGTTGACGTTGCCGTCGACGACGACTTCGACCGGATTAACGATGCCGAACGAGAAGTTCTCTTCGAGGACATAAAAGGCCTCGCGACTCTGCGTGCCCTCCGGGAAAGCATCGACACCGCTCAGGCCGGTCTTGATGTCGAAGTAGAAGATCGTCAACACGATCATGGGCACGGCGATGGCGAGGATGCTGATGACCGGGAAGCGCATAACTTTCTCGGTAATGAACTCCCAGAACCCTGCCTTTGAATGGTCGGGGCTGGTCACCTTGAAGCGGCCGAGCAACGGCACCGGCAGCAGGTTCACCCGTGGTCCAAGCAGCGCCAGCACGGCCGGAAGCAGTGTCAACGTGGCCGCCAGGGCAACGGCCACGACCAGGATGGCACCGATGGCCAGGGACTGGAAGAAGAGGAATGGGACGATCAGCATTCCGCAGATGGCAATGATGACGGTGACGCCACTGAAGAGGACGGTACGTCCGGCCGTGGAGCCGGCGCGTTCGGCCGCCTCAAGCTTGTCGAGGCCGCGGTCCATTTCCTCGCGGAAGCGGGAGATGATGAGCAGTGAATAGTCGATGCCGACGGCCAGGCCGATCATCGTGACCATCAGCGTGACGAAGAACACTAGTTGAAACGCCTGGCCGATCACCGCAACGAAGCCCAGAGCAATGACGATGGCGACGATGGCGAGGCCAATAGGCGCAAGTGCCGCGACCAGCGATCCAAACAACGCCACAAGGATGAGAAGGGCCACAGGAATGCCGACCCGTTCGCCCTGCTCCAGGTCATGCAACGCAAGCTCGTTCTGCTCAACGGAAATACTGGCTCTACCGCTCGTCAGAACGCGGAAACCGTCCACCCCGTCGGCTGCCTCCACGATCCCCAGGATGTGTTCGGCATGCCCTTCGGCCTCGTTGAGATCGCCGGCAAGCCGGAACGGCATGAGTGTGGTCCGGCGATCGGGAGATACCTGCCGTTCGTCACCGGTCAGGTAGTAGTTCAGGCCGGCCGTGACCGCGTCGGGACCTAGGGCAATGATCTGTCCAAATACAGTCTCGACTTTGGTCTTGAACGCGGGATCGTCGACGGTCAGGCTGTCCGACTGAACAATGACGATCTCGGTTATCGGTTCAGGGCCTCGGAGCCTGTCTTCCAGCAGTTCCGCCGCTTGCTGCGATCTTGCGCCCGAGCCCAGTTTCAGTTCAGTGGTCGTGGCACTGTCGAGCAACGCCTGACTCAGACCGCCCGCAACAACGGCGACAACAAGCCAGATTGCCAGCGTGACGAGCGGCCGCCGGGCGCTTATGCGGGCCAGATATCCAGTCAAGGCTTAACTCCCTCCATGCAACGACCGCTGACGAAGAACTCGCTGGGGTCTCGGTATCGCACGACGGATTTCGACAGTTGCCAATCCGCCTGAGCGGCACGACCGGAGGACGCTGCGTCCACGTTGACTCTCATCCGTCCGGGTTGGAGAGGAGACTGGCGGCAATATACAGCCTGGTGAATCATAGTTCACGACACGACAGGCAGCGCTCGGAACCCCAAGCATCGTAGGCAAATGACCGAAACGACCAACGTGTGAGGTTATCAGCGCGCAAGCGCGGCTTCCGATTTCGCCGGGATGCTTCGGGCCGCGGACAACGGCCATTCGCCAGAAATCATGTGTAGAGCCCGATAACGCCGCGACGAGCGGCTTCGCGGTCGGCGCGCCGGAACATCACAATGCCGCCCAGCACCGCAAGAATCGCGCTGCCTCCAGCGACGGCAAGGTCAACAGCCAGCGGCGCGATCGTCGGCGTTCCCAGAACCAAGTGGCGCAGAGCGTCGAGCACGTAAGTGTGCGGAAACGCGTAGCTTAGCCAGCGGACGGACCACGGCAGGATCGTGATCGGAAAGACCGTACCGGCCAGCACCAGGACGAGGCTGCTCACGATTGCCTGAGCGGCCCAGAAGCGCGTGGCCAGGAACAGGCTGCCGAACACGAGACCGAGGCCCCAGAACGTCGCCAGCCCGAACAGCAGCGGAATGACAGCCAACGCGGAGACAGACTGCGTTGACGGGCCAAAAAACAGAAACGCCAAAGCAATGATGATGGCGCCTTCGACCACCGCATCCGCCAGCGCCGCCAGGGACGCACCGAGGCAGAGGGCCCAGCGCGGGGCGGGCGTTGTCCATAGGGCGGGCAGGATGCCGACGCGATTTGCCTGGGAGAGGTACGCGATAGTGGCTGCCATTGGGCGGGTGGCCGCGTTGATGACGACGAGACCAACAGCGGCGAAGGTAACGAAGTCGCGGCCACCGCCGCTGGCCTCGAAACCCTCGGAACCGTAGGCCCGGCTCATCAACAGGATGGGCGCGAGGAACAGGAATGTCGTGACCATGCGAGCAGCCCAGACGATCCGAAAGCGGTTGTGCTCGCGCCACATCTGCGCGAAAGCGGCCAATACCACCGCACTCACACGACGAGCCCGCTGAACCTTAGAAGGCCTCAAGATGCCCTCGCTGACGCGCGTCGCGGTCGAATCGTGCGAACAGCCACATCCCACATACACCGAACACAAGTCCAAGACCGAGCAAGGCCCCAACCGATGCCCAGGCGGCCGTGGTGTCACTGAAGATGAGCGTCGCTCGGAGCCCGCGGATCATCCAGGTCGGGGGAAGGAAGTTGCCGGCGACCTGGGCCCAATCAGGGAGCACGGTTGTGGGGTAGGCCGGGCCTGCCAGGATTCCCATTCCCATCAGGAGCGTCTGCACAAGGATCATGCCGGCGCGCGCACGCAGGATGACCCCTGCCCAAATGAGACCGAATGCCCCGACAGCGAAGGTTGACGCGGCAAGAACGCCGATTAACGCCAACGGATCGATGCTGAGAGGGAAGCGGAGGATGGCCCAGGCAACGCCGAAGGCTATGAATGTCCGTGCGATGCCGACAGACATCCCCGATGCTCCCAGCCCGGCAACCCGGGCCAACAAGGATGTCGGCGTGGACCAGATCGAGCCCAGCGTTCCCTCGAAACGCTGGCCCTCAAGGACACCCCCAATATTCCCTCCGACCGTCGTCGCCCAGATCATGGCCGTAGCGCCAATCGTGACGTAGGCCATGTAGTTATCCGTGCCGGCGAGCTCGACAAAAGGTTGAATGTGCTTGGCCTCGGGGCCAACGAGCGCTACGGCCGCCAATGCCATGGGTAGCACGGCAAACATTGCCATCCAGGCGCTGCTGACCAAGAAAGACGGCTGGCGCTGCTTCATGCGCCACCCCAGGCTGGTCAGTTGCAGCGTCGCCACGGCGTTCGTCCAAGCGAGTCGCACGCCCAACCTAAACCGGGGCAAACGGTCCCTCGAGACGGCTGCCGGTCAGCTCGATGTAGGCGTCTTCCAGGGTGGCTTCGCGCAGGCGCGACTGGACAATCTCTGCGCCCGCCGCCGCCGCGCGTTGCGTGATGGTTTCCGCCGATCGCCAGCCGTCGGGCGCTCGCACCGCGACCTGAACGGCTCCATCGCTCTCGACCTCCCCCCACCAGAGGGCGGCCTCGCCGATAGCGGTGCGCGCCGCGGGCGTATTGCCGCGCAGCATCAATTCCAGGCGCGGCTCGACGCCGGCGCGGCTGATGAGGTCGGCTGGTCGATCTTCCGCGATGAGGCGGCCTTTATCGATGATCCCGACCCGGTCGCATACCTCGTCGGCTTCGTGCATGTTGTGGGTCGTCAGGAGGATCGCTTTGCCCTCCTGACGGAGCTCATCAACGAATCTGCGGGTCGCGCGCGCCGCGGCGGGGTCGAGGGCGGCCGTCGGCTCGTCCAAGAGCAGCACCGGCGGGTCGTGCATCAAGGTGCGAGCGAGATTGAGCCGCTGCTTCATTCCTGTGCTATAGGACTCGACGAGTTCGTCCGTGCGATCGGCGAGACCGAGCCGTTCCATGAGTTCATCCGTGCGCTGACGAATCGCATTGCCGTCCATGAATACGAGACGCCCGAACATCTGGAGGTTTTCGCGGCCGGTGAGCCGCCAGAACACGCCGCGCTCGCCGGCAAACATCACGCCGATGTGTGTGCGCACCTCGGTGCCGTGGCGAACGGTGTCGTGCCCGCAGATGCGCGCGCTGCCGGAGGTCGGTTCGAGCAGCGTCGAGAGCATGCGAGCCATGGTCGTCTTGCCGGCGCCGTTGGGGCCGAGCAGTCCGTAGACCTCGCCGGCTTCGACTGAGAGCGACACGTTGTCGACGGCGACGATCAGATCGTCCGTTGTTTCCGTCGGACGCCGACGCAGCAAATCCCAGGGCCTGCGCGGCGGCCGCCGACGCTCGAAGTGCTTGGTGAGTTGGACCGTCTCTATCGGAGGCATTGCGACTCGGGCATCCGCCCTAGAAAGAACTGAGACTCAGCCTAAGGGCTGCAGCCGGCCATGGCACCGGGAATGCGCAAGACCTCCGCTGTCCGACTGTTGAGAGCTTCGATTTCTGGCCTCCAGACTGGTGGGCCGGGTGGGTCTCGAACCCACGACCTTCGGATTAAAAGTCCGCTGCTCTGCCAACTGAGCTACCAGCCCATCTGAGCTTACCCAGCGATGCGCGAACGGCCTGAGCCTCGCTTGCGGGCGGCTTCGGATAATGCGCATGGATCGACAGGGAGGCGGAGGGACCGATGGGGGTATTGGACGGCAAGGTCGCGATCGTGACCGGCTCGAATCGCGGCATCGGCCGCGGGATCGCTCGTGGATTTGCGCGCGCGGGCGCCAGCCTGGCGCTGGCGGCGCGGGACGCAGCACTGTTGGGAGAAGCTGCGGACGAGTTTCGCGAGTTGGGCGCTGAGGTCGCGGCCATTCCGACGGACGTCACCGATGAAGGAGCCGTGGACGCTCTGATTGATGGAACTCTCGAGCGGTTCGGCCAACTTGATGTGCTGGTGAACAACGCCGGCGTCGCCGAGCACGCCCCGCTGGTAGAGATGTCGCTGGAAGCCTGGCAACGCACGATAGACGTCAACCTGACCGGGCCGTTCCTCTGCGCGCGCGCCGCGCTTCGAGTTATGGCGGCGGCCGGACGCGGACGGATCATCAACGTGGCCAGCATTTCCTCGCAGCGGGTGCGGCCGTCGTCGGCTTCATACAGCGCTTCCAAGTTCGGGTTGTGGGGCTTGACCCAGGTCATCGCGCTGGAGGGCCGAGCCCACGGGGTGTCGTGTAGTTGCCTAAATCCCGGAAATACCTGGGTTGAGCGACGGTCTGGCACGCCGCGGCGCGAGGACGAGGAACCGATGATGACGGTGGACGAACTAGCTACTGCCGCCGTGACCATGGCCGCCATGCCGGACCACGTGAACATGCTGGAAGCGACGGTGCTGCCAGTAGGTCAGCCGTTCATCGGGCGTGGCTAGTGTGAGGACGGCCAGAGCGGGGCGGACGCGAATGTTTCACGTGAAACATCGGCGAGAAACGACATTTCTTTCTCCGACAACCGGGGCCTGACCACCAGTCGCTGATCGCTACTCCCCGGCGCGGAAGCGCTGGAACTCGCCGGCGATGTCGGCGTCGTTGTGGTCGCCGTCGTGGATGACGAAGCGGACGGTCTGGTCCCAGGGCTGCTCGGCGGTGATCTCGACGGCCTGGTCGCGCATGGTGCTGACGCAGATGGAGCCGTAGTCGCGGACGAACCAGGGAGCGCCGTCGAACGAGGCGTCGGGCAGGATTCCCACGCCGGCGATCTTGTCGAAGGCCAGGGGGCCGTGGGCGTCGACCCAGTCGGCGGCCTGGTCGAAGATTTCGGCCTCGTTGGTGCGGCCCTCGGAGTCCTTGATGACGCCGTCGTGGGTGACGTGCAGGCGGTCGGCCAGGCGGACGCCGTAGTAGCTGTGTTTGGTGGGCCCGATGGTGACGTTGCCCGGGGACTTGGCTGAGCCGGCGACGGGCTTGCCGGGGACCGGGGTGCCGTCGGCGAGGAGTCCGGCGGGAGCGGAGGGGCCGCCGCCAGGGACGAGCTGGGACCTGATGGTGAGCAGGTTGGAGGTTTCGCCAGGCTGGATATCGGTGGTGCGGGTTTCGACCAGCATGAGGCGGCCGTCGCGGTCGCTCCAGTCGGGGGCTCCCCGCCATTCGAGGGTTTGGGTTACGCGTAGCTTGTCGGCGGCCAGTTGCTCCCAGGAGGCGTCGATTTCCCGGATTGCGCCAGCGGTGCGGCCGCCGTAGGCGCTTTCGACGTAGAAGTTGTAGCCGTTGACCTCTTCGGCGGCGATCCAAATGGAGCGGTGATGCGGGTGGTCCACCGGAGTTTCGTCGGTGACGGCCTGGCCGGCGGGGGTATAGACGGGGTACAGGTAGTTGCGCGTGTGGCCCTGGTTGAACGCGGTGATGAAGCGCCCGCCCCAGCTCACCATGCGGCGGGACTGCAGGACGTCAATGGTGAACGCGCTCATGGGCAAGATCTTTCGGGCAAGCCTGACTGAGCGGTCATTATGCGATGCGGGCCGCGCGCCGGGACTTTCGGATCGACGTCCGCCGAACGGTCTACGGCTTGGGAACAGCCCACGCTGACGAGTGAAAGTTAGTAGGTTTGCGCGCGAATTGGCCTCTCTCGACGAACTACATACGTGCGGTTGAAGATCAGCTACGACCTGCCCACGCTCCGCGGAGACTTGTTCGGCGGGGTAACTGCGGCGGTGGTGGGGCTGCCGGTGGCGCTGGCGTTCGGGGTGGCGTCGGGTCTGGGGCCGGTGGCCGGACTGTACGGGGCCATCGCGGTGGGGTTCTTCGCGGCGGTGTTTGGGGGGACGCGGTCACAGATCTCGGGTCCCACGGGTCCGATGGCCGTGGCGATGGCGGTGATCGTCACCACGCACGCACAGAGCCTGACCGAGGCGTTCACCATCGCGGTGATGGCGGGGCTGATCCAGATTGCGCTGGGGGTGCTGCGGATCGGGCGGTTCGTGGGCTATACGCCGTACTCGGTGATCTCGGGCTTCATGTCCGGCGTGGGAATCATCATCATCCTGGTGCAGACGCTGCCGTTCCTGGGCGCACCGGTGGCGACGGGCGGGCCGCTGGGGGCGGTGCAGGCGTGGCCCGAGGCCATTCGCGACGTCAATTTCGGCGCTCTGG
Source organism: Chloroflexota bacterium (assembly GCA_028874175.1). Taxonomy (GTDB): domain Bacteria; phylum Chloroflexota; class UBA11872; order UBA11872; family UBA11872; genus UBA11872. The sequence goes on from JAPPLN010000069.1 coordinate 27,027, forward strand.
TTATTGCCGGCGTGACGCTGGCCGTGGGCGTGGCGTGGCCGAGCCGGCTGCGGAAATTCCTGCCGCCGACGCTGGCGGCGCTGATTGCGGGGACGCTGCTGGGCGTGTTGTGGCTGACCGACACGCCGGTCATCGGCGAGGTTCCGACCGGTCTGCCGACCCTGCGGTTTCCGGAACTGGCGCCGGACGTGCTGGTGCGGGCGGTGCAGCCGGCCATCATCATCGCGCTGCTGGGATCGATCGACAGCCTGCTGACGTCGCTGGTCGCCGACTCGATGACGCGGACGCGCCACAATCCAAACCGAGAACTGGTGGGGCAGGGCATCGGCAACGTGGCGGCGGGGTTGATCGGGGGCCTGCCGGGGGCCGGCGCGACGCTGGGGACAGTGGTGAATCTGCGGGCGGGGGGCCGCACGCCGGTTTCGGGGGCGCTCCGGGCGGCGATTCTGCTGGCGCTGGTGCTGGGGCTTGGTCGCTACGTGGAGGCGATTCCGCACGCGGCGCTGGCGGGGATCCTGATGAAAGTCGGCTGGGACATCATCGACTGGCGGTTCCTGACCCGCATCCACCGGGTGCAGCGGGAACACCTGCTGGTGATGCTGATCACGCTTGGCCTGACGGTCTTCCTGGACCTGATCACGGCCGTGGCGATTGGTCTGATCGCCGCCGGGATGGCAAGCGCCCGGCAGTTCGAACGGTTGCAGATGGACAGCGTGGTCTCGGTACCGCTGCTGGACCGGAGCTTCTTCGGCGCCCAGGACGACGAAGAGACGGCGGATGCATTTTCGGCGCGCGTCGGCCTGGTGGCGCTGCGGGGCAGCTTTACGGTGGCGTCGGCGAACAAGCTGATCAGCACGATCAGCGTGGACGTGCGCGATCACGAGGTGGTGATCCTGGACTTCTCCGACACGGTGTACATGGACGACAGCGCAGCGCTGGTGGTGGAGCAGCTGATCGATTCCGCAATGGCCGAGAGCACGGAGGTAATCGTGATGGGCCTGGAAGGACGGCCGGCCATCACCCTGCAGGCGCTCAACGCGCTGCAGCACGTGCCGTCAGACCGCTTTGTTAAGACGGAGGATGAGGCGAGGGTCGTCGCGCAGCGGCTGCTGGCGGGGTAGCACGACGACGGCAACTGCGCCCGCGTCGCGGTGTTAGCCGGCGCCGGTGGGGATCAGGCGGGGGCGACCTCGATGAGGCGGCCGGTGGCGCAGTCGTAGATGAAGCCGCGGATGCGGTCGCGGTGCGGGAGGAAGGGGCTGGCCCGGAGGCGGGCGATGGAGTCGCGGACGTCCTGTTCGAGGTTGGTGAAGGGTTCGAAGGAGAACGGCGGGCGCCGGCCGGTGTCGGCTTCGACGGCGTCCTTCAACTGTTCGTCCGAGAACGTCTGCATGCCGCAGTCGGTGTGGTGGACGAGCATGATCTCGCGGGTGCCGAGCAGGCGCTGGGAAATGACGAGCGAGCGGATGGCGTCCTCGGTGACCACGCCGCCGGCGTTGCGGATGACGTGGGCGTCGCCCGGGGCCAGTCCCAGCGCCTGATACACATCCAGGCGGGCGTCCATGCAGGCCACAACGGCCAGCCGGCGGGCGGGTTGGGCGTGACCGGCTTCCTCACGGAACCCAGCGGCGAAGTGGGCGTTATTCGTGAGGATGTCGTCGACCGCTGACACCCGAACCTCCGTTAGCCGATGGCCGCTTCCACCGCGCAGAGGCGCGCCAGGTCGGCGGCGCGGTTGGTTTGTTCCCAGGGGACGTCGGCCAGGTCGTCGCGTCCGAAATGGCCGTAGGCGGCGACCTGCCGGTAGAGGGGACGGCGCAGGCCGAGGTCGCGAATGATGACGCCGGGGCGGAGGTCGAAGACCTCGCGGACGGCGGCCTCGATGTCGCGGTCGGGCACGGTTCCGGTTCCAAAGGTCTCGATGTTGACGGAGACCGGCTCGGCCTTGCCGATGACGTAGGCCAGTTGCAGCTCAAACCTCTGGGCCAGGCCGGCCGCGACGACGTTCTTGGCGACCCAGCGGGCGGCATAGTTGGCCGAACGGTCGACCTTGGTGGGGTCCTTGCCGGAGAAGGCGCCACCGCCGTGGCGGGCCATGCCGCCGTAGGTGTCGACGATGATCTTGCGGCCGGTGAGGCCGGCATCGCCCATGGGACCGCCGATGACGAATCGGCCGGTGCCGTTGACGATGTAGCGGGTGTCGTCGTCTATCCACTCCGACGGGACGATTTCGCGGATGACGTTCTCGACCAGTTCGCGCTCGATGGTTTCGCTGTCGATCTCGTCGGCGTGTTGGGCGGCCAGGGCGACCGTGTCCACGCGGGCCGGTTGCCCGAAGCGGTACTCGACGGTGACCTGTGACTTGCCATCGGGCCGCAGCCACGGAAGGGTGCCGTCCTTGCGCACGGCGGCCAGTTGGCGGGCGGCGCGGTGGGCCAGGGCGATGGGCGCCGGCATGAGTTCCGGCGTCTCGTCGCAGGCGTAGCCGTACATCATTCCCTGGTCGCCGGCGCCCAGGCCTTCGACCTCGGCGTAGTCGCCCTCCAGGTCGCGAACTTCCAGCGCTTCGTCGACGCCCATCTTGATGTCGGCCGACTGTTCCTTGACCGAAACGGCGACGCCGCAGGTTTCGGCATCGAAGCCGTGATCCGAGTGGGTGTAGCCGATTTCGCTGACGGTGCGGCGCACGACCTTGGGGATGTCCACGCTGTCGCCGCCGGCGGTGATCTCGCCGAACACGAGCACCAGGCCGGTGGAGGCCGCGGTCTCGCAGGCCACGCGGGCCTTGGGGTCGGCCTGGAGGTAGGCGTCCAGAATCGCGTCCGAAACCTGGTCGCAGAGCTTGTCGGGGTGGCCCTCGGTTACGGACTCGGAGGTAAACAGCAGGCGGGCGGCCTGCGCGAACGTGCTACTCAATGTGCTCTCCCATGCTGTCGCCGAGTGTGGGTGCCGTGCGACCGCGGCCTGACTACGTGCCTTCCTGCCAGCCGGACAGGTAGGCGGCCTGCTCGGCGGTGAGGGTGTCGATTGCCACGCCCATCGCCTCAAGTTTGACCGAGGCGACCTGGCGGTCGATGTCGGCCGAAACATCGTAAACATCCGGGGCCATGTCGTGCGCGTTTTTGGCCAGGTGTTCCAGGGCCAGGGCCTGGTTGGCGAAGCTCATGTCCATCACACTGGCCGGGTGGCCCTCGGCGGAGGCCAGGTTGATCAGCCGGCCCTGCGCCAGCAGGAAGATGCGGCGGCCGCCGGCGAGGCGGTATTCCTCCACGAAGGGTCGAGCCTCTGTGACTTCCTCGGCCATGTCCTCCAGGGCCTCGATATTGATTTCGACGTCGAAGTGGCCGGAATTGGCCAGGATTGCGCCGTCTTTCATGACCTCGAAGTGCGAGCGGTTGATGACGTGCTTGTCGCCGGTGACGGTGATGAAGACGTCGCCTTCGGCGGCGGCGTCCTGCATGGGCATGACGCGGTAGCCGTCCATAACGGCTTCGAGCGCGCGGACCGGATCGACCTCGGTGACGATCAGGTGGGCGCCCATGCCGGCGGCGCGGCTGGCGAGGCCGCGACCGCACCAGCCGTAGCCGCCCACGACCACCGTGCGCCCGGCCAGCAGCAGGTTGGTGGCGCGCACGACGCCGTCGAGCGTGGACTGCCCGGTGCCGTAGCGATTGTCGAACATGTGCTTGGTCATGGCCTGATTGACGGCCACGATGGGGTACTTGAGCACGCCCTGTTCGGCCATGGCGCGGAGTCGAATGACGCCGGTGGTGGTTTCCTCGGTGCCGCCCATGACGCCGTCGATGACGTCGGTGCGGTCGGTGTGGAGGGTGGAGACCAGGTCGGCGCCGTCGTCGGTGGTGAGATGGGGCCGGCCGTTGAGCACGGATTCGATGTGGTCGTAGTAAATCTCCGAGTCCTCGCCGTTGATGGCGTAGGTGGAGGCCCCGTACACCTCGACGAGGGCGGCGGCCACGTCGTCCTGGGTACTGAGGGGGTTGGAGGCGCAGAGGGAGGTCTCGGCGCCGCCGGCCTGCAGGGTGCGGACCAGGTTGGCGGTCTCGGCGGTTACGTGTAGGCAGGCGCCGATGCGGAGGCCGTCGAGGGGCCGCTCCTGCTCGAAACGCCGGCGGATGCTCTCCAGTACGGGCATGGACTGGTCGGCCCATTCGATACGGCGGACGCCGTCATCGGCAAGTGAAGCGTCCGCGATATCGGACTGGTTATCGGCCGTGGCCATACGAGTTCCTCCGGGCGTGGGTCTGGCAGCTAGAAGGCGGCGAAGTCGCCAAATTCAACGTAGCGCGAATCGATGTCGTGACGTGTGAGCTCAGCGAGGCGATCCACGCTGAACGCTTCAACTGTAAACGACGCGGCGACGCTTCCATAGATTACGGCCCGGCGGAGGGCGGCTTCATCGGTAGATCCGGCGGCCGCCAGGCTGCCCAGGAAGGCCCCGGCGAACGAGTCGCCGGCGCCGGTGGGATCAACAACGTCGTCCAGCGGGTACGCCGGCGCGAAGAACCAGCCGTGATCGCTGACCAGGGCGGCGCCGAACTCACCGCGCTTGACGACGACATAGGTTGGTCCGAGGTCGAGGATGGTGCGCACGGCGCGTGGAATGTTGGCGTGTCCACCGAAGAGCCGTGCTTCCTCGTCGTTGAGGACCACGCAATCGCAGCGCGCAAACACGCGCGAGACCTGCTGGCGGTCGCCCTCGATCCACAAGTCCATCGAATCGACAACGACGAACCGTGGGTCCACGACCTGCTCGAGAATCCGAAGCTGGATGCTCGGATCGGTGTTCCCGAGAAACACGAAGGACTCGGCTTTGGCGTGCGCGGGCACCCTGGGATCGAAGTTCTCGAGCACATTGAGATCGACGAACGTGGTTTCGCGCACGTTCATGTTCTCGGCATAGCGCCCGCCCCACCGAAAGGTAAGGCCATCGGCGGTCTCGAGACTGCTGAGATCGATGTCGCGCTCGGACAGCAGTTCGCGGTGGGCTGTCGGAAAGTCGTGGCCGACCACGCTGGACATGGTGGTTGGGGCGAAGTGGCGCGAGGCCAGCGCGGCATAAGTGGCTGAGCCGCCGAGGACGCCCTGAACGCTCTCGTGGGCAGTTTCGATGTCATCGATGCCGACGGTGCCGATGACGACCACGCGGCCGGGTTTGTCCGAAGTGGTCATGCCAGGCGATCTAGTCCGTCTCGGGGCGGTTGAGGTACCTGCCCACGAGCAGGTCGTGGCGCTCGGCCAGTTCGGGCGGAATCGCGTCGGGCGCGGTGATGATGGCAGTGGCCAGGGCGTCGGCGCACTCGCAGGCGGAGCCGTCGGTTGGAATCTGCCCAACCGCGCGTCGGACGACCCGCTGGGAGAGCGAGGTGTTGGCCATGAGATTGGCGATGACCATCTCGGCGGATACGTCCTCTTCGCCCTCGTGCCAGACGTCGTAGTCGGTGACCATGGCCAGCAGGGCGTAGCAGATCTCGGCTTCGCGGGCGAGACGGGCCTCGGGGAGCGCGGTCATGCCGATGACGTCGACGCCCCAGGAGCGAAAGGTCTCGGACTCGGCGCGGGTGGAGAACTGCGGACCCTCGATGCAGACGTAGGTGCCGCCGCGATGCACGTGGGCGCCCTCGATCTCGGCGGCCTCGGCGAGCAGGCCGGAGAGGCGTGCGGAAAAGGGTTCGCCCATGCCCACGTGGACGACGAGGCCAGGGGTGTCGAAGAAGGTCATGGGGCGCTGGCGAGTGCGGTCGATCAGCTGGTCGGGCACGACAACGTGGAGGGGCTCGATGTGTTCACGCATGCTGCCGACGGCGCTGACCGAGATGACCCAGCGCACGCCGAGCGACTTGAGCGCCCAGAAGTTGGCGCGGGCGTTGACGGCGGTGGGCATGATGCGATGGCCGCGGCCGTGGCGCGGGAGGAATGCCACCTCCACGCCGTCCAGGCGGCCGATGCGAATGAAGTCGCTGGGGTCGCCGAAGGGCGTTGTGACGGTCTCGTCGCGAATGTCTTCCAGGCCGGGCATGTCGTAGAAGCCGCTGCCGCCAATGACTCCAATTGCAGGCATTAGTCGTGGCTCCGCATGTCAGGCGGCCGCGTCAGGGGCCGCCGCGAACCGGCGTAACGATTCCAGGTAGGGCGGCCGGTGGACGCCGTGCTCGGTGATGATCGCGGTTACGCGTTCGTGAGGCGTGACGTCGAAGGCTGGATTGGCGACGGGCGCATCGGAGGGCGACCAGCGCCAGTCGCCGTAGCCGTGGACTTCCTCGGTGGCCCGTTCCTCGATGGGAATGGCGTCGCCGTTGGGGGTGTCGAAGTCGATAGTGGAAAGCGGCGCGGCCACGTAGAAGGGCAGGTCGTGGGCGCCGGCGGCGACGGCATGGCTGTAGGTGCCGATCTTGTTGGCGACGTCGCCGTTGGCGGCGATTCGGTCGGCCCCGACGATGACGGCGTCGATGTGCCCGCGGCGCATGCGGTCGGCGGCCATGCTGTCGGTGATGAGGGTGAAGGGGACGCCCCACTGGGCCAGTTCCCAGGTGGTGAGGCGACCACCCTGGAGCAGTGGGCGGGTTTCGCTGACGACAACCTCGATGCCGTGGCGCTGGTTGGCGGCCTGGAGGACGCCCAGGGCGGTGCCATAACTCGCGGCGGTGGCGAGCGGGCCGGTGTTGCAGTGGTGGAGCACGCGCTGGCCGGATGCGAAGAGGTCGGCGCCGGCTTCGGCAAGGGCGCGGTGTCGCTGTTCGTTGTCGGCGGCGATTTCGTGGGCCAGCGCCAGCAAGCCGTGGCGGGTGGACTCGCGAGGGTCCCGAATGCCATCGGTCGGCCGGTGATCGGCCAAGGTGCCGAACTCGTGCGCCGCCGCACGCATGCGCTCGGCGGCCCAGGCGAGGTTCACGGCGGTGGGCCGGGTGGCGATGACCTGGTCGATGACGGCGTCAAGTCGCTCCAGGTAGGTCGCTCGGTCGGGCGCATCGACCCGGGTGGCGGCCAGCGCAACGGCGTAGGCGGCGGCAACGCCGAGGGCGGGGGCGCCGCGGATAGCCAGGGTGCGGATGGCGTCGTTGACCTGCGAAACCTCGGTGCAGTGCAGCACCTCGACGGCATCCGGCAGGCGGCGCTGATCCAGGATTCGGACCGCACCGTCACGCCATTCGATAACCGGCGGGACAGGCATCGCCACGGGACTGCGTGCAGGCGGGTGAGTATATCGGCGACGGCCCCGAGACCCCTGGAAACGTCACGGCGTCACAAACGAGGCCGCTAAGGCGGGTAGTCAGTCCGGCGCGTAGCGGGTGAGACTGGCGTGGTCGAGCGTCCAGCCAAAGCCCGGGCGATTGGGGATCGTGACCGCGCCATGGATGGCTTCGGGTTCGCCTGAGAGAGCATCCCAGATGAGGGAATTCCCGGGCAGCGGATCGCGACGAGGGAAATACTCGCCAATCGGACAGTTGGCCCGCGCGGCGATCAGATGCCACGAATGCAGCCAGCCCTGGTGCGGGGTTACGGGGCGGTGGTGGCTGGCGGCCAGGGCGCAAATGCGAAGGGTCTCCGTGAGGCCGCCGACTCGATTGACGTCGGGCTGGAGGTAGTAGACGCCGGCGTTGATGAGCGATATGTAAGGGAATCGGGTGCGTTCGGACTCGCCCGCCGCCAGCGGCACCGCGCCGTCGCGGGCCAGAGCTTCATATCCCGCCAGGTCCTCGATCGGAATCGGGTTTTCCAACCAACGAGCGCCTACGTCGGCCAGCGGCTGAAGCATGCGCCGGGCGTACGGAAGGTCCCAACCGAAGTGGGCATCCACCATCAGGTCTGCACTGGGGCCGATGGCCGCGCGGATTTCGCGCAGCACGTCCACCTCGGTTTGCCGGCCCTGCTCGCCGTGGGCCGGACCGTGGATCGAGAAGTATTTGAAGGCGTTGAACCCTTGTTGGCGGCCCTCAAGGATTTCGTCCAGCAGCGACTGCGGGTCCTCGCGTCCACGCAGCGATAGCGAACTGAGGTAGACGGGCACGGTCCTCGTCGATCCACCGCCGATAAGGCTGACCACCGGCCGGCCCACCGACTTCCCGAGCAGGTCCCAGAGCGCCAGATCCACGCCGCTGAGAGCCATGACGCCGGTTCCGCGTTGACCCTGGCGGTTCAGCGAGTCGTAGAGACGTTCCCAGAGCGTCTCGATGTCCGTCGGGTCGGCTCCCTCCAAGAGCGGAGCGAATTGGCGCGCGATGATCGTCTCCGCACCAACGGGAAAGCCGCCCACGGATCCGAGGCCGGTCAGTCCCTCGTCGGTTTCGATTTCCACGACGACGAGGGCAATGGCTTCACGGCCCGGATCGGGGTTGCGGAGGGGGTGAGCACGGAGGCGAGTGATGCGCATGGTGGGAGATTATGGCGAGATGGCGTGAGTCGCGAGCGTCCCTAACGCGAGGCGCGTGCGATGTCGCGCATGAAAGCATCGTCAATCTCATGGCGCTCGTCGGCAGCGAGCCAAAGGTCGTACGCATAGGTTGAGCGTGGGCCGTGAACAAGCCAAACGGAAACCCCTTCACGCTTCACCACGTCGATGACCGGAACGAAGTCGCCGTCTCCGGCAATGAGCGCAATGTGCGTGACGACTTGCCTGCCTGCCATCAGCGCTGCGTCGAGTCCGAGGAGCAGATCGACCTGCTTCTGAGTAAAGATCGGTCGGCCGTCTTCGCGGAAGCCGTCGAACCGCAAATGGCCTTCTCGTACCTGAAAACGTGGCAGGTGCGTTAGGGATTCGACAAACCGGCGGTATCCCGCCGTTCGGTTGCGGTCATCGGCCGTTGGTGGATCGTGCTGGAACGGCGAGCAGGTGTAGTAATACGCGCGAACTACGTCCACCGGCTCTGGCGTCGCGCCGCCTACAACTTGACGGACCCGTCCCGACAGCTTTTCGATGTCCGGCCTTACCCGAAGCTGACGAAACTGCCTATTGCACAGCGCGGCAACGTATCCGCCGTCAACGAAGACCGCGAGTCGGGCCATCCCCTTGCCAGTCCGAGTACGAAAAAAGCCGGGGCGGTTCCGCCCCGGCTTTTTTCCAACTGAACTTACGTGCGCCCCGCCCAACGGCGTCGAACGAGTGCGAACGCAGTGTAGATATTGGCGTCAGTATGGTTACTGGGATTCTCGCAGTCAATCATCATGTTGAGATTCTGCAGGCTAAGATTTCCACACACGGTCCGGAATCTCGCCCATGGGTGACAACGTCTGCTGTTCGCCGGCGTCAGGACGACCTGCGAACGAAAACGCGGCGCATTCCCGCGCGAGCGTTAGCCAACTGACCGATCAGGCGCTCCGCCGCCGCCCAGGCATGGCCCGGATCCGCGGCGGGGAATACCGGATGGGGACGGAGGACCGCAGCGGGTTTCCGGCGGACGGCGAAGGGCCGGTGCGGGCGGTGCAGGTGGATACGTTTCGGATCGATACTGCCGCCGTGACGAATGCGCAATTTGCCGAGTTCGTTGCGGCCAGCGGTTACCGGACCGAGGCGGAGTCGTTTGGCTGGAGCTATGTGTTTCACATGCTGGCGTCGGACGAGATCAAGCAGCGCACGCCGCAGCGGCCGGATACGACGCCATGGTGGGTGCCGGTAAGCGGGGCCTATTGGGCGGCGCCTGAAGGGCCGGGCTCGGACGTGGACGACCGCATGGACCACCCGGTGATTCATGTGTCCTGGAACGACGCGCTGGCCTACTGCGAGTGGGCGGGGACGCGGCTGCCGACGGAGGCGGAATGGGAGTACGCGGCGCGAGGGGGGCTGGACCAGCGCCGCTACCCGTGGGGCGACAAGCTGACGCCCAGGGGCGAGCATCGCTGCAATATCTGGCAGGGCACGTTTCCGGAATCCAACACGTTGGCCGACGGCTGGATTGGCACGGCGCCGGTGGACGCCTACAAGCCGAACGGATTTGGGCTGTACAACACCTCGGGCAACGTATGGGAGTGGTGCGCCGACTGGTTTAGTCCCAGCCACCATTTGGGGGCCGAGCGGCGCAATCCGCAGGGACCGGCGCAGGGTCAGCGGCGGGTGCTGCGGGGCGGGTCGTATCTCTGCCACCGGTCGTACTGCAACCGCTACCGGGTGGCGGCGCGCAGTTCCAACACGCCGGACAGCAGCGCCGGGAACCTGGGGTTTCGGTGCGTGCGGTCGGTTCCGGTACAGGGCTAAGGCCAAGCACCCGCCACGTCGATGAACTCAGCCGCTGTTATGGACCTGGCGAGCTCGCCACACGCGATGGTTCTGCCAGTGCCCCCCGGGGGGGTGGAGGTGGCGGAGGGGTTCTGGGCGGATCGAATGCGGGTCATGCGCACGCACGGGCTGGAGCGGCAGTTCGAGCAGTGCGAGCTGACAGGGCGGCTGCGCAACTTCGAGCGAGCGGCGGGGCGCCTGGAGGACGAGTTCGAGGGCCGGTATTACAACGACTCGGACGTGTACAAGTGGCTGGAGGCGGCGAGCTATGCGCTGGCGCGGGCGCCTTCGGCGGCATTGAAGGCTCGTGTCGATGGCGTGATCGAGTCGGTCGCCGCCGCGCAACGGCCGGACGGCTACATCAATACGTACTTCAGCGGGTCCCGGACGTCCTGGCGCTATCGGAACCTGACCGACGAGCACGAGCTGTATTGCATGGGGCACCTGATCCAGGCGGGGGTGGCGCACCGGAGATCGACGGGGGTGGATCGACTGTTCGAGGTGGTGGTGCGCGTGGCGGATCACATTTGCGCCACGTTTGGGCCGGAGAGCCGACCGGAGCCGGACGGGCATCCGGGGATCGAACTGGCCCTGGTGGAACTGGCGCGGGAGACCGGGAATCCCGCGTACCTGCGGCAGGCGGTGTTTTTTCTGGACCAGCGAGGGGCGGATCCGCCGAATCTGAGCGGGTTGCATTACCACCAGGACCACGCACCGGTTCGTGAGCAATGCGACGCCGACGGGCACTCGGTACGCCTGACCTATTTGGCGGCGGCGATGGCGGACGCAGCCATAGATACGGGCGAGGCGGAGCTGCTGGAGGCCTCAGTCCGGTTGTGGGAAAGCGCGTATGAGCGCCGCGCCTACGTGACCGGAGGGCTGGGGTCGCGCTACCAGGGCGAGGCGTTCGGGGCCGACTACGAACTGCCCAACGACCGCGCGTATGCAGAGACCTGCGCGGCGGTGGGCGGGATCTTCTGGAATGCCCGGCTGCTGGCCGCCACCGGCGACGCCCGCTATGCGGACTGGCTGGAGACGGCGCTGTACAACGGGGCGCTGGTTGGCGTGTCGCCGGACGGCGGGGCGTATTTCTACGCCAACCCGCTGGCAGCCGATCCGCAGCCGACGCCAGACGATCAGCAGGGGCTGCACAGCAGCGGGGCGCAGCAGACCGTGGGCGGCCATCAACGCCAGCCGTGGTACGACACGGCCTGCTGCCCGCCCAACATCGCGCGGCTGCTGCTGAGCCTGCCGGGGTACGCCTACGGGGTGTCGGCGGGCGCGCTGTGGGTGCATCAGTACGTGCCGGGACGGGTGGAGGCGGTGCTGCCGGACGGCGATTCAATGACGTTGCGGATTGCCACGCGGTACCCGTGGGATGGGGACGTGGAGCTGGTGGTGGAGGATGCCCCGGACGGGCCGGTGGAGTTGCGGCTGCGGATCCCCTCGTGGGCGGATGGCGCGAGTCTCGAGGTTGAGGAGACACGCGAGCCTGTCGAGCCCGGTTTGTACGCCATCATTCAGCGGGTCTGGTCGGCTGGAGCCACGGTGCGCTTGCGGCTGCCGATGGACGTTCGGCTGGTGGCGAGCCACCCGCGGGTCCAGGCCAACACGGGGCGAGCCGCGATATCGCGGGGGCCGCTGATCTATTGCATCGAGGCCGCGGATCACCCCGAGTCGAACGTGGACGCGCTGGTCCTGGGCCCTGATTCGAATCTGCGAGCCCGGGTCGAGCCGGACCTGCTGGGCGGACTAACGACCATCAGAGGCTCGGCCGGCGTTGCGGTTCAAAACCGGTCAGACGAGTTGTACGCGCGGTTTGACGGCGCAAAGCCGAGGCTGACTGGGTCGACCGCACTCACCGCGATTCCGTACTTTGCCTGGGCCAACCGGGCGCCCGGAGCGATGCGCGTGTGGATTCCGTACGTTGACGGCTAAGGCGGGTCCAATCCAGACGGATCTGTTCACGAGCGGGACGCTGGGCTACCACACGTTTCGCATTCCGGCGCTGGTGGTCACGACCGAGGGGACGCTGCTGGCGATAGCCGAGGGTCGGCGGAACTCGCAGCACGACACCGGGGACATCGACCTGGTCCTGCGCCGCAGCCGCGACAACGGGCAGACGTTCGACAAGATGCGGGTGGCGGTGCCCGGCGGGGGCGACGTGGCGGGGAATCCGGCGCCGGTTGTGGATACCGAGACCGGGACGATCTGGCTGTGGTTCTGCCGCAACAATGCCGACGGTCCTGAAACTATGATCTGCGCCGGTGAGGCGCCGCGCACGGTGTGGCTGACCAGCAGCAATGACGACGGCGAGACCTGGGCGGAACCCCAGGAGATGACGGCTGAGGTGAAGCTGCCGGCGTGGACCTGGTACGGCACCGGGCCGGGGCATGGGTTGCAACTGGCCTCGGGGCGATTGCTGATTCCCTCGTACCACGTCATCGGACAGAACTTCGACCGGGCCACGGATCCCTACATCTCGCACGTAATCCTGAGCGACGACCACGGGGAGACCTGGCGGCTGGGGGGCGCAGCCCAGCCGGGCACGAACGAGTGCATGGCCGCGCAGCTGGCGGATGGCCGCGTCTACCTGAACGAACGCAACTACCTGGGCGAGTACCGGCGGGCCTTCGCGGTCAGCCACGACGAGGGCGAGAGTTTCGACGCCTTTGGCTGGCATGATCTGATCGACCCCATTTGCCAGGCGGCGGTGCTGGGGGCGGGCGGGGACCGTCTGGTGGTCAGCAACGCCGCCAGCCGCCTGCGCGAGCGGCTGACGGTCCGAACGAGTGCGGACGGCGGGCAGACATGGTCACGCGGTCGGGTCCTGCACGACGGACGGGCCGCCTATTCGGACCTCTGCGAGCTACCCGACGGAACGCTGGGCTGTCTCTACGAAGCCGGCAGCGTGGGCGAGTACGAGCACCTCCGCTGGGCCAGATTCAGCCTGGACTGGCTGCATACTGCTTAGCCCGAAGGCATCTCTCCGGAGAGCAGGGGAAGGTCGGTCAGCCAGCTTGTATGTTCTCGACAAGCGGGCCGTGGCTGGACCGCGAAGATTCGCGGCACACGTAGTCTCGTAGCAACAGTTTGAAGGCCGGGATCGGAGCGCAGACGTTGAATTGGCATCCAAGTCGGCGGGCGGTCCTGATAAGCAGCGTGTGGTCCTGTGGCGCGCTGATGTTCGGGGCGGCCTGCGAGACCGTGGATGCGCAGGAGGTCGCCGCCTACCTGACCGAACTAAACGAGCTTCGGGATAGCACAGCCGCCGATGACGCGGTGCTGGGCGAGCGGTTCAATAGCCTCATCGCCAGCGGCTCGCGAGATGCCGGCGCCTACCTGTCGATCTATCGCCAATTGCGCTCATCCAACGCCGAGGTGCTGGCGAAGCTGGAGCAGATCCAGCCTCCGCAAGGATTGGGTCGCCACCACGAAGACTTCGTGGAGGGGCTGAGCGACCTCGTGACGGCACTGGACGAGGTGATCAGGATGATCGAAGCCGGAAACGTGATCGAGGCCAACCGCCTCTTCCAGCGCGCCGTTACGCGATCCCAGGCCAAGCAGACGGGTGCGATGCTGCAGATTCGACGGGTGGCTCGCAGCGCCCGGGTTCGTATCTGACCCATGGCAGCAAGCAACGCCACTCCACGTCTCGTCAGCCTGGGCGAGGTGATGATCGAACTCTCGGGCCCGGCACCGCTGGCGGACGCCGCCCAACTGGAACGCTCGTATTCGGGCGACGCGCTGAACGTGGCGGTGGCGGTGCACCGGCTGGGAGTTCCCAGTGCAATCGTGACGAGGCTGGGCGAGGACCCATTCGGCGACTACCTGCTCGGACAGTTTCGCGGCCTCGGGGTTGACCTGCGCTATGTGGAACGCGGCGGCGGGCCGACCGGCCTGTACGTCGTTGAGCAGGGCGGCCAGGGGGCGTACAGCATCTGGTACTACCGACGCCACAGCGCCGCATCCACCGTGAGCCCGGCGGACATGGAGCAAATCGACCTGGACGGCGTGGAGATGGTTCACCTGAACGGCATCGCACAAGCGATCTCGGCCTCGTCCCGGCAGGCGACGCGCCGGCTGGCGGAGCGCGGTCGTGCCGCAGGGGCCCTGGTGGCCTTCGACCTGAATTTCAGACCGCAAATATGGGGCGGACCCGCAGCGGCTGCGGCGGCGGACGAGGTGTTGCCGCTGGTGGACGTGGCTCTGTGCGGGCTCGACGAGGGGCAGGCGGTCTTCGGCACCGCCGACCCCGAATCGACCGCGGCGCGACTGCTGGACCAAGGACCGCGCGTGGCGGCCGTATCCATGGCCGAAGCGGGCGCGTACGTGGCCTGGGCCGACGGCGAGGTCCGCCTGCCTACCGTTGCACGAACCGTCGAGGGTGCGCAGGGCGGGGGGGACGCATTCGCTGGAGGCTTGGCCGTCGGCGAACTGTTGGGGCAGAACCCGGCGACATCGGCCCGGCTCGCAACGGTTGTCGCCGGGCTCAAGGTGGAGCGTGTGGGACCGCTCGTCAGCCTCCCGTACCGGGCGGAGGTTCAGGTACGGGCAGCCGAACTTGGGTGGGATGATGTGGTCGCGGTGCTGGACTCCATCGGCTCAACGCCACCGGCATCGCAAGGAGGAGATTCGTGATCGTCGTAACGACCGAGACCGTGCCCGGACGCGAAGTCGCCGAAGTCATCGACATCGTGCAAGGCAGCACGGTGCGTACGCGTGGCGTGGGGCGAGACATCGTGGCCGGGCTGCGCACGATCGTGGGCGGCGAAGTGCACGAGTACGCGGAGTTGCTGACGACCGCGCGGGCCGAGGCGCTGAACCGAATGGTGGCCGAAGCGGAGAAGCTGGGCGCCGACGCCGTGGTACAGGTCCGCTACAACACCGCCGACGTGATGCAGGGAACGGCCGAACTGCTGGCCTACGGAACGGCCGTGCGTCTGAAGAGCTAGACGGGCAGGCCTACGCGGCCTTTAGGTCTGGCCAGCGGCGTTCAGGCGCGTGGGCCGACTGCTCGTAGGCGTAGGCCACGCGCAGGGCGGTGCGCTCCCGGTACTTGGCCGCCACGATCTGCAGGCCGACGGGGAGTCCAGCCTCCGTCCAGCCGCAGGGGACGGCGACCACCGGCTGGTGAGTGGCGTTGAATGGCCGGGTGAGGTTGGGCATCCAGTGGTAGTCGGTGAGCGCTTCGTCGATCTGGGGCGGCGGTCGCTGTAACACCGGGGTCACCAGCACGTCCACAGTGCCGATCGCCCGCCGGAAGGCGGCCAGGGCGTCGTCCCGCTGGCTGCGCAGGCGACCAAGCGTGATCTGGACATCCTCGCCTGGGCGCATGGCCTCGTCGAGGCCCAGCTCGAGCCGGTCGCGGAGCGTTGGGTTCACGCGTGAGACATCACCGTCGGTGGCCGCAAGCACGTTTTGGTAGGCCTCGATCGTGAGGATGCCGCGCTGCGACAGCGCCAGATCGGGTACTGTCGGCATCCCAACCTGCACCATGTCACCGCCCAGTAGGGCCAGGGCGTCAACCGCCGTTCGGACTATGCGCCCAACCTCGGGATCGAGGTCATCGAAGAAGTAGTTCGACGGCACGCCTACGCGCAGGCCTTCCAGGCCAACCGGCATCTCGCTGGTGAGGTGAGCCGCGCGGTTGGCTGTGGCGATGGTCTCGTCGGTGACGGGATCGGCCATCGCTTCGAGCATTGCGGCAGCGTCGCGGGTCGTTCGAGCCATTGGCCCGGGGGTGTCAAAGCTGGGGCTGAGCAGGCGCAAGCCTTCCAGGCTGACGCGCCCATACGTGGGCTTGATGCCGACCAGGCCGCACAGGGCCGAAGGCAGGCGGATCGAGCCGCCGGTGTCGGTGCCCAGCCCTCCGTAGATCAGGGCCGCCGCAACGGCCGAGCCGGTGCCGCCGCTGGATCCGCCGGAGACGATCTCCGTGTTCCAGGGGTTTCGGGAGGGTCCGAACTGCGAGGTCGCGCCGGTCGGGTGGTAGGCAAATTCGTCGCAATTCAGCTTGCAGGCGATCACAGCGCCGGCCTTGCGCAGACCGCGGACCAATTCGGCGTCCACGCTGGCCGGCTCGTCGCCGAAGACTGTCGAGCCGGCGGTTGTTACCGAGCCGGACACGTCGGCCAGATCCTTGATACCGAGCGGTACGCCGTGGAGCGGGCCACGGTAGTCGCCGGCGAGGATTTCGCGTTCGGCCCGACGGGCGTCGGCCAGCGCCGAGTCGTGCAGGATTGCTGTGGTTGCGCCCAAGGGGCCTGCATAACGGTCCAGCCGATCCAGCGAGTTCCGAGTGGCCTCAACCGGGCTCACCTCGCCGGCGGCAATCAGCGCGCCGACTTCCGTTATCGACAGGCGGGCGAGTTCGTTACCCGGGACCATGCGTCGCCCTCCTTAGGAGCGCCTGAGCTCGATCAGTCCTCGTCGTCCCATCCGAGCCACTCGACCTGGGCCGGCTGGCGCTCGCGCCGATCGGGCCCGATTGCGGGTGATGGATGTCCGAGATAGATGTACCCGACGATGCGGTCCTTCTGATCCAGGCCCAGGAAGTCCTTGCAGGCCGCAAAGTCGCACATTTCCCCGGTTCGCCACTTGGTGGCGAGACCCTCAGCGTGCGCAGCCAGCATCAGGTTCTGGGTCGCGCAACAGACGGAGGCATAGTCTTCAAGGTTTGTGACGGGATCGTCCGACCAAACCTGGCTGACGACGATCACCACGGGCGACCGGCGGAGCCGGACGCGCGCAGAGCGGATGGATGGAGCCGACGCCGGATCGTCGGGGTCTAGTTCTGATTCCAGGCGATCGGCAACCATGGCGCCCATCTCGTCGCGGGCCACACCGCGCAGGACGTGGAAGCGCCAGGGTTCGGTGAGGTGGTGATTCGGCGCCCAAACAGAAGCCTGGATGATTCGGTCGATCGCCGCGCGGGACGGGGCATCCTCAGTTAGCCCTGTGATGCTGCGGCGGCCTCGGATCGCTGTGTATACGTCCATACCGCTCGTCTCACGGATGGCGGACGACCATCATGGTATCGGGCGCGCCGCCGAAGCGCGTGGGGTTATGGTTGAATCAGACAGTTGGCTCGCGAGGTTTGGCTGTGCACATCGGAGTTCTGACCGGCGGCGGCGATTGCCCGGGGCTGAATGCCGCGATTCGTGCCGTCACCCGAGCAAGCCTGGACCAGGGGTGGTCGGTCACGGGCCTGCACGACGGCTGGGCGGGCGTGCTGGCCCGCAACAGCACGCCGCTGACCATCGAGAACACGGACAGCTTTCTGGACGTGGGCGGAACTCTGCTGGGCAGTTCACGCACCAACCCGCTGCGGACGACCGAGAGTTACGCGAAAGCGGCATCGGTCTTCGACGACATGGGCCTGGATGGCCTGGTGGCCATCGGCGGCGACGACACGCTGTCCGTGGCCGGCGCGCTGGCCGGGGACGGACTACCTGTTGTCGGCATCCCCAAGACCATCGACAACGACGTGCCGGGCACCGACATGTGCATTGGGTTCGACACCGCCGTGGAAACGATTGCTGGATCTATCGCACGCCTGCGCAGCACCACCATGTCGCATCACCGGGCAACGGTGGTGGAAACGATGGGGCGCCAGGCCGGCTGGCTGGCGGCGCTGGGAGGTCTGGCGGGCGGCGCCGATTTTATTGCCGTGCCTGAGCAGCGCAGCACGCGCGACGAGTTTGTGGCGCACGTCCAGCGGCGCTACGAGCAGGGGCGCGACTACAGCATCGTGGTGGTGGCCGAAGGCGCCGAGATCGATGGGCTGGAAGTCGGCGAGGCCGGGGTGCAGGCGACCGACGAGTTCGGCCACATCGTGTTGGCCGCGCGCAGCGTAGGCGAGAGCCTTGCCCGAGCGATCGAGGGAGCCACCGGGATCGAGACGCGGTCCAGCGTCCTGGGCCACCTCCAGCGGGGCGGGCCGCCCACCACGTTCGACCGCGTGCTCGGCACGCGCCTGGGCGTGGCCGCCGTCGGGTATCTCGCCGCCGGACAGCGCGGTCAGATGGCCGCCCAGCGCGGACCGCACATCGAGCCGGTGCCACTGGTCGACATAGCCGGGAAGACCCGTCCGCTGGACGACTCGTACCTGGACCTGCTCAGCCTCTTTGCGTAGTCGCAACCGCTGAACCGCTTGCCCACGGGCCGGCGTGGTGTGCGAGAATCGCGGACACCTAAATCTGGTCGGGCTGGCGCTCTTGACCAATCCCACGGCTCGGGCCGTAGGCTCGCTCACCTCCGCAGAATTGCGTGGACGGTCGTCGTGACGCGCCGGCGGTTGTTGACATGACTCTGGACACGGCCACGCTGGAATCCACGCGGGCCGCGCTGCGCGCCAAGCTGCACGGCATCGTGCCCGAATTCGAAGTGGACCTGAAGGCCGAGTTGGCCTACCGCATAAATCGCCTGAAGGCCGAGCGCGGGGCCGTGATCCTGGGGCACAACTACATGGAGCCGGCGCTCTTCCACTCGGTGTGCGACTACACCGGCGATTCCCTGGAACTGAGTCGGGTGGCGGCAACGACCGAGGCGGACCCGATCGTTTTCTGTGGGGTGCGCTTCATGGCCGAGACGGCCAAGATCCTGAATCCCGAACGCACCGTGCTGCTGCCGGCGCTGCGGGCGGGCTGCTCGCTGGCCGAGTCCATCACCGCCGAGGACGTGCGCGGGCTGCGCGCCCGCTACCCCGACGCGCCGATCGTCGCCTACATCAACACGTACGCGGACGTGAAGGCCGAGGTGGATGTGTGCTGCACGTCAAGCAACGCGGCCAAGGTGGTGGAGTCGCTGGATTCCGACCTGGTGATCTTCCTGCCGGACGAGTACCTGGCGAAGAACGTGGCACGGGAGACGGGCAAGACCATTGTGTTGCCCAGCACCGCGCCGGTATCGGCGGACGCGCGCGCCGAGGCGGCCGGCAATGGCGTTCACTACGACATCGTGGGCTGGACCGGCCGCTGCGAGGTGCATGAGAAGTTCACGGTGGAGGACGTCCAGGCGGTACGCGAGCAGTTCCCTGACGTGGTTGTGCTGGCCCATCCGGAGTGCAGTCCCGAGGTCGTGGACGTGTCGGACTTCTCAGGCTCGACGGCCGCGATGACCCGATACGTCCGCGAGGTGGAGGCGCCGCGCTACTTGCTGCTGACCGAGTGCAGCATGGGCGACAACATCGCCGCGGAGGCGCCCGACAAGGACATGGTGCGCCTGTGCTCGGTGCGCTGCCCGCACATGAACGAAATCACGCTGGAGCACGTGCTGGCCTCGCTGCGGGAGAACCGCGAGCAGATCGAGGTGCCCGAGGAGATTCGCGTGCGTGCCCGACGATCGATCGACCGGATGCTGGAGATCGGCTAGCTCGGAGCTTCCGAACCAGGGCGGTTAGTTCAGGTCGATGCCCGGCACGCTCAGGTAGTCGCGCAGATCGCGCGAAACGCTGGAACGCCTAAGCTTTCGCAGCGCCTCGACCTGCAATTGGCGGATACGCTCGCGGGTTACCCCGAAGTGCGCGCCGATCTGATCAAGGGTCCAAGGTTCTTCACCATCAAGGCCGAATCGGCGCACCAGGATGGTCTGCTGGCGATCGGGAAGGATGGCCAGGGCGCGGTGCAGGTCTTCGCGCAAGGTTCCGGCCAGCAGGGCGCGGTCGGCCGTGTCGGGATCTGGGTCTTCCACAAAGTCCGCCAACGATTCGTCGCCGTCCTCACCGACGGGCTGTTCCAGGGACGTGGGCGCGCGGCTGGCGCGGACGATTTCGACGACCCGCTCAGGCGCCATGCCAAGGACCTCGCCCAATTCGGCGGGCGTCGGCTCCCGCTCTATTTCCTGAGCCAGCTCGGGTGTCAGCTTTCGAATCTTTCGCAGCGCTTCGACCACATGCACGGGCAGGCGGACAGTGCGCGAGTCGTTGGAGAGCGACCGCGTGATGGCCTGGCGAATCCACCACGTGGCGTAGGTGCTGAACTTGAAGCCGCGGCGCCAGTCGAAGCGTTCCACGGCCTGCATCAGCCCAAGGTTGCCTTCCTGGATGAGGTCCAGCAGCGGCAGGCCACCGGCGGCATAGCGCTTGGCGACGTTGACGACCAGCCGCAGGTTGGCGTCCACCAAGCGCCGGCGGGCGGCGGCGTCGCCGGCTTCCACACGCTTGGCCAGCTGGATCTCCTGGGCGGCCGTGAGGAGCGGGACGCGGTTTATCTCGTTGAGATAGAGCCGCATGGTGTCCTCGATCGACTCGTCGCCGGTGGCGCGCGCCGCATCAGGCGTGCCGGTTTCCCGCTTCGTGGCTTCCTGGCGGCGATCGATTGACGCCAGGTCGTTCGCCCAGTGGCCTCGCGCGGGCGATGGTTCATGGGCCACATCCGTCGCGTGCATTCATGCCTCGTCGGAGAGCGTCGCGACGATCAACGCTGATCGCCTGTCATCCGACGCGGTGAGTATACATGTTTTTCCAGAAAATTCCGTGTAAATCAGAAAAAGTCGTCAAATCCGCCTTCGAGAGACGTGGAACCAGTTGGTAGCGGCTATCCGGCGGTGGTAGGTTCGATCAACGACCCGGCGCTGGCGGCGCATGTCCGAGCAATCCGCAAATCCTCGCGAGCAGATCCTGCACGCCCTGAAGATGCAAGGGGCACTTCAGGTTCGGTCGATTGCCGAGACGATCGGCAGCAGCCTGTCGGCCGTCCGCCCACACCTCGACCGGCTTGTGGCCGAGCGACTGGTTCGAGTGCAGGTGGTACGCGGCGGGCCGGGACGACCGCGGCACCAATACGAACTGACCAGCGAAGGGCACGCGAGGTTTCCCCAGGGCTACGGCGAGTTTGCGAAGGATTTCGTGGAAGCCGTGCTGGCCTTCGGCGGGCACGATCTCTTGAAGCGAATCCTGACTCACCACGAGGACAAGCAGTACCAGCGGTTTGCGCCGCGCCTGGCGGGCCTGGGCTTTCACGCGCGGGTGCAGGAACTGCGCCGAATCATGGACGAGTGCGGCTTCATGCCGCGGGTCGACCGAACCGAGACGGGCTACGTGCTGTCGGCGCATCACTGTCCGATCTGGGACGTGGCCGCCACGTGCCGGGCTGGCTGCGACTCAGAGTTGCGGTTGATCCGACGGCTCGTTGAGGCGGAAGTCACTCCGCTGGAAGTGGGTCCGCGCGAGGGCTGCGCTTGCACATACGCAATCCAGGAAGAGTCCGCGCTGCCGCAGGCCTCGCCCGTCACGACCTGAACGCGGCGCGAGCGGCGCGTCTCGATGTCAATGGCGGCATCCCGCATCTATCTGGATCACGCGGCGACTACACCGCTGGACCCGGCGGTACGGGACGCGATTGCGACGACTCTGGAGGAGTTGCCGGGTAACCCGAGTTCGCTCTATGCGGAGGGTCGGGCCGCGCGCGACGCACTGGACGCCGCCCGCGCCCAGGTAGCCGACGTCCTGCTGGCCGATCCGGGCGAGATTGTGTTCACGAGCGGCGGCAGCGAAGGCGCGGCGCTGGCGATTCGGGGCACGGCGTTCGCGGCGGCCCGCGAAGGGCGGCGTCACCTGGTGACCACGGCCGTGGAGCATCACGCGGTGCTGCACACGGTACAGCTACTGGCGCAGCGCCACGGGTTCGAGGCCACCGTGGTCCCGGTGGACTCTGAGGGACTTGTCGACCCCGGAGTGGTGGTCAACGCCGTTCGCCCTAACACCTCCCTCGTGAGCGTGATGTACGCCAACAACGAGATGGGGGCTGTTCAGCCCATTGCGGAAATCGCGTCGGCACTGCGGGACCATCCTGCGCTGGTGCATACCGACGCCGTGCAGGCGCCGGGTTCTCTGCCGATCGACATTCCCACGCTGGGCGTGGACCTGCTGAGCATCGCGGCACATAAGTTCTACGGGCCGAAAGGCGTTGGTGTGCTGTTCGTACGGCGCGGAGCGCGGCTCAGTCCGCAGATCGTCGGGGGATCGCAGGAGCGGAATCGACGTGCGGGAACCGAGAACGTGGCCTTTGCGGTGGGCCTGGGTACCGCGCTGGAACGCGCGGAGGCCGATCGCCCAACTTCGGTAGCGCACAACGTGCGGTTGCGCGACCAACTGATAGAGGGAATCGTAGCCATTCCCGGCAGCCGTCTGAACGGGCCCCGCCGTGAGCGGCTGCCGAACAATGTCAACGTCTGCTTCACGGGCGTGGACAGCGAATCTCTGCTAATCGGGCTCGACGCTGCCGGAATCGCGGCGTCCAGTGGATCGGCCTGCACATCGGCTTCACTCGAGCCTTCGCACGTACTGCTGGCTATGGGCATCAAAGCGGACCTGGCCGCGGGCAGCCTGCGGCTGACGACCGGACGCCGGAACACCGAAGCAGAGATCGAGCGGACGCTGGAGGTGTTGCACGCGTTAGTACCGCGATCGCGCCGCGCGACTACCCGCTCGACAGAGACTTAGGCTATTTCGACCACGCAGCTCACGGGCCTGGTCCGATTCGTCGTAGAATCAAAAAACTATTGTCGGGCGGTAGAAGGGTCGTCGTGTCGGCAGAATTGATTGGGATCCTCAGCGTGGGCGCGACGCTGCTGATCGGGCTTGGCGGGCTGATTGTTGGGTTGAGTCTTCAGTTGCACAGCGAATTGCGCAACGATTTGCGCCAATCGCGCGACGAAACCGCCCGTCAGCAGAGCGAACTGCGCAATGAACTGCGCCAGTTTCGCGAGGAGAACAGCCACCAGCACGGCGAGCTTGCCGCGCGGATTGATGCCCTCAATGCTCGCGTCGATGGCCTTAACGCTCGAGTCGACGGTCTATCCGCACAGCCTTAGCTTTGTGCACCGCTTGCCACTGAACATGTGGCGAGCCCTCGCCGGGTTGCGTAGGCTCAGGGTGTCGCGTGGGAATGCCCGCGACGCGTCTCGAAGCTAAGGAACGCCGACGTGGCCACAAGCGACGCGCCGGATCTGATGGATCTCCCAATGGCCGACATGCCGATCTTGGTCGTGCAGCCGTCGGCCGCCGCCGAGTTTGACCGAATGCGGACCAAGCGAAACCGGCCCGACGCCGTGCTGCGGGTGCGCGTAATCGTGGACTCCGGGTGCGGCGACTTTCGCTACGCCATGGGCATCGAGCCTGGACCGCGCGATGGGGATCAGAGCATTCCGGCCCATGGGGTCACGGTGGTCGTCGACCAGGAGAGCGCCGAACTGTTGCGCGGTTCGACGCTGGAGTACAGCGACTCCCTGATGGACGGCGGCTTCAAGGTGCTCAATCCGCGAGCCCAGTCCGTCTGCGGCTGCGGACAATCGTTCAGCCTGACTGGCCGCGAGATCACGAGCGAGCACATTCGGGGTGGGCTGGGCGGACCCTGACGATCAAAGCCGGACAGACGCGATCCTGAAGCTGGCTGGTTGCCGGAGTGGTTATCGGATCAGGCGGCCGCATCGTGCGGCTTGGGACGATGGGTGATTGTCAGCCTGAATCGCTGAATCGGAGGCTGGCGTGCTGTTGAAGCGGCTGCGACGGACGCAGCGCATGGAAGCGCCCGAAACCGAGGCGGCGCCAGCACCGGCTGTGGAGCCCACGCGGCGCCGGTTTTCGACCGTCCGGCGCTGGTTGAGCCGCTCCAAGCTGAGCGAGGCGGATTGGGACGAACTGGAAGAACTGCTGATCGCCGCCGACCTGGGCCCCTTTTTGACCATGGAGTTGCTGGACGAACTGCGCGAGACCGTGCAGGCGGATGGAACAGCCGACCCGGAGGCCGCGCGCGAGTTGCTGGCGGTGCGTCTGACTGAGGCGCTGGGCGGACACGAGGCACAGTTCGCCAGCGGGCCGCCGCCGCAAGTGGTGTTCGTGGTCGGGGTCAACGGCGCAGGAAAGACGACCTCAATCGGCAAGCTGGCGCACTTGCTGAAGTCGACGGGACACGAGGTGCTGCTGGCAGCCGGCGACACTTTTCGCGCGGGCGCTATCGACCAGCTACAGATCTGGGCCGAGCGGGTCGGCGTGCCGGTGATCGCACACCAGCCGGGCGGCGACCCCGGCGCGGTTATCTACGACGCTTTGGACGCGGCTCAGGCACGGGGTGCGGAGTATGTGATTGCCGACTCGGCCGGCCGCCAGCACAACAATGCGAACCTGATGAACGAGCTAGGCAAGATGCGGCGTGTAGCCGAGCGTAAGACGCCCGGAGCGCCGCACGAGGTCTTGCTCGTTTTGGACGCGCTCACCGGACAGAATGGCCTGCACCAAGCCCAGGGATTCCTGGAGACAGCCAACGTGACCGGCATCGTGCTGACGAAGCTGGACAGCTCGGCAAAGGGTGGGGCCGCGTTTGCCGTCACGCGCGCCACCGGTCTTCCGATCAAGTTTGTTGGCGTGGGCGAGGGGCTGACCGACTTCGAGCCATTCGATCCGGAGCGGTTCGTGCAGGCGCTGTTGGAGCCGCAGCCGGGCGATGCCGACGACGAGGAGGAAACGTGAAAGGCGTGATTCTGGCGGGCGGCACCGGGTCGCGTCTTGACCCGATTACGCGTGTGACCAACAAGCAACTGCTGCCCGTTTATGACAAGCCGATGATCTTCTATCCCATCGAGGCGATGGTGAACGCCGGGGTCACGGAGATCCTGATCGTCACCAGCGGATCAAGCGCGGGCGACTTCTTGCGCCTGCTGGGCAACGGTGAGGCGCTGGGCGTTACTCACCTGAACTACACCTACCAGGAAGGCGCCGGCGGAATCGCCGAGGCCATTTCGCTGGCGCAGCCCTTTGTTGGGGACGACCGGATGGTCGTGATTCTTGGGGATAACGTGATCGGCGGAAACATCGTGGAGCCGGCGCGGCGGTTTGAGGCCCAGCCGCGCGGCGCCAAGGTGCTATTGAAGGAAGTCGAGAACCCCACCGCGTACGGCGTCGCGGAACTCGATGGCGACCGCGTCGTCCGGTTCGTGGAGAAGCCTAAGAACCCGCCCTCAAACCTGGCGGTCACGGGCATTTACTTCTACGACGCGCACGCGTTCAGCCTGATCGAGCAGTTAGAGCGCTCGGACCGCGGCGAACTGGAAGTGACGGACCTGAACAATGCCTATCTGGAGCGAGGCGAGATGACGCATGACGTGCTGGAGGGCTACTGGGCGGACTGCGGGGAGTCCATCGACCACTACCTGCAGGCCTGCAATCTGGTCGCGAAGCACGGAGCAAATCGGATCGCGTAGCACGCATCGCTTCGAGAGCGGCGGCCGCTCGCCGAAATCCGAGTCCAGCCCCGTCCTTTCATGAGCAACAGGGAGTCTGATCGGGCACGCCGACACATTTCGATCCCGATACAATGCTCGGGCGGCTGTAGCTGAGGACTGAACGATGCCCGACGACGACGACGAAATCAGTGTCCGTGTCAGATCCAGCGAGCGGCGTGAATGCGCCCTATGCCGCCAAGAGACAACCTGGAACTACTACGAATACCGTCGGTGGTTCGGTCTGCTGAAGAACCGATACTGGGCGTGCGGGCGCTGCGGCAAGTCGGAAAGCCTGGCCGCACCCACGTCCGAAGACTGACCGGCCCCGCCAGGAGCGGGAGCGTTAATCAAGGGGGCTGGTAATCGCCCGGCTGCGTGCGCGGCTGGGCTCGGTCCCTCCCGCCCTGGTCACGATTGTCTCGATCCTATTTCTGAATAACGTCGCGGTGGCCGCGGCGCGGGCGCTGCTGCCCATCTACGTCGAGCGCGACCTGGGCATGTCGCCCGCGTTCACCAGCCTGCTGGTGTCGCTGGAGACAGTGATGGGTGGGCTGATATCGGTCACGGCGGGAGCGCTGGCCGACCGGCTGGGGCACCGGTTGGTGCTGGCGATCGGCATTCTCGGGTTTTCGGCAGGGCTCCTGCAGTTCCTCACGGGCGTACCGTGGCTGCTGGTGGCGCTAGCCGTGGTGCTGGGGCTGGCGCATGGGATGCGTTCGACGTCCGGTCAAAGCTATCTATTGACGGCAGCCAGCCGCCAGTCGGTCGGGGTGGCCACGGCCGCCTACTTTCTGGGCGGGACGATCGGGATGTCCGCCAGTTCGGCTGTGGCGGGGCCGGTGGTTGACCGGTTTGGTTTTGGCGCCTATGCGCTCGTGGGACTGGGACTGAACCTGGTACCGGCCGCCATCACGCTGCGCTACCTGCGAGACGTACGCCCCAAGCGCCCTGTTGGCAGCACCGACAAGGGAACGTGGAATGTCCTGATGCGGCGCGAGGTGTGGCTGATGGGCGGGCTGCGATTCGTGTCCACCGCATTCTGGGGGGTATGGAGCCTGGCGATGCCATTGCTGATGTTCCGCGCCACCGAGAGTGTCCTGCCACCGGCCCTTTTGTACGGAACCGTAGGCATGAGCTTGGCGGCGGTCAGTCAATTCCTGATTGGCCACTGGTCCGACCGCGCCGGACGGACCGCGCCGGTGTATCTGGTGCTGAGCCTGCAACTCGCGGTTGCCATCGTAGCGGCGCTCGGTTGGCAGTCGACGCCGATTCTCATCGCGACGGGAATCACCGGCGTCGTGACCGGCTGGACGATGTCTGTGCTGGTGCTTGGCGTGGTGCGCGATCGCACGGCGCCGCTGGAACGGGGGCGAGTTGTCGGCTTCGTCCACGCGTTGTGGAGCTTCGGAATTCTGGCGGGCACGGTTGTTGCGGGGACCCTGCTCGATATTGATCCTGGGCTGCCGTTAGCGATTGGAGCCCTGGCCAACCTCGTATCGCTGGCTATTGCCGCCTTGCTCTTCCACGGTCGGCGTATGCCAGCGCCGGAAGCGGGTTAGACGCCACTAGACTGGTGTGGTCCTGAACCCCGAGTGTCCTGGCATGACTTCGCCACAAGCCCGACGGCCCGTTGTGGCCGCGAACTGGAAGATGAACACGGGGCCGGACGATGGTGCCGCCCTGGCGCGCGCGGTCGCGGCCGAGAGCCTGCCGTTCGCGCAGGTCGATGTAGTGCTGTGTCCACCCGCCACCGGGCTCGCGGCCGTCGTGGCAGCCGTACAGGGCACTCCTGTGGCCGTCGGCGCCCAGCACGTCTTTTGGGAAGAGAGTGGGGCATACACCGGAGAGATCTCAGTACCCATGCTGGAGGGCCTGGCCACCTACGCCGTTGCCGGCCACTCCGAGCGACGGCAGCTGTTCGGGGAGACCGACCTGGACGTGCAGCGCAAGACTCTGGCCATTCTGTCCGGCGGCCTGACGCCGATCGTGGCTGTGGGCGAGTCGCTGGATCAGCGTGACGCCGGGGAGACCCTTGGGGTACTGCGTTCGCAGGTCACGCGGGTGTTTGAGGCGCTGACGCCGGCCGAGACGGCAGCCTGCGTGATTGCCTACGAACCGGTATGGGCCATCGGCACCGGCCGCAACGCCACGCCCGAACAGGCGCAGGAAGCCATTGGCTGGATTCGCGACATCGTGGCGGCGGTGCAGGGCCTCCAGGCCGCCGAGCTCGTGCGAATCCAGTACGGCGGCAGCGTTTCGCCTGAGAATTGCCAGGAACTGCTGTGCCGCGACGGAATCGATGGGGCGCTGGTGGGCGGCGCCAGCCTGGACGCGGGCAAGTTTGCAGCCATCGTCCAAGCGGCGGCGCCGTAACCCTTAGATATCCCTGACCCACCGAACCGCCGGTGGATGCCAGGGGTCAGACCAGGATGGGGTTGGACCAGGCAATTCGGCCGGCCGCGTCTTCGACTTCGACGCGGATGTATACCTCGGTGCCGCGCCGCTCGTGGACGGCGGCCGTGAGTGGCTCGCCTGCCGCCAGCCAGCTTGATCCCCGGGAACGAGCGGCGATGAAGCTAATGCGCGCCGCGGGCGACGTGCTCACCCGAACTTCATCGTCGTCGACTTGCAGGTCAATAATCTCGGGTCCCATCGACGAATAGAAGTGACCGCGCCGCATGGCGTCGACCAGCCCTTCAGGCGTGAAGTCCTCGGTTCGGACCATCACCCAGCCGCGGCCCTGAGCGCCGTGCTTCCAATGCGAGTCGTCCGTCGCAAAGCCCCAGGTCAGGCCTGCCTGGAGCAGATATTCGTCCCAGGTCACGCCGGAAAAGCCCTTGGCGCGGGTGACGTCGGTGACCGAGTTGAAGACTTCCATGCCGACGAAGCCATCAATCTCCAGCATGTCGTGGGCGGACTGGCCCAGCCAGTAGGGGTGAGCCATGACGGCAATGCCGCCGCCGGCGTTCACCAGGTCGATGGCCTTCTGCGGACCCCAGGACTCACTGGAGCGCTCGAAGCCGCTGACGCCCGTCGCCAGGATGTGGTACCGCTCGCCGGTATATGGATCCGGGCCATGCATCTCGATGCCGGGAATCGTGACGAACCCCGGCTGCGCGTAGGCCGTCGTGTCGGAAACGACATGGTGATCCGACAGCGCGACGAAGTCGTAGCCGGCGTCGCGGTACCAGGCCACGGCGTCCGCTGGCGACTTGGCCCCGTCGGAGTTCGTCGAGTGCGTGTGCAGATTGCCACGGTACCAGCGGCCGTGGACGAGAAATGGATTGCCATCGCTTGCGTCTCTGGTCATTGCCAACTCCGATGCGCGGCGGTCAGAGGCCGGGTACTGGCATTATCTATGTTTGGCCCGGCTTGACGCGGACGCTGACACGCCACTGGGTGGACACTACCTGCTCGGTCGGCCAGCTATTCGAAACCCGTCGCCGTGCCGGACAGAATTGGCGAGGTCTATGAAGCAAACGGAAGCGGGCGTGAGATGCCAGTAAACGGACGAAATGTCTCCGTCTGCATCCCTGCCAAGGACGAAGCCGCGACGATCGAGGAGATCATCACCGGCTGCCGGCCACATGCGGACCATCTGTTTGTGGTGGACGGACACTCCACGGACGCCACACGGGAGCTGTCGGAGGCGTTGGAGGTTCCCGTCTACCTGGACGCCGGACGCGGCAAAGGCTGTGCGGTGCGCGAGGCAATCGCGCGAGCGACCGGGGACATCCTGGTCACAATCGACGCCGACATGTCGTTCGACCCCGAGGACATTCCGGCGCTGGTGGCGCCCGTGGCGAACGGCGAGGCCGAGTACTCCACGGGATCTCGGATGCGCGGGGGCAGCGATGAACTGCACGGCGACTTCGACAAATTCCTGCGCATGATGGGCCAGGACATCATCACCCTGGGCATCAACTACCGCTTCGGGGTTCGGCTGACCGATTCGCAGAGCGGCTTTCGCGCCTTCGACCTGGCGGCCGCCAGGTCAATCACGCTCCAGGAAGACATCACGACCACCGAGCAGGAAATGATCATCAAGTTCTTGCGCAAGGGATACCGCGTCGCCGAGGTCCCCACGCACGAATACGCCAGCCGGCGCGATCGCTCGCACATCTCCCTGCGGCGGCACGGCGCGCGCTACGTCTATAGCTGGCTGCGCTACATGTTCTTCTAGGCGCGAGACTCCGTCGGCCTCGGCTGCACTCAGGTTGGGGTGCTATCAGCCCCACATTCGGCGTGGCGGGCCTTGTGGCATAGCCTGGCCGACTTCGACCTGATCCTTGCCGGGAAACCCGGTGGTGTAGAGCTTGTAATACAGATCGCGCTGGACCAGCAGTTCTTCGTGCGCCCCGCGCTCCACAATCTCACCGTCCTGGAAGACAAGAATCAGGTCCGCACCGCGCACGGTCGCCAGGCGGTGCGCGATCACGAACGACGTACGGCCTTCCATCAGACGTTCCAGGGCGTCCTGAATCGTCCGTTCCGTGCGCGCGTCCACGCTGGAGGTCGCCTCGTCCAGGATCAGGATGCGCGGGTCGGCCAGCAGGGCACGGGCGAAGCAGATGAGCTGCCGCTGCCCAACTGACAGCCGGGCGCCGCGCTCGCGCACGTCGGTCTGGTAGCCGTTCGGCAATTCCTGGATGAAGTCGTGCGCACCCACGGCCTTCGCGGCATCAATTACCTCTTGCTCCGACGCCTCCGGCCGCCCGAACACAATGTTCTGATAGATGCTGCCCGAGAAGAGAAAGCTGTCCTGGGGCACGATGCCGAGCTGGCTTCGCAGAGATTGCTGCGTGACCGAGCGGATTGGATAGCCGTCGATCCGAGCCTCGCCGGCATCCGCGTCGTAGAAGCGAGCCAGCAGATTGATCGTGGTCGTCTTTCCGGCGCCGGTTGGACCGACCAGGGCCACCCGCTGTCCCGGTTCGGCTGTGAACGAGACGTTGCGCAACACGTCGGCGCCGTCGTACGCAAAGGTCACGTCGTCAAACTCCACCCGGCCGGTAATGCGCGGCATGTCCACGGCCAGGGGCGAGTCACTGATTTCTTCCGGCTCGTCCATCAACTCGAAAATTTTCTCGCCGGCCGCCATCGTGGACTGCAATTGGTTGTAGAAGCGCGTGAGTTGCTGGATCGGCTGGAAGAACCGGGCCACCAGGGCGATAAAGGCCACCAGGACACCGGTGCTCGTGTCGCCGCCCACGACGAGCGAGCCGCCAACCACAATCACCAGGGCCGTAGCGATGGCCGAGATCGTGTCGATGACTGGGATGAACCCGGACACGATGGCTCCTGCCCGCACGCTGGCGGCTACGTTAGCCTGGTTGGTGGCCTCAAATCGCGAGGCATTCGTTCGCTCGCGGCCGAACGACTGGGTGACGCGGACCCCGTCGATGCTCTCCTGCAAGTTGGCGTACACATCGCCCACCGTGCTCCGAACGTCGCGGAACGCGTTGCGCGCCTTGGCGCTGAAGAACCGGCTCGCGGCCCACATGACCGGCAGCATGATCAGCGTGACCAGCGCCAGCTTGGCGTCAAGCAAGAACATCATGATCACGATGATGAGCAGGATGAAGACATCCGTGACCAGCGAGACGACACCCATCGTCACGAACTCGCTGATTACGTCTACGTCGTTGGTCACGCGGGACATCACGGCGCCCAGCGGGTGACGGGTGAAGTACGACAGCGACAGCCGGTTCAGCTTGGCGAACAGGTCGTTGCGCAGCCGCAACAAGCTCGCCTGCCCGATCGTGGCCGAGATTCGGACCTGGAAGTAGGTGCCCGCCCACATCACAAATAACGTGAGCAGGTAGACCGCACCGACGGTGCTCAGCGTGTCAAAGTCGCGGTTCGCGATTCCCTCATCAATCCCGATCTTCAGCAGCAGTGGTCCGGCAACGTTGGCGCCGGACCCAATCGAGACCATGACAATGGCCAGCGCGATCATTCGCTTGTGTGGGCGCAGGTAAGCCAGCAGTCGGCGGGTAACCTGCGGGTTGTAGGCGGCCGCGTCGCCCTCAAAGCGGCCCATGGACATTCGGCCGCCACCCATCATGACGACGGGCTCCCGACGGGGCTCGAGCTGGCGCCGGCGCTGGCGGCTTCGCGACGCAGGCGCTCGGCCTCGGCTTCCTGGGCCTCCCACATCTCGCGGTACAGTCCGTCGGTCTCGATCAGGTCCTCGTGGCGACCGCGCTGCTCAATGGCGCCGTGGTCAAGCACGATGATCTCGGCCACGTGGCGCACGCTGCGGATGCGCTGGCTAATGATCAGCGTGGTCCGGCCCTGCTGGGCGGTTCGCAACGCATCCTGGATCGCGTGCTCAGTCCACGTATCCACGCTTGATGTCGACTCATCGAGAATCAGGATGCGCGGATCCAGCACCAGCGCCCGGGCAATCGCCACCCGTTGCTTCTGGCCGCCCGACAACGTGACGCCGCGCTCGCCAACCACGGTCTCGTAGCCGTTGGGCAGCGTCTCAATGAACCCATGAATCTGAGCCAGCCGGGCTGCCGTGACCACCTGTTCACGGGTGGCATCGGGCCGGCCGTAGGCAATGTTGGCGCGAACGGTGTCGGCAAAGACGAATGGCTCTTGATGGACGATGCCGATCTGCGCGCGCAGCGAGTCGATAGTCAGGTCGCGCACGTCAATGCCGTCCACCAACACCCGTCCGTCGTTGGCGTCATAAAACCGCGGCAGCAGGTTGATGATGGAGCTCTTCCCCGAGCCCGTACCGCCGACGATGCCGAGCGCCTGACCGGGAGCAATCTCGAAATTGATATCGCTGAGCACCGAATGGTGCTCATGCTGAAAGCCAACGCGCTCGAACGTTACGCGGCCCTCGGCCTTCGTGAGCGCCTCGGCATGGGGCGATTCCAGCACGTCGGACCGCTCGTCGAGGATGTCGAAGATGCGTTCCCCGGAGGCGACGGCCCGAGCAAAACTGTTAATGGTCATGCCCAACATGCGGACGGGCATCATCAGCAGCAGCAAGTAGGTGTTGAATGCCACCAGCGTTCCCAGGGTGAAGTTGGGATCATCGATCACCTTCCAGCCGCCAAACCAGAGCACTGCCACCTGCCCGGCGCCGAGGATGGCGTTGAACAGTGGCGCGCGCATGGCGAACATGCGCATCACGGTGACCGTGCGGTCGTTGAGCGTGGCGTTGACCGGAGCAAAGCGGCGAGCTTCGGCATCTTCCTGGGCAAACGCGCGCACCACGCGTGCTCCCGCCAGGTTCTCCTGCACCACCACATTCACGTCCGCCCAGGCTTCCTGCACCATCTGAAACAGCGGCCGGATGCGCTTGGCAAACGAAAGGGCGATGCCGACCAGCAGCGGAACGATCAGTAGCGACAGCAGAGCCAGTTGCCAGTCGATCACAAACAGGATGACCGCCACGCCACCGGTGACCAGCAAGATCTGCACAATCTGGAAGATGCCCATCGACGCGAAGCGGCGAACGCGTTCGACATCGCTGGTCGTCCGCGACATCAGTTCGCCCGTTCGGGTCTGGTCGTGGAATCGGAACGAGAGGCTCTGGATGTGCATGTAGAGCTGATTGCGAATGGCAAAGACCACCCGCTGGCTCAATACCTCGGCCATGAACTGACGGCCAAACTGCGAGAGGCCCTTGAAGGCCGTGAAGGCGACCACCAGACCTGCAGTGACGTAGAGAACCGACTGAGCGCCTTCCTCAAGACCTCCGTCGATGGCCTGCCGCAAGAACATCGGAATCGCAAGGTCGGCAAACGTGCCGACCAGGGTGACGGCCAGGGTGCCCAGGCTCAGCCGCCAGTGTGGCAGGGCGTAGCGGATCAGGCGGGCCAGAATCGTGGTGCTACGCATGGACGGCCCTTGGTCGCGATCCGAAATAGCCGGCTTCCCGCTTGGCGCTGATAGCGGCGTTCAGCCGAACGAGGGCTTCGGCAATGTCCGCGAGGTTGGATGCGTCAAGTTCGTCAAGCGCGCCTTCCAGGTACTCCACAAAGGCGGCTTCATAGGCGGCCAGGTTCCCGAGGCCTTCGGACGTAGCTTCGATCAGGAGATGCCGACGATCCACGGGGTCCTCGGTTCGAGTGGCAAGGCCGGCCACAACCAGACGATCGACCGTCTGCGACATGGTTTGGCTGCTCAGCAGCTGCCAGTTGGCCAAGTCCTTCATTCGACGAGGGCCCCGCCGACGGAGCGCGCGCAGCGTCCGATATTCCGGCTGCGTCAGCCCCAAGCTGGCTTCGCGAGTTTTGGCAAAGCGCTGCGCAATGCGCGCGAGGCGCGAACCAAGAACTGCCAATTCAGCAGCGACGTGAGCGCCCGACTCGTCGATTTTCATCAGTTAACCGAATGTTCCTGTTGCCGAATGATATGGATTGCGTACGAGTCCTGCAAGTCGCCGAGCCTTCGAGGCGATGCCTGGGTGAGCCCTGTGTGCTAGTGCGGAGGCCCGTCGTGCCAACGCCGGGCGAATTGGTCCAGCCGGGCCTGCGCCGCACCGAACACCGTGTCGGAAGAAAAGCGACCCAACGTGTCGGGTGTGCCAGCGGAACGGCCGGTAAGCAGTTCGACGGCCTCGGCGACATGTGCAGCGGCGTAAATGTGGAACGTGCCCTCGTCTACCGCGCCCGTCACGTCCCAGCGCAGCGTCAAATTCCGGGCATTGCTGGCCGGAATTAGTACGCCTTGCTCCTCCGTTAGCCCTTGGCGTACGCAGAGGTCATAAAAGCCCTCGATCTTTTGCGTTACGCCGCCCACGGCCTGCACCTCGCCGTGCTGATTCACGGACCCTGTAACTGCGATGCCCTGATCCAAGGGGTAATCGGACAGTGCTGACATCAGAGCCAACAGTTCAGCCAGCGAGGCGCTGTCGCCTTCCACGCCCCAGTAGGACTGCTCGAACGCAATGCTGGCGCTCATGGTCAGCGGGCCGTCCAGGCCAAACGTGCCGTTCAGGAACCCGGCCAGGATCATGGCGCCCTTGTCGTGGATGGGACCTGAGAGCTTCGCTTCCCGGTCGATGCTGATGACGCCATCACGCCCGGCGAACACCCGGGCCGTGATCCGGTTGGGCTGCCCGAATTCGTGGCTGCCTACGCCAATGACTGTGAGACCGTTCAATTGCCCTACAGCCGAACCAGCGGCATCGATCATGACCGTACCGTCGGCCATCCGGTCGCGGATCTGAGTCTCCAGCCGGTTTGACCGCCGAATGCGCTCGTCAATGGAGGCCCAGACGTCTTCCTCGGTGACCAGGTCTCCCCCTCGGCGTCGTGCCCAGTACTCGGCCTCACGCACGATGTCGCTGATGTCGCCGAAGCGGGTGGAGAGCTTGCTGCGGTCGCCGGCCAGCCGTACTCCTTCTTCCACGATCCGCGCCACGGCGGATCGGTCGAAGTGCCGCAGGCCCTCGTCGGCGCAGCGGGCCGCGATGAACTGCGCGTAGCGCATCGTGTTTTCCGCGTTTAGCTCAATCTCCGTCTCGAATTCCGCCAGAACCTTGAATAGCTGGCCGAAGTCAGGGTCCAGTTCGTACAACAGCGCGTAGACGTCCGGCGGACCCACCAGTGCAACTTTCAGGTCCAGCGGCAGTGGCTCCGGTTCCAGCCGCGCTGTGTGTGGCATACCCAGTTCCTCGGCCACGCTCTCGATTCGTACCCGCTCATTGCGGAGCGCCCGTTTTAGGGCCGCGTACGATGCACCGGACTGCAACAGGTCGTCGGCGTTCAGCACCAGGTATCCGCCATTCGCGCGGTGTAGCGCCCCCGGCTGGATCAGGGTGAAGTCAGTGGTGCTTACGCCCAGTTCCGTCCGTGTCTCCACCCGCCCAAACAGGTGGGGGTGGGTCGGGTGAGTGTCCCGAACCAGCGGCGCCCCGGTTCCGGGTACGTGCGTAACGAGTACGTTGACGCGATAGGGCAGGTAGGGGTCCCGCGCCGGTCCAGGCTGCTCCTTGGGCAGCGCGGTCGAGTCGGACTCCAGAAAGTCCTCGTGATGCTGGGCGACGTGCGACTCGACCGCATCCAGGTGCGCGGCGACATCCGGGAGTGCGGCGTACTCCTCGCGCAGGTCGTCCAGCAGCGGTCTCGCCACGCTGCGGGCCACGTCGGCATTCAAGTCGTTGAGTGTTGATCGGGCCGCGCGCTGGCGGCGACGCAGTCGCCGCATCAAGCGGGCCAGCCGGTCATCCAGCTCCTGGCCGGTTGCCTGGATTAGCTCGCGCTCGGCATCGGTCAGGTCGCTCAAGGCCTCCGTCGACAGCGGCTGGCCGTCCTCCACCGGGGTCACCCGCAGACCCACCGGTGAGTGCGTCACAGCGAAACCATGGGCGCTGGCGTGCGCTTCGAAACCCGTAAAGGCCTCACGCCGCTCGATCTGCACCCCCTGCGTCAGCGCGTCACGCTGATTCTGATACTCCTCGGTTTCGAACGCGCGCTGCATGTCGTGGCGCAACGTCTCCACAACGTCGCGCAGCCGCGTGCGAAAGGTCGGCGCCTGGCCTGCCGGCAGCCGCAGCGCCCGCGGTCGGTGACTGTCGACAAAGTTGTGAACGTAGCACCAGTCGTCGGGCGTGGGCCGGCGGGAGGCTTCAGCCTTGAGCCGGGCCATGATCATTGACGTGCGGCCGGTACCCGGGATACCGGCGGCGTAGATATTGAACCCGCGGCTGCGAATATCGACGCCGAACTCGAGCGACCGTCCGGCCCGCTCCTGGCCGATCAGGGCGTCTGGCGGCGTCAACTCCGCCGTGGACTGAAACTGCAGCTCGTTCGGACCGCAAGTCCACCGCACCTGGGCGGCCGAGAGTCGCCGCGCCCCGCGGCCCGCATCGTCTCGTTTGAAGACGCCCGAATTGGCCACACTCGAGCCCTCCGGGCGACAAGCGCGCGAAGTCTAGCAGCGAGCTCCAACCCCGCGTTCGCCGAAGTCCCTACACTGCGGGCGTCCCAACCAGGGTCGCACCACATGAAAATCCTGATTTACATGCCCAGCCACTGGGCGGACGAGTGGACCGAGATGCCGGCGCTGTTTCCGGACCACGAGTTCGCCTTCGTTTACGACATGAGATCCGCCGTCACCGAGATTCGTGACGCCGAAGTGCTCGTCGTGCTGGGCGCAGCGGTCGAGCCCGAAGTGCTTGACGCCGGGAAGTCACTGAAGTGGTTGCAGATTGCCAGTGCTGGCATCGACTCCCTCGCCGCCCGCGGCGCCGACCGCTACGGCCACCTGCTCGTCACCAACGCGCGGGCGCTGTTGGCCTCGCATGTGGCCGAATCGGCCGTGGCCCTGCTGACGGCCTTGACCCGCGGGATTCACTACTCGGCCCTGAGGCAGGCCGAGCATCGCTGGGACAACAGCTATGACTACGACGAGGCGGCCGGCAAGCGGGCGCTGATCGTCGGCGTGGGCGGCATCGGCCGCGCCGTCGCCAGCCGCTATCACGCCCTGGAGATGGAAGTGCGAGGTGCCGACGTCGTGGTCGGTGAGCCCGACGACGCCCTCCAATCAGTCCACCCGGTGGCTGACTTGCTCGACTTGCTGCCCGATACCGACGTGCTGACCCTGTGCTGCCCCTACACGCCCCAGACCCATCACATCGTCAACCAGGCGGTCTTCGACGCGCTGCCCGACGGTGCCTACCTCATCAATGTGGCTCGCGGGCCATGTGTCGACACGGCCGCCCTGATCCGGACTGTGCGTGCGGGCCGGCTGCGTGGCGTGGGACTGGACGTCGTGGAACAGGAGCCGCATCCGCCCGACAGCGAAGTCTGGGATCTGCCGAACGTGCTGATGACGCCCCACATGGCCGGGGCTTCTCCACGCCGCGGGGAGCGCGTGGTCCCCTTTGTGACCGACAACCTGCGCCGCTATCTGCGCGGCGAGCCGCTCAACAACGTGGTGGACCTGGCTCGCGGCTTCTAGCTGCCCGACAGTCGTCCTGGGAGGGAATTCACCGTTCGCCGGCGGGCCTAAATCGTGTTGCTCAGCCCGCCGTCGATCGCAATGGCCGCGCCGGTGATGTAGGCGGCACGCGGTGAGACCAGGAACGCCACCAGGTCCGCCACCTCCTCGGGGCGTCCGATCCGGCCCAGCGGTATGCCTACCGCAGCCCGGTCATAGAAGCCCTCGAGCGTCCCGTGCCGTCCAGTCGCTTCCCAACGGCGTTCCCACTGGCCGCTGCGGATCGACCCCAGCATGACGGTGTTTACCCGCACCCCAGCATCCGCGTATTCCTTGGACATGGCCTTGGTCAAGGCAATGCCGGCGGCGCGGGTAACCGAAGTGGGGACCGAAGCCTGGGACGGCTCGCGGCCGCCGGTTGACGTGATGTTGACGATGGATCCTCCGGCCCGACGCAGATAGGGCAGCGCCGCCCGCGAGCAACGGATTGCACCGAACAGCTTGACGTCCAGATCGGCCTGCCAGATCTCGTCACTGGCCCCGTCAAAGCGATGCGCCCCCGGCCCTCCCGCATTGTTTACGAGGACGTCCAGTCGTCCCAGGCTGCGTGCGGCCGTGGCCACGAAGACCCGAGCGTCGTCGGCCTGGCTGAGGTCCGCTTGAATCGGAAGGACGCGCCGACCGCTCTCCTGCGCAATGTCGTGTGCGGCGTTCTCCAGTACATGGCGGCGCCGCGCGGCGATGGCCACATCGCAGCCCTCGCGGGCGAGAGCTGCCGCTATGGCCCGGCCGACGCCCTCGCTGCCGCCGGTGATGGCGGCGGCCAGACCCTCAAGCTGGAGATTCACAGCGGATTGGGATCAGGTCGCGGCGCCTCCGGCTGCCGCGCGTTCACGCATCAGAAGCTCACGCCCCTTGCGGATGATCTCCTCGCGCTGCCGTTGCTGCCAGCTCATCCCGGTCTTGGAGATGAACCACAGGCGCCGCGGGTAGCCCGGGATGCCGATCCAGACCACTTCCTGCCACGGCGGCATGCGGGCGGGCGGCGCCACGCCGTCCCAGTGCACGGGGGTTTCGTTGATGGTGAAGGCCACAAGCTGCTCCCTGGACGTCGGCTATTCGCGAAGCGACCGCCGTACATTATCGATCAGGCTCCGATGCGCGTCTGGCGA
This sequence comes from Chloroflexota bacterium, assembly GCA_028874175.1. Taxonomy (GTDB): domain Bacteria; phylum Chloroflexota; class UBA11872; order UBA11872; family UBA11872; genus UBA11872. The sequence goes on from JAPPLN010000069.1 coordinate 65,559, forward strand.
CCGCTCCCGCTCCGCCAGCTTTCGCCGCACAGAGCGTTCGCCGTAGTGCCGCATGGCCATATACACAGCCGAGGCGACCAGCACGATGATCCCAATCGCCCCAATCGTGTTCTGCAGCTCTTCCCGAAACCACCAGAACCCGGTGAGCACCCGTAGTCCGATCACGATCAGGTAGATCGTGGCCGTGACCGAGATCGCGTACGCCAGCCGCCGACGCATCCCGCTGTAAATCAGAAACGGGATCGTCGCAACCAGCATCCCCAACAGGAGCACGCGGAACATGGCAACAGGTCAGGCGCGCATCGCCTGATCGTAGCACCGGCCCTACCGGCCCCAAATGAGCGGGGCGATGTTTCACGTGAAACATTCGGCTGGCTGCGCCGCGCAGACGTGCTGGCGCCCCAACTGATTGAAGGCGCGTTGCCCGCCCATGCGCTAGGCTATGCGTATCCCGCATGACGCTGGCCTTGGCGGCGCATACCGTTCGCGCGGTGGGCTCCGTCGGGTCCGCCTTCTATTGAGAGCTGCAACGCCCACCACGCCGATGAACGACCATCGACGATTGACCGGCACCGCCGGGGTCGGGCGCGCCGCGCGTTTTCCTAACCCACTGCCTCCGGCGTCGCGCTAGTCGTTCCACCAGCCGCCTGATCGAGAGGATCCCTACCGTGGCCGCTATGTACGACCCGCGCTATGAGCACGATTCGTGCGGCGTGGGATTCGTGGCGGACATCCAGGGCCGACGCTCGCATCGGATCCTGGAGCGAGCGCTGGAAGCGGTCGCATCGCTGACTCACCGAGGAGCGATTGCCGCCGACGCCCGCACGGGCGACGGCGCGGGCGTCCTGACGCAACTCCCTCGCGAGCTTCTCGTCAGCGCCTACGCCGATGTTGGATGGTCAAGTGTCGACCCGGCGCGGATGGCCATCGGTGTTTTTTTCCTGGACGGGCACGACCCGCGCGGCACGCATCGTGCCCAGGTGCTGGCCGAAGCGATTTGCGCCCGTCGCGGCTTCAGCGTGGCGGGCTGGCGCGATGTGCCGCTGGACCGCGAGGTGTTGGGTGCGGCTGGCAGCAGCACGATGCCGGACATCAAGCATCTCCTGCTCGTCGACAACCAGGATCCAAACGAACTCCTGCCCGCCGAGCAGCGGCTTTTCCTGGGCCGTAAGGAACTGGAGGGCCGGCTGCGCGCCGAGTCCCTGGATGCCAACTACGTGGTCTCGCTCTCCTCGCGCACCATCGTCTACAAGGGCCTGATCGTCGGGACCGAAGTCGGCCACTTCTTCAAGGACCTCAGCGACCCCCGCTACCGCACGGCCGTGGCGGTGTTCCACCAGCGCTACAGCACCAACACCAGTCCGACCTGGCAATTGGCACAGCCGTTCCGGATGCTGGCGCACAACGGCGAGATCAACACGCTTGATGGCAACCGCAACTGGATGTTCGCCCGCGAAGGTGGGCTGGAGCATCCCCTCTTCGGCGCTGACACGGCCGTCCTTCGGCCCATGACGGACCGCGTCGGATCGGCCATGTCGGACTCGTGCAGCCTCGACCAGGTACTCGAATTGCTCACCCTGTCCGGACGCAACCTCGTCCACAGCGCCATGATGCTGGTGCCGGAAGCTTGGCGCGACGCGCGGGAAATGCCGGCTGAACTGCAGGACTTCTACGCCTATCACGCTTGTCTCATGGAACCGTGGGACGGCCCCGCTGCCCTCGCCTTTACCGACGGGCGCTGGGTGTGCGGTTCGCTGGACCGTAACGGCTTGCGACCGGCCCGCTATGTCGTCACGGACGACGATATGGTGCTCATGGCGTCGGAAGTCGGCGTGATCGACATCGACGACGCACACGTCGTGTCCAAGGGCCGTCTCGGTCCCGGTCGCATGATCGCGGTCGATCTGGAAACCGGCCGCCTGCTCACCGACTATGCCGCCAAGCGCGAATTCGTTGAGAACAAGCCCTACGGCGACTGGTTCCACGGTCAGCGCGTCACGATCGACCGATCGCTGCCGGTCGACCTCGATGGCAATGAGAAGGGGCTGGCCGGACCCGAGGTGCAGCGCTGGCAACGCGCGCTGGGATTCACCCGCGAGGACCTGACGCACATCCTCGAACCCATGGCGCTCCAGGCCATGGACCCGGTCTTTTCCATGGGCAACGATGCGCCCCTTGCCGTCATGTCGCGGTTCCAGCCGTCCGTCTTCAGCTACCTGAGGCAACGCTTCGCACAGGTCACCAATCCGCCCATCGATCCCCTGCGCGAGAAGCTGGTCATGTCTTTGATGACGCGTCTCGGCAAGCGCGGCACCTTCCTCGTTCCCACGCCCGAGGCCGCGAATCTGCTGCACCTGGAGTCGCCGTTGCTGAGCGACGACGACCTGCGGCGGATTGACAAGCTGGAGGACCCCGACTTCGCCACAGCATGGCTCGACGCCCTGTTCCCGGTCGCCGGGGGCCCGGCTGGGCTAGAACTGGCACTGGACGAGTTGGTCAGACAGGCGCTGGGCGCGATCGACGACGGTGCGCGCATCCTGATCGTCAGCGACCGCGGAATGGATCGGACCCGGGCGGCCATTCCAATTGCGCTCGCGGTGGGCGCGTTGCACTTCGCCCTGATTGAGTCCGGGCGTCGTCTGCGCGCCGGCATCGTGGTGCATACAGCGCAGGCCTGGGACGTGCACCACCTGTGCGCGCTCATCGGCTACGGCGCTGGCGCCGTAAATCCGTACCTCGCCCTCGCCACCGTCAGTAGCCTTGAGCCAGTTTCGACGAACGGATCCGAGAGCCTCACCCAGACGTATCTGCGCATTGCCGAGGACGGGGTGCGCAAGGTGCTTTCCAAGATGGGCATCTCGACCCTCAGCAGCTACCAGGGCGCGCAGGTCTTCGAAGCCGTCGGCCTGGCCGATGAGGTGATCGACCGCTGTTTCCCAGGCACTCCATCGCGGGTGGGAGGCATCGGTTTCGAGGAATTGGCGGCCGATGCCCTGGCACGGCACGCCGAGGCGTATGAGCCTGAGGCCCCGCCACAGCCGGCCGACATTGGCTGGGCGCGCTACCGGCGTAACGGCGAATTCCACGCCGCCAACCCGGGCTTCGTCAAGGCCATGCACCGCGCGATTCGAACGGGAGATCCCCAGGATTTCGACGCCTACGACAGCGTGGTTAACGACCGCGATCCCTACGCAATCCGCGACCTGCTGCGCTTCGTTCCACAGGGCGATCCGATCCCCATAGACGACGTCGAGCCGATCGAGACCATCGTGCGTCGCTTCACCACCACGGCCATGTCCGTTGGCGCCCTCAGTCCTGAAGCCCACAGCACGCTGAGCAAGGCGATGAACAGCTTGGGCGCGCGCAGTAACACGGGCGAGGGCGGAGAAGACCGCACCTGGTACACCCCGGACGAGAACGGTGCAGAACCCGACAGCCGGATCAAGCAGGTTGCCTCGGGCCGGTTCGGCGTTACCCCGCTCTACCTCTCCAAGGCTGATCAACTCGAAATCAAGATTGCCCAGGGCTCCAAGCCTGGCGAGGGCGGGCAGTTGCCGGCTCTCAAGGTGTCGCCCTACATCGCGAGCCTTCGCCACACTATTCCGGGCATTCCGCTCATTTCACCGCCGCCGCACCACGACATCTACAGCATCGAAGACCTGGCGCAGTTGATCTACGACCTCAAGCACGCCAACCCCAACGCCGCGGTGGGCGTGAAGCTGGTGGCCGAGTCCGGCGTGGGGACAATCGCGGCTGGTGTGGCCAAAGCCTACGCGGACTATGTGCTCATTAGCGGCCACGATGGCGGCACCGGCGCCTCGCCGATCAGTTCCATCAAGAATGCCGGTGTGCCGTGGGAGATCGGCCTGGTCGAGACCCAGCATGTCCTGGTGCGTAACGGCCTGCGCGACCGCATCCTGGTCAAGACCGACGGCGGACTAAAGACCGCCCGCGACGTCGTGATTGCGGGCCTCCTGGGCGCCGAGGAGTTCGGCTTCGGGACGGTGGCCGCCGTGGCGGTGGGCTGCATCATGGCCCGCCAGTGCCACCTCAACACCTGCCCCGTGGGCGTGGCCACGCAGCGAGCCGACCTACGCGAACGCTTTGCCGGCGAGCCGGAACACGTGGTCCGTTTCTTCACGCATCTGGCTCAGGGCGTCCGCGAGATCATGGCCAGCCTCGGCGTGGCTCGTTTCGACGATCTGGTTGGCCAGGTCCAATACCTTGAACCGGACCCCGATCTCGACGCTGGCCGGGCGGCTGCCCTCGACCTACACGACCTGTTGGTCCCGCCTGACGAAACCCGCGTGTCGCCGCTGCGCCGCCATCGCGAGCGCAACGACCGGCCGCACGACTTTCATCTCGACACGCAGATCATTGAGCACCTCGACACGTCGGCACTGCCCAACGTGTCCCTGCAGTTTGAACTGCCGATCTCCAACACCGACCGTGCCGTTGGCGCCCAACTCAGCGGAACCATCGTTCGCGCCGGCTTCGAGGACGGTCTGCCCGACGAGAGCATTCGTCTCACGTTCCACGGCACCGCCGGTCAGAGCTTCGGCGCCTTCGTCACCCGCGGCCTGCGCCTGGACCTGATCGGCGAAGCCAACGATTACGTCGGCAAGGGGCTCGGCGGCGGTGTCATCACCGTTCGTCCCCCTGACAGCGCCGCCTTCGCGCCCGAAGACAACGTGATCATGGGCAATACCGTCCTTTACGGCGCAACCTCGGGCCGGCTCTTCGTGGCTGGCCGGGCCGGGGAACGCTTTGGGGTCCGCAACAGCGGGGCGCAAACGGTCGTTGAGGGCGTTGGCGACCACTGCTGCGAATACATGACCGGTGGCACCGTGGTGGTCCTCGGCCCGACTGGCAAGAACTTTGCCGCCGGCATGTCGGCAGGGACGGCCTACATCTACGACCGCAGCGATGTGTTCTTAAGGCGGTTTAACCCCGAACTGGTGAGCGTCGCGCGCGTCGCCACACCTGAGTCTGCCGAGGAACTGCGGGGTCTCATCGCGCAACACGTGGCGGCCACCGGCAGCGCCATCGGCCGCCGAATACTCGACGCGTGGGAGACCGAAGTCGGCAATTTCTGGCAGGTCATCCCCAACCCGCCGGTCGTCGACACGGAAGCGCCGCCCAAGGCCGACGCCGCTCGCGCCCGACGGGCCGTTGCGGCCCGTCGCCGCGCGGCGCTCCGCCACGGCGGCCGACGCCGCACGCCCGCGAGGTCCCGAGACCCGTCCAGGTGAGGGGCAGCCTACGCCTGGCCGCCCTCGGAGGTTCGATCTGCCTTATCGCGCTCGTCGCAATCGTGGGCGGCGTTGTGGGCGGACTAATCGGCCTGCAGAGCGGAGACTCGCTCGGACCCTTTGACCCGACGCTCAACGGCGGCATGCGTGGCGCCTACGCCGGATTGGCCGCGGGCGCGATGGTCGCGACGCCGATTGCGCTGCTCTTTGTGAGATCCGTCCGGCGGTGGACGCGCGTCCCGGTGGGAAGCCGCCGCCGTGGCTGAACGTCCAATCAACAACCCCGGCCGCGTCCTCATCGCTGGCGAGAACCACGTCCTACGCCTGCGTTCAGACCCGGAGGGTCCGGACGCCGCCCTCGTCAATCACTTTCGGCTCAGGCTCAGCCCACACGGCCCGGGGCATGCCGTGTTCGTGCTGGCCGACTCCAACGCCGCCGATCCGCGCAACGCCTGCTACACCGACAACCCCGTCCTGGCCACCTGGCTGCTTGACTGGTACCTGCGAGGTAGCCCGCTCTATCGTGATCTGGAGGCGTTAGTCGACTTGCCAATCGTCACGGCCGGAGGCTTTACCTTCGTAGATGAACTTCCGCGCCGCTGGACCGAGACCGTCAGGGCCGGCGACGTGACGGTTCGCGCGGTATGGAAGGACTTGGCGACGCCGTTTCACGTGGAACGCTTCGGGCAGCCGCGTCAGGAAAACGCGATGGACGTCTTCTCGGTCCTTCAGTCGGCGTCCCATGCGTCCCTATCCATCAACGGCCAGCAGATCCCTGGGGTGGTGTTCCCTCGTCAAGTCGGCGACCAGACCATCACCAGCGCTTTCCTCGCCTTCGCCGAGTCGTGGGTCGAATCTGTGTAGAGCCGGCCAAAGCGAACGTCCTGCTGAGTCGCCAGCAGGTACACAGTCAGCGCTTGGATTCGCCCGACCCAGAGTCATCCCAGACGGCAGCGATGCGGCCGTCGCTACGTCGGAGTTCCGCAGGGTCGGGACTACTGTTGTTCCAAACATTGCGGTGCTGGAAGCGATGAACGCCTGCCGCCTGACCGGCTACGACTCGCAGAGATTCTCCCGGGCCTATGGTGGTCCCAAGTGGGAAACGGAAGCCCTGCTTGCCACGCAAGCTGACCAGCCACCATCCGCCGATCTGTAGCGGCGCCGGACCTGTGTTGGTTAGCGTCACAACTTCTCGGACCTTATCCACGCTAAGCGTGACGCTGGCGGAGTTCAGCGCCCAGATGCCTCGATCGGCCGCCCGCGCCTCAACGACGGCGCGGTGAATGGCGTCCTGCTGCGCCAGGTTCGGTGCGATCGGCAGTGACCGCGCCCAGCCCTGGCGGGCCAGATCGGCGGCAAGCAAGCGGTTTCCCCGGAAGGCGTGCCGTAGCAAGCGGCCGCCGGCGTCCTTCGACTCCGCGTCAGCGACGAGTCGCACGGGGCCGCCGCCGATGAGGGTGCGCAAGGCCTCGCGTGCCTGTTCGGCGAGTTCGCGCTGGCCAACGTCGTCGAACTCGGGCGCGTCGATCCCGAGGATTCGGACCGTGACTTCGCCCGACCGCGTCGCAATGGTGAACGTGTCGCCATCAATCACTGATGCCAGTCGACCTGGAGCGCCGTCCAGATCCACGTCGACCGCCGGTTTCGGGGATTGCGTTGGGCTAGGCGACAGGGTTGGCGTGGGCTCGGGAGTCACAGCTACGGACACTGGTGGCCTGCGTACCGCAGGCTCTGGCGTCGGCATCGCGGAAGGCAGCGGCCGGGACGCGCGCGGGGCGCCGGTGATCATCGGGGGCGGACTACTTGCGACGGTCGCGGCACGTGCGGTCAGGCGCAGAACGACCGTTTCGTCGTACGCCCCGTTGCAGGCGGACAACACAGCGGTGGCCACCGCCCCGGCCAGAAGGCCCCGCGCTACTAGCGCCAGTTTCCGCGTGCCGCATCAAGTGGTGCCGGTGGACCACAAATACTGTACTGCGAAATTTCAGGTCCATCGGCTCGTTGCAAGCCGGTTCGCTGTCACGGACCGAATAGTTTGATATGGGAAGATGACGATTAGCGGCGCGTGCCACAACGGAGAGTCGGGTCATGGCCAACTATGAGGACTTGAAGAGCCGCATTGACCAAGGTGAAGTGGTCATTCTCGACGGGGCCATCGGGACTGAGCTTCAGGCCATGGGCGTGCCGATGCACCCGGCGGCCTGGTGCGGCCCGGGCAGCTACACGCACCCGGCAACGGTGCGGCAGATGCACGAGCGTTACATCAGAGCCGGCGCCGACATCGTCACCACCAACACGTTCAACACGTTGCGACCAGCGCTGGAGGCCTCCGGGTACAGCGAACTGGTTCGGGAAGTCAACGTGCGCGCCGTGGACGCGGCGCTGGAAGCCATAGCCCGAGCCGCTGTCGACAGGCCGATCAGCGTCGCCGGTTCCATCTCGTGCCGCACCCCCGTCCGCGACCGCAGAACCGGGACGCTTCTGGGCGGCACTGGCTACGGCTATGGCGCCAGCCTATCGGCGCCGGAGCTGAGGGCGTACGCCGAGGAACAAGCCAACATCCTGGCAGAGTCCGGTGTGGACTTTTTTCTGATCGAAAATCTGTGGGCCGACAACGAGTCCCGGGCGATTGCCGCCGAAGCAGCGAAGGCCACGGGACTACCGGTGTGGGTGGCGTTTACGGCCTCCATCGCACCTGACGGGCACGCGGTCAGGATGAGCTTCGGTGACGAGCGCCACTACAGCGGCGGCCTGGGAATGCCGCTCTGGGAGGAAAGTTGGCGGCCGGTCGACGACAACAAGAGCCTCGCCGAAGGCGTCAACGAAATCGCATCGGTGGGTCCCGACGTCCTCGGGGTGTTCCACAGCCGGATCGACGAGACGACGGCGGCGCTCCAGGTCGTGCTGGACGAGTGGTCCGGACCCGTCGTCGTCTATCCCGATGCTGGCAGAGAAGATTATCTTGCGACCTGGCAGGACAGCACCGTGAGCAACGAAGAGTCCGTGGAGGAGTTGACGCGGGAGGCCGCCGCCTGGGTCGACATGGGAGCCCAGGTCATCGGCACCTGCTGTGGATTCGGGCACGACTACACCAGGGCTCTGCGAGGCGCTCTGCCGGCCAGGACCTCATCCCCGCGAAAGGTCGCCTAGGCCGCACATGTCCATGCAAGTGTGAGGTAGAACTGCTCGAGTGTGAGCAGAGGGATCTGACATGGAGTCCAGACCGCTGGTGGTTGTCGGCGCGGGGGAGTCGGGGACTGCTGCCGCCATCGAGGCGGCCAGGGCCGGCGTGCAGGTCACGCTCATCGATGAGAACCCGATTCCAACGGCCATGGCCGGGCTGAATGTTCCGCAGTTCTTCGGCCGACGGTTCGTGAGTACGCTGGGAAACAAGGCCCAGATGCTGGAGCGGATGACCGCGGCCAACGATGCCCTGGCTGAGGCTGATGCTGCCGGCGTCGAGGTCCAGCTTGGAACGTGCGTCTGGGGCGCCTTTCGCAATTCCGATACCAGCCGAGTTCTTGAAGGTCCGCAACTCGGGCTCGCCGACCACGAGCGGTCGTGGCTGGTGAAGTACGACCGGCTGATCGTGGCAACCGGCGCCAGGGACGTGGGCGTCGGCTTTGCCGGCTGGAATCTGGCGGGGGCCATGGGGGCCAACGGAGCGCACTCGCTCATACACCACTACCAGGCGTTGGCCTCGCGACGCATGGTGGTGTTGAGCACCGGCAATCTGGGTCTTCGCACGGCCGAGATGGCACTGGACCGCGGCATTGAGGTAGCCGCCGTCGTGGACGTGTCCGGATCCGCACGCGGGGAAAGAGCCCTGACCGCGGCGCTGCGGGACAAGGGCGTCAAGCTTTACACCTCCCACACCGTCAGGGAGGCAGTCGGCCGAGACGGCGAGATCGAGTCTGTCGTGCTAGTCGAGATCGACGACAACTGCGAGCCGGTTGGCGGCACGGAAAAAGAGATCGTCGCCGACACCGTCTGCCTGGCGATTGGCCTGGCGCCCAACGTGGAGTTGCCCAGTCTGCTGGGCTGCGACCTCGCATTCGATCCCGAACTCGGGGGTTACGTGCCGGTCCACGACGACTGGATGCGGACCAGCCTCGAAGACGTGTTCGTTGCCGGGGATGTTGCCGGCTTCCACGACGGAATGGTTCTCGACGCCGAGATTGCGCGAAACCAGGGCCGCCTGGCCGGGGTTGCCGCGGCCAAGTCGCTCGGCGCAATCGACACCCCGAAGGCGGTTGCCCGGCGCAATGATCTTAAAGCGACGGGAACCGATTCGAAACCGTACGACGCCTACTCTCACTGGAGGCGGTGGCTCCGGGCGCTGCTTAACGTCGGGGGACCTGATGTCTTCGCGTGTCCGTGCGAGGAAGTCACCCGTGCGGATCTCATCGACCTGCGGCCGCCGCGATTCCTGAACCGGCAAACGGAGCGAACGAGCCGTCCCAGCCTCAAAGCCCTGGCAAAGGATGCTCCGGTCAACCCGGACCAGGTCAAGCGCCTGACGCGGGCAGGAATGGGCCACTGTCAGGGACGGCTATGCCGAGAGCAGGTCGCGCTGCTGCTCGCGGACGCGTCGGGAACCGACGTCGCCGACATGCCCGTGATGTCCTACCGGCCACCCGTGCGGCCGCTCCCACTGCGGGTGATGTGGCCGCACGACGAGCCGGATCAGGTGCGCAACGAATGGGCCAAGTGGTTCAGCCCAACGCAACAGGTCCTGGGATAGGGGAGACCGATGTCCGGACGCGCGCAGTGAAGACATGTCCGTAGACCGCGCAGACGTTGTCGTCATTGGGGCTGGAGTTTCCGGCCTGAGTTCAGCCTATTTTCTGGCCAAGGCGGGCAAGGATGTCCTGGTCGTCGACAAAGGGATCGTCGGGGGCGAAGCCTCCGGACGCAACGGCGGGATGGTCAGCGAGCGGGTTGACGAGCCGCTGCTGATCCCGCTGGCCGTGGAAGCCACGGAGCTATGGACGACGCTGGACGAGGAGTTGGGCCATCCCACCGAGTTCACGCAGGAGGGCCGGCTCCAGGTTGCCGTGACGGAAGCGGAGATGGGCGACCTCCTGGCGGAGCGGGACGTGGCGTTGCGTCACGGCATCGACGTGGCGCTGGTTGAGCCGCCGGAGATACGGGACATGATTCCCGGAATCACGGAGCGGACGCTCGGAGGGCTTTTCTTTGCTAACGGCGGTCACGCCAACACCCAGCTCACGGTGCAGGCGTACGCGTGGGCGCTTCAAGACCTGGGAGGCAGGCTCTACCAGAACACGACGGTCACCGGCCTTCGGATCGTCGACGGCAGGGTCGCGTCCGTCGAGACCACCGCCGGCGACTTCGCGGCCGAGTTCGTGATCGGCGCGGCCGGGCCACAGACCGGGCTGCTGGCGGAGCTGGTGGGCGCCAACGTACCCGTGGCGCCGGCACGGGTTGAGATCCTGGCGACCGCCCCGGTGGAGCTGCGCTTCCCGATCGCCCTGGTGGGGAACGGGCTCTACGGACACCAAGCCGTCCGGGGAAACCTGATCTTTGGCGGCGGGGCCCATGAGTGGGCGGACGTGGAACTGACCGCCAGTCCCGGCAAGCCCAATACGCCGCTCATCAGGAATATCGCCAGGCGGCTGGCTGAGCTGCTTCCGGGAATGGCGGATGTTCCGGTCATCCGAAGCTGGGCGGGGGTGGTGGAACAGGCGCCCGACTATCGGCCGATCATCGACATCCTGGAGTGCCCGAGCAACTACGTGGTGGTCACGGCGTCGGCCCACGGTTTCGGAATCTCTCCGGCCACGGGCAAAGTCGTGAGCGAACTGGTGCTCCATGGCGAGTCGAGCATCGACATCCGGGGCCTGGGGCTGGACCGGTTTTCGGGTGTAGGGCGTGGCTGGCGCGAGGAGCGCGGTTGGAGCCCGGTTCCCCAGCGAGCCTGAGGTCGCTGCCGCTACAGGGGATCCGGACGCGTTGCTCGACAGTGGTGGGCGCGAGGGGACTCGAACCTCTGACCTCCACGATGTCAACGTGGCGCTCTAACCAGCTGAGCTACGCGCCCAAAGGTTCGGAGGTCAGACTGTAGGCGGCCACCGGCCAGGATTCAACCCCGCAGAGCCTCGGGTGCGCCCAGACGGTCTCGCAAGCGGCGATGCTCGGTGAATGGTCCGAGCCCTCAGGCGGTAGGCTTCGGCTGGACGAGGATTCAACCGGCCGCGACGGACGCGGGAAGGAGTTCGGCAATGGCTCAAGCGCCGACCGTCTACGCCGCGGCCGATCTGCGGCGCCGCCTGGATGCGCTGCCTCGCTTTCACCTGACCGAGCTGCCGACGCCGCTGCTGGAACTGCCGAATCTGACGCGGCACCTGGGCGGGCCGCGGCTGCTGATGAAGCGCGACGACCTGACCCAGCACGGGCTGGGCGGCAATAAGAACCGCAAGTTTCAGTTCGAAGTCGGCGCGGCTCTCCAGCAAGGCTGCGACGTGCTCTTGTGGGGCGGCGGGGTGATGCAGTCCAACCACGCGCGCCAGTGCGCCGCCGCCGCTCGACGCGCGGGCATGGACGTAGTGCTGGTGCTGAACGAGGGGCCGCACGGCGATGAACTGCAGGGCAATCGGCTCCTGCTCGACATCCTGGGCGCCGACGTACGATCCACGGGTCGCGACGGGATGTTCGGCCACGAGGCCGACTTGGCGGCTACGGCGGATGAGTTGCGCGCGGCCGGGCGCAAGCCCTACGTGATCGACTACGGCCCGCTGACTTCGATTGGGTACGTGGAGTGCGTGTTGGAGATCCACGAGCAGTCACAGGCTCTGGGCGCCGACGTCACGCATCTGTACGTGGCCTCGGGCGGCGGCACTCAGGCTGGGTTGGAGCTTGGCAACCGTGCGCTGGGCGCCGGCTACGCCATTCGCGGATTCAGCCCGCTCGTCGTGGACGGCGGCCGCACCGCCCAACAGGCGGCGATGGCCAACGCCACCGCGGAACTCCTGGGGCTGGACGTGCGCGTGCGTGCCGAGGACATCTGGAACTCGCAGGCATTCGTTGGCCCCGCCTACGCCGAAGCTACGCCGGAGGGGCTGGATGCCATTCGGCTGGTCGCCGAGACCGAAGGGATCTTTCTGGAGCCCGTGTATACGGGCAAGGCGTTTGCCGCCCTGCTGGACGACGTCCGGCGCCGTGACCTGACGGAGCGGGACACCGTGGTGTTTCTGCACACCGGTGGGACGCCGCTGATCTTTGCCTACGCCCACGAACTCGGTGAATCGTCGCAGCCAACCGGGTAGGCTGCGGCAGCGTGGGAGGGAGTGTTGACATGCGAAGAGCCATCAGAACTCATTCATTGCGCCGCGTGGCCGGCATGCTCGCCGCCGTTGTGCTTATCGTCGCGATTGCCGTGGCTTCCGGCTGCGGTCAGGAACGAAGCGGAAGCTTCAAGCTCAATCCGAGCAAGGCCTCGTCGGCCGGTATCGGCTTTTAGGGACGGCCGTGATATTCGCGGCGCCCGCGGGCGACGCACGTAGCGTCTTCGCTTTCTCAGCCCATTCGCAGGCGGACGCATGACCCTGGCCGAAACCAATGGGGTGACGAACCCCGTGGCGCGCGTCGTGTTTTTCTGGAGCGCGACCACGCTGAACTGGCGGCTGGACGGGTCGAACCCGTACGCCGGTTTGCTGGCCGAAGCGCTGGCCGAGCATCGCGTGCGGGTTGAGGTTCGGCGGTCGGGCAACCTCGGCTTCGTCTGGAAGTTCCCGCGTCCCTTCGACATCGTCCATTTCAACTGGAACCCGACCTTCTACGAGCACCCCAACCCGCTGTTGGCCGTGCTGCGCCTGCTGGCGTTTGCGGCCATGCTGCTCGTGGCGCGGCTGCGTGGACTCCGCATCGTCTGGACTATGCACAACGTGGTTCCGCATGAGCAGATCCGTGCTTCCCACGGGGAAGTGGCGCGTCGAGTGGTCACCACGCTGGCCAACGCCGTGATCTGTCACTGCGAGTACGCGAAGTCGGTGCTGGGGCGTCGCTTTGGCCGGCGCTGGGGCGTGCACGTGATTCCGCACGGGTCGTTTGCCGACGCCTATCCACGCGAAGCCACGCGCGCGGAGGCGCGGCGGTCATTCGACATTCCAGACGACGCCTTCGTCTACGGGTTCTTCGGGAACATTCGGGCGTACAAGGGCGTCGAGCAACTGATCGAGGAGTTCGGATCATTGGAGGGCGACAGACTGCGCCTTCTGATCGCCGGTGCGCTGCATCCGAACTATCACGGACCGCTGCATACGACCGAGATTGCGGACGAGCGAGTGATTGCGCACTTGCGGCACATCGCAGACGAGGAAGTGCAATTGGTTATGGCAGCGGTCGATGTGCTAGTGCTGCCGTTCCTGGACACGCTGACCTCGGGCTCGGCGATCCTGGCGCTGGGCCACGGCACGCCGCTGGTGCTGCCGCGCCGGGGCTGTTTGCCGGAGTTGGTCGGCGACGGTGCGGCTGCGGTGCTGTATGACCCCGACGATCCCGGTGCGCTGCGCCAGGCGCTGCTCGACGCGCAGGCCCTGGACCCCGAAGCCTCCGTTCGCGCGGCGGGAGACGTGGACGCGGGACTGAATTGGGCGGGAATCGCCCGGAAGACGATGGCCGCCTACGGCCTGGATGGGAGTTCAGTGTGACCGGATGGGAACTGGGACTGCCGGCGGGACCGTTGGAACGGGCGCTGGCCCGGCACGAATCGCCGGCCTTTGCCGAGGCCATGCAGGACCTGCGCGACGAAGCGGCAGCGGCGCTGGAAAGTCCGTTGCGGCCCGTGGCCCGCAACGGCGGCTACTACCACTCGTATTTCTGCCCGGACGATGCGGCCGAACTGATCTTCGATGAGCACACGCCAACCCAGCACAAGTGCCCCGTGTGCGGCCGCGTCTGGACGGGCCAGCCCTTTGACGACTCCTGGCTTTGGACGGCCAATCGCCGGATGGCCCAACGCGCCTACCGGCTGGCGCTGCTATGGCGATTGGAAGGGAATCGCGAGCACCTGGACGCGGCGCGCCAGATTCTCACCGAGTACGCCGCCATCTATCCCGACGTCCACAGCCCGCGCAACGATCCGAGCGTAGGCAAGATCACCTATTCCGCGCTTGACGAGTCGGTCTGGGCCATTCCCATTGCCTGGGCCTGCCACTGGATCTGGCCGGGCGTGGTTGACGACCGCGACCAGCTGCGCACTCGGCTGCTGGAGCCGGCGGCCGCGCACATTGAGTCACAGCGCACGCCGCGCATCCACAACTATGAAAACTGGCTCAACGCGGCGCTGGCTACGCTGGGAACCGCCTTGGGCGACGAGGCGCTGGTCCGAACGGTCATTGACGACACCTACGGACTGACCGATCAACTCGCCCGTGGTGTGCTGGACGACGGTCACTGGTACGAGGGCGCTTCCAGCTACCACTACTACACGCTCGGGGCGGTGCTCTATCTCGCGCAGGCGCGCGAGGGACTGTCGGGCGACCCGGTAGGCAATCCGACGATGCGTCGGATGTTCGAGGCGCCGCTGCGGATCGCCTATCCGGACGACTACGTGCCGGCGATCAATGACTGCTGGTACCACTCGCGCGTCACGGACGAGGTGGGGCACGGCATTCCGAACGGCCCCGGCTTTTATGAAATCGCCGCCGGCACATACGGCGCGCCCGAGTTTGAGGCGGTGCTGACGCGCGCCTACGGCTCCATGCCGAGATCGAACGTGGAATCCCTTCTGTACGGGCCGGACGAAGTATCGGAGGAGGCGGCGCCGCCGCTGGTCGAAAGCAACGAGTCGGCGAGCGGATTTGCTGTCTTGCGCCCGCAGCTTCCGGTGGGTTCTCAGGGCGAATTGCTGCTCAAGTACGGGCCGCACGGCGGCGGGCACGGGCACGCCGACAAGCTGGCGCTCAGCATTTACGGCGGCGGCCGGCGTTGGGGGGCCGATCTGGGCACGCCGGGCTACGGGATCGCTATCAATGACTCGTGGTATCGCCATACGCTGAGCCATTCCACGATTCTGCTGGAGGGCGAAGCGCAGCCGCCGGCAACCGGCGAAGCGCTGCGGTATCGGCCCTTGGGCGGCAACGACTTCGGTATCGCTGATGCCCAGGTGCACTGGGAGCAAGGACCGTACGCCGCCGTCTACGCACGCCGCGTCGTGCTGACGCGCGACGGCTACTTCATTGTGCTGACCCGTGTGGAGGCGCCTGTGGCTCGTCGGGCACATATCGTGTTTCATCACGAGGGCGAGATTTCGGGATGGCCTTGTGGCGACGCGAGTGCGGCGGACCTTCCTGACAACGAGTCATACGTCCACCTCAGCGACGCGCAGGGCTGGACGGCCGAGCAGGGCGCCACAGTCCGGCTGGACGTTCCGGTGGCTGGGGGGGGCTCGGCGACCTTGATCGCCGCCGTCGCGCCGCTCGCTGGCGCGCGCCTGATTACAGCGCGCTCGCCGGGCAATCCGGCCAGCGACCTGCGCAGCACGCTCATTTCCGAAGTCAGCGGCGAAGCTTTCTGGAGTGCCGCCGCATTTGTCTACGGCGACGACGCCGAGATCGAATGGGGTTCGACAACGGCCGACGGGCCGCCGGTCCTGGCCGTGCGGCGCAACGGCCAGGACGACACGTGGTCGTTCACGCGGATTGGTGACGCAAGCTTCAACTATCCGCTGGACGGCTGAGACTCCGGCGATTCCCTAATGTCCGCCGCGCGCGCGCGCCGGTAGAATTCGCGCACATCGTATTGACGTGCCTGCCGTGGTGGCTGTACGGTCCGCCACCGCTTTGGCGGGCGTCGTTAATTGGGGGCCGAGCGGCCTTTGACGAAAACGGGGCCTGACGCTCGGATTTGAAGGAGGTGCGATGACCGCAACTGACATGGCCAGTGCGCCCACGCCGATAAGACGCAGGCGCGGCATTCTGGGCTGGACATGGAAGGAAACCCAAGGGTTCCTGTTTATCCTCCCTTGGCTCTTTGGGTTCATCTTGTTCCTGGCGGGACCCTTCTTCTTCTCGTTCTTCCTCAGCTTCACCCAGTGGCGCCTGGTAGGCGACATCAAGTGGCTGGGGTTTGAAAACTACGCCCAGTTGCTCTCGGGTGAGGACACCCGATTTGTCCAGAGCGTGTACAACACGGCGTATTACGTGGTGTTCCACGTGCCGGGCGTTCTGATCATCTCCTTCATCATCGCGGGGCTTCTCAACCGCAAGGTGAAGGGCATTGCCGTCTACCGAACGGCGTTCTACCTGCCCTCCATCACAACCGGCGTTGCGACCGCGGTGCTCTGGTACTGGGTGTTGCAGCCCAACGGACTTCTTAACAACTTCCTGGACATCTTCCTGAAGCCGCTGGACATTCAGGCGCCCAACTGGCTGGGGTCAACGACCTGGGCCATGCCGGGGCTGATCATCATGAGCTTTTGGTCCGTGGGGACTACGATGATCATCTACCTGGCGGGGCTCCAGGGTATTCCTCAGCACCTGTACGAGGCCGCCGAAATTGACGGCGCCGGCTGGTGGGGCAAGGTCCGCCACGTCACCATCCCGATGATGACGCCGCAGATCTTCCTGACCATGGTGCTGGCGGTGATTGGGTCATTCCAGGTATTCACGGCCGCCCTGATCATCACCGAGGGCGGTCCGGCCGACGCAACCCTGTTCCTGCTGCTGTACCTGTACTGGAACGGGTTCCGCTTCTTCAAGATGGGTTACGCCTCGGCCATCGCCTGGATTCTGTTCTTCGTCATCCTCTTCCTGACGATCGTGCAGTTCCTGACCGCGCGTCGCTGGGTGTACTACGAGGGTGAAAGGGCCGGGTAGGAGGGACCATGGCGCAGCAAACGGTAACTGTAGAACCATCGGATCCCTCCGGGATGCCGTCATCCGTCCGCATCCGTACGCCGGCGCGTATCCGCGCGATGCGCATCAGTGGTCGGGTATTGACGTACCTGATTCTCTGGCTGGGCAGTTTCGTGTACGCCATCCCCTTCCTGTGGATGGTGCGGACGTCGTTCATGCGACTGGACAAGCTCTTTGAAGAGCCGCCGCAGATCTGGCCCGATCCCTGGATCTGGCAGAACTACATCGATATGTGGGAGACGGGACCGTTCGCGAACTGGATCGTGAACTCCCTGATCCTGGTCGCGCTGGGCATGTTCGGGCAGACCCTGATCAGCATCTTCGTCGCCTACGGCTTCGCGCGAACGCAGTTCCCGGGCCGTAATCAGCTGTTCGTGCTGATCCTGGCGAGCCTGATGCTGCCGGGCCACGTGACGATCGTGCCCAAGTTCATCATGTTCCGCACTGTCGGACTGCTGGACAGCTTGTGGCCGGTGGCCCTGCCGGACCTCTGGGGACAGGCCTTCTACATCTTCATCCTGCGGCAGTTTTTCTTAACGCTGCCGGTGGAGCTGGATGAGGCAGCCGAGATTGACGGCGCGAACCTCTTGCAGGTGTTGTTCCGCGTCGTCATTCCGCTATCGAAACCTGCAATCGCCACCGTGGCGGTGTTCAACTTCATCAACAAGTGGAACGAGTTCTTCGAACCGTTCGTCTTCATCCAGACGCCTGAGAAGTTGACCCTCGCCGTGGGCATCCGGTGGTTCCGTACCCAATACGGGACGGAATTCCAGATGTTAATGGCGGCGTCCATCGTCTCGGTGGCGCCAATCGTGATCGTGTTCTTCTTCGCACAGAAGCAGTTCGTGCGTGGAATTGCGCTGACCGGCATCAAGTCGTAGCTCCGGCTTGACGTCGTAATCCGCCTGGTGGGGGCCGCGAGGCCCCCACCGGTCGTTTAAGGGGCCGCGTGACGCCAGGCCGCACTGGCCGGCACCGAGCCTCAGATTGCCTCGACGCCTTCGGACATGGTGTTGTTTGGCTGCGGACGGCGGCTGCTTGCAGAGAGACGCCGTCGACGGCCACACTAGCCGTACAAGCCCAGCTAGGTTGGATCTTCGATGCGCTTACTCTTGGCCGCCGACGCTTCTAGTGACGCGGACTTGCCAAACGCGCTGGTCGGCGCGCCTTCGTTGGACATCGCTGGCTTCCAGCGCCCCGACGCGCAGGCGATTGTGCTGACAGCCGCCCATGCAGGAAGCGCGACCGACGTCGGGATTCCTTGCGCGGTGTTCGCATCGGCCGTGGCGGGGACGGCGGGGCTATCGACGCTGCGGGCGGAGCGAGGACCAGGTGTCAGCGTGCTGGCGCCCGCCCTCCACCGCGCACCGCATAGCCTGCTGCGCGCGTCGCTGGACACCGGGCGAATCGGCTCCCCGCGCTTTCTGCGCTGGACGCGCTGGGCGCCGGCTGGTCCTGAAGAACTTGCGGGCGCCCTGATGGACGAGTTGGCTGCCGTGCTCGATCTGATGGGTCGCCCGGCGGTGACGGCGTACGCGGCAGGCCAGGCCGTCGGCGCGGAGGGGCCTGACTACGTGACGGCCATCCTGACGTTCGAACGCGGCCTTACGGCCGTGTTGGACGTGGGCGCGGCATCCTCGGGTGGGCAGCCCTTCGACCGCGCCATGCTGATTGGCGCCAACGGTTCAATCCACGCCGACGGGCGAGCCTCGGCGGCGCTTCGGCTCGACGATTCAGAATCCGCGCCGCTCGACTTGGATGGACCGTTCGCCGGTCACGTTCGCGCGGTGGAGGCGTTTACGCGCGGCGAGTCGCTGGACTTTGATCGAGCAAGGCAGGCCGCCGCCGTGCAGGACGCAGTCCTGAAATCGATGGAGTCCGGCAGGGCCGAGGCCGTGATAGCGCCTACGGGCTGATCCGAACAGGCGGCGCGACTTCAGCCAGCAAACCGATCGACGAGCACTGCAGTCAGGGTGCCGGCCACGCCAAGGCCAAGGCCGGCGATCCAGCGAATAAGACGCGTTTCGAGCTTGTGCAGTTCGGCTTTAAGCTCGGCGAGGTCGGCCTTCGTTGCCAAGTGTGGCAGCGTAGTCTCGACTTGGCTGAGGCGGCGTTCGTAGTCCAGTGCGTCTGGTTGTGCGGCCATGGTTGTACCTCTGCCGCCCAACTGGTGACTGAATCTTAGCTTACGAAGGGTCGCAGCCGCCGTAAGGCCATGCATCAGTCACCGCGCAGGGAGGCGCGTTCCGTCTCAGCTTGCTACCGGCGCGTAGGGAATCGGCTGGCCTTCAGGGATCTCGGTCAGTTCCACAATGTTGTCTTCCGGGTCGCGGGTGTAGAGCACTCGTGTCCAAGTATCGAACCAGGCGACTGGACCGCCAATTGACTCGATGCCGGCCGAATCGAGGCGTTCCAGGATCGGGTCCAGGTCATGGACGATGAAGTGCACGTGATTCGGGCCGTGCGTGTTGGGCTGGCGCTGGACGGGCGCCGAGGGGTGACGGACGTAGTTCAACAGTTCAATAGCCGCCGGCCGGTCGGGTGTGCCCAGAAACACGACTTCAAGGCGCACGTTGGTGAGGCCAAGCAAAGCGTCCAGCGGCGTGCCCTGCCGACTGATTCGGCGCGCTTCGGACAGGCCAATCACATCCCTGTAAAACCGCGCGACCCGGTCCAGATCCTGAACCACGATTCCGGTGTGTCCGGCGTGAATGGCCACCTGAAGCGCCTCCTACAATCGTGAGGTCTGACCGCATTGTGACAGCGCACCGGAACGAGGGACGTCCCTGGCCACACAGCGAGCGCACATGCGGGTGGCCCTGGCGGCGCTGGAGACGGCGCCGGCTGGATTGCGCAACATCGCCCGGGGCTTTCAGCCGGCCTATTACGCTGGTGCCATTGCGCCCGACGCCCGCGTTCGCGACGAAGCCGCCCGCGAGGCCACGCACTTCTACAGCTTTCGCGATTCGAGCACCTGGGGAACGGCCACGCGTCGGCTGTTTTTCGCCTACCCGGAGCTTGCCAATCCGGCATCGCTCACTGGATGCCAGACTGCCTTCGTGGCCGGGTACCTGACCCACCTGGCCGCCGACGAGGTCTTCGTGGCTCGGCTCGGCCAGCACGCGGTGCAGGGTGACGGTTCGGCAATTGGCGGGCTGTCCTGGGCGATAGAGGCTGGGTCGCCCCAGCCGCCGTACGGTCTGGCTGCGGCGTTTCAGTTTCTCGCGGCATTTCGAGCCGACGGCCTGACAACGATTGCGGATTCCGGGCTGCTCGAGCGCAAAGCCTCCGGCGTGAGCACAATCGACCCCGCCCTGCCGCTCGGCGAACTGCGCCGGGTCATCGCTGCCCTGAACGGGCTTGAGGTGAGTTCCGTGGAATCCGCCTGCGAGGCTGAGGCGCGCGCGGCCATAGGGCGCCGTCTCTTTGGCCCCGATGTCGCTGTCGAGTTCCTGGCTGCAGCCGAGGCCGAGGCCGTGCGTCGGCTCCGTGCGTTCGCCGCCGGAACCGCCGCCGACTACGATGCCTCGCACCTGCGCGACTCCACCTGACGATCTAATGCACGACCTCTGCATTCGGGATGCGCTGATTGTGGACGGCACCGGCGCGCCCGGCGTGCGCGGCGATGTAGCCGTGGACGGCTCAACGATTGTGGCGACGGGGCGAGTCGAGGACAGCGCCGCGCGCGAGATCGATGCGGGAGGCCGCGTCCTGGCGCCGGGATTTATCGACGTCCACACCCACTCCGATTTGCTCTTGCTCGACCGACCGGACCATCAGCCAAAGGTTCGGCAGGGCATCACCACCGAGCTCACCGGCCTGGATGGTATCGGCTACGCGCCGCTGGCCGCCGAGAACCGCCAGCCCTTCCTGGACTATTTCGACGCGCTCAATGGCCAACCGGATGTGGACGGACGCTGGGAGACTGTCGGCGGCTGGCTGGACAGCTTCGACCGGAAGGTCGCGGTCAACGTCGCCCACCACCTGCCCCACGGCTGCGTGCGCGCTGCCGTATTGGGCTGGGAAGACCGGCCGGCCGCGCCGGAGGAACTGGCGCAGATGCGGCAGATCGCGCATGAGGCGATGCGCGACGGCGCTGCAGCGGTATCAACCGGCTTGGACTATGCCCCCTGCACCTTCAGCAACACGGATGAGTTGGTGGCGATCAGCGAACCGGCCGGGTGCTTCAACGCGCCCTACGTCACGCACATGCGCTACAAGCTGGGAATGCGCCAGGCCATCCGCGAGACGCTGGAAATCGGCCGTCGCGCCAGGTGCCCGGTCCACATCTCGCACTTCAACAGCCAGGACAACAGCTGGTGGGTCAACCATGACGAAGCCGACCGGGCGATCGACCTGGGCGTCTCGGTGTCGTTCGACACCTACGCCTGGGCCGCCGGTAGCACGCTGATGCACTTTTCGTTCCCGGACTGGGTGTTGGACGGTGGGGTGCCGGCCATGCTGGCAAGGCTGGCTGACCCGGCGACTCGGGCGCGCGTCGAGGCGGAAATGCGAAGCGCCGACAGCGGGCGACGGCTCGACGGTTCGAGCGTCCGGCTGGCCAGCGTCCCGTCGCCGACAAACCGTCACCTGGAGGGCCGCATCCTGGCGGACATCGCCACCGAACGTGGCGTCGCCTCGGAAACCCTGCTGGTTGACCTGGTGATCGCCGAACGCGGCGTTGCGGCGGCGGTGATCCACAACTCGGCCACCGACGCTGACTTCGAAATGGCCATGCGGCATCCCGGGCACATTTGCTCGACGGACGCCCTGCTGACGGGAGGTTCGCCGCACCCGCGTACCTATGGCACCTACCCGCGCTTCCTGGGACACTTCGTGCGCGACCGTGGCGCGTTGTCGCTTGAAGAGATGATCCGCCACATGTCCTCGGCGCCTGCCCGACGCTTTGGACTGATCGACCGCGGCCTCATCCAGCCGGGCCTGGCCGCCGACCTGGTGCTGATCGACATGCCGCGCGTGAAGTCCAACGCCACCTTCGACGATCCGACGAACTACCCGGACGGCATCGACATGGTGATCGTGAATGGTGTGGTTGTCGTCGACCACGGGCGACATACAGGAGCTACGCCAGGGCGCGGGTTGCGGCGCGGCATCCCGGCTGCCGCGTGAATTCCGCCGGCCCTACGCCAACCGCTCGGCCGCCGGGATACACCGGTGGCGGTCGCCTGTCGGGGCTCTTTTGGCGGCTGCTGCGACGCTTGCTCTCGCGACGCTGTCCCGTGTGCGACGGCTCAGGCATTGATCCCGGCGGACCACCCGCGCGTCCTAGCGGCCGTCCACCGCGCTGCCCGCGCTGCTTTGGATTCGGGCGCGTGGCGTTTCCGTAGGACGGTATTGAGGGGCACCGGCATGAAACTGGACCGAGGCACGATTCGGGCACTGTTCGAAGCACCCACGGCCACCCGTCCTCGATGGGCGCCCATAGGCCGGCGCCTCGTGTACACGGTCGCCGTTCCGGACGTTGAGGCCAACCGCACATCCAGTGAGCTCTGGATCCTGGATGCTGATGGCGCAAGATCGGAACGGCTTGTTCACGGGATTTCCAAGGGAGATCCCCCGGTTACCTGGTCGAGTGACGGAACGCGTCTCGCCTACGCCGAGACAGACGATGAGACCGATCGCATCGTCGTAGTCGGACTCGACGGGTCGCGGCGAGAGATCGACCTTAAGCAGGCCCCACACGGCCGACTGGCCACGCTCCCATTTTTCAGGACGTTTGCCTGGTCTCCAACTGACGATCGGCTGCTGTACTCCGCGTATAACCCTGATCCTGAAGACCCGCCCGACCCGGCGGTGAATCCCCGCAACGACGGCGACGGCCTGGGAGAAGTCGAGCGAATCCGCCTCTGGGTGCACAACCTTCACGGCAACGAACCGCCGCGCCCCGTGACCTCGGACGCGTATCACAGCGGCGCCGGGATATGGCTGCCCGAGGGCCAGTCCGTGGTCTTTGTGTCCAATCGCAGCGGACACGAGGAAGGCGCGGTGGCGAGCCTGACCCAGCCATTTGCGATCTGGAAGACGGATACCGCCGGGTCGACAGAGCAGCCGCTGGTCTCCGATTCGCACGCGGCCGTCGTACCGGCCGTCCAGGCGGACGGTCGGCGCATTGCTTATCTGGCCGCGCCGATGACGGGACCGCACGCCGTCAACATGGAGCTGACGACCGTCGACACGACCGGAAGCGACCGCCGGACGCTGACCGGCGGGCTTGATCGAAGCGTGGACCCAGAGTCGCCCGCGGCGACGGCGCCCGATGACTCATGGATCGTCGCCGTGATGGATGGCACGCGCAGCGTGCTCATGCGGGCTTCCGAGAGTGCCGCACCCGAGGTGCTTGCCCTGGAGCAGCCGCACGCCAGCCTGCCAGATGTGGATGGCTGTAGCGGCGAGATCGCCTGCGTCACGCAGGCGGCTACGTTGCCGCCTGAGACCGAGCTGCTGTCGCCGGACGGGCGATCGCGCTGGCGCTCCGCGCACCACGGAATTGCAAGCAAGGCGCAGTCCCGGATCTGGACGTTCGACCGCGGCGACGGCTTCTCGATTGAGAGTCTGGCCGTGGCGCCGGCCGACATCCCACCACGGGGTGTGATCCTCTGGCCGCATGGCGGCCCGCACAGTCGATCCGCCGATGAGTACCGCCCGGAGAGTGAGACGGCGGTCCGGCACGGACTCGCCGTGGTGCATCCCAACTTTCGAGGCAGCCACGGATATGGGATTGACTTCGTTCTGGCCGATCGCATGGACTTGGGTGGCGGCGACTATGCGGACTGCCTGGCGGCGCTCGATTCGTGGCTGGCCACGTCCGGCTGCAACGGCGTTCCGGAATTCGTTACCGGTACCAGCTACGGCGGCTATCTGACTGCCTGGGCCATCGGACACACGAAGCGGTTTGTCGCCGCGGTTGCCGTGAATGCGGTGACCAACGTGGAGAGCTTCTTCGGCCAGACCGACATTCCAAGCTGGGTCTATTGGGAGTTTGGGGGCTCACCACTCGAACAGCGCGAACTCATCCGCAACCGCTCGCCGGTGCAGCACCTTGCGGGCGCCTCAACCCCAACATTGGTGGTCCACAGCGAGGAGGACCGGCGCGTACCCATTGCCCAGGGGCTGGAGCTATATGCGCTCCTGCAGGCGGCGGGCGCCGAAACCTCCCTCGTGCGCTATCCCCGCGAATTCCACCGAATCTCCGAGCCGGCGCATCGTGTGGATCTGGTCTCGCGCACGCTCGACTGGTTTGTTGCGCACTCTGGTGGTGACACATTGCGGCGCGGTACCTGACGTCACGCTAGCGCCGCGGGCCGCCGGGGTCGTGGTTTGACGGATCTCGCGTTGCCGCTGCGGGTGGTGAGCGGTATGGTCTGAGCAGGGGAGGCGCAGGTTCCGCGGGCCGAACGGCCCATTAACAGTTTGCGCGGAGAACGGCGCCATGTGCGGCATCGTTGGCTATATCGGCGATGGGCCAGCTGCCCCGGCAATCCTGGACGGGTTGCGTGCCCTTGAATACAGGGGGTACGACTCGGCCGGACTGGCGATACTTACCCCGGACGGATTGAGCGTCCGGCGTCGCGCCGGTCGGATTGACGACCTCGTGTCACTCGTCGACGAACGGTTGATGTCTGGCGCCATCGGCATCGGGCATACGCGCTGGGCAACGCACGGGGCGGTGACCGATGCCAATGCGCATCCCCATGCCGATGCTTCGGGTCGCCTGGTCATCGTCCACAACGGCATGACCGATAACGTGGCGGAGCTGCGAGCCGAATTGCTGGCCGATGGGCACGTTTTTGACTCGGAGACCGACACGGAGGTCATCGCACATCTCATTGGCGTTGAGCGCGACGCCGGCTTGCCATTGACCGATGCGGTGGGACGCACGCTTCGTCGCCTGGCCGGTGCCCACTCTGTCCTGGCCCTGGCAGCCGACGAGCCGGACCTGCTGGTCGGCGGACGCGTAGGTGCGGCCGGCGGCCTGGTGGTCGGGCATGGCGCCTCCGAAGCGTTTCTTGCGTCCGACCTCCCGGCGGTCGTCCGTCACACTCGGAACCTGCAAGTCGTGGAAGCCGGCGAGATCGTGACACTCCGAAGCGATGGCGCCGAGTTTCAGGACCTGAACAACCGACCGCGGGATCGCCGTCTCATCTCGGTGCCCTGGGGTCCAATGGCGGCAGCGAAAGCCGGCCACCGGCACTTCATGCACAAGGAGATCCACGAACAGCCTGACACGCTGGCTGACACGATTCGCCCCAGGGTCACGCTGGAACCGGCCGAACTGCGACTTCAGGACTTTCAGTTGCCGGTTGACGCGCGAGACATAGAGCGAGCGGTGATTGTGGCCAGCGGCAGTTCGAACTTTGCCGGCATGGTCGGCGCACGCTATCTGCGCGAGTTGGCACAGCTTCCTGCTACGACCGAGGTTGCCTCGGAGTTCGCCTACGGACCTGGGCCGCTATCTCCCGGAACGCTTGTGATCGCGATTTCGCAGTCGGGTGCGACGGCCGACGTGCTGCTGGCGGTGGAGCGTGCAAGGGCCGACGGGGCGCCTGTCGTGGCACTGGTCAATACGGTGGGAAGCGAACTTACGCGCACCGCCGACGCCGCATTCCACCTGCACGCGGGTCCGGAAATCAGCGTTTGCGCAACCAAGACATTCGTATCCCAGTTGGGGGCGCTGTATCTGCTGAGCTGTCACCTCGGCGTATTGCGCGACACCCTGTCCCCGGACCAGTTGGCGCGCCGACTGGCCCACATTGCCCACGCCCCCCTGGCGGTCGCGCGCGTTTTAGAGATCGAGAATCAGATCGAAGAGTTGGCTCGCCGTTACCACGACGCCGCCAATTTTCTCTACATGGGACGTGGGCTGGCCCACCCAATCGCGCTGGAAGGCGCGCTGAAACTCAAGGAGATCTCGTATATCCACGCGGAGGGCTTTGCCGCCGGCGAACTCAAGCACGGGCCAATCGCACTGGTGGCGCCCGACATCCCGGTTGTCGCGGTGGCGCTGAACGACGAGTTGCGACCCAAGATCCTGAACGCCGTTGAACAGACTCGATCTCGTAACGGCCGGGTGATCCTGATCGCCAGTGAAGGGGATGACTTGCACGCGGGCATCGCCGAGGAAGTCATCACCGTACCTCGGACACCGCCACTGATTGCGCCCATAGTCAGCGTGGTTCCACTACAACTCTTCGCGTATCACATTGCGGTCTGGCTGGGTCTTGACGTGGATCAGCCGCGCAATCTCGCCAAGTCGGTGACGGTCGAATAGTGGAGGCGCCGGCCACTTCGCCAACCAACGACCGTGCACGCCTGCTAGGCCAGGTTCTGGCCCTGGTCGGAGTGCTGGTCCTTGTAGCAGTGGTCGTGCGCGAAACCACGAACTCTCCTGCCTACGTCGCAGCCAACGAGCGCATCGAGGAATTGAACACGCAGATTGAACGTGTCGAGCGATCCAACGCGGAACTCCGCGAACGACTGGCCTACGCCAGATCGCTGCCCGCCTTACGAGAAGTCGCCAAGCGTGATCTGGGACTGATCGATCCCGGCGACCGCGCAATCATAATCATGGACGACCTGAGCGGCGGGCCGCTTCCTACCCCGGTACCGCTGGAGCCGCCGCCACCGGACCCCCCGCCGCCAGTGCGTTTTGGCCATCTCGGTGCCTGGCTGGAGGCCTTTACCGGCGGCTAGATACTCGACGCACGGCGTAGACTCGCCTCGCTATGCGCGTGCCCATTACTCGCGTCGATTCGTCGCTCCCCCTGCCTGCGTACGCCACCGACGGCTCCGTGGGGTTCGACTTCACGACGCGCGTAACCACTGAGATCGCGCCCGGCGGCATGGCCCGGATTCCGTCCAACCTTATCGTGGCGACGCCGCCGGGCTACATGTTGCTGGTGGCGGTGCGGAGCAGCACACCCAGTCGCACGGGACTGCGACTGTCTAATGCCATCGGCATCGTTGACCAGGACTACGCTGGTCCGAAGGATGAGATTCACATAGACGTCTGGAACCCAACGGACCGTCCGGTTGTCGTGAAGCGAGGCGATCGAATCGCGCAAGGTGTGTTCGTGTCCGTTGCCGTGGCTACGTGGGACGAACGAGAGACGCCCGATGCCCCGTCACGCGGTGGATTCGGAAGCACCGGCTAGCCGGCAGCTTCCGCGCCAAGCGGTGCGTCTGGTGCGGGACGCTGTTTTCAGGGCGACGGTCCGCACCGCCGGGCTGACAGCGCGCGATCTGCTGGCCGTGGCGGTGTCGGGCGGGCCTGACTCCATAGTCTTGTTGGATGCGCTGCTAGCCGCCCGCGAGCGCGGGGGACCAGCGCTCCATGTCCTGCACTTCGACCATGCCTGGCACGACAGCAGTGCTGCTGTTGCCTCGGACGTGCAAACCGCGTGCCGCGCCAGGGGCGTGGCGGTTACGAGTGAGCGCGCCGCGCGGCCCACGCCCCACCGGGGTGAGTCCCGCGAAATGGCCGCCCGCCGCCTTCGGCACGACTTTCTGCGCCGCGCGGGTGCGCAATTGGGCGTCGCCCGGGTGGCCATGGGTCATCAGGCCGATGATCAGGTGGAGACCATCCTGATGAACCTCGCCCGCGGTGGGGGACCCAGCGCCCTTCAAGGCATGCGTCTCGATGACGGCTGGATACTGCGTCCGCTGTTGACGGTGTGGCGCAGCCAGATCGAAGCGTACGCGTGCCACCGACACTTGCCCGTACACCGCGATCCGGCCAACGATCTGTCCGACTTTCGCCGGAATCGCGTTCGACACGAGTTGATTCCTCTGTTGGACAACATCTATCCGGGGACGCGCAAGGCGCTACTGCGCGCGGGTGCGCTGGCGACGCCGGCCGCCGAGCCGATGGTGAGTTCGGCGCAGGGAGTTCGAATGCCGCTGGCCCCGGATCGGCGCGCGGTGCCCGCTGGGACTTTGCGCCAAGTCATGAACGCCGCGCTGCGGGCCGACGGACGGTCGACCCGCCAGCTCGGCGAGTCGCATTGGCGAGCGCTCGAACGCGCGTTGGCCGACAATACGGCCGGGCGTTGGATCCAACTGCCAGGCGGGCGCTGGGCCTATGTGCGGGACCGCGCGATTGCGCTGTACGGCGACCGAGTCGCTGATCCGCAGTGGCCCGCTCCCGTCGAGTTACTCGTTCCCGCAGATGTCGATTTCGCTGTTGGGCGATTGAAGCTTGGTTACTCGACGCTGACGAGTGAGGCGTGCGACTCGGCTGCTTTCGAGTCGCTCGCGGTTCCGCCGTCTGGCGCCAGGCTGGCCGTTCGCACCCCACGCCCGGGCGATCGGATCAGGTCACCGGTGGATGGGCGTCGACACAACTTGCTGCGCCTATTGCGCCGCCGCCGGGTGCCAGCCGCACTACGCGGCGGAACTCCCGTGGTTACGCTAAATGACCAGCCCGTTTGCGTGCCGGGCGTGGTGGTTGACGCGGACCACCGCCCCCCGCCCGATGTCGGCACAATCCTTGCCGTTTCTGTGGCGTGGGCCCCGTTGCCCCGGGCAAACTCGCCAGGTGGTTTCGTTACGGAATCGCCAGTGTGCGTGCGTACACTCGATTCGCAGGAGAGGCGCGGGTCGGGCGCGCGAGAGCCGCTGATATAATTACCGACATCCACGCGGCGCGGCGCCCGTCTCGTTCCGTCCGGGGACGAAAGGCTGCCCTTCCATGAACAACCGACTCGTCCGCAACGGCTTCATGTACATCGTGCTGGCCGTGGCGATCCTGGTCGTGCTGTTCGTAATGTTCAACCCGAGCCCGCGCGAACAAAGCGTGCCCATATCGACGTTGCTCGCGGATGTTCAGGGTGCCGCTGAGCGCGGCAGCCGTCCACAGATTCGACTTAGCTCCACGCGTGTCATCGCCAACGTGGACGGGCGCACAATCACCGCCGTCGTCGACGATAACTTCAACATCGGACGCGAACTGGCCGACCGCGGAATCAATATCGAGGGCGAGCAGGTCACGGTTGAGTTCGACGAACCCAGCAACGCGCCCACAATCATCAGCATCCTGACGTCGGTGCTGCCGCTGCTGGTCTTTATCGGGCTGCTTATATTCCTGATGCGGCAGGCCCAGGGATCCAACTCGCAGGCGCTCAGCTTTGGCCGCAGCCGTGCCCGCATGGTCACTGCCAACCGTCCCAAGGTCACCTTCAAGCACGTGCAGGGCGTGGATGAGGCCAAGCAGGAACTGGCCGAGGTGGTCGAGTTCCTGAAATATCCCGAGAAGTTCACCAAGATCGGCGCCGAAATTCCCAAGGGCGTGCTGCTGGTCGGTCCGCCTGGCACCGGCAAGACCTATATCTCCAAAGCCGTCGCCGGAGAGGCCGGTGTGCCGTTCTTCAACATCAGCGGGTCGGAGTTCGTTGAGATGTTCGTGGGCGTCGGGGCGTCGCGCGTGCGCGACCTGTTCGAAAAAGCCAAGCAGAGCGCACCGTCGCTCGTCTTCGTGGATGAAATCGACGCGGTGGGTCGCCAACGTGGCGCGGGTCTTGGCGGCAGCCACGACGAACGCGAGCAGACGCTCAACCAGATTCTGGTCGAAATGGACGGGTTTGAGTCTGAGCAGACGGTAATCGTGCTGGCGGCCACCAACCGACCGGACGTTCTTGACCCCGCGCTGCTGCGGCCTGGCCGATTTGACCGCCGGGTCACGCTGGACCTACCGGATATCCGCGGCCGCGAAGCGATTCTGCGGGTTCACGCCCGTGAGAAGCCGCTGGATCCCGACGTGGACCTGGAAACCGTAGGCAAGCAGACGCCCGGCTTCTCGGGCGCCGACCTGAAGAACTTGCTTAACGAGGCCGCGATCCTGGCGGCGCGGCGCAATCGGTCGGTACTGAGCATGTTCGAGATCGAGGAAGCGATTGACCGCCTGATCGCCGGACCGCAGCGCAAGAGCCGGGTGATGAGCGCGCAGGAGAAGCGTGTGACCGCCTACCACGAGATTGGCCACGCGCTGGTGGCGCACATGCTCAAGCGGTCCGATCCGGTCTACAAGGTCACCATCCTGCCGCGCGGTCAGATGGGCGGCTACACGCGCCTGCAGCCACCTGAGGACCGGCATCTCTACACCAAGTCGTTCTTCGAGGACATGCTGGCCATGATCATGGGCGGCCACGCTGCCGAGGTGCTGGTCTTCGGCGAGATGTCCACGGGACCCAGCAACGACATCCAGCAAGCCACGGAAACCGCTCGGCGCATGGTCACGCAATATGGCATGTCGCCCAAGCTCGGACCCAGGGCCTTCGGACGCCGCGAGGAGTTGGTTTTCCTCGGCCGGGACATTGCCGAGCAGCGCAATTACAGCGAGCGCGTCGCGGAAGATATCGACAACGAGGTTTCCCACCTCATCGACGACGCCCACCGACGCGCGATGGACATCCTCTCCCGCCACCACGACTTGCTGGACAAGCTGGCCGAGCGGCTGATCGAGGTGGAAACGCTGGACGCCGAGGAGTTCACGTTGCTCATCGACCAGCACCAGGGCCGGGCGCCGATAACCCCACCAGACGTGCCCGAACCAATGCCTGACGCCGAGCCCCTGGGCGGCGAGTCCGCCGAGGCCCCCGACCTCAAACTCCCGCCCAACCCCAAACCCCGCCCCGCTGAAGGCGCCGTCTAGGACGCGAATCAGCGGCGCGGGCTTCCGCGTTGAGTTCTAGGCTTCTCGCCACTGCCGCCACAGAATGCCGGCCCGCATGACGGGCAGGCGCAGCAGACTTCGGTACTGGTTCTGCAGGTGCGCGCGCAGGCTTGGCCTTGGGTGTCGGATCCGGCCCGCCGCGGGAACCGTCGTTCGCTCCTCAACAGCGCGTCGCAAGTCAGCGGCGCCTTGCCCCTCAAACAACGTCACAGCCTTGGCCAAGTCCCCAAAGTGCGCGTCGCTGGCACCGACCTGTGCCCCCACGCCCTGACTGTGGTCCTGCAGGAAGGCGGCCAACCGGTCGCGGGCGCTCTTGCGCATGTAGGGATTCTCCGTCTCGATTCCGTCGAACCGGCATTGCCGCAGCGCGTCACGCAGCCGGTGAGGCGAAATGGACGAAGGCAACCCCAGAAACGGATGCGCTACCACCGCCAGACCACCCTGCGCGTGGATTTCGTCCACGGTGTCGGGCACCGAGCGAAAGATCCTGGGGGCGCGCTCCAGGAAAAGGCCCACGACGTGATCCTGCCGGCGGGTCGTAACTTCCATACCGACGATCACCTCCACACGCGCGCCCGTGGCCAGCGCATGATCGCGCGCGCGGAGGGCTCCGTCGATGGTGTCGTGATCGGTCACGGCCAGCACGTCGAGACCCAGATGCTCGGCAATCGTCACCAACTCTGCGGGTGGAACGACGCCGTCGCTGGCCGTGGTGTGGCAGTGCAGCTCGGCCACGCCCCAGCCGCCCGCCGGTGCGGGAGGCGGGTCAACCGGCAGGCAAGGACGTTCGGATCGTTCCTCTGATCGAAGAATGACGGGCACTTTGACGGCAGCCGAGCCATTCTGGCCAATTCGGGTGCAGCTGACACTACGGGTCCACGATCCGCTGCCTGGGTGCGCGGAATCGGACAGACTGGAGTAGGCTTTGCCCTCAATATCAGCGCTGTAGGGAGCAAAGTGAGCGGCCCGGAATCTGGCCCGGCTTGGAATGTCGAAGAGTTCCCGTCCGGCTACAACGGCGCCCCGATCGAGTGGGATCCCGA
Organism: Chloroflexota bacterium; assembly: GCA_028874175.1. GTDB lineage: Bacteria > Chloroflexota > UBA11872 > UBA11872 > UBA11872 > UBA11872. Next base: position 97,420 of record JAPPLN010000069.1, read on the forward strand.
GCGGTATGACACGGCTGCGATGCCGTTCATCGTGGCCATTCGACAACACTTCTGGTCTTGGCGCATCACGCGCTTCGCCGCCGCCACCGGTCTGATCGAGATAGATCTGGGGCTACCGAGCGTGATGCCAGACGGCATGACCATGATCGGCTTTGATCCCGGCGATGAGCCGCCCGCGGCGCTGCTGGACGAGCTTGCCGAGCTGCTGCAGGGCATGGGCCGCGTAATGTTGGACGACCCATGGACTTACCGACTGCAGGCGTCGGACGGCGCGAGGACTGAGGTGTTCGAGGGTGTCTTTGGCGGTCAGGGAGTCGACGGCTGATGTGGCCCAAGTCCTCCGACGCGGCATTGACCGCGGATCGCACGTACCTGCGGGACTATGCGGGCTGGGTGTCTTCCATCCACGGCGTGGAGGCGCGCGCGCTGGTCGCGGCGATTCGCCAATCCGACGACCGCAATCTCCGAAAGGCCCTGAGTACGCGCCTTATGCAGTCGCGCATGAGCGCGCTGCTCTCGATCGGTTTCCTTTACGTGGCCGTTCGTGAACGCTTTGGTTCCTCGTTGCTGCAGGCGCGACTGCGGGCGGACACATCGTCGGCTCGCCTGGCGCTGCGCGATGCCTCCCTCGCCTCCAGCGCGGGCTTATGGCGGTTTCTGCGACTGCCTGAGCCCGCCGAGCTACGGAAGGCGGAGGTTGACCCCGCGGCCGTGAACGAGTACGTGGATTCCGGCGAGCAGCGCCTGGCCAACCTCGTCCGCATCAGCCAGCTCGCCCGCCAGGACATGCTGCTCAGCACGCTGGATGCGGGTCGACACAACCGCATCATCGTGGCATCGCCGCGTAGCGTGGGGCTGATCAAGACCGGACAGGAGTCCGAGTTGCACGGACTCAGCAATACCGCCTTCTACTTGGTGGACCTCTCCGGCGGCGAATTGCAGGACGAGGGCGACCTGGTCGCAGTAGCCAGCCCCACCACGCCGGCGGTGATCGAGGAGATTGCCGAGGAGATCGTGTTTATCGACGCCGAGGCGGCCGCAACGGCCGCGCTGGTCAGCCTGGTGGCGGACGCCGGGCTGCTGGAGTCCGGCGATAGCGGTCCGGCGCTAGGTGATTTCCTCTAGGAAACGAGCGTAGAGTCCGGCCACGTCCGCTTCCTGGCAAGATCCGTCGTGCGCCGCAAAGCGCACGCCCACTGTCCGCGTCTGTCCCGGTTTCAGTGTGATCTCTTGGTGCCGCCAGGGGCTGACGTACAGCGGGCCGTAGTCGCGTGTGAACCAGGGAATGCCGTCGCTGCCGGGATGAGGAAAGATCGCGATTCCGGCCGTCTCGCTGCGGCTCACAGGGCCTGAATAGTCCACCCAGTCGGCAATCTGGTCGAAGGTTTCGGCTTCGTTCACCTGGCCGTTTGAGTTGGTGATGCGGCCTCCGTCAAGCACGTCGATTTGATCCGCGACGCGCACGGCCAGACCGGCTTCCTTGGTTTGGCCCATCCGGATTGCTTGCTCGCCGGCCCGCACCGTCACCGTGACATCGACCATGGTGTGGTCCGCGCGCTCCCCGATCACGATGACCCGCGAGTCCTGCATGCAAAGGCCCCCATCGCCGTCTCGCCAGTCGACCTCCTGGCGGAAGGTCACACCATCCTGGCCAATTTCAACACGGGTCGCCGCAACCAGCATGCGAGGGATTGGGTGGATTCCCTGGGACTCGGGCGCCCAGAAGTTGACGCCGTCGATGTCCTCGTGCGCGAACCAGACGCCAAGATGATGCAGATGGTCGGCCGGGGCGATCTCAGTCACGGCGTGACCGCTCGGCGTCATCACCGGGTGGATGTAGGGGCGGAACTTCCCCTGCTGGACGGCGGCCAGGTAGTGACCGTCGACGTAGACCTTCTGCTGATGCTGGAGTTCGCGGACTTCGTAGGTTGGCAAGGGGTTGAGTGATCCGGTGGATGGCGGGTGCAGTCTACGGGACCGGCGGGGCGCGCTCGGAGGCGCGCCGGTTTCGTAGTCTTGCCCATTCAGACTGCCGGTTAACCCACGCCTGATCTATATGCTTGACGACGCGCGTTCTTTCGGCCGTTCACTGGCGGCGCTGCCGCTGTTTCTAGTCGCGGCGGCTGCGACCTTGGTGGTGGCTGTCGTGGGCTTGGTGTTCCTGCTGGCGGCGACGCTGGTGTTGGCCGTGGCGTCGCTGTTCCGGCCTGACCTGCGGCGGGTGATCGTTGGCCTGTGGCGTGCCGGGCGGGCCGCCCGCGCCTACCGCCGCTGGCAACGCGGGCCGACGGTCGAGGTCGTAGACATCGACCCCGTCGACCGCGGCTAGCTGCGAATCATGGGTGCCGTGCTGGCGACGTACTGGCCGACCGTCCAGCGCTGCAGGACTTACGGAATCAGCATCGTGTCCAGCGAACCCTCGTAGACCTCATGCCTAAACGCACCGGTAGCTGTCACCTCGAATCGCAGCACGGGGATAAAGGCCGCTTCCCCCCAAGTTTGTTTGTTGATACGGACGGCCAGCACCCACGTACCAGGGGCTAGTTCTGGCTGTGGCTCTGAGAGGCGGGCATAGCCGCTCCCGTTCCATAAGGCCAACGTTCCCGTCCGCGGCTCCAACTCGTAGAGATAGAAATACTCATGCACCTTGGTTTCAGGCACCGGTTCAAGTTGGCCCATATACATCCGGGCGCCGGCGCGGATGTGGCCCCTGCCATCAAACTCGTAAGGAAAGGCCCACGGGGAGGCGTCGGCCGCGAAGATCAACCAGTCCTGGCCTCTCCACAGATCCGTCGCGCGATCGGTGAAACTGGCGGTGAAGTTGAGGCGTCCATGGACGATGCTGACGTCCGAAAGCATGACGCTGAAATGCTTGGGGGGCGGGTCCATGATGGGTGGGATAGCGTTGGCTGGTGCATAAACAGCGATTTCTTCGTTCCACCAAATGGGTCGCCGTGCATCGAAAGCAAACGCGGACGGCGCGAGGCGTGCTGACGTGACGACCAAGTCAGGCGTTACGCGGCCCAGCGGCTCTGTCCGAAAGTTTGGTCGCAGATGTGGAAGAAAGGTCCGAACGACTCCAAGAAGGTCGGCATGGGACAACACCGACGCCGCCCGCACCGAGCCTAGGTACTCGATGGACGGCGATAGATACACGCTGGCGGATGCTGGAACAGTTTGGCGAAGTGCTTCGAACGAAGCAGGCGTCGGCGCTACCTTGAGGTCAAGGAACGCTGGTCGTATACGGTAGAGGGCGTCGGCGCCGTCACGGATGAGCAGTTCGAACAGTCGAGGATCATCCAGCCATTGCCCGGCGCGGTCGGGCAGTCGAGCAATCCAAGCGTCTGTGGCATGCAGGTATGCGTAGTCGAGACGGCGAACAGCCGCTGGCTCCAGGTAGCGAATAGCGTCCAGGTATTCGGGGCCTTCAACATAGTTGTAGTGCGGGAACTGGGTATAGCCCGACGCGTTGGGACGGCCTGTGGCGACCGTCATCACCGCGGGATGCGGCGAGAGAATTCGGGTGTCGACAGATGTATTCTCGCGGATATAGGTATCGATGGGCGCAGGAATACGCCGCCTGCTGGTGTGTCGCCCCATGATGGACAGGTCAAACTCTCGCTGACCCGGCTGAGCGTTGGCGAACTGGATCCCATGACCAAGCGCCAAGCCGAGGGTGCGCACGGGCGTCGTAACGGTCGGCCAGACAACAAGCCCGACAATGCATGTGGCGGCGGCGTAGCGCCAGCGGGGGCGCAGAACGCGCAGGCGGACACTCGCAGCGACGAGCAGGGCTAGGAGCGCAAGATTGCGGGCGTGGCCGTCGAGACGAGTAATGTCCCTGGGGGCGTGCTCGTACTGCAACGTAAGCGCGGCGATCAGGAACGGGATGCTACCCACAGCCAGTGCCAGACCGAGGCGGTCCCGCCACGCCAGCAATGCGGCGGTTGCGATGATCGGAACCGTACCTGAACCAAGAACGCCAAGGCCGCCGGCCAGTTTTGTGAATGTGCCTAGCAGCCGGTGACTATCGACGTCAGCGATCCAGCCGAGTGATAGCCCATCACCTGACGCTCCGGTTAGCACCCCGGTGATGATCCCACCCCCCGCTATCAGCAGCAGCGCAGCGAGCGACGGTCCCAAGCCTGCGCGCAACGCTCCCTTAACGCGTGTGGAGTGCGTCCGCCAAATACGGACGAATCGCTCAGCCTCAAAGAGCGCCCAAAGCAGAAGTACGGTTAGGGCAACCGCTTCATCCACGAGCCCCAGAAAGCCAAGCAGAATAGCCAGAAGGACATGGCAGGTGACATCTCTGCGCTCGCGAGCTGTCGCGCGTTCCAGAATCGAAAATGCCACCGCATAGGCGAGGGCGAACAGCGGTTTCCAAATGTTCGGTGGCGACGCTTCATGCTCCCCCTGCCATTGAAGCGAAACCTCTGGCCAGTACAGACTAGCCAGTGAAGTGCGCAACCCAACCGCCGGCATGCCAGTCGGAACGGGAATCTGCAGGATGTCCGGCGGCGGAACAATGAAGCCTAAATGCGTCCAGGCGGCTGTAGTGAGTAGCAGCGGTGTCAGGATCAGCAGGCTGGTCCACCCGCCGCGTCGCAGTATGGCCATCGCGACGACCAGAGCAAAGCTTGTCCAGATGTAGGCACCCAACAACTCCGTCGTGAAAGAAAGATCCGGGCCGAACGGTGGAGCCAGCAGCCCGATCAGCATGTCCACGCCATAGTGGTGGCGCTGGCACCCCTGGGTGCCAGGAAAACACCGGCGGAAACCCGCCTGCACGGATGGAGGCGGCAAGGCCCAGATGGAGCGACGCATCCACGATCGACAGCAACTGACGGCCGGCCAAGAAAATCCAGAAGAGCGCCAGGGCCGCGACGGCGAATCCAGCGACGGTGCGCCGCGGCAGCCGCAGCGTGGACGGTGCGCGCCGAGCCAGCCAGGCGGCCAGCGCCAGTGTGATGACCCAGGCCGCAGCCGCGCCGGTCATGCCAGGCAACAGGTACATCACGAAGTTGGCGGTCAGGCCCCAGAGCGCCAGACCGATCAAGAGCCCTTGCGCCAGCGCCATCCGGTCGTCGGTTTGGCGCAGCGCGACTCGGGCGACGACGAAGCCAATGGCGGCCAACACCAGCAACTCCAGTGCCAGCAGCAGCAGGCCGGGGACTACGGCCGGATCAATCGTCATTCAGTGAGCCCGCGCAGCCAGACCATTCCCTGTCGGCTCATTGGGATGTGGACCAGGGCTAGGTCAGCTCGACGGCCTGGCCGGAATCGGTGGAGCAGGCGATGGCGTCGATGACGCGGATGACGGCGAGGTTGTTGCGGCCGGAGAGCTGGGTGTCGACGCCTTCGTTGATCTGGCGGGCGAACATGTCGGAAATCTGTTCCTCGGGGGACATGCCGCCGGGCGGCGGATCGGTCGGAATGGATTCGACCTCGGCACCGCGCTTCAGCAGCAGGGAGTCGTTGGTCCTGAGGCCGGAGGTGGCCAGGGCGGCCTCTTCGCATTCGACTGTGAAATGGAACTCGCTGTGGCGGGCCTGCGAGGTGCCGACGTAGGTGGCTGAGGTTCCATCGTCGAACTCGATGATGGCGTGCACGAGGGACGAGGTAGGCCAGGTGCCCCAGGCGGGCTCGACGCTGATGCCGCGGACGCGAACAGGAGTGCGAGGGATGGCGCTGAGCAGGGTGTCGAGTTGGTGAACGCCCTGCTGCCAGAGGTGCATGTGGGGTGAGTCGTGGTAGGGGCCGCCGCGTGCCTTGTGGTGGATCATCACGGCGTAGCCAGGCGGGCCGTAGGTCTCGTCGATCAGGTGGCGGCGGATGGTGGGGTAGACGGGGTTGAGCCGGTCGTTTTGGGTCACTAACAGTTGCAGGCCGGCGGCCTCGGCGGTGGCGACGGCGCGTTCAGCGTCCTCAAGGCTGACGGTAAAGGGTTTTTCGACCATGACATGCTTGCCGGCGGCCAGCGCTTCGTCGATGAATTGGGCGTGGAGCATGACGGGGGTGACGACGATCACGGCGTCGCAGTCGTGCTTGTGGAGAGCTTCGGTCAGGGAGGTGTGGGCGGCGTCGGATCCGAGGTCGGCGAGGTCGAGGCCCTGGGCCATGAAGTCCTCGTTGACGTCGACGAGGGCCACGGGTTCGAAGTCCTCGGACTGGGTCATGACGCCGAGGTGGGAGCGGGCGCGGTTCCAAGCGCCGACATGGATGGTGCGGATGGCCATGGGTCTCGTCCCTGACGGGCGTGCGCCGACATTATCAGCGGGACAATTGTCGGTGACCACTGGCTTGCGAGCGCAAGGTTGGCGCGGGCTCTTGGAGGTACGCGCTCGCCGCCGGTGTTGCATGATACAGAGATGGCTGAGAGGCACCTCGTAGCTAGGCGGCCCCTCGGCTGAAGCGTGGATTGGGCGTGGAGGTCGGGTTACAGCGTGACGCGGCTGCCCGACTCGGCCGAGGCGTAGGCGGCGTGCACGACCCGTAGCACCTTTACGCCGTCCTCGGCCGTGATCGGTGGGTCGACCTCGCCAAGGCAGGCTTGCAGCGTGCGCTCCACCCAGCCCAGGTAACCGCTGCCCCGACCGTCGTACTCGAAGCGCCGGTCGTTACATCCAACCATCGCGGTCGAAATCGAACGCCATTCCAGCGCATCCGCTTCACCCTCGTGCGCGCGCACCCAGCCCTCCGAGCCATAGACGGTGAACCCGCTATGCCCCTTCTGGTCCATCAGGTAGCCGCTGAACAGCACGCCCAGTGCGCCGCCGGCGAACTTGAAGGTCACGATGCCCAGGTCTTCCACGTCGATCGGCGCGCCGCCCGCCACTGCCGTCATGGCCGACACTTCGGTGATGTCCTTGCCCACCAGGTAGCTCAGCATGTCCAGGCGGTGGATGCCCAGCCAGCTCAGGTGCCCGCCGCCCGCCAGGCTCTTCTGAAACGTCCAGTCCGGGTCGTCCAACCGCCGCTGGATGCGGGTCTGGTCGTCAACCTGCACCGCCCGCACCGCGTACAGGTTGCCGATGCCATCGCTCTGGATGATGCGGCGCGCGTCCGCAACGCTGGGACTATTGCGGTTCGCCAGCGCCAGCATCAGGTACGCGCCGTTCGCGTCGGCCAAGCTCGCCAGTTCCTCGAACTGTCCGACGTTGACACAGGCGGGCTTTTCGGCCATCACGTGCACGCCGGCTTCCAGCAGCGGCCGGATCACGTCGGGGGCGTGCGCCGCGATCATGGTCACGATGGCCATGTCCGGCTTCCCGGCCGCCAGCAGCGAGTCCACCGACGTGTGCGTGCCGCGCGCCTTGGCGCCAACGGTCGCGACGGAATCGGCAAACGTCGCCCCGCCCGGATCCATCAGCTCCGCCTGCTCAATGACGTCGAGATCGCGAATCGCGTCGCGGTACGGCTGCTGGTGGGCGGCGCCTTCCTCGGTAATCAGTGCGACCTTGGCCATGTCCTAATCTCCTGCGCGGCTGGCGGTGCGCGCATGGTAGTCGAGACGGGTTGGCGCGGGCGCTCCGCGGTCAGTCCAGGGCCCTGCTTCTAGCCGACCGTCCCGTCCTTGCGGCGGTGGAGAAGGATCAGGTTGCCGTCGGGGTCCGATATCCCCGCCGCGTAGCACGACGGCTGTTCGCCAGGTTCGAGGGCGATAGCCACGCCCTGTTGGCGCAATTCGTCGACGGCTCGCCCTACGTCGTCGACCGCGATTGCGATGGCTCCGCTCTGGACGGCAGCATCCGCTTTCCCGCCTTCCGGATCGAGGCGCAGCGCGAGGACCGTTGGGGTGTCGCCGACCGCGAACTCGACCCAGCCGGGTCCTTCCCACGATGTGAGCGTCAAGCCCAACGCGTGCTCGTAGAAGTTCGCGCTCTTGTCAATGTCGCTAACGCTGTAGACGAAGAAGTCAATACCCCGTGGCTTCACCAGGTCCTCTCCCTTATGGATGCTGAGATCGATGCGCCTCGCTTGCCGCCGGCGCCGCCCATACATTTGCCACGTTTCAGGTGGACTGCCGATAGCGAACGACCGGTCCCCGTAGGCCTCCTTGGGTCTTCGATGCTCGGCGTCTACGCGAGCGAGCTTGCGCCTCCCACGCGGTAGCGCAGAAATACCTCGTCCCCGTGCGTGATGGTGCTGACCAACTCCAACTGTTGCAGTTGATCGTGCGGCAGCGCCGCAGGACCTTCGACCGCCGTTCGCGGTCGCGGCTCACCAATGATCGACGGCGTGACCGTGATGAAGAACTCGTCCACCAGCCCGGCGGCCAGCATGTGGAAATTCAGGATCGCGCCGCCCTCGCAGACCAGCCGCCGCACGTCGCGCTCCGCCGCCAGGTAGCGCATCAGGCTCTCAAGGTCGACAAGCTCGTCCCCGATCCTGACGATCTCCGCCACTTCCGACAGACCTTCCGTGACCTTCGCCGCCTCCGGTACGACTACCAGCGGCGCAATCGGATAGCTGCGGCGCTGAAAGACGCGGTCACTTGGATCGATTCGCCCCGAGTTCGACACCACAATGAACAGCGGCGGCTCGTAAAGTCCCCTTTGGCGCCGCTCGCACTGGAGTTCCGCGCTCCACATGTAGCGGTCGATCCGCATCCCCAGCGTGCGCGTCCCGTGCAGCACCGCGTCGAAGTGGATCCGAAACCGTCGAAACGTTCGCTGATCCGCCTCCTGGCTGATGGGCCAATAGTCGTCGGTCGGGCCCTTGATGGCTCCGTCGACCGTCATCACCATCTGGATCGCGGTATAGGGGCGCCATGTTCCGCCGGAAAGCTCCAGGTCGTCGTAGACGCCGCCCTTGCTCACAGCGCCCGGCGCTCGATTGCCCGCCGAGTCACGCTACTCGGGTGGCAGCTTGACGATGTTGAGCCAGAAGTCCTGGATGGACGACACCACGTGCATGAACTGCTCCAGGTCCACCGGCTTGGTCACGTAGGCATTCGCATAAAGGTCATACGTGCGCAGGATGTCCTGCTCGGCCTCCGAACTGGTCAACACCACCACCGGAATCCGGTGCAGGTCGGGGTCGCACTTCAGATCCTGCAACACCTCGCGCCCGTCTTTCCGGGGCAGGTTCAGGTCCAGCAGGATTAGATCGGGTCGCGGCTGATCGGCGTATTCACCCTGCCGCCGCACGTAGGCAATCGCCTGTTCCCCGTCGTTGACCACGTTCAACGTGTTGCGGATTCTGGCCTCGCGCACCGCTTCCTGCGTCAGGCGAACGTCGCCGGGGTTGTCTTCGACCAGCAGGATCTCTATTGGGGCGCCGCTGGCCTGGGCCATGGCTGGCCTCCTTTCGCTTGGAAGATTATCTCGGTGTCAGGCGCCTGCGCCTATCGGCGGAACGCGCGACTCAGCTGCCGACGCTCACCACCTCAACGGCCTTCAGGGTAAACCGAAACGTCGTGCCCTGGCCCTTGGCCGACTCGGGCTGGATTGTGCCCCCGTGGCGTTCCACGATCTTGCGGCAGACGGACAGCCCGATTCCCGTGCCCTCATACACGTCTCGCGTGTGCAGGCGCTGAAACACCTGGAATATCCGGTCGAAGTGCGCGGGATCGATGCCGATGCCGTTATCGGCAACCGTAAACTCCCACATCGAACCCGACCGAATCGCCGTCACGGCCACCCGCGGCTTCCCGCTCGTATTGAACTTGACCGCGTTGCTGACCAGGTTCTGAAACAGCTGCGTCAGTTGCATCCGGTCGCCCTGGACCGCCGGCAGTGGCTCGTGCGAGACCTCCGCGCCGGCGTCGGCAATCGCCTGCTCCAGGTTTATCAGAGCGTCGCTCAGTGCAGCTTGGCTCTCGGTGGGTTCAAGATCGCGCCCGCGGGTGCCGACGCGCGAGAGATCCAGCAGTCCGTTCAGGAGCGCCTGCATGCGTCGCGCCCCGTCCACCGCGAACTCGATGAAGTCGTCGGCGTCAGAGTCCAGCCGGCCCCGGTAGCGCCGCTCCAGCAGCCCCACGTAGCTGGCCACCATGCGCAGCGGCTCCTGCAGGTCGTGGGAAGCCACGTAGGCAAACTGCTCGAGTTCCTCGTTCGATCGCGCCAGTTCGGCCTGCGTGGCCAGCAGCGACTCGATCGACTGGGCGTTCGCAACGGCCCCCGCAATCTGCGCGGCAATCAGCACTGCCAGTTCCTCATCGCGAGCGTCGTAGGCGTTCGGCGTCCGCGACATGAACCGCATGACCGCAACCACCGTCTGTTCCAGGATCACCGGAACGTCCATCCAGGTCCGCAGGCCGGCCGCGATGCCGTCCTGCAGGCGCGGCGACTGCGCCAGGACGGCGGCGACGTTGCTCTCATCCACGATCTGTGGCTGCTGGCTCCGCACCACCGTCTCGATCACCTGCCCGTCCAGTGGCCGCCAGGCGTCTAGGGTGGCCAGCGGCACGTCAATCCCGGCGTAGTAGCGAGCCTTGGACTGCCAGGCGTCGCTATCGACCACCACGATCGACAGCCGGTCCGCCGGGATGACTGACGTCACGGCCTCGGTAAAGCGGTCGTAGACCTCGTCGATGTTCTCCGAGGACGTCATGATCCGCCCGAGTTGAGCCAGCAGCGGCGCGAACTCGATCTCGATCGGCGTCGAATCGCGTTCGGCCTCGTTGCGTGGCCTGTCCGGTTCAGTCACGGTTTGCCGTCCACGCGTTCTCGATCCTGTGCCCTGTTTTGATGCCCACGGTCTCCGCCGGCACGAATGCAGCGCCGCAATTGTTACAGTTTGGGCACACTTCGAATGTGAACGATCGACGCCGCGACGAAGCGGCGCCCGCTGGGAGGGGAACAATGGCCGCACAGACGCTCCGCATCCTGGTCATCGAGGACAACCCCGGCGACGTTCGGTTGCTGGAAGAAATGCTCGTCCCGACCAGCGACGTGCAGTACGAAGTTCAGAGCTTCGGCAATCTGGCTGACGGGCTTGCGGCTGTCAGCGACTTCGATCCCGCCGTCATTCTGTTGGATCTCGGCCTCGGCGAAACCCAGGGCCTGGAGACTTTTACATCCGCGCAGGAAGGCGCCGGGGACGTTCCAATCGTCATCCTGTCGGGACTCGGCGATGAAATGGTGGCAACCGCGGCGGTCGGCCAGGGCGCCCAGGACTACCTGGTCAAGGGCGAGTTCGAGGAACAACGGCTGCGCCGCACCATCCGCTATTCCATCGAGCGCCAGCGCCGCGCCGCCACCGCCGAGGAACGCATCCGCACCCTGGCCGCGGAGGAGCCGGGATTCGCCGACATCGTCATGAACCAGCCCGACGGCGTGATCGTGGCCGATTCCACTCGCAAGGTGCTCTTCGCCAACCCCGCCGCCGCCGAGTTGTTCACCATCCCGGTTGACGACCTCGTCGGCAGCGAGCTGGAGTTCAACGTGCGCCCCGGCGCCTCGCAGATGGTGCAGATTCGCGAGGACCCGCGGAACCCCAAGTACCTGGAAGCCCACAGCGCCCAGGCCGTCTGGTCCGGGAGCGATGTGCACGTCCTGACCTTCCGCGAAGGCGAACACGTCGGCTTCTTCCGCCGCATCCTCCGCAACATCGGGTTCTAGACACCGGTCGATCCGGCGTCGCCTACGCCAGCTCGCCGTACAGCCGGTCGATCAATCGGCAGGCTTCGCCGTGGCTGATCATCGCCTCTGGCTGCTCGGGGGACGGCACTTCCGGCATTCCGCCCATTGACGTCATCAGCGGCGACGGCTCGTCCATCCACTGCCGCAAGATGTCCGTGAACCCCGACCAACTACAAGCCGCCTGATCGTCGAAGAGCCCCGCGTCCACTTCTAGCGGCCGCCACGGATCAACCGCCCGCCGCGCCAGCCACGCCCACCGCTGCGCCTCGCCCTCCGTCAACGGCTCGTCCAGCCGCGCCGCGTAGCGGGTGAAGAACCCTCGCGCCCCCCAAAACTGCGCCGCCTCCGACAGGCCCGGCACCTGCTGCTCGAAACCCGCAAACCGGGCCGGCGCAACATCGTCGAAGTACGTTATGACCTGCCCGCCAGCCAAAAGCGCGCGCTGCAACGCCCCGCGCGGCACGTCTCGCACCCGCACGCCCCGCTCAATCGAAGTCGCCGCCGCCACCCCAGCCGCTTCGCCCAGCGCCATCCACACCGGCTCCATGCGGATGGTCCCGTACCCCAGGTGGCTGGCCGACACCGCCACCGGCACCAGCAACCCGTCGATGCCTTCCGGCACCATCACTCGAAAGGGAATCTGGTATGGCACCGTCTCCTCGTGCAACCCGATAAACCCCTCCAGCGCCACCTGTCGCCCGTCTGGCACTGTTCCCTCCGGCGCCGTCTTCAGCCCCAGGTCTTCCCGCTTCCGCGTCGCGTGCGAGTCGATCTGGTAACCGCCCGACGCCACGCTGTCCCAGTGCTTGGGCGAGCGACCGCCTGAACTGTCCAGCAGCGCGTCGCTGGCGCTGAATAGATACCCGCCAAGGATCCGGCAACCCTCGCGCACATACATCTGCCGCGGGAATCCGCCGTTGTCCTGGAACTCGTCCGCCGCCAACCCCCACGCCCTCGCCGCCTCCCGGAAGTCCGCCGGCAGTTCCTCGTCGTTCTGGCAGAACCACACCAGCCCCTCGGTATACGCGCGGTGCGCTGACGCGATCTCCAGTCGCCGCTCCGGCCCCGCCTCCGGATAGTCGAAGTTCGTCTCGGCCCAGTCGCTGGAGGTAAAGCAGTAGTGGTGGTTGTTCGCGTCCGACTTCCGGTTCGGCATCGGCACGAAGTTCAGCACCGCGGTTCCGCCCCGCGGACCCCAGAACCCCGGCATCCGCCCGCTCCGCACATCGTCGATCAGCGGTGTGTACGGCGTCCGGTCATAGCCCGCCGGCTTTTCCACCGCTCGCCGGTTCGCCGGATCGTCCGTCAGGCACAGCCGGTAGTTATACGCCTGGATCCGCCGGTCCGCCGCCCCGGTGGATCCCGGATACGTCAACCGGTCGTGAAAGTCCTGGTACACCACCCCGGCATGCGACTCGCCCAACTCCTCCCGGCCCTCGCGCCCGATCCGGTACGCCGCCCCGCCCCCAGCGCCACGTCCCCCTCATAGGTCGCGTCCACGAATACTCGCGCCTCTAGCCGTATTCGCTCGCCTGTCGCCTTTCCTTGCACGTCCACCGCCGCCAGCGTCACCGCCGTGACCTTGCGCTCCGGCGTCTCGTCAATCCGCGTCACGTCCGCCCCCGGCTCCGTCTCCACCAGCCAGCGCCCGCCCTCCGGCATCGACGCCCCGCCCTCCCAGGCCAGCCGCCAGCCCCGCCACACCTCCAGCCGCTCCTGCTCCGCAACCAGCGCCTCCAGCAGCCGCTCCGCCACCGAAGGCTCGAACCGGTAGCCCCCATTGCAGTCCTGAACCTGCTCCGAATCCACGCCGTACGTCGACGCGTAGTGCTCGCGCACCAACCCCACGAACCGCCGAAAAATCCCGCCCACCGACTCGTTCGGCCGGATATCCGTCGCCCCCAGCCCACTCGTCATCAGCCCGCCCAGGTGCCGCGACGGCTCCACCAGCATCACGTCCCGCCCCGCGCGCGCCGCCGCGATCGCCGCCGCCACCCCCGCCGGCGTCCCCCCAATCACCGCCACGTCAGTCTGCTTGGTCGCCCCTGAGTCAGCCCGCATCGTCCGTGTCCGCTCCGGTAAGCCGGATCCCGCGCATCGTTCCACACGCGGACTTCAGGACATAACCGCCAGAGCCCTACCATGGACCCATGGACGGCGGCTTCAATGTCGGCGGCCTCGGCCGCCTCCTCATCATCGCGGGCGGCCTGCTCCTCGCTGCCGGTGTCTTCCTCGTCCTCCTCGGTCAGATCCCCTTCTTCGGCCGCCTCCCCGGGGATATCGCCATCGAACGCGAACGCTTCTCCTTATTCTTCCCCCTCGCCTCCATGCTCATCCTCAGCCTCATCCTCACCATCGTCATCAACATCGTCCTCCGCTTCTTTCGCTAGCTAAGCCGCCCCTCCATACACCCCCACCGCATTCCCCTCCCGCGGCGTCCCCGGCACCATCGGCCCATGCGGCCGCCCCGCAATCAGCCGGGACCCGTCCGTAAACCCCTCCGGCCGGTCCCTCAGACGCTCGATCAGCCGTTCCCGCCACGGCCCCAGGTCGGCCGTCGCCGCCAGGTCCTGCGTCTCGTCCGGATCCTCGGCAATGTCGAAGAGCTGCTCCCGCCCCGACTGGCTGTACCAGATGTACTTCGTCCGCCCGTCAGTAATGAAGTGCCAGGCAGTCTCCGGACGATTCTTTCCGCCCGAGTGCTCCCCGTGCAGCGTCTCGCGCCAGTTCGGCGTCTCCCCGCGCACGAACGGCATCAGGCTCCGCCCGGTTACCGAATCCGGAACCTCCAGCCCAACCCCCTCTAGGATCGTCGGCATCACGTCCTGCAAACCCACCGGCTCATCGCGCACGACATGCGTGGGATAACTCTGCGTTGGCGGCCCCAACACCAGCAGCGGCACCCGCGCCGCCGCCTCGTACGGCCACGACTTATGGAACAACCGGTGGTCCCCCAGCATCTCGCCGTGGTCCGAGACGAACACCACCAGCGTGTCGTCCAGCAGTTGCATGTCGTTCATGTACTGCAGCAGCCGGCTGATTTGCATGTCCACGTGGTTGATCAGCCCGTAATACCCCGCCCGGCAGGCGTGCATCACCCGTGCGTCCAGTTCCAGCCCCTGCGAGCGCGCCTCCTGCATCTCGATGTCGATCCCCCGCGTCGGCGCCTCCACCGGGTCCGCCCAATCCCCGATCACCGGGTTCGGCAGGTCCTGCCAGTGGTAGCGGTCGTAGTAGAACTGCGGCGGCGTGAACGGCGGATGCGGATCGATGAACGACACCTTCAGAAAAAACGGCGCGCTCGCATCCCGCCGCTGCAGGAAGTTGATGGCCTCGGACACGCACCAGAACGCGTGCGTTTGCTCCTCCGGTAGGTGACTTGGCCGCCCGATCCACCCGTTCGGCGTCGCCCCGTGCGCCATCGCCCAGCGATTGAGCGGTATCTCCCCGTGCAGCCAGTCCAGGTAATCATTCCCGCCGCCCCGTGTGCTGTCCGCCAGCGACATCCGGTCGAACCCGTAGCGCTTCCGCTTCGGCGCCAGGTGCAGTTTGCCGCTCAGCCAGGTCTCGTATCCGGCTGACCGCAACTCGCCCGCCAGCGTCGCCGGCGGGTCCCACGCGGTGCCCGGGTGGTTTTGCAGCATCCCGTGCGTCGCCGGATCCTGGCCCGACATCAGCGTCCTCCGCGCGGGAATGCACTGCGGACACTCCGCGTAGGCGCGACGGAACCTCGCCCCCGTCGCCCCGATCTCGTCCATCGCCGGCGTCTGCAGCGCCGGATGGTCCTCGATCCCCAGGCAATCGCCGCGCTGCTGGTCCGTCACCAGCAGCAGCACGTGCGGTCGCCCGGCGCTCATGCCTGGCTCAGGTCCAATCGATCATGATCTTGCCGGTGGTCGCCGAATCCGCCAGCTTGAAGGCCTCAATCGCCTCGCCAATCCGTATCCGCTTCGCGATCACGTCCTTCACCGGCAGCTTGTGACGCCGCAGGAAGTCCAGCAGGTCCTCCCACTCGTACAGCTTGAAGATCCATGAACCCGTCAACGTGATCTCCCGCGCGTTCAGCGGGGCGCTCAGCTTGTACACCGTCTCCTCGCCGATCCCGACCTCCACGAAAATTCCGTGCGGACGCAACCCTTCCAGCGCCGCCGTCCGCGCCGGCGTAAAGCCTGACGTGTCGATGGCCGCGTGCACGCCATCGCCGCCCCCGAATGCCCGCATCGCCTCCACCGGGTCCCTCTCCGCCGCGTTGCACGTGGCGTCGATCCCCAACTGCTCCGCCATCTCGATCCGGCTCGGCTGCACGTCGATCCCTATGACCGAGGCCCCCATCGCCCGCGCAAACATCACGGTATAGAGCCCCACGGGGCCCAACCCGCTCACCGCCAGCGTCATGTCGCCCGACGCCTTCGCCTTGCGCACCGCCCCGAACGCTGTACCGAGATTGCACGCCAGTAGCGCCCCGTCCTCGAAGTCGAAGTCGTCCGGCAGCGGCAGCGTGCTGCGCGCCGGCACCACCACGTAATCGGCGTTCACCCCGTCGCGCACCCAGTTGAACCCCTGCATGTCGCGACAGAACCCCGGTTCCCCGTGTCGGCAGTGCTCGCAGTGACCGCAGCCGATCAGGTGATAAATCACCACCCGGTCACCCACCGCCGGATGGGTCACGCCCGGACCCACCGCGTCCACCTCCCCGGCCCCTTCGTGCCCCAGTGTCAGCTTGCTGTAGCCGTGCTCGTCCCGTTCGGCCTGGGGCTGCCGGTACTTATGCAGGTCGCTCCCGCAGATCGCCGACCCCCTGATCCGAATCCGCACGTCGTCCGGCCCCGGCTCCGGAATCGGCTTCGTCGTCAACTCCACCGTCCGATCGCCGGGACAGATGAGGCACTGCATGCTGTCTGAAGTCATCGGGGCGTCGTTCCTGCTCGCTCGCGCGGGTGAACCTAACGCCCCCGCCTCGCGCCGTAAACCTCCCTCCCGATTCAGGCCAAAATTGAGGACACGTGCTACCCGTTCGTGGTGCGCCGGGCGGCCGGCTCCCGTGGCCCGTGTCGAACCACCCACCTTCACCACCCACTCCACCCAGCCAGTCCCATTGCGCTCTTCGCCCGTCTCACTCCTCTACTCGCTCCACTCTCCCCTTCCTGGTGTATTTTTGGTGTATGTCACGCACCAACATCGACATCGACGATCAGGCCTGCGCCGAAGTCATGCGGCGCTACCGCCTCCCCA
Organism: Chloroflexota bacterium; assembly: GCA_028874175.1. Lineage (GTDB taxonomy): Bacteria > Chloroflexota > UBA11872 > UBA11872 > UBA11872 > UBA11872. Next base: position 114,240 of record JAPPLN010000069.1, read on the forward strand.
CCAAGCGTGCCGCCGTCAACTTCGCCCTGCGGACCGTGGCGGCCGAGCCCTTGTCGGTTGATGAGGCTCGCGCCCTCCGCGGCAGCGGCTGGGAAGGCGATCTTGAGACCATGCGGTCCGCCCGCCCGCCGTGGTCCTGATCGACACCTCGGCCTGGATCGAGTTCCTGCGCGACACCGGATCCCCCGCCTGCCATCAGGTAGATGAGCTTCTGGACCAGGAATTCGCCATCTGCGACCCCATCCGCATGGAAATCCTGGCCGGCGCGCGCGACGAGGCCCACCTGCTCAGCCTCCGGCGCCTGCTCGCGCGCGCGGTGGTCATTCCAATGCGCCCCACCGACTACGAGGATGCCGCCGCCCTCTATCGCCGCTGCCGCCGGCAGGGCGCGACCGTCCGCAAGCTGATCGACTGTCTCATCGCCGCCGTCGCCATCCGCGCCGGCACGCCCATCCTTCATCACGACGCCGACTTCCACACCCTCGCCCGCCACACCCCACTCCAAACCCACGCCCCCCGCCCCCGCTAACCCGCAGTACGAACACCTGCGCTCCATCCGAGCCCCACGCTTCTAAGGGGCGGCACGTCTCTTCACCCTCTCCGAGGGGAGAGGCAGATTCCGCCGTCCTCGGCGGAAATCGGTGAGGGGTCCTCCGGTCGAAACCTCAAACGTCAGCACAACCCCGAGAAGACGTTTTGAGTGAGAAGTCTCTGCGCTCTAATCTCAGATCCACACACGAGCACCCGAGCGGCCAATGCCCCCCTTCACTGAACTCAACAACCGCGTCGCCATCGTCACCGGTGCCGCCCAGGGCATCGGCCGCAGCACCGCCGTCACCCTCGCCCGCCACGGCATGCCCGTCGTCCTCGCCGACCTCAACGACTCGCGCGGCCACAGCGTCGAATCCGAGATCAAAGAAGCCGGCGGCCGCGCCGCCTACGTCCACGCCGACGTTGGAACCATGGCCGGCTGCCAGCTCATGGTCCAGACCGCCCTCGACCGTTTCGACGGCGTCTACGCCCTCGTCAACAACGCCCGCTGGCACCCCCACGACAAGCTTGTGGACGTCACCGAGGCCGACTGGGACCGCAGCCAGGACGTGCTCATCAAGTCCCACTTCATGGCCTGCAAGCTCGCCATTCCCCACATGATCGCCGGGGGCGGCGGCTCCATCGTCGGCATCTCATCCGCCCACGCCATCCAGGTCAACGCCATCGAGGGCCCTTACGAAGCCGCCAAGGCCGCTATCAACGCCCTCATGCGCAACGTCGCCGTGGCCTATGGCAAACACGGCATCCGCGCCAACGGCATCCTGCCCGGCGGCATCATGACCGACGTCAAATACGAAGCGGCCGAACTCGATCCCACCCCCGAACTCGACGCCCGCCAGGCCCTCCAAAACCCCGTCCGCCGCCGCGGCGACGCCCAGGACATCGCCAACGCGGTGCTGTTTCTCGTCTCCGACCTCGCCGGCTTCGTCACCGGCGAATCCCTCGTCGTCGACGGCGGCATGTCCATCGAACTCCCCGGCTCCATCGCCAGCCGCATGACCGGCCTCGAGGTCTAACGCCCGGCCATCCAGACCAGACGTCTCAGGGCCGTCGGCGGTCGGACGCCTCAATCGTTCTGTCGAGAATACGCATTGATATCAATGCAATCACTGCTATCATAATGTGATGTTGGATACGGAGGCTCTCTAATGGCCAGCATCATCGTGCGCAACCTCGACGAAGGGCTGAAGCATCGGTTGCGCATCCGGGCGGCCGAGAACGGGCGGTCCATGGAGGAGGAAGCCCGCGACATCCTCCGGACGGCGCTCAATACCCAGCCCGCGGCCCCGGAGAATCTGGCAAGCGCGATCCGTGCCCGGTTCGCGCCTTTGGGCGGCGTCGAACTGGACCTGCCGCCTCGCTCACCCATGCGCAAGCCGCCTCGATTCGACTGATACGGCCGCGATGATCGTCCTGGATACCAACGTCGTCTCGGAGTTAATGCGCCCCAATCCCAGTTCCCGCGTCATGGATTGGGTGGCCGGACAGTCGGTTCCACGGTTGTACCTCTCCACCGTTAGCGAAGCCGAGTTGCGCTACGGCGTGGAATTCCTCCCTCCCGGTAAACGGCGAACCCAATTGCTGGACCAGATTGAAGGCATGCTCTCGGAAGACTTCGCCGGCCGCATCCTTCCCTTTGATCGTGCGGCGGCTCAGGCCTACGCCGTTATAGCTGCCGCTCGACGCGCTGCCGGGCGTCCCATCAACCACGCCGACTGCCAGATCGCGGCTATAGCCGGTTGCCGAGGAGCGTCAGTGGCAACCCGGGACGCCGCCGGCTTCGAGGGCAGCGGCATTGACGTGATCGATCCCTGGACCGATCGCTAAGCGCGCCGGGAGTGATCACGGAAGTCAACGATGGAAGCCTTCGACGCCGAGTCCCTCGCCCTTGAGTTCCGTACCCGGATCGACGCCCTGCCGTCTCCCAAAGTGCCCCGCGTCCGTCCCATCCGTCGCGAATTCTCCAGGAGAGTCTCGTCCGCCCTGCCCGAGCAAGTGCTTCAGTTCGCCGAACGCCTCATAGACCTTGATCTCCGAATCTGGGCCTACGAAATCGTCCACTACCACCGCCTCACCCTCAGAATCCTGGACGCCGCAACCATCGAGAGCCTCGGCCGGGACATCGACGACTGGGCCTCGGTCGACGTCTTCGGCGGCTATCTGGCCGGCCCCGCGTGGGTGAATCGGCAGATCGGCGATCACGACGTTCACCGCTGGGCCAGGTCCCCGGATCGCTGGTGGCGGCGCACCGCCCTCGTCGCCACTGTCGGCCTCAACGTCAAAACCCGCGGCGGCTACGGCGATGCCCCCCGCACCCTCGCCGTCTGCGACATGCTGGCCGACGACCGCGACGACATGGTCGTCAAAGCCCTCTCCTGGGCCCTCCGCACCCTCGCCCCCCACGACCCAGAAGCCGTCCAACACTTCCTCACCACCAACCACCACCGCCTCGCCGCCCGCGTAATCCGCGAAACCCGCAACAAACTAACCACCGGCATCAAAAACCCACGCAAAACATCTGGCTGACGATCCCGGCAGTCGGCGTCTCCAAGCGGTCAATGCAGGGCGTTTAGGAAATCAGTTAATGGATCCCCAATGCTTGGAGAAGTCAAGCTTCTCCAGGGGTGACCTTGCGCCTTGCCAAACTTTGCCAATCCCGCTATCGTTACATCATGAGCACGATGAATATCTCGCTCCCCGAGGCGCTCAAGTCATTCGTTGACCAGCAGGTCACGTCTCGCGACTACAGCTCATCGAGCGAGTACGTCCGCGAATTGATCCGCAAGGACCAGGATCGCCAGCACTTGCGCGGCCTGTTGCTCGAAGGGGCCGCATCGCCTCTTTCGGTAACCGCCGACTCCAACTACTTCGGCCAGCTTCGCGATCGCGTCCGCGAAGCCGGCAGGCGGTGACCCCGAAACCAGTCGTTCTTCGCAGGCGGGCGCGGCACGATATCGACGAGGCCATCGATCACTATTCGACCGTGGCGACATCGGCTCTAGCGCTGGCCTTCATCGACGCGCTGGAAGAAACCTTCCGCCGGGTGGCCGAGCACACCGCCAGTGGCTCTCCTCGCTACGCGGACGAACTGGCCCTGCCCGGCCTGCGCTCATGCGTCGTGAAGGGCTTTCCCTACCTGCTCTTCTATGTCGAACGGGAAGCGGACATTGACGTCTGGAGAATCCTGCATGCTGCGCGGGACATCCCTACCTGGCTGCAGGAGCCGCCCAACAACTGATCACTCGCACCCCACATGGCACCATCCAACCCCACCCATCCCTCACCAACCTGACCCATGACCCCCGACTACGACTGGCAAACCCTCCACCGCGACGCCCTCGTCATCGACTCCCACAACGACACCATCGTCGGCCTCATCCGCCGCAACGGCCAGAGCATGGCCGGCCCCGACGCCCCCGCCCGCGCCGAGCCCGAAAGCCTCATCGCCTACCTGCGCGGACCCACCGACACCGCCGAAATCCCCATCCAGTCCGACCTCCCCGCCATGCGCGAGGGCGGCATCGACGCCGGCTATTTCGCCATTGACAACACCCGCGCCTGGGGCAACCACCTCGCCTACGTGATGGATGGCTTCGGCTGGTTCCACGCCGAGCTCCAGGCCCATTCTGACCGACTCGCCCTCGCTCTCACCGCCGACGACATCCTGGCCGCCAAAGCCGCCGGCAAGGTCGCCGCCGTCCTCGCCATCGAGAACTCCGAGGCCCTCGAACGCAGCCTCCATGTCCTGCCCATGCTCTACCGCGTCGGCGTCCGCACCATGACCATCACCCACTCCATCCGCACTTACGCCGGCGACGGCGAGAGCCACCACCACTCAGGCGGCGGCCTTACTGAGTTTGGCCACGACCTCATCGCCGCCATGAACGACCTCGGCATGCTCGTCGATGTCTCCCACCTCAGCGTGCCGTCCTTCTGGCACGCCATGCAGACCACCACGGCTCCCGTCATCGCCAGCCACAGCGCCTGCCGCGCCCTCACCGAACACGGCCGCAACCTCCACGACGACCAGATCAAGGCCATCGCCGACGGCGGCGGCGTCATCGGCGTCACCTGCGTCCACCACTTCGTCGACACCCACAACCCAACCCTCGAGCGCTACCTCGACCACATCGAACACGCCGTCAACGTCGCCGGCATCGACCACGTCGGCTTCGGCTCCGACTTCGACGGCGGCTCCTACCTGTTGGACGACGCCCGCCAGGTCCCCCAGATCACCCAGGGCCTCGCCGCCCGTGGCTGGTCCGAACCCAACCTCCGCAAATTCCTCGGCCTCAACCACCTCCGCGTCTTCCGCGAAGTCTGTGGCTAGCGCAGGCACCCGCCCCCCGTTCGGGGTGAGCCGGCCCGGAGTCCGTCGGAGGGCCGTGTCGAACCACACCGCCGTCATTACCCTCGTCGCCTGCGGTCCCTAACTCACCTGCTCATTCCCGAATCACCCGCACCTCAACCCCAACATCAACCCCGTCCTCGTCCGAACCGCCGTCACCGCCGGCCCCCGGCTCGCCGCCAACTGCAAACACGCGCGGTCACCCAGCGACAGCACAAGTCGGCGAGTGGAATTCCTCAGCTGACCCGAGGCAAACACCTGATCCTCACCAAGACCGGCGCCGAATCCTTCGACTCGACATCCATCGCCGCCATCGGCCGGCTGTGCTGGGTCTCGGTGAATCCGCTTCGCACCAGCACGATTCGCACGTACAGGCAGCCAACACCCAGAAGTCCCACGAAACTCAGGCTGGCCTACCCGGCGCTCGGAACAGCGCCCGAATCTTGTAGGCCTTGGTCGTCAGGCCTTCCGACACCTCGTCCATAGGCCGCCGCTCGCACACACAGACGCGCGGCTCCTAATTAGGACAGCAGTCATCCCGATCAGAGCAGCAGTCATCCTGATCCGAACAGCAGTCATCCTGTTCAGTACAGCAATCACAGCACGTCATAGCTAAGCTCCTGGGTCCAACCCGTGGGCCATAACAGGTACCTATAGAGTGACATAGAGCGGATTATCCGCCAAAAAAATCGTTTGCTTGTCCGTCGCCTGCGCTCCCCGCTCCATACCGCCATCCCCGCCAACATCTAGACTGCCTCTATCCCCAACGCCGAGGCCCCCCACCCATGCAACGCCGCAAACTCGGCCGCGTCCACCACCACAGCTCCATCGTCACCCTCGGCGCCGCCGGCCTCGGCCGCGCCGACCTCCCCCAGGCCGTGGTCGACACCGCCGTCGAACAAGCCCTCACCGCCGGCGTCAACCACCTCGATATCGCCCCCACCTACGGCAACGCCATGGAGCACATGGCCCCCTGGATGCCCCGCTTGCATGACGAGGGCTGGTTCATCGGCGCCAAAACCCGCGGCCGCACCCGCCAGGAAGCCTGGGACAACATCCGCTCCTGCCAGCAACGCCTCGGCGTCCAGACCTTCGACCTCTTCCAGCTCCACTCCGTCGTCGATTTCGACGACCTCGATCAGGTCACCCAACCCGGCGGCGCCATCGAAGCCCTCCTCGAAATGCGCGACCAGGGCCTCACCCGCTACATCGGCATCACCGGCCACGGCCCCCTCGCCCCCGCCGTCCAGTTGGAGGCCCTCAAACGCTTCGACTTCGACACCGTCATGTTCCCCCTCGCCGCCGCCATTTACCTCAGCCCCGGCTACCGTCGCGATGCCCAGGCCCTGCTGGATGCCTGTCAGCAACGCAACGTCGGCGTCCAGACCATCAAAATGCTCGCCCGCGGCGGCTGGGGCGACGGCCCCCAGGAACTCAGCTGCTGGTACGACCCCCACCGCGAGCAGCCCCAGATCGACCAGGCCCTCTGGTGGGTCCTCTCCCAGCCCGTCCACACCGCTCCCTCAACGGGCGAGACCACCCTCCTCCCCCGCATCTTCTCCGCCGCCGAACGCTTCCGCCCCCTAACCCGCGCCCAACAAACCGCCGCCATCGCCGCCCAACGCCCCCCGCGCCCCGAACCCCGCCTCGCCATCCCCGTCGTCGCGTAGGTTCGGGACCGCCGCGCGGTCGATAAGGGTCAGCCTTTGCAATGACTGACGGTCTCCAGGTGCCCGCCTCCCTCGCCCAGCACTACCGCTGGATCCTCACCCTCGCCAGCCCACCCCCCACCCGCCTCCTCGACGTCGGCGCCGGCGATGGCCGCCTCCTCCAGGTCGCCCGCGACCTCCGCATCCCCCACCGTGTCGGCCTCGAACGCAAACGCCGCTGGCGCCCCGCCAACCCCGACTTCGCCCCCACCATCGGCGACGCCCAGCGCCTCCCCTTCCCCAACGACACCTTCGACTGCGTCGTCGAAAACGAATCCCTCGAGTGGATTAAGGTCCCCGTTCGCTACCTACAGGAAGCCGCCCGCGTCTGCACCCCAACCGGCCTCGTCATCACCGACGACTCCGACTGGGACACACTCGTCTACGCCGTCCGGGACCCCGCCCGCGCCCGCCGCATCCTCCGAGCCTTTTGCGACACCGGCCCCAACGGCTGGATCGGCCGCGCGGCGCCCTCACTCATGCGACAGGCGGGCCTGCGCGACATCCAGGTCCACGTCCGCGTCATCACCGAGCGCGAATTCGCCCCCCACACCCTCGGCTTCCACCAGGCCCAGGTCATCGACGACTGGCTCCGCTCAGTCGGCGACATCACCCCCACCCAGCTCGACGACTTCCGCGCCGACCTCCACCACACCGCCCAGCGCGGCGACTACCTCTTCACCCTCAACCGCTACATCTGCCTGGGCCAGCCGGCCCAACGTTCGTAGCACCGTAGGGGTACCCCTTGTGGGTACCCACCGCCCCTAGCGCCTCGGCCCCTTATCCGCCAACGACATCGCAATCACCAACCCAATCGGCCCTAGAAAAAACCCCACAAAAAACCAGATCGGCACCCACAAGTTCCCCCACACCTCCGGCTCTTCCTTCTTTGAAGCCACATTTGACGTAGCTACCCCAAACCCAACCGCCGCCAAAAAAAACACAAAAAACAACGGCTCCGGAACCGCCATCCGCCTACCCGTCTCCCCTGCGAACCTAAGAGCCTACGCGCCCCGCCTGATCTCAGTATCTCGCTCACGCCATGTGCAATCTCTCCCTCGCCCTTGAGAGAGCTTTGCATAACTCGACGGGGCGGCCGCTATGACGACGACAGGAAATTACGGGAGCTAGCCCATGCATCGGCAGCTGGGAGACGCCTCTTTCGCGGACGTGCTGTTGCCCGAGAATGTCGGCCGCAATGCGCCGTTGGAGCAACTCGACGCCGTCCTGGACTGGGAGCCGTTGGCGGAGGTCGTCCGCGACCTTTACGCCGCCCCTGCGGGGCGGCCCAGCTTTCCGCCGCTGCTGATGGTCAGGTGCTGCTCCAGCGGTAGTACAACGCCTTGGACCCGGAGATCGAGGCGGCGCTCTGGGATCGGCTGTGGTTTCGGCGCTTCCTGGAGCTGTGGTTCAAGTGCCTGGCCTACAACCTGCGGTGCGCGAGCCGACTGCAGGAGATGGCCGGTGGCTAACGTGGGCTCCGTGCGCCGCAGCTACGCAAAGGTCTCCAGCGGGAGAGGGCGAAGATGATGGCTCGACTGGGCGAAGGGGGTTGATCAGACTTGCCAATGACCGGGCCATGAGATTGCGGGCCAAGCGACCGGCCGCGGGCTAAGGTAGCGGGGTATCTGGCGGCGGCACGCCACGGTACGGCGTGCGGAGGAGTGATGGGATGTCCAAGACGATTGCCGTGATCGGCGCGCTGGATACGAAGGGCGGCGAGTTCGCCTTCGTGCGCCGCGAGATCGAACGGCGGGGTCACCGGGCGCTGGTGATCGATAGCGGCGTGATCAGCGAGCCGGGCTTCGAACCCGACATCCCGGCCGGCGAGGTCGCGGAGGCCGGTGGAACCGGCCTGGACGAGCTGCGGGCGCAGGGCGACCGGGGCACGGCGATTGGCGTGATGGCGGCCGGGGGCGCGGCGATCGTGGGCCGGCTGCACGCCGAGGGGCGGATCGACGGGGTGCTGGGCATGGGCGGCAGCGCGGGCACGGCGGTGGGCACGGCGGCCATGCGCGCCCTTCCGGTCGGGGTGCCCAAGGTGATGGTGAGCACGGTGGCCTCGGGCGACACCAGCGGCTACGTGGACACCAAGGACGTGGTGATGGTGCCCTCGATCGTGGACGTGGCGGGGGTGAACCGGATCAGCGCGCGCATCTACGCCAACGCCGTAGGCGCGGTGGTGGGCATGGCGGAAACGGCCGCGCCTGAGATCGAGGACAAGCCGCTGATCGCGGCCTCGATGTTCGGCAACACGACGCCGGCGGTGGAACGGTGCCGCGAGCGGCTGGACGCGCTGGGCTACGAGGTGCTGGTGTTTCACGCCACGGGCACGGGCGGACGCACGATGGAAGACGTGGTGGCCGGCGGGTTCGCGAGCGGCGTGCTGGACGTGACGACCACCGAATGGGCCGACGAACTGGTGGGCGGCGTGATGGGGGCGGGCCCGAGCCGCCTGGAAGCCGCGGCGGCGCAGGGGGTCCCGCAGGTGATCGCGCCGGGCTGCCTGGACATGGTGAATTTCCAGGCGCCGGCGACGATTCCGGACAAGTTCGAGGGCCGCCGCTTCCACTACTGGAATCCCAACGTGTCCCTGATGCGCACGGACCCCGAGGAAAACGCCGAACTGGGCCGCATCCTGGCCGAGAAGGCCAATGGGTCGTCGGCGCCGACGGCGATCTTCCTGCCGCTGAAAGGCCTGTCGCTGCTGGGGGCGCCGGGCGAGGAGTTCCACTGGCCGGAGGCCGACCAGGCGCTGTTCGACGCCATCAAGGAGCACGTGCGCAACGACATCCCTGTGTATGAACTGGATCACGCCGTCAACGACGAGGCATTTGCCGACGCCGTGACGGACAAGCTGCTGGAGTACCTGGGCTGACGATGCGCAGCGACGCCGGTCCGGTCAGCAGCGACCCTTGCGAAATCGGGGGTGGGTGCCCGGAAGACCCTCACCCCAACCCTCTCCCAGTGGGAGAGGGAGAAAGATCGGCCGCAGGTTCGAAGACACGAGGCGTTATGCACAGGTCTGCCAGCAGACCCTTACACCAAGGAAAGGACCACGCGCATGCCGTATATCCCACGCGCTGAGGCGCTGCGGCGCCTGCGGGCCACGCTGGACGCCGGTGAGCCGATCATCGGCTGCGGGGCCGGTACCGGCATCACGGCCAAGTTCGCCGAGCAGGGCGGCGCGGACCTGATCATCATCTACAACTCGGGCCGCTTCCGGATGGCGGGCCGCGGGTCGCTGTCGGGGATGATGCCCTTCGGCGACGCCAACGCCATCGTGGTGGATATGGCGTCGGAAGTGCTGCCGGTGGTGCAGGACACGCCGGTGCTGGCGGGGGTCTGCGGCACCGACCCGTTCCGGCTGATGCCCACCTTCCTGAAGCAGCTGAAGGCGATGGGCTTCGACGGCGTGCAGAACTTCCCGACGGTCGGGCTGATCGACGGTATCTTCCGCCAGGGCCTGGAAGAGACCAACATGGGATTCGGCCTGGAGGTGGACCTGATTCGCCAGGCCAACGAGCTGGACATGCTGACCTGTCCCTACGTGTTCGACCCCGACCAGGCGGTGGCGATGAGCCGGGCGGGCGCGGACGTGCTGGTGCCGCACATGGGGCTGACCACCAAGGGCTCGATCGGCGCCACGACGGCGCTGACGCTGGACGACGCCGTGGAGAGCGTGCAGGCCATTCACGACGCCGCCGTGGCCGAGAAACCGGACGCCGTGGTGCTGTGCCATGGCGGGCCGATCGCCGACCCTGGCGACGTGCGCCACGTCCTGGCGAACACCGAAGGCGTGGCCGGGTTCTTCGGGGCATCCAGCATCGAACGCTTGCCGACGGAAGTCGGCATCCGCGAGCAGGTCGAGGCGCTGAAAGCGGCCAAGGGCTAGATGCCGGCAGTTGCCGGTCGTGCTGGAACTGTCTGAGAGGTCAAGCGTGGGACGCCTACCGAAGAAGGACGACACGATCACGGCCGCGGTTATCACCGGCGAGCACCGGTTCGACGTGCCGGGCTTCCAGGCGGCGTTCCGGAGCATGGCGGATGTCGATGCGTATCCGCAGGATCTGGACAACTTCGCGGCCGACCTGGGCGGCGTGCGCGACGCGTACGACGTGCTGGTCTTCTACAACTTCCACCGGCCGGCGCCGGACGAGCGGACAGCGGCGGCGCTTGAGTCGCTGGGCGAAACTTCCCAGGGCATCGTGGTGCTGCACCACGCCATCCTGGCCTTCCCCGAGTGGCCGCGCTGGTCCGAGATTTGCGGCATCGACGAGCGGACCTTCGGCTACCACATGAATCAGCGGGTGCCGGTGCACGTGGCTGATCCGGCCCATCCCATCACCGTCGGACTGGCCGACTGGGAATTGCCCGACGAGACCTACACGATGACCAGCGCCGACGAGGCCAGCCGCATCCTGCTGACAACGGACCACGCACTCAGCATGCGTACCCTGGCCTGGACGCGGCAGTTCGGGAAGTCCCGCGTGTTCTGCTTCCAGTCCGGCCACGACAACGCCGCCTATGCCGACCCGGGCTTTCGCACGGTCCTGCACCGTGGCATCCGCTGGGCCGCGGGAAGACTCTAGCCGGGGCCGAGGAGGGACTGCCATGCGAGCGCTTGTAACCGTGCTGGAGGCCGACGGACGGCGCGCCAAGCGCCTGGTCCACGACTGGCCCGAGTACACCGACCCGCTCCGGGCCAAGGAGATCAAGGCCCGCAACATCTACAGCGGCGTCACGAACGGCACCGAGCGCAACAACATGCTGGGCGGCAACTACTCCCGCCCGGACCACGAGCTGCCCTCGAACGAGGGCTACCAGAGCGTGGGCGAGGTAGTCGCCGTCGGACCCGAGGTCGAGGACCTGAGCCTCGGCGACCTGGTGTTCATCGGCGCCCACAGTGGAACGCGGCGCAGCCCCGCAGGCCACGTGGAGTTCGTCACCATCGCCGAGGACGACCTGGTCCTGAAGCTGCCCGACGACGTCGACCCGGTCCACGCCACCCTCTTTGGCATGGGCGGCGTGGCCATGCGCAGTTGCCGCAATGCCGAGTTGCGGATGGGTGAGCGTGTGCTGATCGTGGGCGGCGCCGGATGTATCGGGCAGATCGCGGCGCAGATTGCCACCGTCATGGGCGCGCGCGTCGCTGTTGGCGACGTCGCCGGCCGACGTTTGGACCTTGCCCGGTCGATTGGCGCCGCCGAGTCGGTCGTGGATACGTCCGGGGACGGCTGGGACAGGCACGTTGGCGAAGGCACCTTCGACGCCGTCATTGACTTTGCGGGCGTGCCCGGCATGGAGGACAAGCTGATCACGTGCGTTCGCCTGCAGGGCCGGGTGATCCTAGTCGCGGGACGCTGGGAGGTGAACTACACCTTCAGAACCGGCCAGGGCCAGGAGATCACGATCAAGCAGAACAGCCACTTCGACCGGGATGACCTGAAGCACCTCTGCCGGCTGGTCGGTCGAGACCTGGTCAAGATCACGCCGCTCATCCAGGACGTGGTCCCGGCGTCCGAAGCGCCCCGCATCTACGCCACGTTGCGGGATGACTCGTCCAAGCTCATGGGCACAGTCTTCCGCTGGTGAGGCGCGACTGAATTCCGGCTGCGACTGCCGGTAGGACGTTGGCCTCTTTCGCCAAAAGCCAGCCTGCTTGCCTATTCCAGTCTTAACCGTTCTAATGGTCGCGGCCCGAACAATCGGGGGACGGCGCAATGGACAAGCAATCTCGGCGGCTATTCACCCGGCGACGATTTGGCGGAGCGCTGCTCGGCGCATTCGTTGTTGTGGCCGTGGGACTTGGCCCGGCGTGCGGCGACGACTCCGGTCGTGCCGCGGGCACTCGCGACGACCCGTTCCCCTACAAGGACCCCAAGGCCCGCTGCGGCAACGTGCGCTGCTGATCCCGACCCCAACGGGCTGCCGAAGATCGGCCGCGTGTCGCCGCCCTGTTTGCCACAGCCATCCGCACGCGTTGTAATGGATACGGTCCAAAGAATCAGGAGTCGGCGCAATGGACACACCGGCCCGGCGACCGCTCAGCAGACGGCGATTTGCTGGAACGCTGCTCGCTGCGCTGGCGATCACGGCTGTGGGCCTTGGCCCGGCCTGCGGCGATGACGGTTCGACGGCGGGTACCCGCGACGACCCCTTCCCAGTCAAGGACCCAAGGTCCCGCTGCGGCAACCTGGGGACGAGCTGCTAGTCAAACGCCAGGTCCGATTGCAGCCGTGGGGCACGGCGGCATCCATCGCGGCTTCGCCTCGTTCCGCCGGGTCGCGGGACACTGCCGCCCGCTGGCGTTGCTAGCATTCCGTAAATCGCAGACGTTGCCTGCCCGGAGCGGGCCAACGCACGAACGGCCGGGCCGATACGTCCGCCGGCGGAGACGACGATGAACGCATCGAACGGGCTTGAGTCACATGTGGACGACCTGCGGACACGCGGCTGGTGCGTGATCCCGGACATCATCTCGGAACCGGCCCTCAGCGACGTTCGCGAGAAGGTGTCGGCATCCATCATCGATAACTCGCGCTCGCCCGCCCCGCGCTACGGCGTCTCCAACCTGCTGCGCTTCGACCAGGCCCTGTTGCCGCACCTCGGGGACGAGAATGTGAACACCGTCACCCAGGGCGTGCTCGGGCCCCACTGGCGCATCTCGTACGTGACCGGCTATGTCACTGGCCCCGGAACCGACCGCGACATCTGGCACGCCGACTTTCCTTACAACCAGCGCAACCTGGCGCACATCCCCGCGCCCTATCCCGATGTGCCCATGCACCTCACCACGTTCTGGATGCTGACTGACTTCACACCCGAGAACGGCGCGACGTACGTGGTGCCCGGCAGCCACCGGCAGCAGGATCACCCGCGTCCCGGCAGCCCGCTCGGCGACTGGATGGCGCCGCGCGACGACGAAGCCCGCCTGCTGGGCACGGCCGGCTCGGTGGCCATTGTGGACAGCCGCCTCTGGCACGCGGTCTCACCCAATACGACCGATCAGGATCGCGTCACCGTGGTCGTCCGGTTCGCGCCCTGGTGGCTGAACCTCAACCCGACGCGCCGCGGCCACGTGGAGCGCCAGGTCATCGTTGGCGATGGGATCGACTCGTTCGTGGAGGACCTGCCGCGCGAGGTTTACGACGAGGCTCCGGACAACCTGCGACCGCGCCTGGCTCACCTGCTACCCGCCGGATCGGTCATCGGCTAACCATCGGCCAGCCGCCCGCATGAAGGCCGGGCGCGTCTTTTTTCTGGCGCTCTCGCCGATATGCCGTACTGTATGCCAGTTGAGCAGCAAATCTCGGCGGTGTTATGGCTGACTTGCTGGGCGTGATCTTTGTCGGCAACGGAAACACGGCAGACGGGGCGGCCGCCTCGAACGGCGGCGACTCGCCGCTGGACGCCACCATCGAGCAGCTGCGCGAAATTGGTGCGGATGCCATCACGGTCATTACGTCCGATCCGGACGCCGTACCTCAGGCGTCGGATGTGCAGGTCCAGGACCGGAACGCCGGTCACGGTGAGGTGCATGGCCTGCTGCAAGCCATTCCTCGCACTGAAGAAGTCGAAATCCTCGTAGCCGAGCACCCGCTGCAGCCGGCCGCCGAATTCCAGCCGTCGCAAGGCTCCAACAACTGCGTGCTCGTCGTCGCCGAGGGCGCGAGCGATGGCCGCGTCGTTGACGTGATTGAGCTTGAGTACGAGGAACGGCGACGCGTCACCCAGTTCGCCGTTCACGCCGTCAGCGGCGAGGGCGGCTACCGCCACACCGGCCTGACCTTCCTCCCCCTGGGCGCGCTGGAGTTGGCCGCGCTGGTCGGCCTCCAGCAGACGCTCGCGGCGGACGGGATCGTGGAGGCCCTGCCGCTGACCCTGGGCCGCTTGCGCACGCGCGCGGCGGACGACGTGCTCCAGGACGTCTCGAACATGGATCTGGACGACCTGTTCGACCGGTTTCTGTTCGAAGGCCGGCTATCCGCAATTAAGGCCTGATCCCGGCCCTTGCTTCAAACCGGCGCGCCGTGACGCCTCAATCCGCTCGCGGCGCTCCCGGCGGACTCCGGATCGCCTGCTGGAACATCTGGGGCTTTTCCTGGGAATGGCCGCGCCGCCGTCCGCTGATTGCCGCCGAACTGGCCGACCTCGAGGCCGACGCTGTCTTCCTCCACGAAGCCCGCGCCGCCCGGCAACCGTGGGAAACCGGCCAGTCAACGCCGGCGCAGGTTTCCGCCGACTCCGGTATGGCGCTCGTGGACTGGATCGATGCCCCCACGTCGATCCCCGGAACCCGGATGGGTCCAGCGCTACTGGCTCGCGAACGGCCAGCCGAGACCTCTCGGTCCCAACTCGCCGACCGCGACACCGTCGCCGACCTTGGCTACCACGAGCCTTGGCTCTTGACGGCACGCTGGAACATCCAGGGATTCGGTCTGGTTGTGGCAAGCACCCACCTGCCGGTATCCGGATTGACTCAAGCGCTGAAAGCCTCGGCCAACAAGCTCACCAAGGTCCTTCAGACGCTTGCCGAAGACGCCGACCTTCTAGTCCTGGTAGGCGACCTGAACCTCACGCCCCAGAGTTCCGGGCTTTACCGTGTTATGCAGGCCGTAAGCCTCGAGTCGGTACCGCCGCTCGACAGGGCGCCGCCGACTTTCCCGACCAGCAACGTCATGTTCAACCGCCAGGCCGTGGAAGACAGGAGCGGCGACCCCATCCATCCGCAGGCGCCCCCGACTCGAATCGACCACCTGCTGGTCCGCTCGAATCCCGAAGCGCCGTTGAAGCCCGTCGCCCACGGACGCTTCGGAACCACCCACCGGGATGGCGACTTGTACGCCTCCGACCACTGGGGCCTGTGGTTCGATGTCGCGGTCAGTTGACCAGAATTGGTGGCACGATGACGCTTCAGAAACACCCAACGGGTCACGAGAGGGGATTGTCCAGATGACCGCTGAGTTCCAGGGCCGTGTCGCATTGGTAACGGGAGCAGGACGCGGCATGGGCCGCGCGACCGCCGAGCGGCTGCTGGCGGGCGGCGCACAAGTTGCCGTAAACGACGTCAATGCCGATCAGATTGAAGCCGTCGCGTCTGAACTCGGTGCCGACGCCGGAGCCTTCCCCGCCAACGTGGCGGACAAGTCGTCCGTTGACGCCATGGTCGCCGCCGTCGCCGAGCATTTCGGCCGCCTCGACATCCTCATCAACAACGCCGGCATCGTCTCGCCCACCGCCTTCGAGTCCATCGAGGAGTCCGAGTGGCGCCGGGTCCTGGACGTGAACGTCAACGGCGTCTTCTTCTGCACCCAGGCCGTCATCCCGGCCATGCAGGCCAACAGCTACGGACGCATCGTCAACTTCTCGTCCACCGCCGGCAAGAACGTCAGCACCGTCGGCGGCGCTTCATATACAACCTCGAAAGCCGCCGTGCTTGGCCTCACCCGCGCGGCCGCCAAGGAACTGGCCGCCTACGACATCACCGTCAACGCCGTCTGCCCCGGCATGATCGACACCGACATGCTCCGCGTGGCCTGGTCCGAGGAGCGCATCCAGGAGTACATCCCGTCCATTCCCCTCAATCGGATGGGCGCGCCTTCCGAGGTCGCCGAACTCGTCTGCTTCCTCGCCTCCGACCGCGCCGCCTACATCA
>JAPPLN010000023.1:0-7637 GCA_028874175.1 Chloroflexota bacterium
CATACGCGTCGTGCCGTGCCTCCACGTAGGCGCGAATCGCCTCACGCGTGTCGTCATCGAAGAAAACCACCCGCTCCCGATCACCCTTCCCCGTAATCAGCGCCTGCTGCGCCCACCCGTCATCTACGTCTCTCCGGTCCAGCCGAGCCGCCTCACGCCGCCGCATGCCGGTGGTGAACAGCAGCAGCAGCAAGGCGCGGTCCCGATAGACCCGGAGCCGGGCATCTTTCGAAGCTGAATCGGCAATCAGTCCCGGCAACTCGTTCTTGACATAATCAACAATCAGCGCCAGCCCGTTCTCAACCCGCGGCGTCCGATACCCGGGCTTGTCGCGAACTGCACGCAATCGCTCAACCGCCCGTTCGAGTTCCACGCCATCCAATACGCCGGAACGCAGGCAATGCCTCAAAAATGCGCGCACCGCTGCCAGGTAGGTCGAAATCGTCGCCTGCCGTTCGCGTCCAAACTCATCCACCAACTCCAGGTAAAACCGCTCGAGCACGCCGTCGTCCAGCTCATCCAGCGACGTCTCGGTACCGCGCCAGGCCAAAAAACGCCGCAATCCCGTCCCGTAGGTCGCCCTCGTGCTCGGAGACTTGGCACGCATGGCACCCAAAAAGTCTGTCGTTGCGGTCTGCAAGGTCGGGCTCATGGACTCCAATCCGGAATCACCTATGCACCACCGGTACTCCCACGACACAGTGGGAACTTTGAATCTACCGCGCCCCGCCATCTCTGTCACGAGACTTTTCGAACCAGTAGGACCACTCGGTACCTCGCGGCATTTCGCGAATTCCCTCGGAATTCAGGCTCGTCTTCTTCAAGACGTCGCGAACGACACATCGTCCAGGTCGAGCGTGCAGGCAGGACAAGGGACTCGTATGTCGAAGGCCCATGGCCGAGTCCTGGTCACGCGGCCGTTACCGGGGTGCCGACGACACACCCGTTCCGCGGTTCACTGGAGAGGGATGCAATACGCCGCACGTAGCAGCGATCTTCAGGGTCTGTCAGGACCTTCGCGCTGTGCGGAGATCCAATCCACGCCTCCCGGCGCCCCAAGATCCAAGTTATAGAACTAATGTGTATTAGTTCTATAATAAGCTCAAGGTCCAGCCAGTCAGGCCGCCAACGGCGTTGACGGACGAGCGTCTTTCGGCCGTGGGGCTTCCGGGGCCGGTTCTCAACGCTCACCTGGAACTCAGAGCGCGCTCCGACCGCACCCGGCGCTCCGCACAAGCGGATACGTCATCGCCACTCGGCGCCGCCGTTTGGGTAAGCAGGAGTGTCGCCAGCGGCGGGCGGCGACCTCATCGGATCCCTTGGCGTGGATTGCGTCTGTGGCGTGCCAACCGCCATCGCCATCGACTCTCTCGGGTTTATACCCTTGGGCAGTGCCTTGGACGCAGTCCGGTCGCACTCCGGCGCCTCGCGCATCCGCCAGAGGCACGCCGACTTTCCGACCCTGCATTCTGTGCGTTATGTAAAGATCTGGATTGAAAGGAAATTCTGACAGAAAAAACTTGAAACAATTCATCTGAGATATTAATATTCGTGAATCTAACTCAATGAAATCAATCTCATGCCACATCAGCTGCCGTCCGCCTGCCCGCTGTGCGCGGAGCCTCCGATCGTGACTCGTATCGAGTGTCCGTCCTGCGCCATCGCCATCGAGGGGCGCTTTGTGCCGGGCGGTCTGGTGGAGCTCGACGCCCACCAATTGGCCTTCGTTGAGGTCTTTGTCCGTAACCGCGGCGTCATACGCGATGTGGAAGCCGAACTGGGTGTTTCCTACCCCACTGTCCGGGGACGACTGGACGCCGTAGCCGAGGCGCTGGCTCGTCAGCAGTCGGATCCCCCGCAAGACCGCCGGCGCACCCTCGAAGCGCTCCGGCGCGGCGAGATCGACATCGATGAAGCGGCCCGCCATGTGTAGGCCGGCGGGCCGGGGAACGAGCGCGCCAAGGCCGCCCGCACAAACGCAGGCTGAAGACATGCCGAATGACCCCGCGCTCCTTCTCTCCCTTGAAAGCCGACCGAAGGCGGCGCTCGCCGCGAGCGAGGAGTTCTGATGGACAGCGTGCAGTTCGATGGAACCGGAACAATCATTCTCAAGGGCGCGCGTTGGCCGCTTGAGGTCCGAGGCTCCGCGTCCGCCTTTGGGATCGTGGAGAGCCTCGGTGGGGTCGGCATCGCCAGGCACGACGATTCCACGACGATAAGCCTGAGCGAAATGTCGACGGTCCAGGTTCCCGCTGGCGGACGCCTCGAACTCGGTGATGTCAATGGGCCGCTGCGTCTGCAAGGCATTGAGCGCAATCTCCTGCTCAGCGCCGTCAACGGTCCGCTGCAGACGCGAGACGTGGCTGGTGATATTGACCTGACCGGGCCGGTCAATGGCCCGTTAAGCGCCCAAGGGGCGCGGAGGCTCTCCGCCACCGGCGGCTCACCGCTCCGCGGGGATGTGAAGCTTGCCGACCTTGCGGAAGTGGACATTGCGAAGGTCAACGGCAACCTCGTCATCCGGCAAGTGTCGGGTGCAGTCCGGTTAGGCGAAGTGAATGGCCACGTCCGCGTCGCCAACCTGACCGGAGGGTTTTGCGCCACGTCAGTCCAGGGAAACCTGGTGCTGGAGGGGAAACTCACGGACGACCACGTGTGGGAGGCTCAGGTCGAAGGCCGGGTCAGGCTCCGCCTCCACCCCGAGTCCTCGGTGCGGTTAGAGCTTGAGTCCGAGAACCATCCGCCTTCGCTGGACTCAAGTTTCCAGATCGTCGAACGCTCCAACCGGCGCGTCGTCGCAACGCTGGGTTCAGGCCAAGGGCGCATGTGCATTCGCGCGGAGGGACCGATTACCGCAAAGGTCGGCACGTCCTGGGACACACACGAAGAATTCGACGACGCCTTTGCCAAGGCCGGCGTCGCCGTTGAGCGCGCCATGACCGAAATGGCTTCGGCGGTGGAGGCTGCGTTCGACGATGTTGGGACCGAACTGGCGGGAATCGGTGCTGACCTCGATCTCGGCGATCTGGGCGAACGCGTGTCGACTCGCGTCCGCCGCGAGGTCGACCGTCACACGCGCCAGGTAGCGCGGCGGGTTCGTCGTGCCCGCCGCCACGCTCATCGGCGCACCCGGCGACATCCCGCCGCGGCTCGCCGCGCTAGTGCGGCGTCAGCCCAACGCACGCCCGGCGAGCGCGAAGCTCGCGTGCGCGAAATCCTGCGCGGTGTCCAGGACGGTTCGCTGGACGTGGACGAAGCTGATCGTCAACTGGGCGAACTGCCGCTGGCGTAGCGGTCCGGGTCTCGTTCGCTGGCGCCGGCTCACTCCACGCCGCTGGGCTCTCTGCCCCTCCTTCATGTTACGTTATGTAAAGTTGCGATTTACGCGTACCGCGTCAGGATTCCGGCCTGCCGCACGTGCTGCCACCGCTCGTCAAACGCCAGGCTCCCGTCGTCCTCTTCGGTCGTCAGGGAGACGCCCCGTTCAAATCCGGGCCGGCTGCCCGCCAGGAAGTCGGCTTCCATGTCATCGTGTTCCGTGTACGCCACCGAAGATTCGTCGGCCCACCGCACGGTGTGAATCATCCGCGGCAGCTCGTGCGGCGCAACGTCCGGCCGTCGCAGCCGTTCCAACGCGTCCTCGTCAACTTCGATCCCTAGCCCCGGAGCTTCGGGAACCCGCATGTGACCGCGCCGGATCTCCAGCGGCTCTCGAATCAGGTCGTCCTGATAGGTGTTCAGGCAGGTAATCGCCGGCCACTGCGCCGCCGGCAACACCGCGCCCAGGTGAGCGGTGAACGCCGTGGTGATTCCCGTGCCCACAAGCTGTAGCCACAGCGGCATGTTCGCCTCATCCGCCAGCGCCGCCTGATGCACGGTGCGCGCCGCTCCCTGATTCAGCACCCAGCCGTCGCAGACGCCTTCCTTGACGGCCGTCAGAAACGGCGGGTTGTCGAAGTGCATCGCCACCGGTCGCCGCAGCTTCGCCCGCAGCGAGCGGTTGCCTTCCACGTCATGCTGCGGAATCGGTGTCTCGAAGAAGTGCACCTTCGGAAACGTCTCCAGGTCAGCCAGCACATGCTGCGCCTGCCCCGCTGACACCAGCAGGCTGTTGAAGTCCAGGTCGAACACGCAATGGTCCGGCGTTGCCTCGCTGATCGCCTGCGTCGCGGCGAGCAGGTCGTGCCAGGGCCGCGCCTTCAGCTTGAAGCTGGCGTACCCAGCCGCTACGGCGTCCTGCGTCTCACCCACCCACTCGTCCGCCGGCATGTCCCAGCACCACCAGGCGATCGGGCACCAATCGCGCACCTTGTGGCCAAGCAGACGAGATGCCGGCACCCCAAGCGCCTTGCCGGTCAGATCGAACAGCGCCTGTTGCAGGCCGGCCCCGAGTCCGTCGTCCCACATCTGCTCGGCCGGGTGGCGTCCGATCACTCGCTCAGCGGCTTCGTCGGACACCCGACCCCAGGTGTAGTGCGGAACCGTTTCGCCCCAGCCAACCAGCCCGGTGTCGGTCGTGACCTTGCACACCTCAATGATCGACCAGTCCGCGCACTTCCGGCGCATCTGCCGACCGGGACGCTCCGTGTGCCCGGCATCGACCGCAATGCGTTCAACCGCCACTATCTTCATGCCAGCCACCTCAGGCGCGCGCACCTGCGGAGTGTCGCACGCTGACGCGCCCGCCTTTGACTCGAAACCGAGCGGGCTTCGGCTACCGTCCGCGCAACATGGCGGCCACCACGGCCAGCATGAGAACGACGGCGGTCACCACGACAATGATGACGACCCGATCGCTCGCATCGACTTGCGACTCTTACACGGCCCAAGCCGGGCGCCGCTGGCGCCATCTTCTTGGATGCCCGCGATCCTGCCCGACCGCGGTTGCCCACCCGTACCTAATCAGTGTACAATGAATGGCTCGCTTTCGCAACTCGTGTCCCCATGCTCCCGCGCTTCCATACCGCCCCCGGCTCGACGCCTCTGCCTGCCCCCGGCGTCGCCCTGTGCGGCTCAGGTTGCGCCCTGCTCGCACCGAATTATTCGGACCCGCACCACCAAAAATCCGCTAAATTTCGCGCCCCGCCGGCCGGCGGGGCGCGAATACCGACAAAAGCCGCCGCCGAAAGCCGCGAATGGCTTGCCCGGCTACATCCCCGGCCTCGGCTCCACGTCCTGGTTCATCGCCCAATGCGGGTAGTAATTCACCATCCGCGCTCCCGGATACGGCCGACCCAGCGGCTGCGCCGGCATCGGAAACGCCCCGTCGAACCCGTCGAACGACATCATCTGGCTGTACGAATACCGCAAACCGGCCGAACGCAGCGTTCGCGCCGAGGGCACGTTCCACGGCGACGTCGTCGCCAGCGCTAGGTTGCCCCGTTCGATGATCGCCGTACCCGCTGCCCCAACGGTGGCGCGACCCAAACCATGCCCCCGCGCCTCCGGCATCACGTCCATCCCGATTTCCTCAACGCCATCGCCGTAGTGAAGCACCCCCGCCAGCGCCACCAACTCGCCGTCCTCGATAACACCGTACCCCTCATGCGCCTCGCCGTAGTAGCAGTGCCAGAACCGCTTGTAATCGACCTCCGCCAAATCGTCCTCGCCGATTCTGACCACCCGCGGATCCGCTGGATCGTTCCAGGTGGACGCGTCGCCAAAAAAGAAAAACACCGGCCCCCAAGCGCCAAAGCCGTCCGGCTGTGTCACCCGCGCCAGCTCATAAGCGCCGAACGTAGAAAACAACATGTCCGCATGCATGTTC
The DNA here is from genome assembly GCA_028874175.1 of Chloroflexota bacterium. Taxonomy (GTDB): domain Bacteria; phylum Chloroflexota; class UBA11872; order UBA11872; family UBA11872; genus UBA11872. The sequence continues at coordinate 5,768 of JAPPLN010000023.1, forward strand.
GTCACCACCGGCCGCAGCTTCTCCAGCCAATCGTTCCGCGCGCTCACCAGCGCGCCCCGATCCAGCCGAATCCCCGCCAGCGGGAGCCCGTTGAACCCGGGCGCCTGGCCAATCACGGGAACCGGGTCGGCGCCAAACGCATCCAGCCCCGCGCCCAATGTGGACTCGATCATGGTCACGACCCCGGGCGGCAGGAACAGCCGCCCGCCATCCTGGCCGGTCACGCTCATCGGCTCTCTGAATCCTTGGGGCTTCGCCCCACCGGCAGCCGCCTCAACTGGCCCTCTGCAACTGGGCCGGCAGATAAGGCGCCCACGCGGGGTCCAGCCTTCCGTTGAAGAACCTGCCGACTAGGTGCGAATACGGCGAACGCGGATGCGTCGGCCGCCGCAGCAGCCGCATGTTGGCGCCAAGCGGTGTCCGCCCCGCCTTTCGCAGGTTGCAGGGACGGCACGCCGTCACCAGGTTGTCCCACCGCCGCCGCCCGCCAAGCCGCCGCGGCTTCACATGGTCAATGGTCATGTCAGTGCCGCGCGTCCCGCAGTACTGGCAGGTATGCGCGTCTCGCACCAGCACCTCGCGGCGGCTCAGTTTGATCGTGGGTCGCGGGCGCCGCACGTAATACCGCAGTCGAATCACGCTGGGCCTCGGCACCTCGCGGGCCGGCGTTCTCAACGGACGTTCGTGGTGCGCCAGCGGCTCGACTTTACCCTTGGCCAGCAGCACAATCGCGCGTCGCACGCGGCAGACGTTCAGCGGCTCGTAGTTCTGATTCAGCAGCAGAACCGGCGTGTCCACAAGCCCCCAGTGCGTCGCGGCTAGCCGTGGCAATGGTACAGGTCAGCCGCCACTCCGCATTGCGGCCGCCCGACTGCCGACGCCAATTCACCCATGCGCCTTATCCTTGGGCGTGACATCAGAACAAGACGTGCCGGACACTTGGTACCTGGTCCGCTTTACCAAGACAGGCGCCGCGCGCTTTCTCTCCCAGCACGACGTGCGTCGCGCCTGGGAGCGAGTAACTCGACGGGCCGGCCTTCCCCTGGCCTACAGCCGAGGCTTCAGCCCCAAGCCCCGCCTCAGCTTCGGCCCGCCGCTCCCGGTTGGCGCCGAAGGCCGTCGCGAGTACATGACGATGGCCCTTCGCGACCCGCTGGACGCATCGCAAGTTCAAGGGCGACTGACCGCCGCCGCCATCCCCGGCATGGCGGTCGTGGAGGTCGCCCGCGCGCCCGGCCGCCGCGTTCGCACCACCTGGGCTACCTACACAATCATCGTCAATCCGCCGCCGCCGGACCTTTCCGCCCGGGTGGAGCGCCTGCTGGCGCTGGACACCGTGCAAATTCAGCGGGCTCGCGACCCGGAAGGCGTCACGCGCGACATCCGTCCTGGAGTTGGATCGCTGCAAACCGAGAATGGCCGGCTTCTCGCTCGGCTGCGAATCGCCCAGGACCAGATCGTCACCTCGCGGGACCTTGCCCTCGCCCTGGAGATCGAAGCCGCTTCAACCGTCCGAACCGACATTGAGCTCGATCCCGTCGGCTGAGACTGAGGCCCGGCTCAGGGCGGTCCTGGTCGCATCCAACCAGCCCACCGAAGGACGATTACGACCCATTCGTCAGGGCCTGTGGCGCTGGACGGTTGGCGATGCCGATCTGGCGCTCAAGCTATTCGACGGACCCAATGCGCACGAGCGACTGCGAACCGAAGCCGCGCTCTACAGGAAACTCTGGCAGGCGGGCGCCCCGGTGCCTGAATTCGTTGCCAAAGCAACCGACGCGCGAGCGCGCGCGCGGGGGTGGGTTGCAGGTGGGGCGGGGGTGCAGCGACGTCGGGCAGCTGATTACGCGCATTGATATCAAACGGAAAA
>JAPPLN010000023.1:7647-26529 GCA_028874175.1 Chloroflexota bacterium
CGCCCCCTACCCGCACGCGCGACCCCGAAGCGAAGCCGGGCTCTACAGCTACGTGGGGGGGGGGGGCGGGGGTGGCCCGGGCCCCCCCCCCCCCGCACCCGCCCCCCGCCCCCCCCCCCGGGTCTGGATTCCAGGTCGGACGGTCTTCCAGCGACTGCTCGCAGCTGATACGCCGAATGCATCTCAAGCGGAAACTGTTCGCCGCACCTGGCTGCGACTGTTGCAAGCGCTGGCCCCGTGGAACGCGCGCATCACCGCATCCCGGCACCAGGAAGCCCTGCGCAAGCGCAAGATGGAACTCGCAGCCGTGGCGCACGGGGTGGCCCAGGCCTTTCCCAGCGTTCCGTCAGACGCCATCGACGACCTCCGACAGGCCCTGGCCTCGGACGACTTGGCCCTTATACCCCTCGACGCCTCGCCGTCGAATATCGTCGTTGATGGGGACCGGGCTACGTTCATTGACCTGGAGATTCTGGGCCTGGACTTCGCCGACTGGACCTACGCCAAATACGTAACCGCCGTGGGCGAGGCAGGCGCCGTGCTGAGCCTTGCCGACTGCCGTATGGACGAGTTGGCGTCGGATGGCTTGGATGCAGCAGTCACGCTCCTGGCCCTAGCCCGTGCGGCTGGACTGTGGGGTAAGCCCCGAAACCTGCCCGCGGACATGGCGAACCACATCCCCGGCCGATCGCGCGCGGCACGGCGGGTTCGTGCGGGACTTCGTCTAGAATCGGGTGTCACGTCCGATTGCGGATAGCGGAAACGAGCAAGCCATGGCTGCTAGCAACGACTCCGGGACGAACCAACCCTTCCAGCCGCGGGGACGCGATCTGGTGATCGGCGGGATTCCGTGGATCGCCCGCATGTCGGACAAGGCCCGTGCCAAAGCCGACGGAACGATCGACGACTATATCTATCCGTGCCCCATTGACCGGCGGGTCTTGGGTGAACTCGGAATGAGCGCGGACGAATTCATGGAAATCTCGGTGGCGTCGGACACGGATGCCGAACTCGTTCGCCAGGTGCGCGAACGACGCCGTGCGCCCGAGCCGGCAACAGGTGCCTGAACCCCGCGACGACGTCGTCACACATCTGAATCGAGTCCTTGAGCTCCCGGCTTTCCCCGACTACGGCCCCATGGGCCTGCAAGTGCATGGCCGCGACGTAGTCAAGGCCGTGATCACGGCCGTATCAGCCAGCCGAGCGCTCTTTGAGATAGCGGCCGAGCGTGACGCAGGACTGGTAGTCGTGCATCACGGCCTCTTTTGGGACAAAGATGCACGCGTGGTTGACCCCTTGCTTCGCGAACGCCTGCGAGTTCTCTTCGACCACGACATCAATCTCGCGGCCTACCACCTGGCGCTGGACGGCCACCCTACGCTCGGCAACAACGCACGCATCATCGAAGCGCTTGGATTCCGGAAGGAGCGCGTCGGCTTTGCGCACGTCGGCGACCGGCCGGTCGGATGGTTTGGCTCGGTGTCAGACCCTGTGACTGCCAATGACCTCGCTGATCGCGTCGAACTGGCCGTCGGCTCCCTGCATGCCAACTACCCCAACGGTCCGGACGAAATCCGTCGCATCGCGGTCTGCAGTGGCGGCGGCCCCCGCTACTTCCCAGAGGTCGCGGCCAGCGGCTGCGACGCGTTCGTGACCGGCGACATGTTCGAGCCAGCGGAAATGTGGAGCCGCGAACTTGGCGTCCACTTCCTCGCCGCCGGGCACTACGCGACCGAGGTCTTCGGCGTCCAGGCGCTGGCCGGACTGATTTCCGCCGAACTCGACTGCACCGCTGAATTCATCGACCTGCCCACGAACGCCTAGCGACCTAGCGTTCGGCTGCGCCCCTGGCTTCGATAACCTTTACGGCTTGGCGTGCGGCCGGGGTCGCCAGCGCGCTAGTGAGCAGGCTTGCCGTTACAAAGACGATGAGCGAGACGATCAGCGCCAGGAGTGACGCTTCAGTTGACTCTCGTGCAATCGCCGTCCGGATGAGTTCAACCGCGGCACCGGCTCCCGCCAGTCCCGACGCCAGCCAGGCGCCCCGCACCGCAACGTATACGAAGGTTAACGGCGCCGTCGCGAGCACACTACTTCCCATGCTTCGTAGCCGCGGGTAGCGCAGAGCGCCCACTGGCCCGTCCCGATCGCTCGCGGCGGCGTGCAGCGCGCTTCCCGCGCCTGCCTCAGCCACCAGCGCCTGGAACGCCCGCAAGCGTCCCGGCAGACGCCAGAAGGCCTCAAAGTCCACCGCCAGGTTGGATATCGTCCAGCCAAAGAAGTATCCGATGAGCACAATGGCCAGCCAGTAAATCACTGGCAAACTGGCGCCCCAACTGCTCGGATCCTCCGGATTGAGAAACCCATCGGCGACCGCGCCGAGAGCGTAGAGTGGACCCATCCCAACAGCGGTGAAGATCCCGATGATCACCAATGATTCAAAGAGATCATGCCGAAACGAGCGCATTACTGGATCACCTGGCCGGTTCCGCCGGCGACTGCCTTACCACTCTACCGGCGCCGCGCCGCCATCCAGGCTGGCTCGACGGCGCTAGGAAGCCGATCGCGACCGGGCACGCATGCCTTCCAGCATCTCCGAGAGTCGAACGTCTAGCAGGTCCATCGACCGGGCCACGTAGCCGTCGCCGTCTCGTTCGGCAATCACAATTGCCGCCGCGCCCACCTCCGGCTCGATGTCCGTTTCGAGCTGGCTGAGGTCAATGGTCACCTCGTTACCCAGCATGGTGAACATCTCGATGACGCCGTCGCGCACGGCGGTGACTTCGCCTACGGCAATCACCATGCCGCCTGCCTGTACGGCTTGCCGCTCAGGCGCGACGCGCTCGAATCGGCGCATGAATGGAGAGTCGCCACGGAAAAAATCGCGCGGAGACACTTCAATCCGCGGCGCGACAATCACGTGCCGGGAGCCCCACCAATCGTGGTAGCGACCACGACTGTCCTTCCTCCGCTCGTACCGGTCGCTCGAGCGCTGTCGCTCCGAGTGCGCATAGCGGTCGTTGTCCCGCTTGTCGTGACCCCGCTTGGAAACTCGCGAATCGGCTCTGGTCTTGGACCGTCCGTTCTCCATGTGCGCGACTACTCGTTCCGAGGTGTCGGCCGATCCCCCGCGAGCCAGCGCAAGACCAAGCGCTGCCCCGCCGACGGCCAACGAAATCACCGCCAATACGATCACCGACGTCAAACGAGCCGAAAACTGCCACTGCATGAGGACACCCACGAAACAAGCCGCTACATCTCTATCGTCTCACCATCGAGCCGAGCGAATCGTGAAGCGCCTCACGTTTCAGTCCGGAGACTCTCGGAGCCGTCCGTCGGTGTTGCTACCATCGTGAGCGTTGCTCGCGGGCTCCGGTTCCGCGAACGCGCGAGCCTCCGTAGCTCAATTGGAAGAGCAGCTGACTCTTAATCAGTTGGTTGTAGGTTCGAGTCCTACCGGGGGTACCACGACTAGCTTCGCCGCTGACCACGCGAACCGAGGATCGACCGGTTTCTCCCATGCGTTCATCTGACAGCTCTACGACCCGATCAGAGGTCTGGGCCGACCGCGCCGCGGAACGCGAGGCGAACCTGGCCAACTGGAATGACCGCGTGGCCGCGCACCTTGCATCTCCTGGCTATGACGTCGAAGGGTTTATCGCGGATCCCAGCAGGATCGGTAAGGCTGTCGAGTTGGATCGAGAAGAAATCGGCGACGTCCGAGGCCTGTCTCTTCTACATTTGCAATGCCACATCGGCCTGGACACGCTCTCTTGGGCACGCCTTGGCGCCCAGGTGACAGGTCTCGACTTCTCGCCGCCAGCAATTGAGGCAGCTCGAGAAATCAGCCGACGTACGCAGACGCCGGCGGAGTTCGTGCTGGCCGACGTGTACGAAGCGCCCGAAGCGCTGGATAAGGCCTATGACATGGTCTATGCCAGCGAAGGCGTTCTATGCTGGCTACCCGACGTGGCCGCCTGGGCGCGAGTTCTACGGTGCCTCACCCGACCCGGCGGTACGGCATACATCCGAGACGGACATCCCATCTTCCACGCGCTAGATCACGATCGTCTGGATGGCCGACTCGAGCTAGTCGGTTCGTACTTCGAAGGCGCGGCACACAGGTACGACGAGCCCGGCACTTACGTCGAATCTTGTGTCCAAATCGAGCACACCGTGAACTACGAGTGGGACCACGGACTTGGCGAGATCGTGAACGGATTCATCCAGGCGGGATTCCGGATCGAGTCGCTGCGGGAGTATGGGGTGTCGGCATACCAGGCCTTGCCGGGCATGATCAAAGGGCAGGACGACTGGTGGCGACTGCCTCGTGACTCGGGACAGGCGCCCTCGATGTTCTCGCTCCGAGCAACCCTGCCTGAGTAGTTGACGCTGGATTTGAATCCCCGGTTCGTGGTCAATTCGGACAGGTGCGTCGGGGACTGCAATTCTTGGAAGGACTAATGAATCAGCTTGATCGACTCAATGCGTATCTGCAGGATCGGCTAGGCGACGAGGGTCTGACAGAAGTCACCCTTCAAGAGGCGGCCCGTTGGATCAGGGATGCTGAGTTACTTCCCCAACGTGCATTCCGCAGTGATGACCCGCTACGGTTCGTTATCCAGGCAGGATGGATCGATGGTGGAGAGCAGGAGCCTAGACCCTACCGACGGTATCGGATCCTTAGGCAGCGCGAGTAACACAGGAAACACCTTTCGGCAGCACCGGCAGGCTCCACGGCGTAGGCCGACGCCGTACATCCGAGCCGGCCTGGGATAGACTCGCCATACAACGGCTTAGCAAGCGTTGGTTCGGCGGTCGTACCCGCTGCGCCGGGCACGCCCTGCGGGCCATCGCGAGGGACAAGTGCGATGGCGCAAGACTTCACGATGTTTGTGGGCACGGTCGGCGGCGGCCTGAATGTGAGTTCCGACGGCGGCTCGTCCTGGAACCAGATTCGAAGCCCCGTCCCCACTGAAAGCAACGTCCGAGCTGTCACGGTCTATCCCAACAATCCCAGCCGTGTAATTGCCGGCACCGACGTCGGCGTCTTCCGAAGCGAAGACCAGGGTGAGACCTGGGAACAGCTCGACACGCCCATTGACGGCATCCACATCTGGACCATCACGGTCGATCCGGTCGATCCGAACATTCTCTTTGCCGGAACACGCCCCGGCGTATTCCGGTCCAAGGACGACGGCAACACTTGGGAAGAGCTGCCGGTTAACGTGAACATGAACGGCCCAATCGACCCGCCGCGTACCACCACCGTGCTTGTGGATCCGCGCGATCACCAGACCGTCTGGGCCGGGGTCGAGGTCGCTGGTCTCTATCGAAGCAAGGACGGCGGCGATTCCTGGACAGCGCTCGCCAACGTCGGTCCGCAGCTGATGTACGACGACATTCACGGCCTGGCCATCCGCCCCGGCGACCCCACGCTGGTGTACTCCACCAGCCCCTTCGGCCTGGCCATCAGCACGGATGAAGGCGACAGCTGGGACCACCACAAGTTCCCCAGCTTTGACCCCGGCGGCTCGTCCTATTGCCGCAACATCCTCGTTCGTCCGGACAATCCCGACGTCATGTTCGTGGGCAACGGCAACGGCATTCCCGGCGTCACCGGCGCAATCCGCCGCACCGTCGATGGCGGCGCCACCTGGGACACGCCCGAGCTGCCGGTGACGCCAAACTCGGTCGTCTACTGCTTCAGCGCGCATGTGGATGTACCCGACTGCGTCGCGGCAGCCAGCATCTACGGCTACATCTACCTGAGCGATGACGGCGGCGGGACCTGGCGCAAGCTGGAGCGGGAGTTCGGCGAGATCCGGGCGGTGGCCATCAGTCCTAACTAGGGGCCGGAACGGCTCGGTTGTCGGCAGGCGGATGGCGCCTCTCGCGGGGGCTCGGCCGCTCGTACGTGGTGTGTCCTCAGGTATACAGCCCGATCAGCCCGCGGCGCGTGGCCCGGTTTGCTACGCGGTTGAATAGCCAGATCCCGCCCAGCACCCCGCCAATCGCACTGGCGGCCAGCACTCCCAACTCAACTTCGAGGGGCACGATCGTTGGCGTTCCCAGCAAGGTGTGCCGCATCGCGTCGATCACGTAGGTATACGGCAGCGCCAGGCTCACCCAGCGAACTTCCCACGGCAGCATAGCCACGGGAAACGTGGAACCGGCCATGGTGAATATCAGGACGACGAAGATCGAAGCCAGGGCAGGCTGCCGTTGGGCAAGCCCCACTCCCGCGAAGGCGATTCCAAGTCCCCAGAACGCGATCAGGGCCAGAGCGAACACGGGAATGACCAGTGGATCGAACCCAGCAGGCGCCGCGCCCGGCAAGAAGAGCAGCGCGACTGCCAGCACGCCAAGCATGACCGTCCACTGGGCAATCTCCCAGCCCGTCACGCCCACGATCGGGATCCAGCGTGGACACGGCGTGGCCCAGATGTGCGGAAGCACGCCGGCCTCGCTTGCCCAGCGGAGGTACCCCTGGCCGCTGTAGAGCCCCTGTTGAGCAATCTGCAAGGCCAGCCATCCCAGCGCCACGTAGCCGATGAAGTTCGACCCGCCTCCACTGGCTTCAAACCCTTCGCTTCCGAACGCACGCTCGGCCAGCAGCCGGGTCGTCAGCAGCAGGGCAAGCGCCAGCAGCGTCGAGACGTAGAACAGCTTCTGCCGCCCGAACTCCCGCCACTCGCGGACGAACGAAGCCCAGGCGGCCAGGGCCAGCGCGCGTCGTGTGCCTGTAAAGGGCCTCATATCGCGTCAAGAACGCCTTGACGTCTGGCGGACCGCTCCAGCACCCCAAAAGTCCAGATCGAAATCGCCCCGTACGCGGACGCCATGAGCAGCAACACACCGGCCGACAGCACGGCATCGCCCGCGTCGGCAAAGACCAGCGCGGCTCGCAGCCCGCGCAGTATCCAGGTAAGCGGTACAAACTGGGCAACGACCTGGGCCCAATCGGGAAGGACGCCAACGGGATGTGCAACGCCGGCAAAGATTCCCGAAGCCACGACCCCGAGGTTGGAAAGGATCGCCGCCGCGCGATAGCGCACAACCAACCCCGCGAACGCTACGCCAATGGCGAGGTTGGTGGCGTACGACGCCCCGAGCACCAGCAACAGTGCGCCGGCCTCCAACGTCAGCGTGAATCGGAACACCGCCCAGCTCGCGGCGAACATCGTGAGCGTCTGCACCGCGATGCCGATCGAACTGCCCATCGCGCGTCCCACGATCAGCAGGGGTTTGGCAAGGCGCCCGGTCCAGATTGCGCTTAGAGTTCCCTGCTCTCGCTCACGCTGCAGGGCAACAGAGAGCAGTGTCAGCGTGGCTCCGGCCCAGGTCATGCCAATCACGCCGATCGTTACGAACGCCAGGTAGTTCTCCGTCCCCGCCACTGATGCAAACCGTGCCGCCTGCTCATGATTCGGGCCTGCCAACGCACGCGCGCCCAGGATTCCCGGGAGCACCCTCGCGAATGCCGAGATCACGAGCGTGGTGACAAAGGCCCATTCGCGGCGGTGCACCGTCCACCCCATCGCCGCCAGCGAGGCCACGGCCTGCCCGCCCCGCGCGAGACGCAATGCAGAAGCGTCAGATTGATTCAAACGACCCTCCCAGGCGGCTTCCGGTCAGTCTGATAAAGGCGTCCTCCAACGTGGCTTCCCGCAGGCGCGACTCAATAACCGCTATACCGGCGGCCTTGAGGCTGACTGCAATCCGTTCGGCGGATTGCCAGCCGGCGGGGGCGCTCACCGCAACTGCGATACCGCCGTCGTCTTGATCATCGCCCCACCAGAGCGCGTCGGCACCGAGAATCTGCCGGGCAGCCGCGGCGTCACCGTGTAGCTGCAACTCCAGCCGCGGCTCGACCCCGGCACTTGCGATCAGGGTGGCCGGCCGGTCTTCGGCCACAAGCCGTCCGTGATCGATGATTCCAACACGATCACAGACCTCGTCGGCTTCGTGCATGTTGTGGGTCGTCAGCAGCACCGCTTTGCCGGCTCGTTGCAGTGTCCGTATCAACTCGCGGGTCGCCCGCGCGGCGGCCGGATCGAGCGCCGCCGTGGGTTCGTCCAGCAGCAGCACCGGTGGGTCGTGCAGCAACGTCCGAGCCAGGTTCAGCCGTTGCTTCATGCCGGTGCTGTACGTTTCTGCCAGGTCGTCGGCTCGCTCCGCGAGCCCTAGCTGCTCAAGCAGAGCGGCCGATCGCTCCTGGATCACGTGGCCAGGCATGAACTGAAGGCGCCCAAAGATCTCCAGGTTTTCCCGGCCTGTTAGCCGCCAATAGATCCCTCGCTCCCCAGCGAACATGACGCCAATGCGCGCCCGCACCGCGCCGGCGTCTCGCTGGGTGTCGTACCCGCAGATTCCGGCGGTGCCCGTCGTTGGCTCGAGCAGGGTTGCGAGCATGCGAGCCATCGTGGTCTTGCCCGCGCCGTTTGGCCCCAACAGGCCGTACACCTCGCCGGCCCTGACCCCTAGAGTCACATCGTCTACGGCCACGACGAGGCTTGGCGTCGGGACAGGTCGACGCGCCAGAACGTCCCACGGCCGGCGCGAAGGCCGCCGCCGCTCGAATTGCTTAGTTAGACGCTCGACCTCAATCAGCATCGACACGTCTTCCGCAAGCTTCGAAGCGCACCCGAATCCGACGCAATCTGTCAGGTGAAGCGCGAGTCGCCGTTCGTACTGTGCCATGCACTGATGCTTGCCCTGCGGACGAAGTATGCGGTCCGGCAAATGCCGAGTGCGGTCACCCCACCTGGTTGAACGAACTGCGGCGCTCTGTTCCAATGCAGGCGATCGGTGGCCCAGGCGCCGTGGTTGAAACAGCGTGAAGGGATACCGAGTGAGGGACCACGAAGAGATATGCGCCCTGCTCAGCGGCCCCGTCAACCCGCTGCCCACCAAGTTTCACAGCGACGGGACTATCAATTTCGACGGCATGCACGCCGTCATCGACTGTTCCCTGGAGGCTGGCTGCCGGGTGATCATGCTGACCTGGGGCGAGACACTCGTCTCGCTTCTCACCGACGCTGAGTTGGCTGACGTCCACCGGTCCGTTGTTGCGCACGTCGGCGATCGAGCCCTCACCATTGCCTGCGACAACATGTGGGGTCTCCAGCAGACGCTGGAATTCGGCGAATTTGTGCGCGACCTGGGCTTCGACCTCTATATGGTCCGGCCAGCCGACTGGGCCCGCGGAACTCCCCGATCTCTGGCTGATTTCTACCGTGCCGCAGCCGAACGAACCCGCTTAATGCTGGTGGGCGACGTACCGATCGAGACCTGCGAGTTCATTGAGGATGAACCCGGAATCCTCGCGTTCAAGGAGGACAAGCAACTCGACTACGCCCACGAAGTGCTGATGCGCTGGGGCGACCGCTGGCCCATGGTTGGGGGAGGCGGCATGAAACGCCACCTCCTGCTCTGGCCGCATGGCTGCCGCGCCTGGCTGGAGCCTTTCGTGCGCTGCTATCCGGAGCCAGCCATGCGCTATTGGCGAGCATTGCAGCGCGGCGATACCGACGAAGCCTGGGAAATCATCATGCGCATCGAAACGCCGGTGCGGGCTGCGGGGCACCGCTTCCCGGCCGGCTATAACGGATTCGCCCAGGCCATGATCGAGGTCTACGGCATAGCTCCCCGCTGGCGCCGCTCGCCAGCGCCGAACGCGACCGAATCGGAAATGGAGGATGTACGCGGCGTGCTGCGTCGCCTCGGCATCTGGCCATGACACGCAACGCCAATCTCCGATGAACCGGCCGGCAGCCGACTTCTTCGGCGACCGCGGCTTCAGCCAGCCCCCGATCTACCTGACCGACCTTGACCGTGGCACACCAGTCGGCGCTCTCTCCCCCGAACCACGCCGTCATTCGTGGCGCACGCTGCCGTATTCGACCGATGACTTCAGCGGCGTGATGCTGCTGGCCGGCCCCGAAACCGCCGCACCCGAAGTCACGTATCACCTAAACGTCACCGGCTGGCATGCCGTCTCCATCGGGGTCTACCCCTTCTGGTCCGAGCCGGAAGGCCGGCAGCTCGAGCTCCAACTCAAGCTCACCGGACCCGGTCCATTCACCGTCCTGTCCCATCCGCGCGTTCCCTTTGCCGGCCATGCCGAGTGGCTTCACGAGATGTTCTGGGACGTAGCCGACCTCACCGGCCGGGACCTGGTCATCGCGCAGCCGACCGCGCGCTCATCGCCTGGCGACGGCCCCGGCTCGTTCCTGGGCCAACCGGCACGCATTGCTTATGTCAAGTTGGTGCCATTGACGTCGGCCGAGGTGCGGGCGGTGACGGCTGACCGCACCGGCAACAAAACCCGACGGCTCTTTGCCCATCAGGACGCCCACGGACCGCACTCCGCCTGGCGGCTAACCAGCGCGGCCGAAATCCAGCGCGAGGTCGAGCCATACCGAGACACCGACTTTTCGCGTCTCTATTGGGAGTGCGGGTCCGGCGACCTGATGAACTACTTCACCCAGATCGGTCGCATCCCCACGTACGACGGGCTGGAGGACTTCGCACGGCAGACCGACCGCTTCAACGCGGAGAGCTGGCGGATCCTGCGCGACCACGGCGTAGACCCGCTGCGCGTGGCTGCCGACCACGCACGAGACGTGGGCATCGAGTTTCACGCCAGCTATCGCGTCGCCGGCTTCCACTACCCACCGCCGCTGGACCACTTCAACCATGGCGACGCCGTCTACAACCGGCGCCCGGAGTGGCGCGGTGTCGACCGCAAGGGCCGCCGCACGCCCCGATTCGCCTACACGTTTCCCGAAGTCCGCGCTTACGTCATTTCGCTCCTGCGCGAGGTCGCTCAATATCCGGTGGACGGAATCTGCATGCTCTATAACCGGCGGCTTCCGCTGGTGGAATACGAGCCGCAACTGGTTGAGGGTTTTCGTACCGCGCACGGCGTGGATCCGCGAACGCTCGACTCGCTCGACCCGGCCTGGATCCGCTACCGATCAGGCGTGCTGACCCAGTTTCACCACGAATTGCGTGCCGCGATGGACGAGGAAACGCGACGACAGGGCCGAAGCCGTCGAATTCAGGTTTCGGCTGTGGTCGCAAGCAGCGAAGCCGAAAACCTGAAATTCGGGGTCGATCCCAGGGCATGGGTGGGCGAGGGTCTGGTCGACACCCTGATTCCGTACTCTTCCGCGCCGAATTTCAACAGCAGTGTCGACGCCTGGGCCGATCCGCGGGCGATTGACTACTTCCTGAACATCGCGCGCGGCAGCAACACGATCATTGCGCCGAACATGATGCCCCGCCAGGTTTCGCCCGAACATCTGCGCCGACGCGCCTCCGGCCTATACCGAGCCGGCGTCCAGCACCTGTTCTTCTGGGACTGCGCCGGAGGCTCCGGGCGCGCGAATTACGCCGACACGTGGAGCGCCCTGCGCCGGCTCGGACACAAGGACGAGATCGAAGGCTGGCGAGCGGGCGGCGAGCCTGACCTGTCCTCGGCCCGCCACGAAATGCGCTCACTCGGCGACTGGAATCTCGACTACCAAACGCCGGGCTAGAAGAGCCGACCTGCTCTCTGCCCGCGTCAGGCCACGCGGTACTTCAGCGGCTGACCGGCCTCCATGCGTTCGATGTTTCCGCGAACGACCCCCGTGGTGCCCCGCAAGAAAATGTCGCAGGCCGACGCGCCATGCGGCGTGGCAAACACCTCGCGTTCAAACACCGGATCGGCGGGATCCACCGGTTCCTCCCAGAACACGTCCAAACCGGCAGCCCGTAGGCGGCCGCTGTCGAGCGCGTCGAGCAGTGGCTCTCGCTCGACTACGGGGCCGCGCGACACGTTGACCAGAACCGATCCGTCCGGCATGGCATTGAGCACAGCGTGATTGACCAGCCCGTGCGTCTCGTCGGTTAGCGGCACTGATAGCACCACAAACCCGCAATCGCGCACCGCCTCGGTCAGCCGGTCGGCGGTGTAGAGCTCGGCGAGCCCCAATTCGCCAGCCAACTCGGGATCCGGTGTTCGCTTTACGCCGATCAGCGTTGCATCGAACGGCTTCAGCAAACGGGCGATCTCGCTGCCGACGCCGCCAACGCCGACAATGCAGACCCGCGCCCCGAAGAGGGACGCGCCAAAAGGAACGGCGATTGAGCGGGCCGCCAGGGTACGAAGGTGGGTTGGCAACTGCCGACCGGCCGCGATTAGGTGCATCAGGGCAAACTCAGCCACAGCCTTCCCGATCCCTGAAGGGCCGGCCGGCGCGTTCGCCACGGGAGTGCCTCGGGCGCGAGCGGCTTCGAGGTCTACGTGATCGACCCCAATACCGAACTGCTGAATCAGACGCAGTCTCGAAGCCGACGCGATTATGGAGGCATCGATGGGCGTCCGTGCCGGGATGATCACCTCGGCGTTCGGCGCCTCAGTGGCAAGGGCGTCAGGTTCGGTTGGGACAATCTCGTGTTTGGGCAGCGCATCTTGCAGCACATCCGTGATCGCCGCCAGGTCCGGGCTGCACATCAGTACCCGCATCGGATGTCCCTTTCTTGGGATGCGTCGCCGTTAGCCCGCCTTCGCCTTACAGGCCGCCAGCGCCTCGTCGACGATCTCCAGCGTCCGATCCACGTCGTCCTCGCTGTGCGCGATCGAGATGTAGAACTTCTCGTTCGGCACAATCAGGATGCCGCGCTTGACGCACTCGATGGCGAACTGCGTCCCCATCTCGCGGTCATTGTCCAGCAAGTCAATCCATTGCGTCGGATTGGCGTTCTCCATGAAGCGAACGCCAAACACCATGTCCTCACCCAGGGCCTGCACGGGAATACCGTGTCGACGACCGGCATCTTCGATACCTGCTCGCAACCGTCCGCCAATGCTGTGCAGCTGGTCGTACACGCCCGGCTCTCGGAGAACATCCATGGCAGCCAGCGCGGCGGTGGCGGCCACGGGATTGCCGTTGAACGTTCCGCTGGCCCAGGCAATGGTGTTCGGCGCACGTCCGACGTTGCCGTAGAGCTCCATGATGTCGCGGCGTCCGGCGATCACGGCCAGCGGAAACCCGCCGGCCATGGCCTTGCCGTAACAGGCCATGTCCGGGACCACGCCATAGGCCTCCTGGGCGCCTCCCCAGGCCAGCCGAAACCCGGTGACTATCTCGTCATAGATCATGATGATCCCGTGCCGGTCGCACGCCTCGCGCACGGCTTCCAGGAAACCGGGAACCGGCCGCAGCACACGCTGCAGTGGCTCAATGATGATGCCTGCCAGCTCGTCCGCGTACTCCTCAATGACCTGGAGAGCAAACTCGGTGTCGTTGTAGGGAGCGACCAACACTTCGTCCGCCAGCACGCCCGGAACACCCAGCGAGTCGGGGTCCGCATGAGGGTAGTCGCTGGCCTCGCCCGGAACCGTGCCGAACATGGCAAAGTCACCGGTGCCGTGCCAGCCGCCCTCAAACTTAAGGATCTTTGGTCGGCCCGTGAACGCCCGTGCCGCGCGCAACGACAGAAACGTCGCATCCGATCCAGTCGTCACGTACCGAACCTGCTCGGCACACGGAACGGCCTCAATCACCTGTTCCGCCAATCGGATGGCAGGTTCGTTGAGGAAGTAGAACGTCGTGCCCTGCCGAATCTGGTGTTCGACGGCTTCCAGGATTCGCGGATGACAATGACCGACCAGCATCGGGCCCGAGCCCATCAGGTAGTCGATGTACTCGCGGCCGTCAACGCTGACCAGGTGGCTCCCTCGTCCCTCGCGGATAACCACGTCCTGCGAACGCGGGAGCATGAGGAATCCAAGAGCGCCGCCGCTCATCACGTTCCCGGCGAGTTCGAGAAGCTCGCCGTTCGAGGCCGACGTTTGGCCCGGTTGTGTTGAGGCTGCCACCGCTCACCTGGCCTTCCGGGAATCGCCGCAACAGCCCGCGGCGCTGGGTCGCGCATACTACACGCGGCATCGATTCGGTCGGCTGCCGGACCCAAGGCGCGGAGAATTCGAAATGGCGGAGACCAGATTGTGAGTGGCGGCGCTCCCGAGTCGCCCCGCCTTCGGATCGCGCTTGTAGGCGCTGGAGGCTTCGGCACGTATACCTGCGAGCTGATCGATCGGCAGCCCGAGATCGAACTGGTCGGCGTTGCCGACACCGACGGCGGTAAGGCCCGGCGCCTCGGAAACGATCGCGGCGTCCCGTACTGGACCGACCATCGGGCGCTTCTTGACGAGTGCGACTGCGACGCCGTCGCCATCGTGACAACCCACGCCACGCATCGCGATATCGCGGTGGACGCCGCGGCGGCGGGACGCCACATTTTTTGCGAAAAGACCATGGCCATAACCGTGGCCGATTGCCACGACATGGTGGAAGCGGCCGACGCGCACGGCGTCAAGCTCATGGTTGGCCACAAGCGCCGCTTCCGCCCCGCCTCGGCCGCGCTTCGCCGCGCCCTCCGTACCGACGGACTTGGCCGCCCCCTCGCCGTCAACGTCCGCGGCTTCTTTGGCCGTCGCATCACCGGCTTTTGGCGCGAGCGGTCCCTGTGCGGCGGGCTGCTCTACTGGGCCGGGGTTCACGATGTGGACACGCTGCGCTATCTCTTTGGAGAAGTCGCTTCCGTTTACGCCGTACTTGGCCCCAAGCTGCGTCCCGAGGTCTCCGACCAGGAGGACGCCATCTCGGTCGCCTTGACGTTCGAAAGCGGCATGGTCGGCTCGCTGCAGGTCTCCACTTTCTATCCGATGGCCACCTATCAGACCGCTTTCGGCTTCGACATCGTCTGCGAGCGCGGTGGCATCAGCTACAACCCGCACGATCTCACCGTCACCACCCACATTGAAGACCAGCCGCCAGCTGTGGTTCGCCTCAAGCACAACTCGCCCGACGGGGCCTACGACAAGGAGTGGTCCAGCTTTGCCGCCTGGGTGCTCCGCGATGAAGCCCCGGTTCTGACTGGCGAAGACGGCCTCCGCTGCGTGGAAACCCTCCAGGCTGCGTATTTGAGCGCTGCAACGGGAACGCGAGTCAATCTTCCGCTCGACCGAAACGAGCGTCGCCCGTTTGACGGATAGGCGCAGGCACCATGCGCATTGCCTGCGTGCAGGTCGCCACCATCGACGGTAAGACTGACGCGAACCGCGTGCGCGCCCTGCGCCTGGCCGAACAGGCCCTGGCCAATAGCCCGGACCTGGTCATCCTTCCCGAACTCGTCACCACCGGATATTGCACCGACGACTACACAACCGTCGCGGAGAACACCGATGGAACGACAGTTCGGGCCTTTTCCGAACTGGCAGCCTCTTCGGGCGCCTGTATCGCCATAGGCCTGGTAACGCTCACAGCCGGAGGCCGTCCTCAAAACGGCAGCGTGCTCGTCGGCCCACATGGCCTAATCGGCACGTACGCGAAGTCCCACATGTGCGTGAACGACGACCCTCGCGTCGACGAATCCACGGCGTTCGCCCGCGGCGAGACGCTCGGGCTGTTTGACTTCGCCGGCGTCAGGATTGGCGTAATGATCTGCTACGACGGTCAGCACGGCGAACTCCCAATTGCTCTGGTGGCGGGTGGGGCCGACCTGTTGATCTGGCTCAACAACCGGACGTCAATGCCGGTGTGGGAGGCAGCCGCCATTGCCAGGTTTAATCGTGTTCCCGTCGCGGCCGTCAACCGAGTCGGCGAGGCCGGCTGGCAGCCGGCCGGCGCGCCGCCGAGATTCTTCACCGGCATCTCAGCGGTCGTCGATCATGAGGGCGAAATCATCGCCGCGGCTCACGGCGGGGAAGAGACCGTGATCGTCGGCGACGTCGATATCGAGGCCGGACGCCGACGCCGGAACAGTCACGTGCTGAACACCATGCGGAGTCGCAGGCCCGACCTCTACGCCCTGGCCTAGCCAGCAAATTCACGGCTATCCGCCCGAACCGGCGCTCGATGCGGCTATCATGCGCGCCGGTATTCGTGCTCCAGCCTTTCGAATCGGGGTCGCAGCGTGGCAGCAGTCGGGCAATTTGTGGGTCAATCCGGGTCCGAAGCGCCCGTCCGCAGCGAATGGAACCTGGCCTGGCGGCGGCTGAGACGCAACAAAGCGGCTATGGCTGGTCTGGCCGCGTTGCTCATCATCTCCCTCGCCGCGATCTTTGCTGACGTCATAGCGACCGAGACCGAGAATCACTTCGACATTCTGTCGTTGGGGCTGCCACCGCTTGCCGAACGGCTCGACCCACCCGACGACTGGCGGCCCTGGGCACAGCGACACCTCCTGGGTACCGACGACATCGGACGCGATGTCTTCAGCCGCATCGTGCGCGGCTCGCGAATTTCCCTGCGAATCGGGTTCTCGGCGGTCACCATCTCGCTGATTGCGGGCAGCATTCTCGGATTGGTGGCCGGTTACTTCCGTCGCTGGCCAGATATGGTCATCAGCCGGATTCTCGACGTAATGTTGGCGTTTCCCGGGATTCTGCTGGCGATGACCGTTGTTGCCTCGCTTGGCCCAGGACTCAACAACGCCATGATTGCACTCGGCGTGGCGGGCATTCCGTTCTACGGTCGCGTGGTGCGCGGCACGACGCTCGCCGCGCGGGACCTGACGTACGTTCGCGCGGCGCGCGCCGTGGGCATGTCCGATGTGCGCATCATGCTGCGCCACATCCTGCCCAACGTCGTGAGCCCCATCCTCATCATGGCCACGCTTGGCCTGGGAGGCGCCATCCTCGCGTCGGCCACGCTCAGCTTCTTGGGCCTCGGAGCGGAATCGCCGGCGCCTGAATGGGGATACGAGCTAAGCAAGAGCCGCAATTTGCTGCGTGAGTACTGGTGGATAGCCACGTTCAACGGTTTCGCCATCGCAACCACCGTGCTTTCCATCAACCTGCTTGGCGATGGATTGCGTGAGGCGCTCGATCCGCAGGCCAGTTCGTGGTCGGATTAGTTGACGTCCGATTCCGTAGCACTGCCCGCCGGCATTAGGTACGCTGGCGCATTCGTCGAGGCGCTGTAGTTCCGCGCCTCAAGGGGAGGATGCACATGATCAAGACGCCGAGCGTGAGTCGGCGTGCCGTGATCCGGACTGGCCTGGCCGGTCTGGCCGGTGGCGTCGGCGCAGCGGCGTTGGCCGCCTGTGGCGAGACTCAGGTCGTCACGAAGGAAGTTCCGGTCGAGACGACCGTGATCAAGGAAGTTCCGGTCGAGAAGATCGTCCGGGAGACCGAGGTCAAGGAAGTTCCGGTCGAGAAGATCGTGACTCAGCAGGTCGAGAAGGTCGTCACCAGGACGGTTGAAGTCAAGCAGGTCGTTGAGGTACCGGTCGAGGTCGAGGTCGAGAAGGTCGTCGAGGTCGAGAAGATCGTCGAGAAAGTGGTCGAGGTATTTGTTGAGACTGTAGCCGAGCGTGCGCCCGGCATCGACATTCACAACCTCGACGCCTCGGTGCCAATCGGCGGCAAGCCGTGGGACCCCAAGCCAGGTGGCGAAGTCAGTTACATGACGTTCGGCAACCCCACCGGATTTGACCCGGCAACCTGGGGTGGCCGCAGCGCCGAGCCGGCAGCGGCGATGTACGACCTGCTGTACACGTACGGCAAGGGCAACTTGATCTACCCGCACCTGGCCTCGGACCTGCCGGAAGTGGCAGACGACAAGCTCTCCTGGGTCATCCCGTTGCGAAACGACGTCGTATTCCACGACGGCGAACCGTTCAACGCGGACGCGGCCCTCTTCAACTTCCAACGCTTCTTGGACCCGGAGTTGGCCCGCGGCCACGTCATCCGTGACGTCGCGTCGATGGGCGGTGTGGAAAAGGTCGACGACTTCAAGATCCGGATTCACACCACGAATCCACAGTCGCCCCCGTCCTTCCTGCACTCCATTGCCCACCAGCACACGGGCATGGCTTCGCCAAAGGCCGTAACGGAGCGTGGCGAGGACTTCAGCCGCGATCCCGTAGGAACCGGTCCCTTCAAGTGGTCGGGCGAATGGCAGGACGACGTCAAGGTCGTCTTCGACCGCAACGAGGACTACAACTGGGGTCCGTCATTCCTCGCCCACCAAGGCGCGCCCTATCCGGACCGCATGCGGCTCCAGATCTTTGGGTTCAACATGACCGACAACGCAGCTGCCTTCGAGGCAGGCGAAGTTGACATCATCCTCAACTGGTCCTTCGCGGACTATAAGCGGGTCTCCGAGAACCCGAAGTATCACGTGATCGGGTATGCCGCGCCCGGCATGGGTCAGTACATGCCGCTGCACACGCAGCTCTGGCCGCTGGACGACCTGAACGTGCGCAAGGCGCTGCTCTTCGGCGTCGACCGCCGCACCGTCACGGTGCGTGCCAACGGCGGCACCGCCCCGCTCAACATCAGCAACCTGCTGGTACCGGGCACGATCGGCCGCAGCGCCGAGGCTGGCAAGCTCTACACGTACGACGTGGGCAAGGCCAACCAGATTCTGGACGAGGGTGGCTACGCCGAGAAGGACTCGGACGGGTTCCGCTTGGCCCCGGACGGACGCCGGCTCGAAATCAGCTACCCGGACCGCGGCGACCCCGTGGTCGAGTTGTTCAAGCTGGACGTGGAGAAGAACCTCGGCATCTTCGTGGACATCCCGAAGATGGACGGCGCCACGCACCGCGAAGGCGCTTCCAAGGGCCTCTACCACACCACCTGGATCGGCGTTGCGGCGCCCAGCGGCGACGTGATGTACGACCGCTTCCACACCGCTTCGTACGGCGGCGCCAACCGCTCCTACTCATTCTTCGAGTACGACGGTGTCCCCGAGTCGGCCACGCCGAACGCGAAGATCGACGGGCTGCTTGAGGCGGCGCGCGCGAGCTTCGACGCGGAAGAAGCCAAGGCTCTCTGGGAAGAGGCCGAGGTCTACCTGATGGAGAACGCGGTCGCGA
>JAPPLN010000099.1 GCA_028874175.1 Chloroflexota bacterium
AGTTCCAGCGTCGGCAGCACCTGCACCGCCGCCAGCAACACCCCGCCAGCCCCGGCCGCCGCCCAGGCCAGCAAGCCGCGCATGGCACCCCGGATCCGCCCGCGCCACATGGCGCCGCTCTCCGTCGCACCTACGGTCATCGCGTACACCAGCCCAAATACCAGGCTCATGTACGCCACCTGCGGATGCCCCGCCAGCAACATCAGGGCGGTGATCAGCGGCAGCGCCAGCCATGCCCGCCGGTTCCCTGCCACCGCGCGGTCCAGCGCCAGCAGCAGCCAGGGCAGCCAGGCTGTGGCCGAAACCTGGTTCACGTGCCCCGACTGCGCGACGAAGTAGCCGCCAAACGCAAAAACCGCACCCCCTGCCGCCGCCGACGCCCAGCCCAGTCGCAACGCCACCCGCGTCAGCGCCGCCGTCCCCGCCGCCGCCCAGGCCACGTGCAGGATCAACGCCACGCTGATGGCGCGTTCGGGACTCAGACCCAACAGCAGCCAGTTCGGCAGATAGAAGACAGCCGCCTGCGGGTTCGCCAGGAACGGCGCCCCCATGAACAGATCCGGGTTCCACAGCGGAATTCGCCCCGAACGCAGCGCGTCGAACGCCACCGACCAATAGGGATAGAAATACGTCTGCGTGTCGTAGCCGGCCACCACCAGGCCCTCGAAAATCAGCCGGCGGTAGCTGAGCAACAACCCGGCCGTCAACAGCGCGACGACCAGCAACGGCGCTCCGAGCCAGTGGGGGACGCGCCGGGGCGCCCCCCGGTCCAGGACGCCCCTCATGGGGGTCGGCCGAGCCTCCCCTAGATCTCTTCCGCCAGGATGATCGCCTCGGCGATATCGCGCATCGAGCGGCGCCGGTCCATGCTCAGCTTCTGAATCCGCTTGAACGCATCGGGCTCGGAGAGCCCCAGCCGGGTCATCAGCAGCCCCTTGGCCCGCTCCACCACCTTGCGGGTCTCCAACTGCTCCGTCAGGTTTTCCACGTCGCGGCTCACCGCCTCGAACTCCCCGTACCGCGAGATCGCCACCGCGATAGCCGACTCCAGGTCTCGATCCCGTAGCGGCTTCAGCACGTAGCCAATTACCCCCACCTCGCTGGCGCGCTCAACCAGGTCGCGCTCACCGTGGGCCGTCACCAGCACCACCGGCGCAATGTGCTCGGCTGTCAGCGCCCGGGCGGCTTCGATTCCGTCCACACCGGGCATCTTGATATCCATTACCACAAGATCGGGCCGCAGCTCGCGTGCCATCCGCACGGCGCTCTCGCCGTCGCCCGCTTCGCCCACAACCTGATGGCCCGAAGCCTCCAAGCGCTCCTTGAGGTCGAGCCGAATGATCGTTTCGTCTTCAGCGACGATGACTCGCAAGCTCAAGCGAGCTCCTTTCCAATGAGTCGGTGCCCGCGCGCCATGCGGGCGTATCAGGCAAGCCTACCAGCGACGTCACTCAAACCCGGACGCTGCTGCAACCCGGTCCTGGATTGACCACCGCTTGACACTACATCTAGTATCCGTCCACTGCGACGCCCAACATGTGCAACACCGCTCGCCGGTTGGGCGCGCTTCAACGGTTTCGTCGTCAGGACTTCGGAGATCGCCGCGTGAACCTTACCTGCCTGCAAGAAAACCTGAACCGCGGGTTAAACCTCGTCAGCCGGGCCGTCGCGGCCCGCAGCCCGCTGCCTGTGCTCAGCAACGTTCTGCTGGCAACCGAGGACGGCGGTCTCAAGCTGGCCGCCATGAATCAGCAGATGGCCATCTCCGTTTGGACCGGGGCCAGCATCCAGTCCGAAGGCGCCATTACCGTTCCCGCGCGGCTGCTCGCCGACTTCATCGGCCAGCTGCCCGAAGGCGTCGTCGCTCTTGAACTCGACGCCGAGACCGACACCCTCGAGGTGTCCTCCGGGCGCTTCCGCGCCAAGATGAAGGGCATCGACGCTGACGAGTTCCCGCCAATGCCCGAGGGCGATGCCGAGCGCGAACTCGAGATGCCAACCGGCGTCTGGTCCTCCATCATCGAGCAGGTGGTCGTCGCGGCTGCCCAGGACGACAGCCGGCCCGTCCTGGCCGGCGTCAGCCTCACCTTCGGCCCGGACTATGTCGAGCTCGCCGCCGCCGACGGCTACCGCCTCGCCGTTCGCCGCGCCGCCGCTGAAACCGGCCTTTCCGAACCGACCCAGATCGTCGTCCCGCGCGCCGCCATGGTCGAGCTATCCCGCATCCTCACCGACGACCCAGGCGCCGTCACCATTGGCCTTACCGCCAACACATCGTCGGTCCGGTTCAGCACCAGGGCCGTATCCCTCGTCTCGCAGCTCATCGACGGCCAGTTCCCCGCCTACCAGCAGCTCATCCCCGACACCGCCAACATGGAAACGCGCGTCGTTGCCGACACCGCGGC
>JAPPLN010000051.1 GCA_028874175.1 Chloroflexota bacterium
TCTTCCTGTTCCTCGGTTCCATCTGCCTCCTGACCCTGGGCATCGGCATGTACAAGGGCCACAGCGGCCTCGCCGAGGAGGCCTGAGCCGGCTAGGCGCACGTCGGCGGCATAGCCAGGTTCTGCGGGTCTGGGGAACTGCGAACCAGGGACGCGTCGGCTCAACGACGTCCGTCCCCCATCGCTTGCTACGCTGCGGCATACGCGTGTGCTCCGATGGAGACGGCAACCGTCGCCTAGGCCATCTGGTTCGCCCAACGTCGGCTGCGCAAGTTCCGTTTACCGGCCTACACGTCGCAGCCGGTCCGTCACTCTGTGGACTGGCGGTTCATCGGAGTGCTGATTCCCTTGGTGCTCCGGGCGACGGGCCTGCGGCTCTGGCGAGATCGGAATGACCGATAGCCCGCGTTCCCGCGTACCACGCCCACTATTCCGACGTGCACCACGTCTCGGATGTCTGTCCGCGTGGGCGCAAAATCCAGTGGTACAACTATCGACGGGGGACCGGAGACAAACCCCTCTGCCGCCACTGCCGCGATCTCCACCCCCCGCCCCCGGGTGCGAATCTGTCGGCCGGCGCACTGGAACGGCAATCCGCGCTGGTGCGCGAGCAGTTGCGGCGTGATGCCGAAGCCCGTGCCGGTCAGCAGACGCGCCGGACAGCCCTGCGCGGCGGAACGCGGATGGGTCCGGTGCGCGTGGTTGGTCGAACGGATCGACTGCCGCAGCAACGCGCCCACCGGCTCCGTTGGTTGGTCACCGTCGGGGCGGCGGCTACGGCCTTTGCCCTCGCCGGGTTGACTCGACTCGAGGCCTACGACTACAGCGGCGTTCCGTTCATCATCGTGGCGAGTGGCGTGGCGGTCTTGGCCATCGGGCTTCTCGTGGGTGACCGGCGATGGGGCGGCTCTACGCGCGTGCGAGTGTCGCGCGGCAGCATTCTGGTCGGGCTGATCGTGTTCGTCGGCGTCACGTCCATCGGTCGGCTCGGTGAAATTGCGCCCGTGCCATTTCCACCCGACTGTACCGATCGATCCATCTATGAAGATCGCCTCTCCGAGCAGGCCCGCTTGAACTTCGCCAACATGCAGCGTCACTACACTGGACAGTTGCGCCGGCCGGATGAACCACTGACCGACAAGCAACGTGCCGAAATCTATCGCAACCGCGGCCTGCGTCGCGTCTCGCTGGGTGATCCTGAACGCGCGCTGGCCGACTTTCGGCGGTCCATCGAGCTGGACCCCGGCAACGCCGCCACGTACGCGGCCGAAGCCGACCTCTATGCGGCCGCCGGCTGTCCGCAGTACGCGCGCACATCGGCGCACTCGGACCTGCGTGCGGCGTAGTTCCTAGCCGGAAGACTCCATGATCGTTCGGATCAAGGGACCGCCCCCCAGGGCCGGGGGAGAAGCGATCAGTCCTGTACACCCGCGGCTGCCTGTTGATACCGCTTGGTGGATTGACGGCGATGGTGCTGGGTGTGCTGGTCTTCGCCGCCATCACCAGTTATTGCACATGATCGATGCCGCTTACGCGCTGAACCGTTTCCGCAGGGCGGACACTTCCGGACCACAAATCCGGTTCTCGCGGCCGACCAATTCAAATCAGCCCAGTACGCTGCGTGGTAGTCACGCAACCGGCCGCCGCTACGCTGGCTAGCATGAGAGGCAAATGATTCAGGCGCCGCACGCCAACTGCCGGGGTGGCGGAACGGTAGACGCACGGGACTTAAAATCCCGGGACTTCGGTCGTATGGGTTCGAATCCCATCCCCGGTACCAAGAACCAGCAGTCAGCCCACCCTCCGCGCCGCTTCGGTCCGCAGCCTTGAGGAAGAGCAGTGGTGTGCGTCGCCAGGAGGTCGCAAGGCAGAGCGGACGACCAGAGGAGGAGGCGCTTTAGCTAACAGGGAAGTTTCTCGTCCAGCTTGAAGCGTATGAGAGATTCCTACGCGCCCAAGGGCGCCATCCGCTCTTTGGCCAATTTGGCTGCGTAGCGCAGGGTCGCCTTTACCGCAGCGGCGGAAACGGAGGGATATCTCTGGACGATCTCCTCGACCGTCAGTCCCGCAGCGAGGCTGTCAAGGATGACCGTGACCATCACCCGGGTGCCGGCAACGCAGGCTTTGCCGTGACACACATCCGGATCGAGGGAAATGTGTTCATGCCGGTTCATGATCGGCCGCCTGTTGCTTGACGGGTGTTCAATCCTAGCCATCTGGTGGTCCGGCGCGATGGTTAGTTGATGCGCCAGTGAGGTGGGTGGTTGTGGAGGATGCGGTGGATTTCGGCGGCGCAGTGGGCGGCGGTGCGGATGTTGGTTTGGATGGTGATGCCGGCGACGTGGGGGGAGAAGAGGCAGTTGGGGGCCTGGAGGAGGGGGCTGCCG
>JAPPLN010000027.1 GCA_028874175.1 Chloroflexota bacterium
CGTGTAGATAACCAGGGTTTCGGCGATTGGAAGTACGCGATCGTTGGGGTCGGGCAGCCGGCTGGCGCTCCCCGAATGCTAACCGACCACCATGTCCTGCCCGGCCGCCAGGTGGCTCATCCGGGTCAGGAAAATTGGGGTCACGGCTTCCCAGGTAAACAGCTCCGCTGCCCGACGCGCGCCGGACCGAATCGACGCATTCAGCGCCTGGTCATCCTTCAACTGCAGCGCAAATCGAACGATCTCATCCGGGTCCGCCGCATCGTCCAGCACCACGCAGTTCTGCAGCGGCCGCGCGTAGTCCTCGCCCGTGGACCCCACGTACGCAATCCCGCCCGCCGCCATGGCTTCCAGCCCCACCAGCCCGAACGGTTCGTACCCGCTGTTGGCCAGCGCGCCGTCCGCTGCGGCGTAGAAAACCGGCAGAACCTCGTCCGGCACGAAGAACCGCAGGTCCAGCACCGCCGCCTCCGGCGCCGCCCCCAGCGCCGTGGCAATCCCCGCCACCGAGCGGTCCTCGGTCGCCACTTCCGCGCGTTCCAGCCCTCTCCACACCATGTGCCGATAAACCTCGTCGCCATGCGCCTCATACGCGCCCGGCTTGATCACCAGCCGGGCGTTGACACCCTGATCGCGCAGCCTGTGGACGGCCTCCACGGCCTCCAGCCAGCCCTTATCCGGATCGGTGCGACCGATCTTGAAGAACCACAAATCGCAGTCCATCGCCCGCCGAAACGCCGCCACCGCGTCCGGGTCCACCGTCGCCAGTCGTTCCTCGGGCACGCCGTTCGGAATCACCACCGGATTGACGCCGCAGTCCCACATTTGGTGCTTGACGTACTTTGAGACCGCCGCAAAGCCCGCCACGTAACCGATCCTGTCCCAGTTCATGCGGTTGAACGACATGTCGTTATTCGCGTTCCAAACCAGCACACAGTTCTGCCGAATCCCGTTGAAGTGCAGCGAATCGCTCAGACGCGACAACGCATCCGCCGTATGCCACTCCTCGGCCATCACGACCACCGAGCGCCCCTCGCCCACGGCCGGCGCTGCAATAGCAAACGTCACGTGCGCCGGCACGGAGTCCTGGAAGTCGTGAACCTTCTCGATTTCGGCCTCGTACACCCCGCCTCGGTGATGCCCGCTGAGCCACTGGCACCATCGGTGCAGATGCAGCCGCCCCTCCTCTTGCACCTCGTACCCGGGTCGGTCGGGATCCCCAACAAAGACCAGATGCGTATTGAACCCCTGCCTCGCCAGCGAACGCGTGAACTGCGCCACCCGCACCCCCAGGCCCCCGGCCTGTGAGTAGGGTTGGTCCGGCCCCTCGAATGAGAGAAACACGATCTCAAGGTTTTCCGGCGTGAAGTTCGGCGGCACGGACACGTCTCTGGGTGTGCTGTGCGACAACCGGCGTCCGGCCGCCCGCACAAATGGCATTGCCAACAATCTTAGCCACGCGCTCGTGCGTCTTTGGTGTCATATCGGACGCAAGCCGTGATGCCAGGCCAGCCACGTCCTGACCCTGCGCCCGCCGAGACCACCGACGGCCTCGGCGGAGGCATCGCCGCCGCCGCCGGCATCGTCCTGGCCTCAATCGCGCTCAGCCGTCTCCTGGGCTTCGTCCGTCAGGCCGCCATCAACGCCCAATTCGGTGTCGGCCCCGAAGCCGACGCCTGGTACGCCGCCTTCCGCATACCCGACACCATCTTCATGCTGCTCGCGGGCGGGGCCCTGCTCTCCGCCGTCATCCCCGTCTACGCCGAGGTCAAGTCCCGCGGCGACCCCGAAGCCTTGCGGCAGCTCCTCAGCGGCGTCGCCACATTGGTGTTCCTCGCCACCGCCGCCTTCGCCGCGCTGGGCGCGCTCATTGCCGAGCCCCTCATGACAGCCATCGCCCCCGGTTTCGAGCCCGGCACGCACGATCTGGCCGTCGACGCCTCGCGCTGGCTCATGCTCTCTCCCGTCCTGCTCGGACTCAGCGCCCTGGCCAAGGCCGCCCTCCAGGCCGAGCGCCGCTTCGTCCCGCCGGCCCTCAGCCCCATCCTCTACAACGTCGGCATCATCATCGGCGCCCTGGTGCTGGCTCGGGCCTTCGGACTCCAGGGCCTCGTCTGGGGCACGCTCATCGGCGCCGTCTTGCACCTGGGCGTGCAGGCGCCTGGCCTCGCCTCATGGGGCCGTTTCAGGTTCACCTGGGGGCTCGCCAACCCCGACGTTCGGCGCGTCGTCGTCCTCATGCTCCCCCGCCTCCTCGGCGTCGCCGTGCTCCAGGTCAGCCTGATCTACGTCAACATCCTGGCCTCGCTGCAGGGCCCGTCGGCCGTCGCCGCGCTCAACAACGGCTTCCTGCTGATGCTGCTGCCGCTGGG
>JAPPLN010000111.1 GCA_028874175.1 Chloroflexota bacterium
CTCTCGGCGCTGTCCAGGGCGCATTACGCAAAGGTCTCCTTGGAGAGGGTGAAGATACGAATCCCCGCGAAAGGGAGGGCGGGATGTGGTTCGACACGGGCCCGTTCGACAGGCTCAGGGCAAGCTCTCCGGAAGATTCCGGCCCGGCTCACTACGAACGGGGTGGGCGGGAGGTGGGCGGGTCTCAGACGCCGCCCCTACGAAGGACTCGGGGACGCCCGGGGGGAGTGGCGAGGTGGAGGTAGGGGGGCGAGCGAGCGCGGGTCCCAGGCTGCGCGCAGCCTGGGCCACAGGGGACGGCAGCCTGGGCCCACAAGCAGGGCGGGTGCTACGCGGGAGGGGATGCGAGTTGGGAGAATGGTCTGGGGACTTATCCGCCGAATCGAGGAGACGGCATGACGGATTGGGCGCGGTGCCCGGGGGTTGAACGACGTCCCGGCAAGCTGAGCGGGGCCTGGACGTTCGCCGGAACGCGGGTGCCGGTGTCCGCCCTCTTCGAGAACCTGGAAAGCGGCGCCACGGTTGGGCAGTTTCTGGATTGGTTCCCGGGCGTTGAAGCCTGGCAGGTTCGAGCGGTGCTGGAACACGAAGCGGAGGGCCTGCGAGTTCCCGCGCGCCTGTGAGGATTATCTTCGATCAGGGCACCCCCGCGCCGCTTCGACGTCACCTTGATTGTCATGTCGTGGACACGGCGGCCGAGCGCGGCTGGTCAGATCTGGACAACGGGGACCTGATCGACAGCGCCGAGCGGGCGGGCTACGACGTGCTGATTACCACCGATCAGAATCTGCGATATCAGCAGAACCTTGCCGGTCGAAGGCTGGCCGTGGATGTGCTGCTTTCCACGGCGTGGCCCAAGGTTCAGCTGCACGTCGCGGACATCCGTACGGCGCTTGACCAGATAGGCCCCGGGGAACTGCGCGAAGTCTCGATCTGAGGTAGAGGCGAAACGACGGGATGACGGGGGCTCGGAGTTCGCCCCCAATCGGCAAGCTCAGGGCAGGGTCTACGAATGACTTGGATGCGGAGGGCAGGTGGTTTGCTGGTGGGCTTGGTTGCGCGGGGGACCTCTCACCGAATGCCGCGGACGGCTTCTGCCTCTCCCCTAGGAGAGGGTGAAGATACGAAACCCCGCAAAAGTGTGGGCGGGGTAGTTCGGCACGTGCCGCCAGAAGATTCCGGTCCGGCTCACCACGAACGGGTGAGGCTGTGGACGACGGGGGAGACGAGGGTGGGGTCGAGTTTGTTGTTGACGGTGGCGTGGCCGAGGGTGGTGGGGAGGACCCAGCGGATGATGCCGTGTTGGACTTTTTTGTCGCGGAGCATGGCGTCGAGGACCTGGGAGGGGTCGACGCCGGAGAACGTGTCGGGGAGGCCGATGGCGGTGAGGAGGTTGTTCTGGCGGGTGAGGTCGGCGGCGGACCAGTGGCCGGATTGTTGGGCGAGACGGCCGGCGCCGACCATGCCGATGGCGACGGCTTCGCCGTGCCGATAGGCACCGTAACCGGCGACGGTCTCGATGGCGTGGGCGATGGTGTGGCCGTAGTTGAGGATGGCGCGGATGCCGCGGTCCTCGGGATCTTCATCAACCACCTTGGCTTTCCAGCGGACGCAGCGTTCGACGAGTTCGGCAAGAAGGGCGGGGTCGTCGAGGCGGTGGGTTGAGGCTTCGATGAGGTCGAAGAGGTCGGCGTCGAAGATGACGGCGGTCTTGATGACTTCGGCGTAGTCGGCCACGAGCTGCTCGCGCGGCAGGGTGGCGAGGGCGTCGGGGTCGATGATGACGCGGTGGGCGGGGTAGAAGGCGCCGACGAGGTTTTTGCCGGCGGGGAGGTCGACGGCGACTTTGCCGCCGATGCTGCTGTCGATCTGGGCGAGGAGGGTGGTGGGGATCTGGACGAGGGGGATGCCGCGGGCGTAGGTGGCGGCGACGAAGCCGATGAGGTCGCCGGTACATCCTCCGCCGAGGGCGATGAGCGGCTCACCGCGTTCCGCGCGATGGGCCGCCAGCCAGTGGTAGACATCGGCGGCGACCTCTAGAGACTTGCTCACCTCGCCTTCAGGGATCGTTCGTGCCTGGACGCGCAGACCGGCGGATTCAAGGGCGAGGGTCGTGCGTTCGCCCAAGAAGTTCATGACGTTTGGGTCTGCACAGAGAAACACGCGTCCGGTCGGTGCAAGTTCTCGCACGATCTCGCCCGCGCGATCCAAGGCGCCACGGCCGATGATTACGCCTTCTAGAGAATTCACGAGGCGGCTTGGAGGGCGGTGAGGATTTCGGTGGCGATGGTTTGGATGGATTTGTGGTTGGCGTTGAGGTGGAGGTGGGCTTGTTGGTAGGCGGCGAG
>JAPPLN010000104.1 GCA_028874175.1 Chloroflexota bacterium
GGTGGTTGTCCAGCATCGCCGCCAGCAGGTTGTGCGCCGCGCTGATCGCCGCGAAGTCGCCGGTGAAATGCAGGTTGATGTCCTCCATCGGCAGCACCTGCGCGTAGCCGCCGCCGGCCGCCCCGCCTTTCACCCCGAACACCGGACCCAGCGACGGCTCCCGCGTCGCGCTGATCGCCCGATGCCCCAGCCCCTGCAACGCCTGCGTCAGCCCGATCGTCGTCGTCGTCTTGCCCTCGCCCGCCGGCGTCGGCGTAATCGCCGTCACCAGGATCAGGTCCCCGTCCGGAGCGTCCTTCCGTGCATCAATGGCAGCCCTCGTGACCTTCGCCTTCGTCCGCCCATACGGATCGATCTCCTCGGCGCCCAGATCCAGGCTCCCCGCCACCTCCTCGATCGGCTTCAGGACGGCACTCTGCGCGATTTCGATATCCGGCGGCTGCGATGGACTCATGAGTTCTCCGGTGAGTGACTGCGTCGTTCGACCAGTTCGACGAGATTCCGCATCAGGCAGTAATTCGTAATCGGCCCTATCCCGCCCGGCACCGGCGTCACCGCGCGAGCGCGCGGGGCAACGGCGTCAAAGTCCACGTCGCCCAGCACTTTGCCGTTTTGATAGGTCGTGCCGACATCCACCACCACCGCGCCGGCCCCAACGTGTTCGGCCCCTATCAATCCGGGACTGCCAGTCGCCGCCACCAGGATCTCCGCCCGCGACGTCACCGCCGGCAAATCCACCGTCCGCGAGTGACACACCGTCGTCGTCGCATTCCGCGCCAGCAGCATTGCCCACAGCGGCTTGCCCACCACGTTGCTCCGCCCCACCACCACCACACGTCGGCCCTCGATAGATTCCTCGTAGTAGTCCAGCAACTCGATCACTGCCGCAGCCGTCGCCGGCCCCACGGACGAATGCCCGCCAAACAGCTCGCCCACTGCCGCCGTCGTCAGCCGGTCCACGTCCTTCGCCGGGTCGATCGCGTCCACGATCGCGGCGTCGTCCACCTGCCCCGCCAGCGGAAACCCCAGCAGGATCCCGTGCACCCCGGCATCGGCATTCAATGCCTGCACGCGGTCCACAACCTCGTCCGTCGACGAATCGCCCGGCAGTTCATCCATGATCGCCTGCACGCCCACCCGCTTGCACCCGCGCTGAACCGCCCGCGCGTATCCCCGTGCCGACGGATCGTCACCAACCAGGATCATGTGCAGCGTCAGCGGCCCGTTGCCTTCGAGCTTTGCGACCCGCTCGCTCACAGCAGCCCGCAGCGCCCGCGCCGGCCCACGACCCGACCAGACCTCCGCCGCGCTCATGCCGAACCGTTCCCAAGCACGCCATCCACCACGCCGTCAGCCGCATCGCGTGCCGCCAGCGCCCGGTCCAGTGCAGCCGTCAACTCTTCCCGCACCGCCGAGCCGTTGATTGACCCGAGATTCGCCTGCACGTTCATCTCGCAGATTCGAATCGCCGTCCGCGCCAGCGCCGCCCCCGCCCCCGCGTCGCTGATCACGTTCGGATTGCCTTTGACCGCCGTCTCGGCCGCCAGTTCGATGACTTCACTGGCAGCGGCCGCCACCCGCAGTGGCACCCGGCTGGCCTGCTCGGAAGCGCTCGCAATCGCCGCTCGCCGGCTTGATCGCTCGCTGGCCGAACCGCGCGGCAACCCAAAGGCCGCCATAACGTTCCCATAAGCCTCCGCATCCGCCTCCGCCAGCTCCAACGCCGAATCCCGAATCGCATCGCAACGCTCGATCACCCGCTCCATATCCGCCTGCACCGCCCGAAACCGGCGCCGCCCCGTCGTCAACCGCGCCGTCATCGCCACCAGCGCCGCCCCCATCCCCAGCGCCACCGCTGCCCCGGCCCCGCCCCCCGGCGTGGCCGCCGACGACCCCAGCGCATCCAGAAACTCCGTCAACGAGTAATCGGTCATTTGATCCTGTCATTCCGAGGTCCGCCGAGGAATCTCGCCTTCTTTCCGCCCTCGCCGTCGAACCAACCAAGTGCGACGCGCACCTGCTCGCTACTCATGCTTCGCTTGGCACCCGGATGTCAAGACGACCCACGACCCCTCAACGAGCCGCCCTCGGACTGCCTCACGGTCAGGCGGCGGCCGCGGGCTCAGGCATGCCTAGCGCCAGCGACGGCTCCGGCACCGGCCGCGGCAGCTTCAAACCCGCCGCCTTCACGATCCGCGGCACCGCCCGCTCCCAGTCGATCGCCATGATGTGCACCCCGTGAACCCCCGGAATCTCCCGCACCTGCTCGATGATCTCCAGGCAGATCTTCACGCCCTCCGTCCGCGGCTTCTTCGCCGCCC
>JAPPLN010000004.1 GCA_028874175.1 Chloroflexota bacterium
GCGCCCCAAATCAGCAACAAGGATTCGGACAGGTTGTGATCGCGATACGCAAACCACACGTATCGCTCGCCACGGCGCCACCCTCCACCTCAACGCCAAAACCCAACAAGGCAGCTCAATCCGAGTCGAACCACCTGCCCACCGATCGCCCCATCGTCCTCCGCTTCCAATTCCGCCGCGCCACCCTCTACGGCTTCGAAGTCATCCCCTGACCGCACGCCAAATCCGTTCGTGGTGAGCCGGGGCGGAGTCTTTCGGAGGCCCGTGTCGAACCACTCTCTGCAGCACCCAACATCCTTGGTACCTAGTCACTATGCCTAGCGTCCAGCCTCGGCCAATGATCCCAGTTAAAGTCCCGGTTCGTGGTGAGCCGTCCTGCCGGGAATCGGACCCCTCTGCCACACCCGACAATTGAAGCGCTTGTCCGCCCGCGGCGCCCGCTGCAGCACGCCAGATATACCCGAGCAGCATTTGACTCCGCTCCGGCGGTGACAAGCCGTCGCACAAGACTGTTTAGTTAAATTGAGTCGAGGCTTGCTCTTCCTGACGTTTCACCTACAAACACCCAAACGAGGTCAACGATGAGCAGGGTGTATGCAGCCTCTAAACATAACCACCCTCTTCATCGTTTAATCGTTGCTCACTGGCACGTTGGATTCGACCAATAAGTGACTTCAATTGCAGGGCATTTCCTATTAGAAGGCTCAGTTCACTGACTAGCCTACTTCTAGCCCGGTTTAGTGTTGTTTCTGCGTCTGGCATTTCTTGAATGACTGATCGAAAACCATACATCGATCCTAATGCATCATCAATCTGTGCATCCAATTCACTGAACTGGAGAGTGTTCTGTCGCACTTCTTCTATGTCTAAATCTTCAGCATTCAAAACCTGAGACATTACAAACTCAAGCGGTGCTGCGATGCTTTCCATCTGATTCGAAATGACCGTGTTGGCTTCATCAATTCGACGAGCATAGCTTTCAAACTCTCTAGCAACATTGCGTGCAATGATTCTCGCATCGCGGGCGCTAACTCCTGGCTTGAGCCTCGAAGTTGCCTCTTCCAGTACGCTCGACACCTCAAGTGTGCGTTGCCCCAAACTCTCCCATTGTTCGTTCATCACCTCAAATCCACCCTCTATATCCGCCAGGTGGTCGAGGAAGCCTGATCCGGAGTCATCATTGCTGCCGTGACCGGCAGAAGTCAAGTTACCCAATGCTCGACTAGCCGCATATAGTGCTATAGCAGAACCCAACGTGTCTGATACGGGACTTCCGAATCGAGTTGTTCCGTCAATGTATCCACGAAGGCGAGCTCGCAATTCAATCCGTGCTTGGTCCATGTGAACAAAGTGACTGCTATATTGAATAACCCTATACGAACGCAGGTCAAATGGTAGATCATCAATGCCTTGAGATAGCAGTATGGTAGGCCTGTTCATTGCATGCGCAAGACCAAGTTCGTAGAAGACATTCGGATTGAGATCGGTAAGGTCGGCTACAACGATGTTTGCCTTATTGATGCCATCGACAATATCATTGATAATGTTCTGTGAATTTTGCAGATCGTCGGCTCGTACTGAGGTAAATCCGCAGTCCGTAATGACTGGCTTATAGAATCCATCATAAAGCTCATCGTAGCTTTCACCATAAGGCATTATCACAAATGCTGTTGGCTGATCACCTGCCATGTCGGCGTCATGGTTACTCATTGAAATAAGTCCTCCATGTGGCGGGAATATCTGTTGGGAGCGGCATGCTGGGTGTATCCATTGTGAGCAAGTCAAAGAATTCATCCACGCCTTTGGCTATCGCTAACTTGAATTCGGCATTGTCAACATCTTGGTAAGCGGCACTAATTAGTCCATATCGCAGTCGGTGCCGAACGTCTGGCTTCTTAAGGTCGGCGAACAATTCAGGCTTATATGTCTGTGTCAGCAAGCGAAGCAGTCCCATTGCTGCGTAGACCTGCCCTCGTTGCTTCCATACTTCTGTGCGCAGTGCCGCAATCTGCTCGTCTTGGGTCATTTGATCATCCGACTTGATAATGGTCAATTGCGTTAATCTAATCGATTGGTTTCGGCGTGTCAAATACAAGAGGAAGGGTCTCGAGCCTTGACTTAGGTCGTTTTCGCTTGCAGTCGGTCGACAGCTTCGACGGTAGCATGTAGGTATCGCCCTCAGAATACTATCAATTGCCTCATGACGGGAATCAGCGAGCACCTCGTCTCTTTCGTCTCGGCTTTCTCTTGGCTTGTTTCCTGGCGCCAGTTCGTGCTCGGTCGAAAGAGTCGCGCTACGTCAGATTTAGCTTTAAGAGTTCGCGCAGTGTGTCGTTGAGAGAGATATCTGACGTCCATCCGTAGGCCGCCGCAACCGCCGCATCCAACTCCCCATGCGCGTCGACCAACCATTGTGGCCGCTCGTTGTACAGATTCGTCAGCGTCCGACGCCCAAGTTCCTTTGGAGGTGCGATGGCAGTCAGGACAGGCCGCTTCGGATACCCCTCCGCCGGCTCGTCGACCCACTCCACCCACTCCGGCGGATTCAGCCAGCGGTCGCGCTTTGTCACTAAAGCTCGGGCGGCTTCGGCGATGGCAATAGCCCGCGGGTCGTCGGCGTAGTCGGCGGCCGGGATGTCGGGTGATAGGCCTTCTGGGAATGGGAAGGTCTGAAAGGTCGTGGTTGGCGTGTAGCGCGGACGGTCTTCGAGGCTGGTGCCGAGACGCAAGGACCAGAGTTCGTGGAAGCGGCTGTGCAGAACGCCGAAGGTGGTGTCGTCATCGCGGGCGACGACGATGAGTTGTGAGTCTGGGCAGATGCGCCCATCGCACCAGACAAACAGTCGGTGCTTTGCAAGCCGCGGAGTAGCGATGTAGCGCGACAGTCCGTCCAATGCTTGCCACATGTTGGGCCGGGTTGCCTCATGCCGCCACCAGGAGTCTCTGACTCTCGGAGAGCGGTTTCTTCGCCTTGCCGGTCGTACGCGCTCCGCAATGTGGGCAAACGGTCCTTCATAGAGCGCGGCATTGGACTCACTCATTTCGTCGCCGAAGTCGATGATCCATTTGCCTGAGGGCCGCCGGGTCAGGTCCATTCCGTTGACCCATGGCTTGAGCACGTCGGAGTTGGGTCGACCATTTGGATTAGAGGGAAGTTGCAGCCACTCGCGTGCCTGATCGCCCGCAATATCGAACGCGCCGTTCTTAATGTCCCCCATGAAAGCAACGCCGACATTCTGTGACAGCCGACCGGCGCGGCTGAGGTCGATTGTTCCGCTCGTCAGGTCAGCGTTGATGCGCGCCGCACCCTCGCCATTCAGTTCTGTGGGTAGCCCGGCGTCCTTGCCGGCAAAGCAGACCAGCGACACCCGCACCGCCGCGCCGTCCACCACCCACGGCTCGTCCGACCAAGCGTCAAAGATCGCACCTCGCTCGACAATGCCGTCCAGCACGGAGCGATTCCGCCCGCCACGGATGGAGTTGGTGCCGACCAGACCGGCGCGTGCGACCTTGCCGTCGTTTACCGAACGTTCAGCCTTGTCGAACCAGTGGCACACGAGGTCCGCCTCGCCGTGGATCCGCTCGCCATACAGCCGCTGGAGGCCCTCAACGTAGTCGTCGCCCAGTACCCCTCGCAGCAGCTTCCCGCCCAGGAACGGCGGATTTCCGATCACCACATCCGCCTCCGGCCACTCCGGCTCGTGCCCATCTGTCGTCAGCACCGCATCCCGGCACTCGATCGTGTCCAGCGGCTTTAGGATTGGGTCCCGGTCCTCACGAAAGCCGTGACGCCGCATCCACTGGATTTCACCGATCCAGACGGACACCCGCGCCAGTTCCGCAGCGTACGGGTTGAGTTCGATCCCCTTCACGCTGGCCGGGCCTACAGCCGGAAACGGCGGTTGCAGCCCCAGCGTCTGCGCTTCCACCCGCACCCGGTGTTCCAGATCTTTCAGCGCGTGCAGCGCCAAGTACAGGAAGTTGCCCGACCCGCAGGCCGGGTCCAGTACCCGAAACTCCGCCACCCGCTCCAGGAACTCGCGCAACTGCCTGGCGGCTCGCTGCCGCCAATTGCTCGCCGTCTGCGTTGTCTTGGCCTCTTCAGACCGGTCAACCAGCTCTTTCAGTTCTTCCTTGCAGACCTCCCACTCGGCCAGCCACGGGCGCACGATCACCGGATCCACGATTTGCATGATCTTGTCGCGGTCCGTGTAGTGCGCGCCGAGTTGCGACCGCTTGTCCGGGTCCAGCCCCCGCTCGAAGAGCGTGCCCAGGATTGACGGATCGATCTCCGACCAGTCCAGCCCCGCCGCCTCGCGCACCGCGTTGACCTGCGGCCGGTCCAGCGGCAGTGCCGTGTCGTCGTCAAACAGGCTGCCGTTGAACCAGGGCACTTCCTCAAACCCGACGGCGCCGCGGTCCTTCATGGCTGCGAACAGGCTGCGGGCCATTCCGGCAAACCGCTCAGGCCGCAGGCGCGCCTGGTCCAGCATCCGCCGGAACATCTGGTCCGGCAGCAACCCCACGTCCTCGGCGAACATGCAGAACACAAGCCGGTTGATGAAGTGCGCCACCGTCTGAGGGTCTTCGCCCTCCTCTCGCAACCCCTTGGCAACTTCCGCAAACGTCGCCGCCGCCTGCTCCGTCAACGCCTGCCGCGTCTGTTCAGGCCGCAGCCGTTCCGGGTCGCTGAATGCCCACTTGAGCTTGTTGCGGTACTCGGGGTCATCGAGGTCATAGATCGAGAACTCGTAGACCTTGCTGACGCTGTTCGTCCAGTTGGTGTGAATCCGGAAGTCCCGCATGTCCGAGACGATCAGCAGCGGCGGGTTCTCCAGCGCCAGCGCGTATTGCCGCAACTGCTGAAACGCCGCGTCCAGGTCCTTCCCCGGGCTCTTGTACTCCCAGGCGAAATGCCCGCGCTTCCAAACATCCGCCCACCCATCGCCCCCGCTATCCTTCGCCGCCCCCCGCTCGAAACAGTACTCCTCGCCTTCAGGGTCGGCTTCCACCGGCGTCGGCTCGCCTAGCAGCCGACACAACTCGTTGAAGTGCGACTGCGCCACAGCCTTCTCGCTCTGCGTAACGCGGCTCCACCTCTTGATGAACTCCGCAGCCGTCATCCCATCACCCCAAACAATCCCTCACACCACCACCAAGCCCCGGCGCCACCCCCATTCTGCCCACACCCGCGACATTCAAGGAGAAGCAACCACCACTTCTTCCCATCGACCATTGCCCCGCAAGCGTGCCCTCATCCCCCCGCTCCGTGCTACCGTTCAATCCATTCGGGCGGCGAAGCATCAACCATCCGATCCACCCCATGGAGCCGCCCATGACCCCCGAACTCATCGGCATCCTCGCCGTCGGTGCCACCTTGATTGGCCTGCTGGTCACATTTCGGCGCGACGCACGCGCCGACATGCAAGACCTCCGCACGGAAGTGCGTGGCGAGCTGGCTGCTCTTCGCAAAGATGTCCAGGCGCTGACCGAGCGCGTGACTCGGCTCGAAGGACACGTGTCTCAGCTCGAAGGACACGTGTCTCAGCTCGAAGGACGCATGTCTCGGCTCGAAGGCGCTATTGAAGGCTTCTTCGCCGGCCGCGGCCCCCGCAACCGTCACGACGACGCCGCCTAGCCAACCCCCGCGCCAGGCCCGAGGCCGAGGCTGACGCCACGAACGACCGGCCCTTCAGCGCTTCTCCCGCGTTCCACGGACCGTGCTAGAGTCAAACCCACACGGGCGGCCAGGCATCAGGCATCCGATCCACCCCATGGAGCCGCCCATGACCCCCGAACTCATCAGCATCCTCGCTGTCGGCGCCACCTTGATTGGCTTGCTGGTCACGTTTCGGCGCGACGCGCGTGCCGACAACCAGGCCTTGCGCGCCGAATTTCGCGCCGACAATCAGCGTCTACGTACGGAACTCAATGCCGGCTTGGCCGAAGTCCGCGGCGGCCTGGCCGACGTGCGTAAGGACGTCCAGGCCCTGACCGAGCGCGTGTCTCGACTTGAAGGCGTCATCGAGGGCCTTTTCGCCCCACGCAGTGACCGCGACCGCCACGACGACGCCGCCTGACCCCAATCCCGTCATCCACCCCACCAACCGCACCAGCCGCCCAATCCACCAACCACCCACCTGGTAGCGCCCACGCCCCGTGCCCCAGGCCCAGTGGCCCAGGCCGCGCGCAGCCCTGGACCCGCGCTACGTCATGCTCCCAAATCCAACCGTCCTCACGCGCCACCCACCCCCGCTTCTCCGACTCCCCCTCTCCCGCTCTTTTCTCACTCCTCACTACTCTCCCTCTACCCTTCCGGTCCCAACCACTTGCCATCCGTCCCCAGTGAGTGTACACTATCCGAGTAAGCTCCGCAACCCAATCCTCCAATGCCCGCCGCCCGCTCCGCGCTCCTCCCGACCCAACTCCTCCCGCCGCTCAGGGTGCGCCAGTCGAACCACGCTCCCAGTTTCCAGGCGAACCGCTCGAATCTCCCCGCTCTGACCAAGACGCACCCCCGGTCTCAGTGCGCTCCTCCCCCGTGCATGCCGAGCCGGTCAAACCACGCCCATCCGCCTGCGGCCAAGCTGGCGAACTCCCGCGTCCGATCGCTAGGCCCCAACACGCCAAAAAACCGCCAAAAATGCGCCCCGCCGCGCCTCAAGAGTTTTTTGGAAAAAACTCTTACCGCGCGCGAGACCCCCACTTCCTCCCTCCGGCCAGCAGCTCTTCTCACCGGCTCCTGCACCCAGCCAAAGCACGTCCCGGCGCAGCCCTTCTCTCCCCCGTCCGCCTCTGCCTCCCTCGCCCGGTGGGAGAGGGTCGGAGTGAGGGTCTTCCGGGCAAGCCGTCACCGGAAACCTTCAGCGCCTCAGCCCACCCCAGCCTCTCGCACCCGTCACTACCCTTCGCTCCATCCTTCTTCGCCCCCCAAAATCCGCCAAATCTCACGCCCGGCGCGGCCGGAAACCCCCTACGGGTTTCCGGCCGCGCCGGGCGTGAGTACCCCATAAACCGCCGCCCGACCGTGCCAAATCACCCTCACGACACCACACAAACCGGCGATAATCAGATAGCCGACCCGCTGCCTGGGAGGACCCGGTGAACCCCCGCCGCCTCCTCATCCCCATCCGCCGCCTGGTCCTGGTCGGCTCCCTCCTAGCCCTGCTGCTCTCGCCCGCCGCCCAGGCCCAACCCTCCGCCGTCATGACCATCGAACTCGACGGCTTCATCGACCCCAACGCCGCCCGCTACGTAGCCCGCGCCATCGACGAAGCCACCCAGGCCGACGCCGCCCTCCTGGTCATCCAGCTCAACACCCCCGGCGGCCTCAGCACCTCCGCTCGCGAAATCGTCAGCTCGATCCTCGAATCGCCGCTGCCCGTCGCCGTCTTCGTCACCCCGCGAGGCGCCCAGGCAGCTTCGGCCGGCATGTTCGTCATGGCCGCCGCCGGCGTCGCCGCCATGAGCCCCGGCACCAACGTCGGTGCCGCCTCGCCCATCGACGCCACCGGCCAGGACGTCCCCGAAACCCTGGCCTCCAAGGTCCTCCAGGACACCCAGGCCTTCGCCCGCAGCATCGCCGACGCCCGCGGCCGCGACCCCGCCCCCCTCGAAGCCGCCATCACCGAAGCCCGCTCCTACTCCGCCACCGAGGCCCTCGAACTCGGTCTGGCCGACGTCCTCGCCGACGACCTCCCGGACTTGCTGCGCCAAATCAACGGAGCATTCGTTCCCACCGCCGCCGGCGAAATTCCGATCAACGTCACCGACGCCCCCATCCAGCCAGTCGACCGAACCCTTCTGGAGCACTTCCTCTCCGTCGTCGCCACTCCCAACCTCGCCTTCATCCTCCTCACCGTCGGCGGCATCGCCCTCCTCATCGAGCTGTCCAACCCCGGCCTGGTGGTCCCCGGCGTCACCGGCGCCATCGCGCTGGGACTGGGCTTCGTCGGGCTGGGCCAACTCCCAGTCAACTGGCTCGGTGTAGCGCTTCTCCTCATCGCCTTAGGCCTGCTCTTCCTCGAGTTCCAGGAACCCGGGGCCGGCGTCTACGGCGCCGGCGCGGGGATTACCTTCGTCGTGGCCGCCATCCTTTTGGCCGGCGGCGCCCTGCGTCCTGTCGAACTGGACTTTCCCGGCGCCGAAACCTTCACCGTCAGCGTGTGGGTCCTGATCGCTATGGGCGCAATCCTCGCGGCCATTACCGCCGCCCTCATCGTCATGGCCAAAACCGGCAAGCCCGCCCCCTACCGCAGCCCATTCGAGCGCACCGCGCTCGTCGGCCGCCGCGGCCTCGTCACCCGCCAGCTGGCCCCCGAAGGCGAAGTCCAGCTGCTCGGCGAGTACTGGCACGCACGCCTCGCAACCGAGGGCGACACAGACGACGCCATCGAGGAGGGTTACGCTGTGGAGGTAACCGCCGTGGACGGCACCACGCTGATGGTCAGACCCGCGGACGACGAGCCCAATTCGGACCAACCGGGAGCAACGCAGCCCGAGCCGAGCGCGTAGCCAGGGAGGCAGCAATGGCAATTATCAACTTCATCCGCGACTACGAGCGCCTGGCCCGGTTCCGGTTCGGACGCTTCGAAGGCATGCTCGGCCCCGGTATCGTTTTTGCCGTTCCGATCGTCCACCAGATCACGCGCCTCGACACCCGTACCGAGGTCCTGGACATCCCCCGCCAGACCAACATCACCCGGGACAACGCGCCCATCGAAATTGACTTCCTGGTCTATATGCGCGTGGACATCAATCAAGCCGAGCGGGCCGTTCTGGAAGTCGAGAACTACCACCAGGCGGTGGTCGGTCTGGCCACCACCACCCTCCGCGCCGTCATCGGCGACATCGCCCTGGACGACGTGCTCTCCCAGCGCGAGCGCATCAACGAGTCAATCCGCGCCAAGCTCGACGCCGAGACTGAGCGTTGGGGCATCAAGGTCACCAACGTCGAGATTCGCGAAATCGATCCGCCGCGCGAGATTCAGGACGCCATGAACCGCCAGATGTCTGCCGAGCGCGTGCGCCGTTCCGTCATCCTGGAGGCCGAGGGCACCCGCCAGTCCGACATCACCGTGGCCGAGGGTCAGAAGCAGGCCGCCATCCTCCAGGCCGAGGGCAGCCGCCAGGCCGAGATCCTTCAGGCCGAGGGTGACAAACAGGCCGCCGTGCTGCGCGCCGAAGGTTTCGCCGACGCCCTCCAGCGCATTTTCGAGACCGCCCGCGGCATCGACGACAACACCATGCGCCTGCAATACCTCGACACCCTCAAGTCCCTCGGCGCCAGCCCCGCCTCCAAGTTCATCTTCCCGCTCGAATTCACCCAGATGCTCGGCAACCTCGCCGGCCGCCGCGACTCCGATGACTGAGCCTCCCGGAACCTAGGATTCCGTCGCCAGGTGACTGGCGTCAGTCGGCCTGGGTGTCCAGCCGCCGCGTCATGATGATCTCCCCAAAGTGCCGCCGCACCAGGTTGAACACCCACTGCAACCGCCGCCGGTCCACCACAAACCCATGCCGCCGAAACAGCGCCTGCGCCGCGTCGTTGTCGGCTTCCACCCGCAGGGTGACCTGGTGAAATCCGCGTGCACGGGCCAGTTCGATCACGTGATCCAGCAGCGCCGAACCATGCCCGCGTCGCCGAGCCGGCGGTGAAATCGCCAGCGCGCTGATATAGGCCTCACGCGAGTGCAGCCAATGCGGCGGCAACGGCGGAATATGAAACGCCACCCACAGCGCCCGCCACGGCCCCAGCACCCGCGCCATCGCCAGGAAAGCCTTTAGGCCCGTTATCGGCGTCGACCCGTTATCCCAACGAACCAGCACCAGCCCCTCGCTCACGCCTTCGCGCTCTGCCAGCCACGCATTCGGCATCGACCCAAACGTCCGCAAGCCATGACCCACGGCCCGCGCCGCCTGCCGGTCGCGCTCCCCAAACACGCGCGTGAAGGTTTCC
The DNA here is from genome assembly GCA_028874175.1 of Chloroflexota bacterium. Lineage (GTDB taxonomy): Bacteria > Chloroflexota > UBA11872 > UBA11872 > UBA11872 > UBA11872. The sequence continues at coordinate 9,959 of JAPPLN010000004.1, forward strand.
GGAAAGGCATCCAACATCAGCCTTCCCACAACCTCGGCGTCAGACTCCGATGTATTCGCCGGCCGCAGCGTCCGCATACGTCAACCGCTGACTCGTCTTTGAGGCGGCGGCGCCATTCTAGGAGCCGGGTTCACCCGCCCACTTGCGTCTAGCGCTCGTCGAGAATCTCGAACCCAAACACCGAAGCCGTCCGCAGGCTGAAGTGCAACGAAACTGCTCGATCGACCGGCGGCTGGGCGCCGCCGCTCCATCTCACGGTGGCGTCAAGCTGATCGCCAGTAATCGGCTGGCAATCCGACACGCCTAGCCCCGGAATCTCCGACCACTCCTCGTCCGTCACGCCTATGCGCAGGCTGCCGCCCGGCTGCACGCGGCAGTTGACGCGCAAGCCCTCACCCGCCAGTCGAATTGGCGGCGTCCAGAACTCGCCTTCAGTCGCGGCGCGCACACCCGCCAGCCGCCCGCGCGTCCAGGTGCACCAGCAGATCCCGCTGTCCGCCAGGTTGGCTGGGAATTTGTGCGGATAGCTGTAGCCGCCGTATGGCAGCCCCACCCGGTCGTCCGGCAGCGGAACGAGCCCAGTGCCTACGAACATGCTGCCGCCATCCACGCTGCCCGGCTGTCCCACCGGCAGCACCGGATTGCCAGGCGTCCACGTCCACGCAACCCCATCCACGCTGGTCGCCATACCGATTGTCGTCTGGTCCGTCGCCCGGTCGTAGAGGGTCGGGAACATCAGGTGCGTGGTCGGATCACCCGGATAGCGCGTCTTGCCATTGGTGTAAATGTCAGTCTGCTCCGGGGCGGTCGGCGCGGTCGTCAGCACGTCCTGCGGCAGCGGCCAGCGGCTGAAGTCCGCGGTTTCGGCCCGCGTGATGGTGCGTCGGCCCCACGACCAACCGCGCCCGTACCAGACGTACTGCTTCCGCAGCGCGTCCCACTCCACGACTTGCAACGTGTCGCTGCTGAACACTACGGCCGGCTTGTCCTGCACGATCCAGTTCAGCCCGTCCGGTGAAGTGCCCACGTACATCGCCCGCACGTGGCTCTCGTCGGTGGTCCGCGGGTCTATCGCATCGGGACGCTCCCGCCGAGCGGCCTTGACGACGTCGGGGGTTGCGTCGCCGTACCAGAACATCTTGTAGCGGGCCTCAGGCGGCGCGTCCGGATCCATGAACGGGCTCGCTCCATGCAACCCCATCGGTCCCACGGTTTCCCGCCCCAGCGAGATGTTGGTCTCATTAGATCCATCCCACGATCCGATCCCAAGCTCGGGCTTTGTCCAGGTGAACCCGTCCTCGGACTCCGCATAGCAAAGAAGCCCAGCAAATACCGGATTCGGCCAGGCCAACTTCGGACCAATCTGCGGATCCCAATGATCCGGCGGAACCGCCTCGTACCAGAGTCGATACCGGCCTTCCTCGTACATCACCTTTGGCCACCACACCAGCTTCTCCCAGGGCTCCGTGGCCTTGAGCACCGGTCCGGTCCGCACCCCCGGCTCCGCTCGTAGTTCAACGCCGGTAGGCACAGCCGGAAAGTCGGCATGCAGCGACGTAGGGTTGCTCAGCCCCCACGCGTCCTGAGGGCACCCCTCGTCGTCCACCCAACGCGCCCGACCCGGATGAATGAATCGGTAGTCAACGAACGGGTGATAGCCGGCGGCCACCGGCAGCGGCGTCACCAGACCCGGGTACAGGTTGTCAATACTCATGCCGGCCACTCTCGGTGGGGAATCTTAGTTGTCGAACTATATACCGATGATGGTCCCCGACGTGCTATACACCATCGGCTGCTTTCGCCGGACGCTCCGATGGCACGACCCCTTCCCGCCAACCGAATCTACGATGAACTCGGCGTTCCGCGCGTCATACACGCCGGCGGGCCAACTACCGCCCACGGCGGCTCGCTGATGCTGCCGGAAACGTTTGAGGCGATGGCCGAAGCCGGACGCGCCTTCGTAACTCTCGACACGCTCAACCGCCGCATTGGCGAGTACATCGCCGAGGTCACCGGCGCCGAGGCCGGCATGGTGGTCGCCGGCGCAGCCGCCGGCATGGTCATCTCGATGGCGGCCTGCATGACAGGCACTGATATCGCCGCAGTCCGGCGCATTCCCGACATGACCGGTCTCCAGGATGAGCTGGTCATCCAGAAGATCCATCGCGGCCCCTATAGCCACATGTACAGCTTCACGGGGGCGCGTTTCATCGAGGTCGGCAACGTCAACTCTTGCCTGCCCGAGGAACTGGAAGCGGCCATCACGGAACGAACCGCCGCCGTGGCTTTCCTCTTCGCGCCGGGTACCCCTCGCGGCGGCCTGACCCTGCCGCAGGTGGCTGACATCGCCCACGCGCGAGGCGTCCCGGTCATCGTGGACGCCTCCATGACAGTCCCACCGCGCGACAACCTCAAGCGCTTTATCCGTGAAGGCGCCGACCTCGTCGCCATGAGCGGCGGCAAGGTCATCCGCGGCCCCCAGGCCACCGGGCTCCTCTACGGCCGTGCGGACCTCATCGAGGCCGCCCATCTCAACAACAGTCCCAACCATGCCATCGGCCGCCCCTCCAAGATTGCCAAGGAAGAAATGGTCGGCCTCTACGCCGCCCTCCGCAGCTACATGGACTCCGACGAGGAGGAGATGCTCCGCGAGTTCCACGAACTCGTCGAGATCATCGTCGACGACGTCGGCGAACTGGATGGCGTGCGCGCCTCCGTTGAGTTCGACGACGACCGCTACTTCGTGCCTACCGCCGTCATCGGCTTCGAGCCTGACTGGGATGGGCCGGAACCTCACGAAGTCGTCGCCTCCCTCCTCTCCGGCGATCCACCCATCGTCGTCCGCTTCGAACCCTCGCGCGGCCTCATCGAAGCCGCATCCGCCAATTTGCAGCCCGGCGAACCTGAAATCATCGGCCAGCGCCTGCGGGAGATTCTGACGGCCGACTAGACCCAGCGAGTGCGTCGCACGGAAAGCTGGTTCGCCGGCGGCTCAATAGCGGTTCAGGCAGTCCGGGGTTGCGCTGCATGCGCAGCGTTAGTTTCCTCGCACGAGCGACTGAACAAACGCCGTTGCCGCTGCGTGAGCCTCCGGGGTCACCGACTCCGGGTCTCGTAGGTGGGCGCTGGTTGGCTCGTGTCGCCAGACGCCCCCAACTGGCGCAGTGGCCGTCTTGCAGAGCTGGTCGTACAACGCGAATTTGGCGGACTGGTCCCGCTCGGCAATGCACCGCCCGAAGCATTCAAGAAATCCAGGGTCATGCTCACGCAGATACCGCACCGCAGCTTTCTCGCCCTCCCAGCGCAGGCTCCGGATAGCGAAATAGCCGGTGAAGACATCCGCGAGTCCATAGAGCAGGCGAACCTCGAGTGCCGTCACGTAGTCCGGATCGTCCGACGCCAGCATTCGCCGATTGTGCTGTCGGTCGTAGTTGATCTTGTGCCAGGCGCGGTAGGCGTCGCTTCGGGTCGGTGCAAAGGCCGCGTCGGGCCACTGTCGAGCCGCCCTCTGTGCCCGGATCAGCCTTTCGCCTTGGTCAAGCAGGATTCGGGCGCTAGCTAGAAATGCCGCTACCCGCCGAACCCATCCGTTGACACCCAGCGCAAGATCGGCGTCGGATACCGACTCGATCTCGTTGGTGGTCGCGAAGAGCAAGTCGCCCATCCGACCTTCGATCCATGTCGCGCCAACGCGCAGATTGGACCACTTCTCGACAACCACGATCAACAGGTCGATGTCGCTCGGACCTGTCAACGGCGAATCCTGACCAGATCCCCCCAGGGCCGCGCCCTCGACATCGGGATGCGTCCCAAGCCGTCGCACGACGTCATGAAGCGTTGCGTCGCTGGCCGGGGACGCCACGGAGCAATAGCTCCTTCGGCGTGCGTGTTCGTCGGTGTTTGGAGACGCCTTGGTCATCTTGGTCGAGGTGGCATTGGACGCGATCCGCGAATGCTCTGACCCGCGTAGCAGGATTACCCCAGGGTGCATCCTAGAATTGTTCGATTATGGCCACCCTCCCCAAGAGCGGCACCCGCGCGGGCTTTGAGATTGGCGCCGACTTCCAGCCGGCCGGCGGCCAGCCCCAGGCTATCGACCAGCTTGTCGACGGTATCCAGGACGCCCACCGCGCCCAGACCCTGCTGGGCGTAACCGGCTCCGGCAAGACCTTCACCATCGCCAACGTCATCCAGCGAATTCAGCGTCCTGCGCTCGTGCTGGCCCACAACAAGACGCTGGCCGCCCAGTTGGCCACCGAGCTCAAGGAGTTTTTCCCCCGCAACGCCGTCGAGTACTTCGTCAGCTACTACGACTACTACCAGCCCGAGGCCTACATCCCGCGCAGCGACACCTATATCGAGAAAGAGACCGACATCAACGCCGAGATCGAGAAGCTGCGCTACTCAACCACCCGCTCCCTCTTCGAACGCCGCGACGTGATCGTCGTCGCCACTGTCTCCTGCATCTACGGCATCACCCCTCCCGAGGACTACGGCGACATGAGCCTGTCGCTGGAAGTCGGCGGCGAGTACGACCGGACGCGTCTGCTGCGCGTCCTGGTGGGTCTTCAGTACACCCGTACCTCGGCCAGCCTCGAGCACGGACGCTTCCGAGTCCGTGGCGAAGTACTGGAGGTCTATCCGCCCTACGACGACTTCGTACTGCGGCTGGAGTTCTTCGGCGACGAACTCGAGCGCGTGGTCCGCCTGGAACCGCTCACCGGCGAGATCCTTGAAGAAATCTCCAGTCTCACCATCTACCCGGCACGCTTCTACGTGACGCCAATCGAACGGCTACAGCGCGCCATTGAGGCCATCGGCCAGGAATTGGACGAGCAACTCGCCCGCCTCGAAGCCCGCGGCAAGGTCCTTGAGGCCGCCCGCCTGCGCCAGCGCACCAATTTCGACATGGAGATGCTGCGCGAAACCGGCGGCTGCACCGGCATCGAAAACTACAGCCGCCACCTGAACGCCCGCGAGGCCGGCTCGCCGCCCTGGGTTCTACTCGACTACCTGCCGGAGGACTATCTGCTCGTCGTGGACGAGTCCCACGTCACCTTGCCGCAGGTGCGCGGGATGCTGGCCGGCGACCGCGCTCGCAAGGAGTCGCTGGTCGAATACGGCTTCCGCCTGCCCTCCGCCTTCGACAACCGCCCCCTCTCGTTCGAGGAGTTCGAGCAGCACATCAAGACCGCCGTCTTCATGTCCGCGACACCCGGACCGTACGAATACGAGCACAGCGAGCAGATCGTCGAGCAGATCGTGCGCCCAACAGGCCTCGTCGATCCGGCCATCGAGGTGCGCGCCACTGAAGGTCAGATCGACGACCTCATCGCCGAGATCAACAAGCGCGTCGACGTGCACGAGCGGGTTCTCGTCACCACCCTCACCAAGCGCATGGCCGAGGACCTCGCCGAATACCTGGCCGAAATCGGCGTCAAGGTGCACTACCTGCACTCGGAGATCGACACCCTGGAGCGAGTCGAAATCCTCAGCGACTTGCGCCGCGGGGTCTACGACGTGGTGGTGGGAATCAACCTGCTGCGCGAGGGCCTCGATTTGCCCGAAGTCAGCCTCGTCGCAATTCTGGACGCCGACAAAGAGGGATTCCTACGCTCTGAAACGTCGCTGATTCAGACCATCGGCCGCGCCGCCCGCCATCTGCACGGCCGCGTCATCATGTACGCAGACCTGGTCACCCACAGCATGAAGCGCGCCATTGACGAGACCTATAGACGACGCAGTCTGCAGGTGGTCTACAACGAGCAGCACGGAATCACGCCCGCATCCATCGTCAAGAGCCTGCGTGATTTGACCGAACGCGTAGCCCAGGAGTCCGGCCACGAGGGTTTGGCCCAGGCCGCCGAGGAGTCTCCCGCCTACGACATCGGCTTCCGTCGCACCAACGACCTCTCCCGCGTCGAACTCGCCCAAGCAATCAAGGACCTCGAACGCCAGATGCGCCTCGCCGCCGACAGCCTCGCCTTCGAGAAGGCCGCCGCCCTCCGCGACCAGATCAGCGAACTGCGTCAGGACCTGGAGAAGACGAAGGTCTGACCTCGCGTACTCGCGCGGCGGGCTTGTTGGTCCTTTACGGGCGCGCCCATTGTGCAGCCTGACCAAGGCTATTCTTCGTCCGCGTCGCCGCACACCGGATCACGGAGAGGCAATTCCGAATACCTGGATTCCGCTAGCGACAACACGGGGCGCACCTACAGCATCGAGCGTCGACCGCATCCCGGCGAACGTGAAACGATCGTGAGCGCCTCGACCTACGCTCCACCCGACTACAACTGCCCGTTCTGCCGCATCGCCCGCAGCGACTTCAGCGGGCGGGTGATCGGCGGCGCGGAAGCCGACGTGCTTCGGACGCCGGACGTGACGGCCTTTGTCGGCTCGCACTGGTGGCCGAGGAATGAGGGATCGGTCATCGTGATCCCTAACGCACACTTCGAATCCATCTTTGACTTGCCAGCCGAGGCGGCGGCGCAGATTCACCGGGTGGCGCAGCGCGTAGCAGTCGCTATGAGCCACGTCTACCGATGTGACGGAATCTCGACCCGCCAGCACAATGGCCCCGGAGGCGGCCAGGAGGTCTGGCACTACCATCTGCACGTGCTGCCGCGTTGGCGCAACGACCGCCTATACGAGCGCACCCCCGAACGCTATCGGGCTCCACCTGACGAACGCGCCCACCGCGCGGCGCTGCTGCGCGAGCACTTGGACTCCAACCGGGCCTGAGTTCGCTCGTCTCCTACCCCTTCAGCAGGGACGCCTTCGAGCGCTTCCAGGCTGGCCAACGCGGTCCGGCCTGCTCACCTAGCGGAGCTCCGCGTCGCGGGCTGACGTCATGTCGTCTGCGGTCAGCCCGGCCATGACACTTGCCCGTAGGTGTTCGATCCCCAGCAGGTGATAGCGCGATTTCGCAATCCGCAGGCATGATCCCCGCCGCTGCTCACAGCCTCGAAGATGCCGGACGGTGGCGTTGACTCGCCGGACGCGTTCCCTCCCCAGCATTCAACAGTTCCGTTGGACCGCACACCGCAGGCGAAGTCTCTGCCGGCGTTGACAGCCTTGAACGTACCGGCTGGCACCGGGGCCTGGTTCCACGGAGTGAATCCCCAGCAGGCCAGGGTGTTGTCCGTTCGGATGCCGCAAGTTGGGGAACTGGCGCTGATTGACCGAAAGGCGCCCGACGCCGGTGTGGTTAGCCCATACTGGCTGAATCCCCAGCACGCGACTATTCCCGACGCGCGAATGCCGCACGAGTGCGCGTCGCCTGCGCTGACTGCGGAGAATACTCCGGACGGCGGCGAGGCTTGGCCGTTGTTGTTGATCCCCCAGCAGGCCACGGTTCCGTCGCTTCGAATTCCACACGCGTGGAGGCCTCCGGCGCTGACTGATGTGAAGGCGCCCACCGGCGGGGATGCCTGGCCGAATTCGTTCAGTCCCCAACACGTGATCGACCCGTCGGGTCGAAGGCCGCAGGTGAAGCCGTTGCCGGCGCTGATCGATTGGAAGGTCCCATCTGGCGGCGTGGCCTGGCCGGCGTCGTTCTGTCCCCAGCAGGTGACGGTCCCGTCGGTCAAAACGCCGCAGCTGTGGTAGTAGCCGGCGTCGACCGCTTGGAATTGAGCGCCGCCAAACGCCCAGGCAAACACCCTGCGCACGTCTGGCCGGTGATCGCTTCGGCAGGCCGTCTCCGCCTGGTCGCCGAAGGTTCGCTGGTATATCTCCACGTTGCTGATATTTCCCAGATGCGCCTCAACGATGTCGTTGAGTTCCACACAGTCGGTGGGCCACGCCAGTTCCGGAGCGTCCTCTCGCGCGGTATCGGCCTGTTCATCAAACGCCCACGCAAACACCCCGCGCACGTCGTCTCGGTGGTCGTTCTGACACTCCTGCTCCGCCTGATCGCCGAAGACCCGCTGATAAATCCCAACGTTGCCGTCGTTCCCCAGGTGCGTCTCGACGATGTCGTTCAGATCAACACACGTCGTCGGCCACTGCGCCAGAACGGGCGCCGCTAGCGCAAACAAGGCAACCGCCGCCACGGCGGCGGTCACTGCCGCCCGGATGTAGCGAATCGACCTGCCACCTCAGCTTGCGAACGTGCCTCGGCTGAGCCTATCAGCGCCGTCTCGGAGTCTCCGATTCTCGAAAGTCCTGACGTGGAGTAATCCACGACCCGAGTCCCCGCGAGTTGCCCAAGTCCCCGCCCATCGCCCACACTCCGCCGGTGCCCGAAGGTTTCGGGCCGAAACCGCTGATCGGATCGCCGCACATCGATTCCCTGCTCCGGCCGTTGGTCCGTGTCCGCGACCGAGTGGCCCCCGCGCTGGCCTATAAGCAATATTCCCGGCTCTGGCAGGCCAATGCCGGCAGTCAGGTCGCCTTCTGGATGCAGCAGGTGGCGCAAGGCTGGTTGGTGCTCGATCTGACGGGATCCGAATTCACGCTGGGGCTGCTGGCGTTTTTCCGTTCGATCCCCATGCTGCTGTTGTCGCCCTTGGGCGGCGTGCTGGCCGACCGTCTCGACCGCCGTCGAATGGTTCTCGTTGCTCAACTCATCCTGGCCGGGCTGATGCTGACGATTGCCATCCTTGTCGTCACCAACCAGGTGCATGTTGTGCATCTGGCCGTGTCGTCTCTGGTCGTGGGCACGATGTTTGCTGTCAATGTGCCTGCTCGTACCGCTCTCGTCGCAGGTCTCGTACCGCGACAACACCTCGCCAACGCAATTGGTCTGCACAGTGCCACCCTCAACTCGGCCCGAATCATTGGCCCGTCGCTAGCCGGGCAGGTCATTGCCACGGTGGGAATCGCCGGCTCCTACTTCGTTCAGGTCGGCGGCTACGTCTGGAGCAGCGTGAACATGCTGCGCGTCGTTCCCCCGCCTCGCTCGCCTCGTCCTCGAAGCTCGACCTGGGCCGACATGCGCGGGGGGTTCGCCTATGTGGCTCGCACCCGGATCATGCTCGCGCTGATGCTGCTGGCGCTGGGTCCCTCGCTCTTCGGCATGCCGCTCATGACGCTTCTCCCAGCCTTCGTCCGCAAGGACCTTGGCGGCGGACCCGAAGCCTTCGGATTCCTGCTTGGCGTCCTTGGTGTGGGCGCCCTCGTTGGCTCGGCACTGGTCGTCACGTTTTCGCGGTTTCGCGAGAAGGGCCGTGCCCTTGTCGCGGCGATCCTCGTCTACGCCGCTCTCCTCGTCCTCCTTGCATTCACCCGATCCTTCGCTGCCGCCGCCGTCGTCGTGGCGTTCATGGGCTTCAGCCAGTCCGTCTACATGTCCGTCAATCAGATGGCCCTGCAGTTGCTCGTGCCCGATGCCTTGCGCGGACGAGTCATGGCGCTGCGCATGATGACCTTCGGTCTTTCCCCGCTCGGCCTCCTGCCCCTGTCCGTGATTGCCGAAGTCCAGGGCACGCCAACCGCGATCCTGCTCGGCGGGCTGGCCACGGCCGTGGTTGGGATCGGGGTCCCACTCTGGGTTCGCGACATCTGGCGCTTGCGCCCCGACGACGCCGATCCGGACGGCCTGGCGGCTCCTCGGACCACCGGCTAGGCGCTCCACGCCGCGGCTATCCTTCCCGACATGACTACCCGTCATGCCCTTGTCGGTTGTGGGAGCCGCGGCATCGAGCATCTCCAGGCACTTGCCGCTGTCCCGGGCGCCGAAATCGCCGCGTGCTGCGACCTGGACCCGGACCGCCTCGCTGAGTCGGCCGACCGATTCGACGTTCCTCTTCGTGCTACCAAGATCGACGACCTCGCCGCCGCCGGCGCCTTGGACCTCGTCCACGTTGCCACCATGCCCTCGGTCCGCTGGCCGGCGGTTAAGGCCCTCGTTGATTTGCGCCCCCGCGCCATACTCATCGAAAAGCCGCTGGCGACGCTACCGAGCGAAGCAGCCCGAATGTTCGCCGCCTGCCACGAAGCCGGTATTGGCCTCTTTGTCAACCACCAGGTCCCCTGGCATCCCGCCTGGCCCCGAGTCCGCCGGCGCCTCCAGGCCGGAGCCATAGGCCGCATCACCCACGTACGCGCCTCCAGCATGGGAAGCCTCTTCGAACAGGGATCCCACCTCTTTGACCTCTTGCGCTACCTCCTCGACGACGTCGCCTCGCTAGCCACCGATTCTCATTCGGCCACCAGGCCGTGGCTCCTCGCTCAGGCCACCGGCGAACGCGCTCGCCTTCCCCCGCACCCCGGACCCGCCCATACCGCCGGCGTGCTCGCCGTTGCCGACGATTGGCACATCGCCTTTGAATGCGGTTGCCGATCTCCGCGTTGGCCTGGCACCAACGCCTACTGGTTAAACCTCGGAATTGAAATCACCGGCACCCGGGGCACGCTCGGCTGCAGCACCAACCGCGGCTGGTGGCTCCACACGCCGCACGAGTCCCACAGCGAAGCGCGCGACTATTTTGACGACGACGCCCCCGCGCAGGTCGCCTTTCTGCAATCGGTCGTCCGGTCGCTCGACAACCCGGACGCCCACTCCTGCGGCCCCGTCCAGGCCCGCGTTCCCTGGAATTGCATCCTCGCCGCCCAGCGCTCCGCCCTGCTTGGCTGTCCTGTTGACCCGCGCCAGGGAGCGAGCGATCAGGAAGTCCTCCGTTTCCGGCGCCGCCTCGCAATATCCTCCGACCCATGCGCAGAATCCGCCTGATTCACTGGAACGCCGCCGAAGCCGCCGAGCGCGCCGCGCGGCTCCCGGCCGACAACTTCAAGGTGAGCCACGCGCAGCTTGACCCGGCCAGCCTTCGAGACCTGCGTAGCAACCCGCCCGACGCACTCGTGATCGACCTTGGACGCCTACCCTCCCATGGCCGCGATGTCGGCGTCGCCATGCGCAAGACCAGGGCCACCCGTGGCATCCCTCTCGTCTTCGTCGACGGCGATCCGTCCAAGGTCTCCCGAGTCCGCCAGCTACTGCCAGACGCCGTCTACACAGATTGGCCCAACATCCAGTCCGCCCTTCGGCAGGCCATTGCCAGTCCGCCGTCAAACCCCGTGGTGCCCGAGTCCGGCCTCGCCGGCTACTCCGGCACCCCGCTCCCGCGCAAGCTTGGGATAAAGGCCGGCTACGCCGTCGCTACTCCCGGTGCCCCCGATGACTTCCAGGCCACCCTGGGCGTATTGCCCGACGACGTTGTTCTGCGCCGCCGAGTTCAGGGCCGCTGCGATCTCATCGTCTGGTTCGTCGGCTCCCGCCGGGAGTTGAGGCGACGCATCCAGCGTTACGGTGCCAGGGCCGGGCCCGGCGGTCTCTGGATCTGCTGGCCCAAGAAGGCCTCAGGCGTTCAGTCCGATCTCTCCGAGCGCGTCGTCCGCGAAACTGGCCTAAGCAGCGGACTGGTCGACTACAAGATCGCGGCGATCGACCAGACGTGGTCCGGACTCCGCTTCACGCGACGCAAGGCCATTTGACGTGGTCGAAGCACCGTTGACAGTTTCCCCGCTCACCGCTGACTGAGGGGCTGGGGGCGGGAGGCTGCAACCCGCCGAAAGCAGACTCCGGCCCTGGGCAGCCCGACTATGAACCGGCGGTGGACGATGATGCCGGTCGCACATGCATCCGGCCGCGCGACCAGCTTGCGGCACCGTCCGGCCCGCGCCGATATGCGGCGGCGCTATGCTTCGCCGCAACCTCTGTTCACGAGCCACGGAGCAACCCGCATGTACACCGCCGTCATCATTGGAGCAACGGGCGCGGGCAATTACGGACACGATCTGGACCTTGCATGGCAGTTGGTGCCGGAGGTCGACGTGGTGGCCGTGGCCGATGTGGACGAGGAGTCGGCACGGGCGAAGGCGGATGAGCTGGGGGCGCCGCAGGCGTTTGGGGACTATCGCCAGGCCCTCTCCAGCGTGCAGCCGGACTTCGTCAACATCTGCAACCGCCAGCCCGACGTGCATGCGGAGATGATTCACGCGGCCATCGAGGCAGGGGCGAAGGGGATCTACTGCGAGAAGCCGCTGGTGCGCACGCCGGCGGAAGCGGACGCGGTGATTGCTGCGGCAAGTCGCAGCCACACCAAGATCCAGGTGGCGCACACCTGGCGGATCGATCCCGCCGTGATCCTCATGCGCGAGATGATCCGCGGCGGCGAAGTCGGTCGCGTTGTGGCGGTGCACGCCACCGGAAAAAACGACGACCGCCGCGGCGGCGCCGAAGACCTGTGGGTATTGGGCGTCCACCTGATGGACCTGATGCGCCAGGTCGCCGGCGATCCCCGCCAGATGAGCGGCGCGGTGTTCCAGTCCGGGCGCCCGGTGGGCCTGCCGGACGTGCACGAGGGCAACGAGCGGATCGGCCTGATTGCGGGCGATCAGCTGTTCGCCACCTACATCTTCGAACACGGCGTGGTCGGCACCATCTCGTCGGTGCGCACCGGCCCCGGCATGCACCGGGCATTTGGAATAGAGGTGGTCGGAACCGAGGGGATCATCTCAATGCGCAGCCATGGGAAGCGTGGCCGGGAACTGCTGATCAACCGGCGGCCGGGCGACGATCCCGGGGTCGACAGCACCTGGGAGGCCGTGGCGGTTCCCGACCTGGACGCCGCCGCCATTGGCGACAGCGAAGGCACGGCGCACGAACTGCAACTGCTGCAGACCAGCATGACCCTGGATCTGCTCCACGCCGTGGAAGAGAACCGCCGACCTGTCTGCGACGCGATTGACGGCCGCTGGACGGTCGAGATGGTGCTGGCGGTTCACGAAGCCGGGCTGACGCAGGAGACGGTGCGGTTTCCGCTGCAGGTCCGGGACAACCCGTATGCGGCGCGACGGCAGATGGCGCTGGCGGACGTCTGAGGGCCCTGAGCGGAAGGCAGCGAACGCCAATGCCGCCGAGTCGACCGGGCGAATCCCGGGGCAGCAGCAACTCCCAGCAGCCACCTCGGTGTAACGTGATGAGGCTCAGGCCCTCGCTCGTTGAGTCGAATCTGGAGCAGACCTGATGTATACCGCCGTTGTCATCGGAGCCACAGGCGCGGGCAACTACGGGCATGATCTGGATCTCGCCTGGCAATTCATCCCCGCGGTCGAGGTCGTGGCGGTGACGGATGTGGACGAGGAACTGGCCCGGGCAAAGGCCGACCAGCTGGGAGCGCGGCAGGCGTTCGGCGACTTTCGCGAGATGCTGCACCGAGTGCAAGCGGACTTTGTGACCGTTTGCCTTCGGCGGCCGCACGAGCGTTCCGAAATGATGCTTGCGGCCATCGAAGCCGGGGCGAAGGGCATCTACTGCGAGAAGCCCTTTGTACGCACGCCGGCTGAAGCCGACGCGGTTGTGGCCGCGGCCGAGCGCGGCGGAACGAAGATCCAGGTTGCCCATAACTGGCGCGTGGATCCCAAGGTGCGGCGCATGCTGGAGATGGTTCGCGCGGGCGACATCGGGCGACTGGTGGCCATGCACGCCACCGGCAAGAACGACAGCCGCCGCGGCGGCGCCGAAGACCTGGCGGTTCTGGGCGTGCACCAACTGGACCTGCTGCGGCAGTTCGCGGGCGACCCGCGGCAGTTGAGCGCCAACGTGATGCAGGCCGGGCGACCCGTGGGAATCCAGGACGCACGCGAAGGTAACGAGAACCTGGGGCTGATGGCCGGCGACCAGATCTTTGCCACATTGCTCTTCGACCACGGGGTTACAGGCACCTTTTCCTCCGTCCGCACGGGCCGCGGCATGCACCGCCAGATGGGTATCGAGCTGGTTGGTACCGCCGGCCTGCTCTCGTTGCGCGGTGGACCCACCACCGGCCAGCCGTTGCTGATCAACAGGCGGCCGGAGCTGGATCCGGGCGTGGAAAGCAATTGGGAGACGGTCCCAGTGCCGCCGCTGGATGCCGAGGCTCTTGGTGACACCGAGGGCAAGGCTGATGTCCGCCAACTGCTGCACACCACCATGACGCGCGACCTGGTTCGGGCCGTGGAACAGAACCGCCGCCCAATCTGCGACGCCATCGACGGCCGCTGGACGGTTGAGATGGTGCTGGCCGTACACGAAGCCGGGCTTACGCAGCAGACGGTTCGGTTTCCGCTGCAGGTTCGGGAGAACCCCTATGCGGCGCGGCGGCAGATGGCGTTGGCGGACGTCTAGTCCTTCTGACCGCCGAGGGATCCGTGCGGTCGGCGACGGTTATACCGCGGCGGCCAGCCTCAACCCTTCTGCTTCATGCACCACTCAAGAGCTCGGAGCGAGGTCTGAGCTCCCCAAAAACTATCTGATCCGCTAATCACCCGCCGCGCGAATCAGATTAAGCGCCGACCCCGCCCAGAACCAGCGAATCTGCTCCTCGTTCAACGTGTGATTCAGCCGAACCGTCGCCGTCGATCCGTCCGAGTGCTCCAGCGTCGCCGTCACAGGACGCCCCGGCGCCAGCTTGCCTACGTCGGTCAACGTGACCCGGTCGTCGATCTCGATCCGGTCGAAATCGCCGGGATCGTCGAACGTCAGCGGCAGCAACCCCTGCTTCTTCAGGTTCGCCTCGTGGATGCGCGCGAAGCTGCGCACGATGATCGCGCCGCCGCCCGTGTGCCGCGGCGACATTGCTGCGTGCTCCCGGCTGCTGCCCTCGCCGTAGTTCTGGTCGCCCACCGCCACCCACGTGATCCCCTGCTGCTGGTAGTACGTGGCGATCTCCGCCAGCGGCTCGTCGTCCTCGCCGGTCTCCGCGTTGTAGCCCGTGCCTGCCTCATCGCCGAACGCGTTATTGGCCCCGATGAACATGTTGTCGCTGATATTCGTCAGGTGCCCCCGGTACCGCAGCCAGCGCCCGGCCGGCGAAATCGCGTCGGTCGTGCACTGCCCCGTCGCCTTCAACAACACCGGCATGCCGTGGAACTGCTCCACCGCGCGCTCCGGAAACGGCTCCAGCGCCTCCAGCCGCTCGCTCTCCGCGTCGATCGCCACCGTCACCGCCTCGGGGTTTTCCGCCGGCGGCTCATACCCGTACCGCTGACCGACAAAACCGTCCCGCGGAATGTCCGCCGCCGGCCCGGGCGGCTCCAGCACGAACCCATCGCCGTTCTCCCCGCCGACCGGCGAGGCCGTCGGGTCGGCCGAGAGCCGCCCGCCCAGCGCAAACGCCACCGCCACCTCGGGACTCGTCAGGAACGAAAATGTATTCGGACTCCCGTCATTCCGCCGCGGGAAGTTCCGGTTGAACGAGGAAACAATGGAATTGCGCTTCGGCGGGTCGCCCTCGCGCGCCGGCGTGATGTCGTCGCGCCGCCACTGCCCGATGCACGGGCCGCACGCGTTCGCCAGCACCACCGCCCCGATCGACTCCAGGTCTGCCA
>JAPPLN010000080.1 GCA_028874175.1 Chloroflexota bacterium
ATGTCGTAGGCGCCCGGGTAGCGGACCTTGAGCGAGCCTTCGTTGATCGCGGCTTCCAGCGGGGCGAGCTTGGTTTGAATGGGCACCTGAACCAGCGTGTGGGTGCGCGCGCTTTCGTAGATGCCCATCAGGATCGACTGCGACTTGATGGCGTGGTGGGCGTTCTGCCGGTGGTCGTCGATGTCGCCGTTGAGCCAGGCCACGAGTTCGTTGGCCTGCGCCAGCATGAAATTCGTTTCCACGCCGTCCCACGGCTCGTTCAGGTCGTCGCGGTTGCCTGAAATGAGCTGGACGCCGTAGGACATCGAAATTGCGGGAATGCTTGGCTCCACGATCAACATTCCATCGTCGCCGGTGACCACGAAGGCGCGATTGCCTACGTCGCCGCCGGGACCGATGTCGTTGTCGTAGACGATCCGCGCGCCGCCTTCCACCGCGGCGATGCAGAAGCAGAGGTCCTCGCAGTAGTAGCCGCGCTCGTAGCGGTCCGTTTCACGCTGCACCTGGCCCAGCACCCAGAGCGGTTCGGGGTCCCCAAGCAGATACAGCGAGCGGTCGATCAGGTGCGACCCCTGGTTGAGCAGGCCGCCCTCTTCCACGCTGACCTTTACCACCAGCGGCTTCCCAATGGCGCCGTCGGCGATCAGGCCGCGGGCGCGTTCGAAGGCGCGCATGTGGCGGCCCTGGTAGCCGCAGAGCAGCTTGATGCCCGCCGCGTCGCAGGTGGCCAGCATGGCGTCGGCTTCGCCCATCGAGTTGGCCAGCGGCTTCTCGGAGATGATCGCCTGCACCGGATAGCGCGCGGCCAGCAGGGTCATCATTGGATGCAACGCCGCCGGCGTGGTGACGCTCACGATGTCCAGCGACTCGGTCTCGAGCATGGCCGTGGCGTCGGTGTAGCGACCCGGTACGTCGTACTGGTCGGCAACCTCCTCGAGTCGCGATTCGTCGATGTCGCAGACGGCCGCGACCTCGACCCCGTCGGCCTGGTCGAACCCGCGAACGTGCGACTGGCCGAGATTCAGTCCGATGACTCCAGCGCGGTATGTCGTCATGTCAGCGACCCCTAATCTGGCGTGGCGGACTTGTGGCGGATGTCGTAGTGCCCCGGATAGCGGACTGGCAGGTCGCCGGCGTCGATCATGGCGGTCAGCGGCGATCCCTTGGTTTGCAGCGGTAGCTGAACCAGGCTGTGCGTCCGGGCCGACTCGTAGATCCCCATCAGGATCTCAAGCGTGTGGATGGCAAGGTTGGCGTCGCCGCGATGCTCGTCGAGCTCGCCGGTTGCCCAGGCGGCCAGTGCGTCGAGCTCAAGCGTCCGTGCGTCGCTGAACTCGGCCTCGCTGGCCTCGATCGTTTCCCATCCCGAGGCGCCATGGCGCAGGAGCCGGATGACGTTGCCGGCGGTCCCGCCTGCCAGCCAAATAACACCTTCCGTCCCGGTAATGACGCGCAGGTCCCGCTCCAGGCCTTCAGGCGGCGTGTCGCTCTCCATTGAGAGGCGAATTCCGCCTTCGAACTCCACCAGCAGTCCCGCCAGGTCCTCGGCCGGCCAGCCGCGCTCGTAGCGGTCGGTCTGGCGCTGCACGTTGGCCAGCACCCAGAGGGGGGTGGGGTCGCCCAGCATGTACTGCCAGTAGTTCAGCTGGTGGGTGGCGATGTTCATGAGGCCGGCGTTCGCCTTGGGCGGCCCGGCAAAGGCGGTGATGACCTGGCCGATCGCGCCGTCGGCGATCAGTTGCCGGACGGTCTCGTGCCGCGGCATCCAGCGGCCCTGGTGGCCGATCGCGAGCTTCACGCCGTTCCGCTGACAGGCCGCCAGCATGGCGTAACCCTCGCCGGTGTTGCTGGCCATTGGTTTCTCGGAGACGATGGCCAGCGGCGAATAGCGCGTGGCCGCCAAGATGGTCATCCAGGCGTGGAGCTGCTGCGGCGTTCCGATGCTGACGAGGTCCGGCTCTTCCTCCCGCAGCATGGTTTCGTAGTCGGTGTAACGGTTCTCGACGTCGAACTCGTCGCCGAACTCTTCCAGCGTGTTGGGATCGATGTCGCACACGGCGGCGAGTTCGATTCGGTCGCTTGCCAGGTAGCCGAGGGCGTGGCTGCGGCCGATGTGGCCGCCGACGATCACGGCGCGGAGGGGTTGGGCGCTCACGAGTTGCCTCCGCCGTAGTCGAACGGCGCGATTCTCGTGCCGTGCCGGATGTCGTGCCAGCCGGGGTTGCTGACCGGCAGCGCGCCGCTGTTAATCATCTCGACAAGCGGCGAGGACTGGGTCTTCATGGGCAACTGCACCAGGCCGTGGGTCCTTGCGGACTCGTAGATGGCCATCAGGATCTCCTGCGTTTGCACGCAGAAGTGCGCGTCCTGGTAGTGCCCGTCCAGTTCGCCGCCGGCCCAGCGGGCGAAGGCGTCGATTTCACGGTGGCGGGCGTCCAGGTAGGGGTCGTTGTGAAACTCGATCTCCTCGACACTGCCGTCGCCGCGCTGAATCCGAAGGCCAATCGGATCCTCGGGCACGGTACCCGGGGGCCGGACTTCGCCTTCGGTGCGGACGTAGAGCGTGCCTTCGTCGCCGACGAAGGTCAGCCGGTGCTGTTCGACCTGGGCGCCGGCGGGGGTTTCGCCTTCCAGGATCAGGCGGGAGCCGTCGGCGAACCCGACGATGCCAATCGCCATTTCCTCGCAGGGCCAACTGCGTTCCCAGCGGTCGGAGTTGCGCTGGATGTTGCCCATCACCCATTGCGGCTCGGGGTCGCCGAGGATGAACAGGGCGCGGTCGCAGCCGTGGCACATCTGGTTCAGCATGCCGCCCTGTTCGTACCAGCCGTGCGCCAGGCGAACCGTGCCGATGGCGCCGCCGGTGATCAGGTCGCGGGCTTCCTGGATCTGGGTCAGGTAGCGCGACTCGTGGCCGATGGCCAGCTTGACGCCGTTGCGGTCGCAGGCCGCGATCATCGATCGCGCCTCGCCCATGTTGTTGGCCATGCCCTTCTCGCAGAGGATGCCCTTGGGCGTGTACTGCGTGGCCGCCAGGACCGTCATTTCGGCGTGCAGCGGCTGGGCGGTGGCGATGTTGATCAGGTCGGGCTGCTCCTCGCGCAGCATCGTCTCGAAGTCGGTGTAGCGGGCCTCGACGTCGTTCGCGTCGGCCACCCGGTTGAGGGCGACTTCGTCGATATCGCAGAGCGCCACCAGTTCGGCGGCGTCGGAATGCACGTAGGCGTCGGCGTGGTTGCGGCCCACACCGCAACCGACTACCACTGCCCTCAGCGTTTCAGCGGCCATGCGCACGGCCTTTCGCACCTCTGGCGCTCGCCATATTGGGCAGGTCGTAGCCCCGCGGTCAACCGGCCGGGCTCGCGGGACGCGGTGGATGCGCGTGGTCATTGGTTGGGGTGGGCGGGGGAGCGGTTGCGGGACGGACGGGGATGGGGAGTTTGCGGGGGGCTGGAGGCGGGGAATTGGGGGGTCTCGCGCGCAATAAGAGTTTTTTCCAAAGGGGATTATGTACGTGAGTGCCCAAGGCACTTCGAGAAAAGAGGCGCTGTGAACGATCTGAAATAGTCTGAGACAGGATGATCGTCACGGCACGATGCGTGCAATCGTCGGTGTGTGGCCGGGTCAACGCGTGAGAACACCCACGCACGGCGGGGGACGATCACTGCTACGGGATCCCCACAGCCGAAACCCAGTATCGACTATGACAGACGTTATCGCTAGAATTGACGGTCAGACAACGGTGGCCGGATAGAGGAACCGACCGATGGAACACGTAAAGCTCGTCATTCGACACACCAAGCGGAGCGATAAACTCCTGTTCGACGCCAGAATCTCTCGCCATGACGATCAATGGATCGGCGTCGTGGATGCCATCGGCGTTTCGACCTACGGCGACGACAAAGACTTGGTAGCCGAGGATCTCATAGGGCTCACGGCTCACTTCCTCAACTCCGTGAACGCGGACGGAGAGCTCGAGCGAATCATTGACCGATACGACATTGATGTGCTCGATGACGCCGCCGACGACCAGGTCGCCGACCATCAGCAGATCGCCGACGACGAGCCATCCATCCTTCACCAGTGGGTCGTTGATGTTAAGGACTTCGCGACGGTCGCAAGCAGCTAGCGGATGTCACGAATCGTTGTCACGCCAGATGAGATAAGTCGGCTCCTCTCACTGGAAGGCTGGAAGTGCCGACCATCGGTCCACGGATGGTTCTGGAGCATCGGCAGCGGACAGACCTATCGCACGACAACGGTTCCCTATGGCAGAAAGCCAATCCCGGCGCCCATTCTCGGGCTCATGCTTAGCCCAAGTCAGACGGGCTGGGGCCGTGCAGGGTTACGGAAACGGCTGTCGATGCTGCGAGGCCAGCCCATACGTAGCTGAACAGAGCGACGGCCAGGCAACCGGCTAGGCAGACGTCCCTTCTACTCCGTCAACAAAAACCTTGACGGCGTCGTACATCCGTGACGTAGCCGTCGAACGCCTGGCGATGGGCACAGGATCTGCTTGGCCGCTCGTGCCAATCGCCGGGCGATTCGTTACTCCTCGCCGCGAGCCTGATGCAGCCGGTATTGGTGAATCTCCTTCCGCTCCTGCGCCCACTGAGACGCCCCGATGCTGAGCACAGCCCCGGCTATCACCATCAGCACCGCTCCGCCGACCATGCCAGCGTTTCCGCCCACAACCATCCCGCCAAGCACGGCGCCGCAGCCGCCAGCGAACGGCGACACCAAGACGGCAACCACAATGGCGCGCAGCCAGCCTCCAGCCCCAAGACCACCGCCCCTCGATTCGCGACCAGCCGTGCGCCCGGCGTTCTTTCTGGCCAACTCGCGCGCACGAGGCGACATCTGGGAGGCCGAGTTGCGCTGGCGCTGCTCCCACCGATCCAATGAGCCCGTACTGTCCGTCGGCCGTGAACGCATGACGCATCCCGCGGGAGTCCGGTAGCAAACGCGGCCCCGAACAGAGCCGCTGGGCGGACTTCCCTGTTGCTACACAGCGGCCCAGCGCGACCCGTCCGAGGCCGCGAGGAAGTCCGAGCTGTGTAGCGGTCCGCAGAGTAACACCGGAGATTGATCTAGGAGTATGCGACGCCTAGAATTTTCCACGCGATAGGCAGCAAGAGTTTCCAATGACAGCCGATCCGCCCGTAGTGGACGAAACACCGGCACGGCTAACGTTTGAATCGTTCCAGGAGGCGCTATTCGGTCAGATCGAGAAAGAACTCGGGGAGCGACCACCTCGCTGTCCGATGTGTTCCCACGATCGGTGGCTGGGCGGCACGATTGAAGTGTCGCTCGAAGCGAAGTTTTGGGACAAGGGAGTGGATGAAGAACCACGTCTCGTCACGTTTCCCTTGATCCCGCTGTTCTGCGACAACTGCCGGTACCTGTTGTTATATCCGTCGAAGTTCTACGAGAGCCTGACGGATTCTGATGGCGAATGACCAGCATGCCCGGCAATCGAGCGGCGTTCGCGAGCTGATCGAGGACCTGCAACCGGAGGTGAAAATGGGTCTAGATACGATGCACTTAGAACTGCGACGGCTTGAAGACTCCGCGAAGATACCGACTTGGCAGACGGCGTTTACAATTTTCATAGCGGGGGGATCGTTCACGTCGAGCGGAATCGGCTGGATCATCTACGAGCATGATGTTCCCGGTGCCGTGTTGACGGCAATCGGGGTAATGGTGATCGGTGCCTCGATCTGGATGGCGATACGAGCGTTTCACCATCGACACGAGCGAGTCACGGCGGATGACATCATCACGGACTATCGGGCACGGCTGCGACGCTCCGAAATTCAATCAGATCGACGCCGTCCGAACGGCCATCATCCCGCAGGATCTATCGACGCGATCATACACCAGCGATAGAATCGTTTACCGGTCTTCTCGTCGAGAGAAGCAGATATGTCGAAGCCGAAGAAGCGTCGGGGTCGGCCACCCAAGCCCATGCCCGAGCGTATCCCGGACACCCCGGAAAACCTGGCCCGAATCATCATGACGACCCCGCCGCCCGAGTCTTGGGACTACCTGAAAGCCGACAAGCCGGATTCCTAGCCGATGGGCGTGCTGGACGCGGGCAACGGCGAGCGACCGAGCGACGAACTCGCCACCAAGCGAGACCTGGAAGGCTACGCTACGGGAGAAGAACTGTCGGAGTTCAGTAGCGAGATGACGGGCTGGGCCGTGTCATTGGAGACGAAGATCGAGGGCCTCACCAAGCGGGTCGGCAAGGTCGAGAAGCGGCTCACCAACATCGAACTCCTGCTAGAGCGCGTGCTGCGCCGCCTGCCGCCGCCGTAGCGCGACGGTGTTTTTTGATCCGCAACGACTGAACCCGCAGGACGACTACGTGGACGAGGTTCTTGTCGTCCTGCCGGCCGAATGGGCGAGGCATCAGCGCGACGGCGAATCCATGTCTGAGATCAGCAACGAAATCGATCGCCTGAATCCAGATATTCGCGTGACGCTCGTGTTCAACGGAACACCTGAAGAACGGGCGAGCGGGCACGCGCTCCGCTGCTTCATCAATCCGGTTGGTGACGTGCATCAGTTTGTGCTGGGATACGCCTACGGCGGCCAAGACATACGATTCGGCACCATCGCCGAATCGATCGCCGACATCACGCGTGCCTACTACGAGCGCGTCATCCGTCCGGCGGGCTGAGGCGCGGCTGGTCCAGCTTCGGGTAGGCCGGTCCGCCTTCAATCAACTTCTCATACGGCAGCCGCGCCCGGGTCATCTGGCGCGCCATGATCTGCATCTGCTCAATCGTGTCGTAGTCCCGCCAATTGAATCGACCGGAAAACTCGCGCACGTACCTATCCAAGTGCTTTGGCGACACGTGGTGAAACGTACCGTGGAACCCGCGCTTCAACAGCGACCAGAACGACTCCAGGCCGTTCGTGTGCGCCTGACCATCGACCCACTGCCCGACCCCGTGGCGGACCACCCCATGGTGCGGGAGTGATCGATAGGCCCACCATTCGTCGGTGTAGACCTGGGCATTGGGTTCAATGTGACCCATGACGAACGGGAGCAGCGTGCTCGTTTTCTTGTCAGGGACGACCGTGGCCACGACGCGACGCGTCGGTCGATCAAGGACGCCGGCGACGGCCGTTTTCCCGACCGAGCCGCGTCCCCGAATGCCCCGATGACGGCCGGAGTGCCGCTGCAGCCTCCCACCCACATGCGTCTCATCAGCTTCGACCGGACCTTCAAACGGCGCGTGGTCACGCGACCACATCTCGCGAATGCGGTGGGCGAGGTGCCAGGCCGTCTTCTGCGTCACGCCGAGGTCGCGGGACAGTTTCATCGATGACGTGCCCTTGATGCCGGTCGTCATCAGGTAGAGCGCAAACGCCCAGATCCGATAGCCGAGCTTCGACCGTTCCATCACGGTGCCGGTGCGAACCGAGAACCGCTTCCGACAGTCCCGACAGCGGTACGGCATCGACGGGTGAGAGGCGCCGGTCTGGACGCGCATCGACCAACAGTGCGGGCACCACGGCTTATCGAGCGGCCATCGCTGCTTGGCGAACCACGCCTCGGCCGCTGCGTCGTCAGGGAACATGTCGGCCAGCTCCGTCAGGGTGATGCCCTTGCGGTGATACCGACCCGGACCCCTAGCCAACGACGACGCTCCAAGTGTTTTCGTCATCATAGTACCCAATCTGCGTACCTGTCAAACAGGCAGCGATCAACGGAATACGTGAGTGGTGGCGTCGCGCAGATGGCGTCCGCGAAAACTAGCTTGCCGGCGGTGCGCGCGGCCAGATACAGTGACGCAAGACTCAAGTCCTTGCCGCTGCCGCCCCTTCTTTCCACAGACGGGCGGCATTCGGCATTCAGGGGGCTGAGCGGGTCCGCGCGCAATCCCTGAATCGCGAGTACCGTAGCACGAACCCGACTTAAGATCTAGTCTTACCTTGCGACTATTGTTTGACTATCTCGACACTTCATTTTGACCTCATCATCTGGTGAACATACGACTAAACAGCCGCCCCGACTCGAAGGCTTGGGTACTGTCCCGTTTTGAGATTACGGGCTGACGGGCGTCGTCCGTAGGGCGTGACCGGGGGCGGGACTTAGGGCGGGACGTCCACCCGGTGGACTACGAAGGTTTGATCTTGGTGCGCTGGATCGCCACGACCTTTGACACGAGCACTCTGGCGACTTCCTCGCCATCGCGGTCGAAGTAGTGCCAGGTTGCATCCCAGTTGTGGTTGTTGGCCATGATCCTGAGGCTGGACAAGCCAGTTGGCTTCTCCAAGAGAACGTCGAATCGGTAAAGAGACGGCTGGTCGGTGTTTGTCACTGAGTCATCCCCATGTCGTTCCAAAGTCGGCAGTCTAGCGCTCCCCAGGGAGTCTACCCGGTGGACGGCTAGGCTTCGTACCCGCAGATCGAGAGCACGCGGAGCACGGGGTGCCTGCCGTTGTCCGGGAGCTGGAGATTGAAGGTCGCGTGCCGCCACTGGTTGTCGGCATTGGAATAGGCTCCGATAGTCAACCGCTGCGCGTGCACCAGGGCGCGAATCCACCTCAGGTCGACGACGGGTGGCGCAAACACGGCCGTGCGACTTATGGACACGTCCCAAAGTTGAGCGATACGTGGCTCATCGTCGACCCGTACGAACACCCCAATCGCATCGTCCTCGTTTCCCAGCAAGAAGCCAGGCTCGTCGAACACCACGAAGAGACGCAACCTAGGAGTCTCGGGTCGACACCGTACGTACAGCCTGTCGTCGTCCGATGAGTGGTGGACCGCGATTATGTTGATGTGGTCGTCGCGGACGGTCGTTGCCAACACCCAGGTCGTCGGTGGCGTCGGAGTTCGGACCGGATGGAGGGGAGACGGCGCTGGGGTTGGGATCGCGACGACCTGGGTAGGCGGTGGTGAGTCGAACGGGTTGGGTACTGGCCAGCCGATTGCCCACCCGGCAGCGTGGGCGACGATCATGGTCTGGACAATCGACACGACCAGTTGAAGTACGGGCGACCACTGCTGTCGAAGGACCGGTGCCACGACTGTCGAGGAGGTGGACTACTGGGGGTCGATCTTGACCCGCCTTATCGCCTTGACGCTGGGTGCCCGCGCTCTAGCGACTCCCTCATCGTCGCGCTTGAAATAGTGCCAGGCTCGGTCGTAGGGGTGGGAGTCGGCCTCGACGGTTATGGGGTGGAGGGTGTCCGGTCCATCCAGAACGACGGTGAACCGGACGAGGGTCGATGAGTCGGTGTCCCCCATCGGCGTGCTCCTAACGGGGTCGGGTGGCGGTTAGCTTAGTGTAGGCGACACGCCGACAGTGTCCATCTGCGTGAGAACGGCAGCACGACCCTGGCTGTGGAACGTGGGGATAACGACCACCGGCCCCGTATACACTGGGAGCACACGCTATATACGGGGGTTAGCCCTGTGGGCACATCCTGTGGATTGTGTGCGACGACCGGTCGTCACTTAGGCCCCAGGTCGAGGTGGATCGATTCGTTGTCAGCCCTACCTGGCTCTCCTACGCTACCCCTCCCTCGACGACACTAAGGGCGACGCGGGCGATGGATGACCTGCTGAAGGAATTGCCACAGCTGTGGAACGCGGTGCAACCGTTTGTGTTGGCCGTTGTGGGCGTCCTGGGACTGCTCGTGGGGTCGCTCGCATTGGCTTGGCGCATTTTCAACTCACGGCACCAGGACTTCCAGCAGGCCATCTTTTTTCACCTGCAATACGTCGACGGGCGTGTGGAGAAGCTGGGGGAACGGGTCGACGTGGCAATTGACCGTCACGCGAACACCGCCCGCGACGTTAGTAGGGTAGACGTACGGCTCAGTCGATTAGAGCAGAACCAGCCACCTCCAGGACCCACCAGCAAGGAATCCCAGCCATGAAAAACAGTCTGGCGCGGGTCGAGGAAATCAACTACCACGTGGGGACCATTCAGGATCAGATCCAGTTGGCCCGCCAGTTGGTGCTCTTTACGGACGCTCAGGCCGAGGTCATTCGGGCGCGGCAGGGTTTGATGGCCGCGATGGTAAAAAACAACGTGCTGGCTATCGACCAGGAGCACTTTCGGACGTTTGAAAGAGCATTGGCCGACCGCGACCGCCTGATCGAGGAACTCCGCCAAACGGTCGACACCCTGTCCACCGAACTTGAAATCGCGGTCCAAGCGATCGCCGAAGCACGGGCGGCTGCCCTGGGGCCGGCACACTTCGACCCGTCGGTCGTTCATACGCCCTAACGCCCGAACCCGGCCTCCCACGTCGACCCCGCCTCGCACCAGCCTGACCCAGACAGCAGACCGTCGACCCGCGCGACCCTGAGACCCTACGGGCGATTGACCGGCAGGCGTTTGCGGAGGTCCCGCACGTGCGTGAGGTCGTCGAGCGTGCCGAACTTGGCCGCCCATTTTTCCGCCGACGACCAACTGGCCGGTCGTGTAGTCCAGTTGGTCGTCGGGCCCGCGCTGCTCGCGGGCCGCGACTTTGGTCATACCCCCAACC
Source organism: Chloroflexota bacterium (assembly GCA_028874175.1). Taxonomy (GTDB): domain Bacteria; phylum Chloroflexota; class UBA11872; order UBA11872; family UBA11872; genus UBA11872. The sequence goes on from JAPPLN010000080.1 coordinate 10,519, forward strand.
CGCAGGCCGTACACTGGAGCCATGCTCGCAGCCACTCGCATTACGTCGTTCGACGGGCTCCCGCCGGGAGCGTGGTGGTTGGTCAAGTCCGACCGCGACGGCCACTTGGTTCCGACCGTCTTGGATACGGACGTGACCCACGTCGTGCTACGGACGGTCAATGGATTGTGTGCCGTGGTCCCGGTGTGGTTGAGCCCGACTTACAAGTCGATCTGGCAGTGGGATGGGCACATGGTGACCCCGACCCTGTGCCCAGCCCTCAGCATCGTGGGGGCGTCGACCGAGTGGCACGGGTGGCTCCAGGAGGGGCGGTGGGTGCCGACGCTTATGGGCAGCACACCCCAGGACATTGACGAGTTACGCCTGCGGTACCCGCCAATCCAAGCGTTCGACGCGACCGACGAGCCCACCGTGCAGAAGATTTACGCGCACATGGGCGACGTCCCGAAATGGTTGTGGGACATCGAAGTCGGGCGAATGCAGCGGTAACGCGGGTCTCGACCGTCCCGTCGACGACCCAGGTCATAAGTCCATCCAGAATCGCCGGTCGACTAGCGAGCCCTGGCCTTGTAACCCAGGTACGACCCGCACCCATTGGGCGTACACTACGGCCGTCACACAGATGAGAGTCCTCGCGGCCCCGGACGGGTCGCGCTGGGGTTCTGTGTGACAACAGGGACTCTCGCCCAGCGGTCCTGTTCGGGGCCGTGTTTGTCACACCGGGAGCCCCGCGAGGCAGCCGCATGGACTCCTTGGAGCAGTGGGAGCGTCGCCAACGAACGCGCCGCCAATCCTCGGTCCGGTCACGCCGGGGGCGTGGCCCTGGGCGATCAGCGCCACCACCCAGCCGGTCGACCCCGACGACCCAAGCCGAACGGATGCAGGCGCGCCGCGCACGAGCCGCGGCCCAGGTCGCGGCGGCCAACGCCCGCGACAGCGCCTGGAACGACCGCGTCCGCCAGATCGTCGCGGCCTGTATTGTGCTTCCGGTGGTCGCGGCCCTGACGGTCTGCACGGTGACGGCCGTGCTCGACCCGGAGCCCAGAGCCGAGGCCATCAACCGGGCCGGTCGACTCGTGAGTGTGAGCCGGTCGGAGTGTGCGTCGCTGGCCCGCCAGTGGCAGCGCGAGACCGACCGGGTCAAGCGACTGGAGCACGCGACGTTCTACAACCTGCGGAGCGGCTGCCCCGAGACGCACGGCACGATGGCCCAGGTGCTCGGCGTAAGCAGGTAGATCGACCGGGCGGCCACAGGTCGACCAACCGGTCGATCCGGACGATTAGACCGCTGGGGCAGGTATCGCCGCTGTACGAGGCGTAGGGGTGGCTCTACGGGTCGACGGGGCGCTGAGCCCCAGCCCGGTCGGCTAAGGCATCGACCTGGTCGAGGCATCGGGTGGGGTTGCTACGCTGGGCACACCGGCCCTAAGGCCGGGTATTGAACGTGGGTTCGCGGGTCGGTGTGGCGACTCCCCGTGAACCTGTCGGCAGCGCCCGCCGTGAAGGGTGGGCTACTGCTGGGTCCGTGGAGGACGGTGTGAGTGTAGCAGCCGGGTTAGGTGTCGAGTTCCGCGTCCGTGGCGACCTGCTCCTGGGCCGCCAACCGTGCCTCGCGTTCCTCCAGCGCCAACCGGTCGAGCCGGGCGCGTCGCCGGCGACCCTCCGGGGTGTCGTCGGGCACGTCGTCGTACCGGTCGATCAGCGTGTCGATCACCGCGACGGCCCGCTGGCTCAGGTCCAGAGGTTCGGGTTGTGTCGCGCTCATCCGTTCCGGCTCCGACGCGGGAACCTGGGCCCCCGAGTGTACGGGACGCTATACGCCCCCGACAATGCCGCCCCTACGCAGTGGTCCAGTTGGCCCAAAGTCGACATAATGTACGCCGGTTGGGAACAGGGGATCGACCGATGAATCGCCTGTCGCGCGAACGCCGAGCCGACCTGCTCCACCTGCTGAACGACGGCCTGTCCATTCGGGCGGCCGGTCGGTTCACGAAAACCAAACCCGACACCATCGTCAAGCTCGTGGTCGACGCGGGCTGGGCCTGTCTGCTGGAACACCACCGCCGCGTGCGGAACCTCACCTGTGCCACCGTTCAGGTCGACGAAATCTGGAGCTTCGTCGGCAAGAAGGCGCACCGCATGTCCGAGGCGGAGCGCCGGTGGGGGCGCGGCGATGCCTACACGTTCACGGCCCTCGACCCCGACAGCCGTCTGCTGGTGGCCTGGATGGTTGGTCCCCGCACCCGCGCGACGGCCGCCTACTTCCTGCGGGACCTGAGCCGGTGTATCCGGGGGCGCTTTCAGTTGACGACCGACGCGGCCGGCTATTACGCCGACGCCGCCGAGTTCGCCTTTCGCGATCGCCCCTGGAGCCAGCGGGTCGACTACGCCCAGATATGGAAACACTCGGTCCCGCGCGACCACATCAGCCACGTACCCAAGACCGAGCGCGTTCCCCTGGTCATTTATGGCGACCCCGACCCCGGAGACATTGCCACGACCTACGTGGAGCGCCACAACCTCACCATGCGGATGGAGATGCGCCGGTTCCACCGCCGCACCAACGCCCACTCCAAGAAGGTCGACAACCACGCCCACGCGGTCGCGACCCACGCCTTCCAGTACAACTTCGTGCGACCCCACGGGACGCTCACCAGGCTCATGAACGGCAAACCCACGACCCCCGCGATGGCCGCCGGACTGGCGGAGCGTCCCTGGTCGTGGGCTGAGGTCGTGCAACTGATCGAGGCCCAGGAGCCGACGGCCCGCGACGTGGCCGCGCGGCGCAAGGACCGGCGAACGGCCTCGCTGGTAAGGACCACGTGATGCGCCGCGTGTGGCAGTGGCTCAGGTCATCATGGGGCGTGGCGGCCAATCTTGGGGTGCTCCTTGGCCTGTACGAGCTATTGACCGACCACTGGGGAATCGCCGGCGACCTGTTCACGGCCCTGGAGAATCCCGCCACCCAGGTGGTGCAAATGGTCGCGCTAATGCTCGTACCCGTGGTCGCTCTGGCAACCCTTATGGGTGTTCTGGGCGTTCTCTGGATTGTCACCCGGTGGGCCATCCAGGTGGTGGATACCGCGACCGGAAACGACCGGTGGGCGCGTCGGGAGTTCATGGCGTGCCACACGGAAATTCAATCGTGTGCCGAGAGACTTGCTAGCGGATGGGCTACCGATGGCAACCTGATTACTGACGCTGGTCTGCGGCTCCGACTGGAGCTCCTCACCGACCACCTGAGCACCCTAGGTATCGCGGACACTTCAGTTGACTGCCGGCTCCGTTTCGGATGGGTGGAACACCTCGACCAACTTCGCATCTGCGCTGAACGTGGCCATCTCGCTCTTGCCCGACGGTTAGCACGGCAGTGGTCGGCGGAATCCGGTGACGGTCCGTAAGGTGACCGATGACGAGCAGCCCGACCAGGCCCCAGCATCAACGGAACAGACGTATGAGCATCGCCGCGATGTTCTTGAAAAACTGCGACAGGCGGACGTGTCCCGCTTGTGTCCCTCCTGTGGATTTGATGGTGGCCCCGACCGGTGGGTCACCATCCACTACCCCGTGCAGCTTATGGGTCAAGTCGACCGGCGTTACCTTCCACCCGATGCTCAAGGCAGGGTTCATGTCGAACTCTACGTGGTCGTCTGTCCGAACTGTGGACACGTCCGGTTCTTCGATCCCCGGTTCATGGGAAACGCGCGTCGCCTGGCAACCTGATGGCCGTTCGCTCATCGTGGCTTTGTCCCTGTGAGTAGCGCCACACCGGGTTTCGACTTACCGGGGTGGGTGACGATCTGGCCGTTTGCACAGGCGTTCCTCATTACGGTGGTTGTGTGGGTGTCAATCGGGGTGTACGGCAGCTACTTCGTGCTGCGGTCGATCAGTTGGTCCGGATCGCGGAGGGACCGCCTCTCGTACGCGGACCATGAGCATCAGTGGAACCTGCCGGAGTCCGCCCGGTCGATGGGTCTGCTTGGGTACCTGTTTGGAGGGCTCTTCGGTCCGGTCGCCGTCGTTCTGGTCATCGTGCTGTGTGTGGTCGGCGCGCACTGGTTTGGGCTGCGACGGGTCGGAACTTGGCTCCTCATGAGCAGTCCGAAGTGGCGGGGCCGACCACCGCCCGACCACAAGCCGTAACCCGTCCACCCGGTGGACTCCTGCCATTGTCGGTGATGAGCTGGCCTGCTCGTCAGAGATCATGGAGTTGCCTCCTTAGCAGGCTCCTGGTCGTCGACCTCTAGGTGGAGATGGGCCGTGGTGGTGGAGTCCGGGTGTCGCTGGATTTGCCGAAGCACGGTCACGAGCCGGTGGGCGTGGGTATCGACGAGCCACTGGGACTGCCCGCACATGGGGCAGTCGTCGGGCAGGGTCTCGGCCGTGGCTAGTCGGAGCAGCACGGCGTTGTCACAGTGTCGACAGGTGACACGTATGGCCGCGATCTCGTCCGGGCGAATGAGCAGCCGGGTCTGTCGGACCATCGGGGTCCTCTGGCCCTGGGGCATATGGGTCAACCCCCCGACAATCCCATCCCCGCCCTACGGACGCAAGCAAAGACGTCACCTATCTCAAAACGGGACAGTACCAAGGCTTGGGCATTTAGGTATATAAGTGTCTTTCCAAAAAACTCTTGAGGCTGCGCGGGGTGCATTTTTGGTGGTTTTGGGGGGCGAGTTGTGTGGGGGTGGACAGCCGGGGCAAAGGGGCGAGGGGAGCGGGAAATGGGCGAGCGCGGCGCGACGTGGAGACGGAGGGACGCCGCCGTGGATCGATGGTCCTGGCGGGGACGATGGGCCGAAGCGGAAACAGGGGCATGTCGACGGTGGTTGCGGAGCTTACCCGGATAGTGTACACTCTCTGGGGACGGGTGGCAATTGGCTGGAGTTTTGGGGAGCCGGGGCCGGGGACGGCGGGGTATTGTGGACCGCCGATGTCGAGGAGCGAGACGTGGGACTGAGCAACGGGATGCGGCCGGTGCATCCTGGCGAAGTGTTGGGTGAGGGGCTGGACGAGCCGGGGCTCTCGGCCAGCGCCCTGGCCCGCGCCTAGACCGTGGAGTTGATGGAGAGGCCTCGGGTCGCGGTCGTTACCGGGGGCGCGAATGGGTTGGGGCGGGCTTCGGCGTTGCGGTTGGCGGAGGACGGTCGGGCGATTGCGATCTGGGACTCTGACGCCGACGCAGCGAAGCGGACGATCGCGGAGCTGAACCGGCGAGATGCGCAGGCACTGGCGGTGCATGTTGACGTGGCCTCGCCGGTGTCGCTGGAGTCCGCACTTACGACCACCCGCAACGTCCTCGGCCCGGTCGACATCCTGGTCAACGCCGCGGCCATTATCGGCGTGGACGCCAGCGTGCTGGAGACGCCGCTGCACGAGTGGGACCGGGTGCTGGCGGTGAACCTGACGGGAACGTACCTGGCCTCCCGGCTGGTGGTGTTCGGCATGGCCGAGCGGGGTTGGGGACGCATCGTGAATTTCACCTCCGGCGCCCGGCACGGGACGCCGGCGCTGATTCCGTATGCGGTGAGCAAGGCGGGAGTGGTGCCGATAACCCGCGCGTTCGCGCGGGAATTCACCTCGCGCGGGGTGCTGGTGAACGCCGTTCTGCCGGGCCGGGCGCTGACCAACATGGTGGTTTCGCGAGTCCCCGAAGAGATCGTGCGCAACCCGCCCGTGGCGATCGGCCGCTACGCCGATCCCGAGGAGGTGGCGGAGGTGGTGGCCTTTCTGACCAGCGAGCGCAATACCTACATGTCCGGCGGCATAGTTCCCGTCGACGGCGGAGGCTGACCATGCGACTGGGAATCTCCGGCACGTTGCTGCCGGACGACATACGCGACCTGACGCCCGAAGCGGCGCGCACGCTGCGCTCGTGGGGGTATACCGGCGTGTTTACGCGGTTGGGCGGGAACGATCCGCTGGATCCGCCCTCCGACGCCGACTGCCGGCGCTTCCGCGACATCCTGGCCGACGCCGGCCTGGATCACTACATGGCCACGGGCTACTGGCAGAACCTGGTGCATCCGGATGCCGGGACCCGTCGGCGCAACGTTGAGGTGCTCTGCGCGGGTCTGCGGCTGGCCGGCCGGCTGGGGGCGACCTGTATCGACACCGGCCCCGGCAGCATGAGCGCGACCGGCCCCTGGTCGCCGCACCCCGAGAACTGGGCGCCCTGGGCCGAGACGAACCTGGTCGACTCGCTGGGCCGGGCCGCCGAGGTGGCGGCGGAGGTGGGCGTGCGGATTCACCTGGAGGGCCACCAGTACGTCACCCTGCGCGACGCCGTGATTACCCGGCGGGTGGTCGATGCGGTCGGCTCGCCCTGGGTGCGGGTGGACATGGATCCGGTGAACTGGATCACGCTGGATACCTACTACGACACGGGCGCGGCGATCGACGAGATGTTCGACACGCTGGGCGACCGCATCGGCAGCGGGCACAGCAAGGACATTTCCATTTGGGACCGGCATACGGTGCACCTGGACACGGTGACTACTGGGCAAGGGGCCATCGACCACCAGCGCTACCTGCAGCGGCTGGAAGCGCTGGATCCGGATATCTACCTGATCGTGGAGGGTTGTTCGACGGAGGACGCGCCGGGGGTGTACAGCTTTTTGGCTGGGGAGGCGGAGCGGGCGGGGGTGAGGATCGGGTAGACGCTGGCTTTTCTCTTCGGAGAGGGTCAAGAACGGTGCGCCCACAGGGAGGTGCACCCTGGGGGGTTGGGTGCGCGGAAGACCGCTCCACCGCAGGAGAAGGATTAAGAGGGGCGCTGGTGCCGGCCCGTGCGATCACGAGCGGAAGACCCCTCACCGAATTCGGCCGAAGACGGCCGAGTCTGCCTCTCCCCTTGGAGAGGGTGAAGAGCGGCGGCCTGCGAGGGTTTCGGTCCCTGGTGGGTTGGGTGCGCGGAAGACCCCTTTTGTTTTCCCGGATCCCTGGAATCAGCGGGCTCGCCGGGGGCGGGCCGGGTGCGGCGGCGGGTTAGGGGGCGAAGATGTCGCGGACGGGGCAAGTGAAGCCCGGGAGGACGTCCAGGCCTTCCAGGGCCTGGTTGCCGCGCAGCGTTGCGACGGGACGGTTGGGTCGATGCGCGTCTACGGTGCGCGTGTCGGGGTGTACCACCCAGATCAGCCGCACGCCAAAGCTGAGCCACATCAGCGCCTTGTCGTTGAGCTCTCGCCGGCTATTGCCGGGCGAGCCCACCTCCACCACCAGGTCGGGCGCGACCTCCGCGTAGCCGTGGACCCGCTCTGTCAGCGGCGACGTCTCCGCTGAAAAAAAGGCGATGTCCGGTTCCCGCACCGTGTCTGGGTCGCGCTCCAGCCAGACCCCGGAGTCCGAGGCCGTGAGAATCCCCAATCGCCGGGGCTTCGCGAACATCCGCAGTTCCATTACCAGGTTCACGACGATCACGCCGTGTTCCATTCCGGCTGGCTTGGTTTCGCTGAGCACTCCACGGATCAATTCGCCGCGAACGCCCTTGCTATATAGCTGAAGTAGCTCGCCGGCGGTCAATAGGCGCGGCGCGTCGTTTACGGCCGTCATCCCGCCAGGCGGTCGACGGCGATCACCACGCCAGCCGCGGCTGCGGCCGCGGCCAGGACCAGTCCGGCCAGCCAACGGGTTTGGGCTGCCATCGCCCTGGTTAGCTCTGCGATCTCACCGGTAAGCCGGAGTTCCAGGTCCTTGAGGTCGGCCTTGGTTGCCAGGTGCTCGTACGCACCCTCAAGGCGGGCCAGTCGTTGCGTGTCGGTCGTCATCGGCTCCTCCGTGCGAGGTCGGTCCCTGTTACCCACGATGCAGGCGACAACGGGACCGTCCGCCAGCGACCAGCCGTGCCTGAGAGATTCTACCCACCGAGACGTTGGCGAAGGTCGCGAATGTCGGAGCGGAGCCAGGCAAACAGCGCAAGGATCAGCCCGCCCAATGCCGCCCCGCCGGTCACCGCAACGGTTAGAAAGGTTCCAACATCAAGCGAGGCGGTTGTATCCATTGGTTGCTCGCGCTAGTCCCTGGTCGCCGAGCGGTCAGGGACTAGCCAGCCCTCGAGGCGGGCAACGCGCTCGCCCAGGCTGCGGACATCACGCCAGAGGGCAAGAACGAGCGCGGCCAGGACGCCCCCGATAACCACGTCGCTAATGATGCCGGGGTCCATGGGCGGTGCCTCCGTGACAGGGATTTCTGCTCCCCGCCGGTCAGTCGACATCAAGTGAAGTGGTCAGCGACCACCCGCCCTGCTGGATTGTAGCCGGGGATGTCCTAGCGGGGCTGGGTATTGGTGTCGACCAGGCGTCAGTCCGACGGAGAGGTGCGGCTGGAAAGGACGCCTTCAATCACGCCCTCAATGCGGGAAACCCGCTCGGTCAATACGTCCACGCGACCGGCCAGCGCATGCACGTCCTGACGAAGTTGCGGGATAGCCTCGACTTGCTCCTGAATCGTGCCGGGCATCGCGCCCAACCTGAACGCCGCCCCAATGAATGCGACGAGCATGGCTGCGCCAACGCTGCCAATCGTCACAACAATCGGGGTGGGGTCCATGGGCGGGTCCTCCGTGGCAGGGATTGCTGGTCCCCGCCGGTCAGGTGACATCAAGTGAAGTGGTCAGCGACCACCCGCCCTGTTGGAATGTAGCCCGGCGAGTTCTGGTGGGCCCGGACCGTTAGGCTGGGTGGTCTGGTGGGAGGCGGAGGGTTCGGCGATGGCTCAGGAATCGCGGAAGGGGATGATTGTTCCGAGCTTGCGGTACCGGGACGCGCCGGCGGCCATTGAGTTTTTGTGCCAGGCGTTCGGGTTTGCCAGGCGCCTGGTCGTGCCCGGCTATGACGGGACCATCAGCCACGCGCAGCTCACGCTGGGCGACGGCATGATCATGCTGGGGTCCGCCCGGAACCGTGATTTCGGCCCGCACGTCAGGACACCCGAGGAGTTGGGCGGCAACACGCAGAGCGCCTACGTGATCGTGGCGGAAATCGACGAACACTACCGGCACGCGGTAGCCGCCGGCGCCGAGATCGTGATGGAGATCGAGGACATGGACTACGGCGGGCGGCTGTATTCCGCGCTGGACCCCGAGGGCAATCTGTGGCACTTCGGGTCTTACGATCCGTGGGCGGATGGTGGGTAGTGGCTTGGATGTGCTGACGCTGGTCGCTGCGTAGGCGGGTAGGGCTATCGCCCCGTGGCCGGGTGGTGGGGCGGGCAGCCACCCTCACCCCAGCCCTCTCCCTGGCAGGGAGAGGGAAAGAACGGCGCCCCTGTGGATGAGATGCGCAAGGGCGTTGGTGGTGTGGGAGGTTGGGTGCCCGGAAGACCCCTCACCGGTTTCGGCCGGGGACGGCCGAACCTGCCTCTCCCCTTGGAGAGGGTGAAGAACGGCGGCTCCCGTTGGACGTTGTCGTCCGTCCGTGGTTGCGGGCGTGGAGCGCGCGACCGGAAGACCCCTCCCCCCGGAGCGATTCCGGGGCAGGCTCTGACCCTCTCCCGAGGAGAGGGATTCGGACGGAGGTGGACCTGATGGGCTTGACGCTTCGCGCCGTTGCTTCCCTGGCGAGGAGCAGAAAGACGACGGATCACTCCTGGGGATGGAGTCCGATCAACGTGGTTCGCGACCCGGGGCTCAGGTCAATTGATGGAATAGTGATCGTTGTTCCTGGTAGGCCCAGGCCATGTCGTCCTGGGATACGTCTTCGTCGCGCCACATGTAGGCCGTGGCGTAGGGGATTGGCTCTCCGGTCTGCGCGAACTTCCAGCCTGGAAACTCATGCGTCCACTCGCTGACGGCCCAGGCCGGCTGGTACTCGAACGCACGCGCAACGATTTCCAGAACCCGACGTTCAGCCTGCGTGAAGATGTCCAGGTCGGCTTTCGACTGTCCTTTCGGCACCGGCATATTGGCCCAACTGCCAGATACCTGGGCGATCTCCAGCGTGCCGTCGGCTTGCATCCGCTCAAGCGTGTCCAGACCCTGGCTCACATCCGGGCGGGGACCGTACCTGTCGCGTACGTACGTCGTTCCGGTTAGGGGTGCGCCGAACAGCTGGAACGCCCAGAAGTCGGCCGCAAACAACTGCTTGTATAGCCGGGTCGTTCCATAGGCCAGGTCGTCCCTGGCCTTTTCCGAGAAGTACAGGATGGCTTCGCGAAGCTTTGTTCGGTTGAACTCGAAATCGGTATACGGAGTCGGCATGCCCATCCAGCCGGCCACGCGTGGTTGTGTCAATACGAAACTCTGACCCGCGCGTGCCTTTGTCAAGCGGCCGCCTCTGCAAGGAGCCGGAGCCAGGGGGTGGCGCGCCGCGTCGGCAACGGCCGTCAGGCCGAATCGCTCGTGCGTGACGGCGTGGCAACACCTTCCTCGTGCAGCACCTCGCGAATCAGCACGCGCAGGGCTGCCCGATCAATGGTGACGGCTCCGGAGTCCGCGCCCCGATCAATCATTCGATCGACTCGCTTGCGGAGGTCGCGGATGTCCGTCAACACCCAACCGAACAGCAGCACAATCCCTGTGGACATCACGCCCAGCGCGGCAAAGAACGTCCCGACATCGAGCGTCGCGCCTGTATCCATCGGTCCCTCCGTGGCGAGGGTTCGTGGTCCCCGCCGATCAGGTGACATCAAGCCAATGGTCAGCAAACAACCGCCCTGTTGGATTGTAGCCGGGGATGTTCCGGTGGGTTGGCTGCTCGGAAGACCCCTCACCCCAGCCCTCTCCCTCAAGGAGACCGTTGCAAAATCCCGTCTCGCCCTTGAAGGCGCGGCGGCTCTTCACCCTCTCCTAGGGGAGAGGGTGAAGAGCGGCGGGCTCGGAACCGGGAGTGCGGCAACGCTCGTCGGTGGGGGTGGGCGCACGAGCGGGGGACCCCTCACCGAATGCCGCGGACGGCTTCTGCCTCTCCCCTTGGAGAGGGTGAAGAACCGCAGCCTCCGAGGGTCTCGGTCCCTGGTGGGTTGGGTGCGCGGATCGGCGGGATCGGATTTGCGGTGGGGGCGGCGGGGGCGTCAGGTGGAGTCGGTCGGGTGGGCCTGTTTGGCCAGTTCCTCGCGCAGGACCTCGCGCACGATGTCGCGAAGCGCCCGCGCTTCGCTCGCCTCCGGCCGGGCTGGGCCGTGACTGTCGATGAACCCATCGAGACGTTGGCGCAGGTCGCGAATGTCGGAACGGAGCCAGGCAAACAGCGCAAGGATCAGCCCGCCCACTGCCGCCCCCCCGGTCACCGCAACGGTCAGAAAGGTTCCAACATCAAGCGCGGCGGTTGTGTCCATCGATTCCTCCGTGCGAGGAGTCTCCGTATCCCGCCGATGCGGTGACGTGGCGCCAAGAGTCAGCCAACAACCGCCCTGTTGGATTGTAGCCGGGGAGATGCCGGTGGGGTGGGGTGCGCGGAAGAGGGCGGCGGCTTGGTGGGTGGGGCTGGCTTCAGGGGGTTGGTGGCCGGTGAACGCACGAGCGGAAGACCCCTTGTATGTTCCTGGGTCCTTGGATTGGCTAAGGGCAGTGTTAGTGGGCCGGGACAGACCGCTGACCTCTGGGTCCTCTGAGACCGTCGGTGAGCAAGGTCGTCCCGGCCCCGTCGGTCGGTGACCAGGCTTCGATGCTCCTCGCGCAACGCGAGAACGCGGTGAAATGGTCGTCGACCACCCGCCCAGCCGCCCAGTCACATTGTAGGCGGGGATTTCCCAGTGGGATAGTCGCGCCGGGGCCGTGGGCTGGTTAGACCCGATCCAGCCAGAACCGCATGAGGTAGTCGTAATCGATGTTGCAGTCCTCAAGGTGCGAATACGGAAACCTCGCCCGACACATGCCATACATCTCGTTCGTCGGCGTATAGCGAACCGAGTCACTGGCGGCGCGCTTTGGGACTACCGATTGACCCTCATCGCCGGGCGGTGATTGGCTGGGCGTCTGGCCGGCCGTAGGTATCGGCGTTGGCGTCGGCTTCGGCGTTGGGGTCGGCGGTACCAAGTGCCGTTTGTGTTCGAGTTGACCACCACAGGCGTAGCCATCGTTGTCGCCATCAGGCTGACCTGGCGCCAAATGCCGGGGCACGGCAACACGGCCTTGGGTATCGATTACGAGGTGGCCTGACGCGACGCTGTTGCAAATGGTTGGCGTCGGCGTCGGAGTCGGCTGCGGAAGCGTCTGGCGTGGTGCCGGCGCTCGGTGACAATGCCGGGTGCCCGTTGTGTGGCCCCAACGAGCGCAGTTCGTACGGCAATAGTGACACCCGTCGCCAGCGAGCCCGCCAGGATGGGCGCGTACCGGCTGGGACTCAATGCCAGTCAGCACAAACGCAAGCGCAAATGCCGTAACGAAGACACCAATGCACAGCCCGGTGCGCCGCCCCAACTCGACACCAGTTCCGTGACGCTAGCGAAACGTGGCGCGGAGCCTAACACCCCAGCAACTTAGCGATAGACAGGGCCGTGGGCTGCTGCTGACGCGACAAAGGTGCTGGGGGTGGCAGCCATCCTCACCTCCCCGGCGGATCAGGTCCGGGGCAGGCTTTGCCCTCTCTACCAGGATGAGGAATTAAGACGACGTCTCGCTGATGGGTTAGTCCCGCAGCGCTGGGTTGCTGGGGTGGGGAGGGTTTGAGGGCGGGAGGTTTCTTGCTCTGGCTTTTCTTGGGGGCGGGGGAGGAAGGGGGTGGCCCGGGGAGGGGCAGGGGAGGTTTGCAAGGGGCTCCCGGGCGAGGGATTAGGAGAGGGCTGCGTCTCTGGGGAGCGGGGCGGGGGTGGGGGGACCGGCGGCGGGTGGCAAAGCGAGAGGGGCGGGGGTTTCCCCCCGCCCCTCGGCGAATTCGCGGTCAGATTCGGCTACGACTACGAGCGGTCCGCAGGATGAATCCGCACGGTCACGTTGATGGTGGCGGACGAGTTGCCGGCAACATCACTTGCCTGCTTCTCTGTCGCCGTCCAGCAGAACGTGAATTCACCCACGGCCTGATTGGTGCCGGTAGTGTCGTACGAGTCGCCCAGCAGCAACTGATCGTCCCTGGTCACCCTCGGGTCGTCGGTCGAACCTGCTGCCCCAATGGTGAGGCCGCTTGTGGCAACACTGCACGTCGTATCAGCCGCGTAGGTCACGCCGCCATTTCCGGCCTGCGAGACGATTGGGAGGTTGAGCACGGCATCCCTGCCAGCCACCTTGGTCACACGAAGCGACCGCGTCCCTGACGCAAACTTGACCGGCTGGTCTTGTTCAACCGTGACGGTGAACGTCTGCTCCACCTTGTCGCCATCGACGGGTTCCTTCGCGATGTAGGTCAACACCGCGCTGCCGTGGCCACGAACAATGTTGTCGCTAGCGGCCACCGTTAACGCTCGGGTGGTGGTGTTGAAGGTCAAGCCGAAGGGCAGGGCGTCCGGCTTGAGCTGGTACTCCAGCGTGCCGTCGCCGAGGTCAGCTCCGGGAAGCGTCGCTACCAAGCCTGCGGTCCCATCAGTCGTCACCAGCACGTTCTGATAGAGCTTCAGGTTCCCCTGCAGAGACCGGAAGACAGGAACGGCCGCACTGGTCACGGTGAGTTTGACCTCAACCTCAAGCGCGTCGCCGTCGTCGTCCTCAACCAGCGCCCCGTCAACCCGAACGCGGACGATGGTCGTCGCCTTTTTCTGAACGGTGGTCGGTGTCCCACTGATCTCACCTTCAAGCCGATTGAGGCTCATGCCAGCGGGAAGCGCGGCCCCTGTGGTTTCGTAGACCGCTTGCTTCCCTTCGTCAACGTCAACGGAGGGAAGTGTGATCGTTTCGCTCGTGCCCTTTTGGAGCACGCGCTCAATCGTAATGCCCCATCCGGAATTCGCTGGAGCCGGAGCCGGAGCCGGAGCCGACCGTGGCGCTGGGGCCGAAACCGGAGCCGCGTTAATCTCGGCTTCGGACCGGCCTATGCCGTACAGCACGCCGGCGTCGGTGCCGTTCAGGAAGGCCATTTCGGTGCCGCGGCCGATGACGTCAACAGCGATGCGGTTCGCCAGTCCGGCGTCCGCGCCACGCGCCATAGCCACAGCCACGATGCGGTTGTAGTACATGTTGGACGTCGGGTCGTCCATGGACATGTCGTCCATCATCATGGAGTCACCGGACATGCCGATGGCGGCGTTGTGCTCGGCAATCCACCTGGCTTCGGCGTCATCGCCGTACACCGCGCGATAGAGAGCCTGCACTTCGGCCGACTGGTCTTCGAGTCGCTGACCGTCAGCGGCAGCTGGATGCGAATCCGCCAGCGCCGTGGCCAGTGTCGTGAGGACCAATGCGCTCACGACAATGAAGAGTGCCAGCACACGCA
>JAPPLN010000045.1:0-12338 GCA_028874175.1 Chloroflexota bacterium
GCCCAACCCGGCCCCTACCGCGACCTCCACGCCGCCCAATTCGACGACCCACCCCACCCCACCCCCGACTAACCCCCTGTCATCGAGGTGCCCTGAGCCTGTCGAAGGGGATCTCGACTTCCGCGCACCCCTGTTCGTGGTGAGCCTGCCCTAGGCCGGTCGAAGGGACCTGCCAATCCGTTCGTGGTGAGCCGCCCCGGAGTCCATCGGAGGGGCGTGTCGAACCACATCGCATGCACCCAACTCGCCCGGCCCACCCCCTCTTCCTCCTCGTCTCACTCCTCTGCTCTCTCCCCTCTCACCTTCTGAATTGACCTCCCCCGCTCCACCACAAACACCCCCTCGGACTCTTCGAAATCGGGAACCGCAGCCGCCCGCGGAGCAAACTCCATCCCCCACGAACCCAGCTCCGGCATCCCCAACCCCTCCCACCGTGCACAAGCCGCTTCAAGTCGCGTAGGCAGCGCGGAGCGCCCCCAGACACACACCCCGTCCGGCCTCACCATCACCGCACTAGCCCCATCCGCATCCACCAGCCCCAACCCTTCCGGCCCCCGATACGCGCGCCGGTCAATCAGGCTCAGGCAAAAGTAAAAGTCATACCAGGCACTCGGAACCCGCCACCATTCCGTCCGCCGATCCACATCCGCCGGCTCCTTTGCCAGCACGCGGCCCAGCGCCGGAAACAGCGGCCGCACCTCATCCGGCGGACGCCCCCCGAAATCCGGAAACCGCGACGGCCACGGCGCCGCCTCCGCCATATCGCCCTGGATTCGCATGAACCCCGTCCAACCCTCAATACAACCGGCCAATCGGCCGGGTTCAACCACCCGCAGCTTCACCAGCGGATGCGATCCCCCGTAATCCAGCGGCAGCAGCAGCAGTCCATCCGGCCGTAGCTGATCCACCCACGCCCACGAAACGTCCGAGCACCCCACCGTCGCCACAATCCGGTCAAACGGCCCCGACTCGCGATCGCCCAGCGCCCCGTCGCCCTCAACCACGCGGACGCCGCCATAGCCCGCCCGCGCCAGCAATCGACGCGTCTGCGCCACCACGTCAGGGTCGATATCAATCGTCGTCACCAGCGACGCATCGCCCACCATCTCGGCCATCAGCGCCGCGTTGTACCCCGTGCCCGCCCCGATCTCCAGCACCCGCATCCCCGGCGCCAGGTCCAGCGCCTCCAGCATCATCGCCACCACCGACGGCTGTGACGCCGAACTCGTCGGACTCCGGTCGTCGTCCCGGCGCGTAATCAGCGCCTCGTCCGAATACACCAACTCCAGCGCCTCAGCTGACCAATCGTTGCCCTCGACCTCACAGGCGTATTCACGCCCCCTAACCCAGAACCGCTCCACAAACCAATGCCGCGGCACCGCCCGAAACGCCCGCTCCACCCCCGCCGTACGCGCCTGCCCCCGCTCCACCAGGTCATCCACATACGACCCAATCAACCCCTCAGCCACCACACCACCACGCCCCTCTTGCGTAGGAGCCGGTCTCAAACCGGCCTCTTCCGGTCCAATTCAATCGCGCCTACCCTGTCGCGTCGGGCGGCAACCCACCCCGGCGTCCCCGACCCTCCCGTCTTCCGCGCAACACGGATCACGGACCCTGCCCGTTCGTGGTGAGCCGGGCCGAAGTCTTTCGGAGAGCCTGCCACCCCTGCCAGCGTTGCCTGCAATGCCGGCAACGCATGCACTGATTGCGTTGCTGGCATTGGTGTCATTGCCAGCACCCGTCATCCCCGGCGCTGGCCCAACCCACCACCCGAACCAGCCCCGCACCGCGCGCTTCACTCGCCACCAGCCACAGCCCCCACTCCCTACAAACCCCCGCATCCCGCTCCCCGTCCCTCACCAACCACCGCCGGTCACACCCTGGACTTCCTCTCCCCAACAATGTACACTAACAGAGTAAATCTTGCAAGCCGATCCCCAATGCCCACCGCCGTCCCTTTCCTGCCCTTCCTTTCCCAGTTCCTCGCCGCCCTCATCCGCCCCTTCCGGTCTCACTTCACTCCCCCCTCCCCTCCGCCCTTCCCCACCCCCTGTACGTTCCCCGGAGCCTTGGATATGCCGAGGTCACAGAAGGGGACCGGGGCAGACCAGTCGCTTCTTGGTCGTTGGAGGCTGCGGGAGAGCAGGCCCGTCTCGGCCCAGCCGCTGGTCCAGAGCTCGTCGCTCAAGGACGCCCCCCTTGCCCCCAAAACTCGGCAGAAATGCGCCCCGCAACACCTCAAGAGTTTTTTGGAAAAAACTCTTATTGCGCACGCGAGGCCCATTTCGCGCCCTCTGGCGGCTCGCAGTCGCTGCCTAGCTCAGCAACCCCAACTCCCGATCCGCCACGTCCTGGTAGCTGCTCTGCGATCCATCCACCACTTCCTGCAGCGTCACCGGCCGCCCCGCCTCCGACGACTCATGCGCCGCCATCACCAGCGCCACCGCCGCCAACCCAACCTCCGCGTCGACCTCGACTTTCCCGTCGCCCTCAATCGCATCCAGCAGCTCCGCCATCTCAATCGCAATCAGCTTCAGATCCGCCCCGCTCCCCACGTCGCTGTAGTCGTTGTCGTATCGAGCCAACCGCTCCCCGCCAAAGAACCGCGACGTCCGGTCATCCAGCCCAAAGTCCGGCGCCAGCGCCAGCACCTCCTCGTCCGGCAACGCTTCCCTCGACCGGCCCGGGAACACCTTCAGCGGCAACCCCTGCCGCACCCCCGGCATGTCCACCTGCCCGTCGCTGCCCCAAAACGTGAACCGGTCAAACCCCGGACCCTGCGCCGCCCGCTCGTACAACCACTGCCCCAGCGCCCCATTGGCGTACTCGTAGGTCGCCAGCAACACGTCCGGCGCATCGGCCGGCTCGCTCTCCGGATACTCCGCCGAGTAGTGCTCGTGAAACGGTTTCACCTTCTCGCCTCGGAAATACCGCAGCGGCTCCCGCAACCGAACCTGCCCGTGAACCTTGTCGATGTCGCCGCCGAAGTACAGATGCAGGTCCGCGTTATGCACCCCCGCCTCCAGCAGCGACCCACCCTGGAACCGCTTGAACTGCCACCCCCCGGCGCTGGCCCCACGACCGCCCCCGGCCGCGTAGTCCACCACCGTCCGCAGCTCACCAATCCCGCCCGCATCCAGCACAGCCCGCAACAGCCGCGCAATCGGATCCCGCCGGTAGTTCTCCGCGATCGACAACACCCGCCCATTTCGATCCGCGGCCCTCTGCATGGCCCGGCAAGCCCGCACCCCCGGCGCCATCGGCTTCTCGCACAGCACGTGCAACCCGGCCGACGTCGCCGTCTCAACCACCACGTGATGCGCTGCCGCCGCCACCACCACGTCGACAACGTCCAAATCCGGCGTCGCCGCAATTGCCTCGTCGATCGACCTAAAGCACGCCGGCCGCGTTCCCAGGATCTCCTCCGCCTCGCCCGCCAGGAACTCAGCCCGCTTGATCTCCCGATCCACCACAGCCGCCAGCTCCAGCCGCCCCGGCTCAAAGTCCTCCAGCGTTCGATACGCCCGCATATGCCGCCGACCCATACCCCCACACCCCGCCAACACCAGTCGTCGACGCATTGCTCTGCTCCCCGTCAGCCCCATCGCCACCGTGAGGGAACGGTACCGCAGTTGCTATCCAGGTCGCCCTTCGTCCCGCTACTAGGCCGCAGCCCAGCGATAGCTGTAGAGGCTCGCGCTTTGCATATTCACCCGCAGCAACACTTCCCCATCCGCCTGCGGTGGAACCACCGCACCGCCCCGCCACGTCACTTCGACCTCAACCGAGTTCTGCGAGGAAAACCGGCAGTCGTCGGCCGCGAATCCCTCGATCGGCTCACCGCGAACCGTCAGCACTTCAACCGTTGCCGCCCCGGTTTCGGCTCGCAGATTCAGCGTCAACCGCCGCGCCTCCCGCGCATCCAGCGGCCCGCAAACCATCGAACCGCCAAACATCTCGCCTTCCATCGACACGAAGCCATCCCGCCGAATCGTCGCGATCCCGAATGCCCGCCGATGACGGTCCGCGGCTCCGTGGTGTGTGCAGGTGCCGGCGTACCAGAACCGCAGCCGGTCGCCCACTGGCTCCGGCGGCGTGCTGGCCAGCATGATCCAGTGCGAATCCCACGAACCTTCGCCGCCCAGCGGCATCACCGGCTTCCGCCCAGCCACACGCCTCCATCGGCGCGCGTCGTCGCTCCAGGCCAACTGCACGTCCAGCGTCTCGTCGTCCGTGTGATAGACCTCGATGAACCCCAGGTATCCCGGCCCATAGGCCGCCGGGAACATGCTGTAGAACTCCGTGCCGGCGGGATCGTCGTCATCGGGCCACAGCATCCGCCCGCGGTGCGACCACGAGAGCAGATCCGGACTTTCCCAGAGATCCATGTCGCGCTTGAGCCCCTGCACACCTGCCTGTCGTTGCACGCTCAGGTGCCGGTGACGCGTCAGCAACATGCACGTCTGCCGCCGCGGATCCCAGGCCAGTTGCGTCCGATCTCCCTGGCCCGGAAGGGTTGGCTCGTCGTCCACCGTCCAATACAGTCCATCGTCGGAAACACCCCGGAACATCCCGCGACCAGTCGGCGTACCGTCCGAATCTCGCCGCACCTGGTAGGTCATCGCCTGGTAGCGAGGTCCGGGAACACGGTCCAGCAGCGTCAGCAGCGTCTGCGTCGAACCCCGCTCCCAGGGCAGCACAACATTCGTGCGCGTACCTTCCGCCAGCGCATACACGTCGAGTTCCGGCTTCTCCCACTCCACGCCGTCCGCGGAGGTCGCCACGCAGACGCCGTGAAACCTCGAGCCCTCCGGATGCGCCACGTACAGCATCTTGTAGTGGTCGGCCTCGTCGTCATGGACAACCGAGATCCATCCGCCCTGCCAAGCCGATTCCCACGGGCGGTCGCCAACCAGCACCGGCTCCGGCTCGCGCAGCAGCGTATTGACCCGACGCCCAATTCCCTCGCGCGCCAAAACCTCGGCATCGTCAATGAACAGGTGAAGGTCGTCGTCTACGAGGTCTGGAATCATCAGGACCGCCTGCGCTCACGCTGGTCAGCGCATCGTACCCAGCGACCCCGCCATCCCGACAACTTCAGGCGCCGGGCATTGCGCGTGCGCTCCAGTCGGTACCATGCGCGCCAACACGCGGCGCCACGACCCGAGGGGCTTGACATCGATACCACGGCCGGTCAGCGCGACGGAATCCTGATTCTCGACAACATAGAATCGACCTATCACCTTTCGCACCGGGTCTGCGAAGCCGACAAGCACCCGAACAATCCGGTTATGCCACTTGGCGACCTGCACGAGTGGGACGCCAATCAGGCGCGACCCTGGTCTTCCCCAACCGTCATCTGGGACGACGAGGACCGTGTCTTTAAGGCCTGGTACTCGGGATCCGACCTGGCGCCCGAAAAGTGGACCGCCATGGGCTACGCAACCAGCCAGGACGGCGTCACCTGGGAAAAGCCGCACCTGCATCTCTATTCCTGGCGGGGCTCGACGGCCAACAACATCGTCGCCCTCGGGTACGGCCCTGTGCTCAAGGACAACGACGAGCCGGACCCGGCCAAGCGCTACAAGATGTTCAAACGAGGTCCACGCCTGCGCACCGACGACGCTATCACCGCGCCGGTACCCGATTACAAGGGATCTCGGGCCAACTACTCGCCGGACGGCATCCACTGGACCTTGGGTCCCAAGATCGACATCCCTGAATGGGAAGGTCGCAGCCCCGACTGCGGAAACCTGATCCGCGACGACCAGGATCCCGACCCGTCACGTCGCTTCAAGCTCATCTGGCAAGCCCGGACCCCGTTGAGCCGACCCGATAAGCCCTGGGGCCGCGCCAAGCTGCTCGCCTACGGCCCCGACATGGTGAACATTCGCAACGCCGACGAAAACCCGCTGTTGGACCCCGATGATGGAGTCGAGTACGAAAACCACCATGTTATGTATGCCCCCTACGGAGGTGCGTGGGCTATGGCGTACGAGTACGGCTGGTACGTACCCAACGGCTACGGAATCTACGGCTCGTACTGCGCTGACATTCGTCTGGCGGTCAGCGGCGACGGACTGAGGTTCGATCGTCTCGACGTTGAGCAGCCCGTCATCCCGCGCGGCGGCAACGACGAGTGGGACGGCGGACTGCTGGTCATCGCCGATAAGCCAGCCATCAAGGATGGAACGATTCACCTGTTTTACGGCGGCAACGGCGAAGAGTGGACCAGTTGGCCCGGCGAGAACACGCCGGACGAATACCCGTTTGCGAGCACCGGCCAGGTACGAATCTCACGGTTCGGCGTCGCCACCCTGCGTCAAGACGGCTTCACCTGCCTGGAAACACCGGACCGCGAAGTTCCGGGGTTCGCCGTCACCCAGCCCATCGAGCGCACGGATGCGTCAACCCGGCTCACACTCAACATCGGCGATGTCCGCCAGAATCGCAGCTGGATCGAAGTCGAGGTCCTCGACGCAACTACCGACCAGCCGTTTTCCGGCTACAGCCGAGAGGACTGTCGCGACCTTTGCACCGATGGCTGGAGCCAGCCCGTGACCTGGAATGGCGGCGGCATCGGCGACATTCCGTCCGGCCGCTTCAAGCTCCGCTTCTGGCTCTACGGCGCCGCCCGGCTCTACGCCTACGGGTTCGAACCCGCGTGAGCGCGGCGCTCCTGTCCCCGACCGTTAGCGCACTGCATCGCCAAGCGCCGCGGGAACCCACCGCGGCATCCCATTAGGAGCTGTCCGATCAAGATCACTAACGTCCAGCCAGTCCTGGTCACGGTTCCCGAACCATGGCAACACGGTATTCGACCGTCGACGTCGGGCTTCATCCGCGTCGATACGGATGCGGGAATCACCGGCTGGGGCGAGTCCTACATCTCCTGGTACGCGCCGGAAGTCTTCCGGGCTCTGATCGAGCACTTCGGCCCCGTGGTCGAGGGCGAAGACCCGTTCGACATACATGCGCTCTGGCGAAAGATGCAGGTCAAGGCTCTGCGGTGGGCTCCGGTCGGCCCATCCATTTCGGCGCTCGGCGGAGTCGAAATCGCGCTGTGGGACATTCTCGGCAAGGCCTTGGACACGCCCGTGTACCAGCTACTTGGCGGCAAGGCTCACGACGACCTGCGCTGCTACACCAGCATTGCCAACGCCAACAAGCCCCAGGCCGAGCGACTCGTAAACGAAGGTTACTCGGCTCTGAAGGTGGCGCATGTCGGCGAAATGCTCCAGGAACGTCACATCAGCATTCCGGATCTCATTTCTCAGGAGCGCGCCAAAGTCGAGGCCATGCGCGAGGTCCTGGGCGATAGCGTGGACCTGATCCTGGACCCGGGCATGCCCTTCAACCGCAAGCCGTGGCTGGCCGACACTGCGCTGCGCGTGGTACGAGCCCTCGACGAGTACCAATTGCTCTGGATGGAGCAGCCGGTGCTGCAGACGAACGTCGACGACTACGTTCGGATCCGCGAACTCTGCGAGACCCCGCTGGCTGCCGGCGAGAACGAGACCCTGCTTCATGGCTACAAGCCATTCTTCGAGAAGCGCGCCATCGACATCGTCCAGCCGGACGTTACCTGGTGTGGCGGTATCGCCGAAGACATGAAGATCATGGCCGCCGCCGACGCGCACGACATGCGCATCGTGACCCACAGCTTCAGTTCCGCCGTCGGGCTGGCTGCCAACTACCACGTGGGCTTCGCCAACCGGAACTGCTTCATGGTCCGCTACCCCGAAAAAGACAACCCGTTTGGCAAGGCCCTGATCGGCCAGGCCTTTGAATTCGAGGACGGCTACATCAAACCCACGGGTGCGCCGGGGCTGGGCATTGACATTCCCGACGAACTGATCGAGGAGTATCCGTTCGTCCCCAACAGCGGCATTTCGCACGCCCGGTCGCCGTTTCCACGTCCGACCGATCCGAAGTGGAGCCCCTCGAATCTGGACATCGCGTCGTGGTGAGCGGTCAACCGGAAACACCAGAAGGGCTTCTCAGATGACCAAGATCCTGGTAACCGTTCCCGAACTCGAAGGCTCTTCTGACGCGATCGACGAGATTCGCAGCGTCTCACCCGATCTTGAGATCGAACAGCGGACCTGTCGCTCGAACCCGGAACTCACCGAGCTGCTCGGCGATGCCGAGATCCTCTACACCCACTGGTTTCCCACTCAGCTCGAACCTGACGCCAGCCTCCGCTGGCTGCAGATGACCTCGACCGGCGTCGATAACAAGATCTCGAACCCGGTCTTCGATCCGGCAAACGGTGTCACCGTAACCAGCGCCGCCGGCTGCCACGCTGTGCCGATCGGCGAATACTGCATCTTCGCCATGGGCCTGCTGGCACGCGGCTTGCTGGGCTTCTACCGCGACCAGCAGCAGAAGGTCCGCAACCGCGGACACAGCACACTTACCGATCTCACCGGACTGACCGTTGGCATCGTGGGTTACGGGCAGATTGGACGGCATGTAGCCCGCCTGTCGCAAGCGTTCAACATGCGAGTCCTGGCAAGCAAGCGCAATCCCGACGTGCGCCAGGTGAGCGGGATGGACTTCCCGAACGTCGGCGACCCTACGGCCACCCTCCCGGAGAAGATCGTGGGACCGGACGGCTTGCCGGAGATCCTGGCGGAGGCCGACTTCATCGTTTCCACGGTGCCGCTGACGTCCGAGACTGCCGGCTTGTTCGGCGAATCAGCGTTCCGGGCCATGCGACGCGACGCCTACTTCATCAACGTCAGCCGTGGCGGTGTCGTCGATCACGACGCCCTGGTTCGGGCCCTGCAGAGCGGAGAAATCCGCGGCGCCTGCCTTGACGTTCTGCACACGGACCCGAATCCATTGCCCCCCGAGAACCCGCTCTGGGATCTGGACAACGTATTCATCACGCCGCACGTGTCCGGCAATCGAAACCCGGCCTACATGCGGCGCGCCCAGGATCTCTTCATCGAGAACCTCAAGCGCTACCTCGCCGGCGAACCGCTGTTGAACGTTGTGACTCGCGACAAGGGCTACTAGCTCAGCAGCAGGTCCTCCGGCCAGTAGAACTGGCCGTGGGCGCCGATGTGCGCGTTCCGACCCTCCGGACCCAGGTCGCGAAGCCGCACGCGTCTCACATTGCTTGCGCCGGGACTGCCGTGCGCGAACTCAATGGCTTGAGCTTCATTCTCAACGGCGATCGTCTTGCCGTTCGCGTCGGTGAATGCGAAGAGCACGGCATCCGGCCCGGCGATAAGCGGCGGCGACACTGTGGGGCTCGCCGTTGGCTGATCCTGGAACGCCCGAGAAAGTTCCGGCGGCGCGTGGTGTGCCTCGAGAAAGTCAAGCAGCTGATGCTGGAGTCGGCTGGCCACATCCGGATGCTCGTCCACGACGTTTCGCTGCTGGTCCGGATCGTTCTCAAGGTCGTAGAGCTCGGATACGTGGCCTCGCGGCGATGCGATCAGTTGCCATTGCGCATTTGAAACGGTCAGCGGTTCGGGCAGGTCTTCCCGACCCACGAAGCCATCATGATCGGCGCCGCCAATCACGCCGCTGGTCAGTAATCCGGGCGGAAACCGTCCGCTGAAGGCCGTAACGCGAGACCAGGCGGATTCGCCCGTGATGAGCGGCAGCAGTGACTCGCCGTCAATTCCGCTTGGCGGTTCCATGCCGAAGGCGTCGAGCACCGTCGCAAAGATATCCACGTGCTGACACACCTCGCCGCGGCTCGAACCGGCACCAATGCCTCCCGGGTGCCGGATGAACATGGGGCAGCGCACGTTCTGGTCATAGAGTCGTCCAAGCTGGCTGCCCGGCTTGCCTTGCAGGTCATGATCGCCGAGTCCGTGGCCGTGATCGGTCAGCCAGATCACCAAGGTGTCGTCGGCCAGCCCCAGCGCATCCAGCTTCTCAAACAGGTGTCCAAGCCAACGGTCGGTGTACGTGCAGAGCGCGGCGTAGGACGCGCGAACGTGGGCGCGTTCGTCATCCGTCATGTACGTCCCGCGTCCGTAGGCCGGGTAGATCAGCCAGTCGCCGTCAAAGTCCGGTGACTCGTAGCGCGCCTGGTCCGCCGGCGGCGCGTCGAACGGCTCGTGGGGGTCCCACATGTCGATGTAGAGGTAGAAGTCCTGGTGAGCCGCGTTGCGATCCAGCCAATCCATGGCCTCGAGAATCGACTTGCCGGCCATCCATTCGGCCTCGTGACGGCGATCCAGCACGTTCCGCAGGTAAGCCCGCACACCGAGGTGGTTCTTGTGCTTGTGCGGAGCGCACGGTAGCCAGAGTTGCCCGGGATCGGTGCGCCAACTATCGCCATGCTGGCCGCGCACTCGTTCCCAGCCTGTGAACCCTCGCTGGAAGTTGTAGCCGGCGGCCGTAAGTCCAGGGGTGTCATGAATCAGCATGGTCGGGTGGCCGGCTGAATTCAGGATTTCGGCGAGTGTCAGGTCGTCTCGCTCCAGCGGCTGCCAGGGTCGAGTGGGAAACCCGAAGCGGCCGGTCCAGAGGTCGTAGCGGGTGGGGATGGTCGGGTAGGAACCGGCATAGACGCGGTCGAACCGCACGGACTGGCGGGCGAGATCGTCCAGGTTCGGCGTATGGATACGCCCGTGGCCGGTCCCAGGATTGGACCATGGCGCTTCCAGCCCGTAGGCGCCGACGTGGTCGCGACGAAACGTGTCGTTCATGATCGTAATTACGTTCATTGCGACCTCTCCTCCTGGCCACGAATGGCCTCGCGGCGCGGGGTGGTGTGCAGGTAGACCAAGCGCCTACTTCTTTGCGCCGGATTCCTGGTCGGCGACTTTGGCTTGATATTGCTCCTGCAGTTTCATCAAGTCTTCGTGGGTGGCGGTCTTTCCACCGCCGCCCGCCCTTGCGCCCCGCACTTCATTGATCGCCCGGTCGCCGCTGATCTTGTAGTCAAAGTCACCGCCGCAGCCCGCGAGGAGCGCACCGACCAGCGCGGCAAAAAGCGATAGTCGTGAAAGCAAGGCGCCACTTCGGCTTGACTTTCCGTTCCCGGACATGGCCGCTTGCCCCCCGATCGCCCTACTTCTTGCCGGCCTCCGCCTCAAGCTTAGCTTTGTACTGCTCCTGGATGCTCATCAGGTTTTCGTGCGTCGTCGTCGATGCGCCGCTGAACTGGCCCGTGTTGGCGCGAGTCTCTCCCTGAGGGCGGTCGCCGCTGGTCTTGTACTCAAAGTCGCCACCGCAAGCTGCGAGGAGCACGGCCGCCAGTGCGACCAAAAGTGTCCGCAGAAGCAAGCGTATCCGCGAGCCTCGGACCATCCCACGCAACCACATGTCCGGTGGATCTCCTCGTGACTACTTCTTGCCGGCCTCGGCGTCGACCTTCGCCTGGTATCGCTCCTGGAGCTTCAGCACATCCTCGTGAGAGCTCGTGGACATGCTTCCAAAGTCCCCAGTTCCCGTGCGCGATTCGTTCGCGGGGCGCTCACCGCTGATCTTGTAATCGAAATCTCCTCCACAACTCGCGGCGAGCGCGGCAATCATGGCCGCCGCAAGCACTGCCCCAACCCTACGAAGCTTGCGACTGAGGTACGTCTGCAACTGGCGCATCGTCACAACGGCCTTCCTTCCCCTACCGCTGCCCGCTCTCGGCCTTCAGCTTGGCCTGGTACTGCTCCTGGATGCTCTTCATTTTCTCGTCGGACGCCGTTGACGCTCCGCCCAAGCCAGCTGCATCCGGGTTGTTGAACTCGCTGGGCCCAACGTTTTGATCGCTCGTCCGATCACCGCTGGTCTTGAATTCAAAATCCCCGCCGCAGCCCGCCAGCAAGGCGGCACCGATAAGAGCCAGGAGGGGCGCACAGCGAAGCCAACGCCAGATGCTGCGCCACGCGCCTGATTGGTGCATTATCCATCGGCCCCCTTTGGCCGTCCTACTTCTGCCCACTCTCGGCCTTCAGCTTGGCCTGGTACTGCTCCTGGATGCTCATCAAGTTTTCGTGAGACGTTGTTGAGGCGCCATCCCAGTCGGCGATTCCGCCCCGATTCTCGCCGTCGATCCGATCGCCGCTCGTCTTGTATTCGAAGTCGCCGCCACAAGCCGTCAGCAGGGCAGCGACCACTCCCGCAGCCGCTGTAAGGCCTGGCCGCTTGATGGAGCAGCTGATACGCATCAATCCTACCTGCGGCTCGCGGCTACTTGCTCCGGCTCGATGCCAGACCGTGTCTAGACCCCGCGAGGCATTTATCACGGTACAGCATTCGGGCGCGGGGGGGGGCACCCCCCCCCCAAGGGTTTTGGCGGGTTTTGGGCGGGCCCCCCAAACCCCAAGGGCCGTGGGCCCCCCCCCGCGCATAGGTGGGTTAAAAAATCG
>JAPPLN010000045.1:12348-14229 GCA_028874175.1 Chloroflexota bacterium
GGGGCGGTGGGATTCGGCCCCGGCCCCCATCCCTCCCGGTTACCCCCCCCGCGTTAAAACCCCCCCCCCCCCCTCGGGGGGGGGGGGGCGCCCCCCCCCCCCCCGAATGCTTGTGCGCTGTATTGGCGCGGCCGACCAAACCGACTAGGCCGTTCGCCCCCAGCGCTCGATTCGTTCGTTCAACAAGTCGATGTCCTGCGCCAGGATGCGGTCACCCTCGGTTACGGCCTTCTCGATGGCCTCTTCCACCGATGCGTCGCCGGTCATAGCCGTGTGAGCAATCCCGCGCCAGGCCAACCACTCGATCTGGTTGGGGTGGTAGCCCTGCCAGGTCCGGAAGTCGCCGCGGACAAACGAGACCAGCAGGTCCTGCCGCTCCGGCGGCGCGGCCAAATTCTCCGGCGACTCCAGCGCGTCCCACCGGCAGGGCAGGAAGCCACGGTCGGTCGCCGCCCGCGCCTGCATCTCCGGGCCCGCCATCCAGACCAGGAAATCCACCACCGGCTCAACCACGCCCTGGCGGGCCGCCGAGTCGATCACGTAGTGCCCCTGGTTGGTGCGGTGTACGGCCACCGTGCCAGTCACGTCACCCTTTGGCTGCGGCGCCAGCGACCATCGGAAACGGTCGCTGATGCCCCCGATTAGGAAGCCCTTCGCGTCGCCGCGGCGCAACTCGGCCCCGACCTTACCGGCCGTAAAGAGGTCGCCAAACTCACCCGCCAACTCGCGCTGCGCCTCGGTCGGGGGCGAGACCTGGTGCTTGTGAATGAGGTCGACCCCGAACTTGAAGCCCTGATCGCCACCATCGTCAAATTGACTGGTGTGCGTGCCGTCAGGCGAGATGTACTGCTTGCCACCGAAGCCCCAGCCAATCGGCGTCCAGAAGTGGATGTCGCCACCACCTGAGATCCGGGTACCCCAGTTTCCGTTGTCCGGGTCGGTGGACTGCTTGGCCGCCTCGAGCCACTCGTTGCTGTACGTCCAATCGGCCGACGGCTCCGGAACACCGTACTGGTCATACAGATCAATGTTGTAGTAGTGGCCGCTCACGTTGCCCTGGTACGGCAACCCGAACGCGTGCCCCTGGAACGAATCGACGAACGGGTGGTCAAGGTCATAGTTGATCGTGTAAGAGTCCGGCTCGAAGATCAGGTCGGCCCCATTGAAGGTGGGGTGGCGGTCCAGCACGTCGTTGATCTGGGTAAACGAATCTTGATGGGCGCCGAAGAAGTTCCAGCTCAACAACGCCGCAGCCGGGGCGCTGCCCGCCGCGATGCGAATCGCGAACGTCTCGAAAAACAGGTCCTCCTGCGGTGTGAACTTGATCCTGATATCGGGCCGTGCCTGCGCGAAGTTGGCAAGCGCCCAGGTGGTGGACTTTCCGCGCACGCCAGAGACGTGGTCGCTGATGAACTCAAACTCCACCGTCTTTGCCTGAGGCGCCGCCATCGCCTGTGTGGCGACCTTCTCAGCGGCGACGGGGGCTGCCTGGGTCACCTGCTTGGCAGCTTCCTGTTGAGCTGCTTGCGTGACGCTCGGCTCGGCGGCCTCGGTCTCGCCACAGGCCGCCAGCGCGGCCGCGCCCGCGACGCCAACCCCAAGTGCCGAAGTCGCCGTCAGAAACCGCCGTCTTGTCAGATTTCGGACCATTGCGCTCCCCTCCCTGTGCGCGCCAGTCCGCAAACGCGGGGGCGCTTCCCGCAGGAAGTATAAAGGGCCGAAGGGACTTCATACGAAATTGCGCTGCAATAGCATTCGGGCGCGGTCTTGCAGACCCCGCCCCAAATGCTGTGGGCCGGAGTTGGGCCAAATAGCGAAACCAGTGTCTTATAAAAAAAAGAAGCAGCCGACGATATTAAGCGTGTTAATATAGGTGGTGGC
>JAPPLN010000045.1:14239-24529 GCA_028874175.1 Chloroflexota bacterium
ACCCATATGCGCTTTAGTCTCGTGGGCTCGTATTTTTTTAAAACACACAGTACGGTACTTAATACTAAATTGCGCTCAAATAGATTTCGGGCGGGGTCTTGCAGACCGCGCCCGAATGGCTGTGCGCCGTAGTGGCGCCAATGAGCGAACCGACTAGGCGGTACGGCCCCAGCGCTCGATGCGCTTGTTCAGCAAGTCCACGTCCTGCCGAAGAATGCGGTCGCCTTCGTTCACGGCGCTCTCGATGGCCTCTTCAACCGACGCCTCGCCGGTCATGGCCAAGTGGGCGCGGCCGCGCCAGGCCAACCACTCGCGCTGGTTCGGGTGATAACCCTGCCAGGTGCGGAACTCGCCACGAACAAACGAGACCAGGAGGTCCTGCCGCTCCGGCGGCGCCGCCAGGTTCTCCGGCGACTCCAGTGCGTCCCAACGACAGGGAAGGAACCCGCGGTCGGTCGCTGCGCGCGCCTGCATCTTGGGCCCGGCCATCCAGACCAGGAAGTCCACGACCGGCTCAACCACGCCTTGTCGTCGCGCCGAGTCGATGACGTAGTGCCCCTGGTTGGTGCGATGCACGGCCACGGTGCCGGTCACGTCACCCTTCGGCTGCGGCGCCAGCGCCCAGCGGAAGCGGTCGCCGATGCTGATCACGGCGTTGCCCTTGGCGTCGCCACGTCGCAATTCGGCCCCGATCTTGCCGGCCGAGAAGGCGTCGCCGAACTCGCCCGCCAACTCGCGCTGCGCGTCCGTCGCCGGCGAGACGCCATGCCTGTGGATCAAGTCCACTGCGAACTGGAAGCCTCGGTCGCCACCGTTGTCAAAGTGCTCGGTGTGCGTGCCGTCGGACGAAATGAACTGCTTGGCGCCGAAGCCCCAGCTAATCGGCGTCCAGTAGTGGATGTCGCCGCCGCCGCCGATCCGGGTTCCGTAGATTTCGTTGTCCGGGTCGGTCGCCTGCTTGGCCGCGTCCAGCCACTCGTTGCTGTACGTCCAGTCAGCCGACGGCTCGGGCACGCCGTACTGGTCGTAGAGGTCGATGTTGTAATAGTGGCCGCTGACATTGCCCTGGTACGGCAGACCGAAGGCGTGCCCCTGGAACGAGTCCACGAACGGCCAGGTCGTGTCGTAGTTGATCGTGTAGGAGTCCGGCTCGTAAATCAGGTCGGCCCCATCGAAGTCCGGATGGCGGTCCAGCACGTCGTTGATCTGGACGAACGAGTCCTGGTGGGATCCAAAGAATCCCCAACTCAACAACGCCGTGGCCGGCGCGCTGCCTGCGGCGATACGGATACCGAAAGAGTCGTCAAAGCCCCCGCCCTGCGGCGTGAACTTGATTTTGATGTCGGGCCGCTCCGCCTGGAAGTTGGCCAGTGCCCAGGTCGTCGACTTGCCACGCACGCCCGAGACGTGGTCGCTGACGAACTCGAACTCCACCGTCTTTGGCTGAGGCGCCGCCATCGCCTGCGTGACGACCTTCTCAACAACGACCTGGACTTCCTTGGTCACTTCCTTGATGACTTCCTCTTCGACCACCTGCGTGACGATCTTCTCGACGACCTTGGTCTCACCACAAGCAGCCAAGGTGGCCGCGCCGGCGACGCCGACTCCAAGCGCCGAACTCGCCTTGAGGAATCGCCGTCGCGTCAGATCTCGAGCCATCTGCCTCATCCTTCCCTCAGTACGCCAACCCGCCAAGGCGGGATCAACGCCGCAGTCTATACCAACGTGGCGGCTCCGCCCACTGTTGTGGCGGTCGATGTGCGTTACGGAAAGTGAGAGACCTAGGGCAAGCGGGAATCCCGGCAAAGTCCCCGGAGAACCGCCAGAACCAGAGGCATCAGCCTGGTATCACGCACCCGCTGTAAGCTGCGCGCGACTCGGCTGGTCAAGGTACGGCTCGCCGGCGGCACGCACGTTCGGCGCGATTTCGGCCACGGCCGAGATGCCTACGATGCACGTTGAAACCTCGGGATGCCCGAGTACGTACTTGATCGCCGTATCGGTGACCGGCTCGTCGCGCATGTCGGCCTGAGCCTCCAACCGCTCCGCCACGACGGCGTCGGCAGCTACGCGCTCCGGGTCGTGAAAGTGGCGCCAGTCACCCGCATACAGCGCCCGGCGCTGCTCTGGGGTCAGAATCAGGTTGCCGCTGGCAAACGGACTGCGAGCCAGGACGCCGGCGCCTGAGGCGGCGACAACGGGAAACAGCTCGGCCGCGGCTTGAGGGTTCGCGGCGTTGAACGGCGTCTCGACGACCTCCGCACCCCAGCGCGTGATGGCCTCAGCCACGACGGACGGACTGGAGGAGACGCCCCACGCCCGGATCTCGCCTCGATCCTGAAGGCGTCGGAGTTCTGCAAACGGCTCCTCGCGCATCACGGCCTCCATCGGCGGGTCGTGAAGCAGGTAGACGTCGATGTAGTCGGTCTGGAGCCGTTGGCGCGAGAGTTCACACGCCCGGCGGATCGACGAGGCCCGGTAGTCCTGCGGCTGCTCGTCAAGCAGCATTTGGGCGCCATCAACACCGGGGAGATATCCCGTCTTGGTGATGAACGTGACGTCATCTCGCCGGTCGCGCAGCGCGTGCCCCAGGATCACCTCGCTGCGGCCGTTGCCGTAGGCCTCGGCCGTATCGAACGCCGTGATTCCGGCATCCGCCACGGCCCTTACGAGGTCCGCCGCTTCCGGCGCAGGCATCGGCCCCCAGGCCAATCCGCCGATCTCCCAGCATCCCATGGTGAGCGCGCTGACTTGCATGCCTGTCGTGCCAAGCGGTCGGTTAGTCATGACGGACTCCTTCTACAGTCAGGCGACGAAGCGCTCCACCCAGCGCATGAGGTCATCGGCGACGGACGGCCAGCCCGGCTCAAGATTCAGCATATGTCCACGTCCGTGATAAAAGTTCGGAATCACGCGATAGCGCGCGGCGATGCGGCGAGTGACCCACGGGACAATCACAGGATCCTCGTCGCCGGCGCCTACAAATACGGGACATCGGATCTGTGAAGCCCTGACCACGGGCGGCCAGAAGGCAAGCTGCCTGGCAAGACGTCGGGGCTCAGGAACGCGATGGGCCGTCAACTCGGCCCGCTGATCGGGGCTGAGGCGTTCGAGGAAGGCCCAGTCGGCGAACGGATGCATGGGAGCGGAGTCAAGCGGCCGGCCACAGAAGTTGCGGATGCCTGTGACCAGAAGGGATAGGCGCGGAATAGCCGGGATTCCGAATGGAGGCGCGCTGGACAACAAGGCCAGGCCGGCCGGCTCGGTCACCGTGGCGGCAATCTGCGCAAGCAATCCGCCCATACTGTGCCCAATTAGCACCGGGGCGCCCAACTGGCGCACCACGGCCGCCACGTCCTCTGCATAGTCGCGAAGACCCGCGCCTTCCAGCCGCTGATAATCGGAACCCGGTTGGTGATGCCTTAGCCAGATGGCATAGGTCTCGTAGCCCTGCGAGGCCAGATACGCGCCAAACTGGTTCCATACGTGCGCCCCGACCCAAATGCCGTGAATGGCAAGAATGGTCTGCGGAGCCTCGAGATCGGTCGTCGGCCAGTGGAGCGCCTGGAGCGGACCAATGTTGAGTGTGCGCATCTGGGATATGGTACGCAGCGCTACGGTGCGGTAGCCCCTGGCCGGCGCGGATGGGCAGTGAAGGCAAGAGCGAATTGACAAACTCGCGACCCATCCTGCAGGTGCGAAGCGTCACGAAAGACTTCGGCGGAGTTCGCGCGGTAGATCGCTGTAGCCTGGACGTATTGCCGGGAACGATCACTGGCCTGATCGGGCCCAACGGAGCCGGCAAAACCACGCTCTTCAATCTTGTGGCAGGCGCGCTCGCTCCAACCAGCGGGCACATATTCTTCGAGGGACAGGCCATCGGGGGGCTGCGGCCGCACCAGACGTTTGCGCGTGGTCTGATGCGCACGTTCCAGATTCCGAGGGAATTGAAGCGCATGACAGTGCTGGAAAACTTGCTGCTTGTGCCCGCGCGGCAATCCGGTGAGCGGCTCTGGTCAACCTGGCTGACGCCCTGGCAAGTCGCGCGCGAGGAGCGCCGTATCCAGGCACAGGCGCTGGATGTTCTGGAGCTCGTCAATCTCGCGCATCTGGCGAACGAGCTGGCCGGCAATCTTTCGGGCGGCCAGAAGAAGCTGCTGGAATTGGCGCGAACGCTGATGGCCGAACCCAAGCTGGTGCTTCTTGACGAACCGGGCGCCGGGATTAACCGAACGCTTCTTCGCGATCTATCCGCCAACATCGTGCGCGCCAGCGTCGAGCGAAACGTGACGTTCTTGATCATCGAGCACGACATGCGCTTCGTGATGACGATGTGCGATCCGGTGATCGTGATGGCCAGTGGATCCGTGATTTCGGAAGGGACGCCGTCGGCGATACAGCGCGATCCACGAGTGTTGGAGGCCTATTTGGGCGGGCGGGTCAGTGGCACTGCTTGAGGCATCCAGTGTCGTCGCCGGATACGGCGAGACGAATGTCCTCCATGGTGTGTCGATCAAGGTGAATGCGGGCGAAATCGTCACGATCATCGGACCCAACGGCTGCGGAAAGTCCACGCTCATGAAGGCAATCGTTGGTCTGGTGCGAGTCAGGACTGGCTCGGTGTACTTTCGCGGAGTCGACATTTCCAAGCACGATCCGGAGCAGACCGTACGAAGCGGTCTGTGCTACGTACCACAGACCGAAAATGTCTTTCCGTCCATGACGATCCGCGAGAATCTCGAAATGGGCGCCTTCGTCCGGCGTGACGACTACCAGTTCCGAATTGACGAGATGTTTGAACTGTTTCCCGATCTGCGACGCAGTGCGCGTGTCAAGGCGGGAACCCTATCGGGCGGACAGCGTCAGATGTTGGCGATTGCCAGGGCGTTAATGCTCGACCCTGTAGTTCTGCTCCTCGACGAACCGTCCGCCGGTCTGGCGCCTGCCCTGGTAGAAGGCGTGTTCAAGCGAATACGAGACATCAACAGCACCGGCGTATCCATTCTCCTGGTCGAACAGAACGCGAGGGAATCACTGCGCATATCTGATCGTGGCTACGTGCTTACTGGCGGCGTCAATCAACTCCAGGACACCGGACCGGCCTTGCTTGACGATCCAGAGGTCGGCCGCGTGTATCTCGGTGGCTAGGACGAATCTCATGAATTCAGTTTCGTCCCAGCCAGAGAATCTCGCCGGGCCTTCACGGCGCTATCGTCGACGCATTGGCCTCAGAATGTCGCCGGGCCGTATCTCTTCCCTGCTCGCTGGTGGGCTCCTGATCCTGGGATTCTTGCCCTTCATTAAGTTAGGGCTCGTCGTCAACGGGCTGATCCTTGGATCTGTGATTGCCCTGGGCGCAATCGGGCTCACGCTCGTCTACGGAATCCTGAAGCTTGGAAACTTTGCTCACGGCGACTACATGGCGTTTGGCGCCTACGTTGCCTTCTTCATCGTCGACGGCGTGCTGCCGCGAGTTGGCATCGAAGGCGCAGGTCTTGGGCCCTTTACGTTTGGATTCCCGGTACTGATCGCTCTGCCCCTCACAGCCTTGGTTGTGGCACTTGGAGCCATCGTGCTCGACGCGTTGATTTACCGCCGACTGCGGGACCGAGCGGCGAGCACCGCCATCCTCATGATGGCGTCGCTGGGCGTGGCGATCGCCATTCGGGGGCTTGTCCAACTGATTTGGTCAGGCGAAACGCAGCACTTTCCGCGAGAGTCGCGACAGGTCTACCACCTGCCAATGGATGTCCGCATTCCACCCGACGGCCTATTCGTCGCGGTCCTCGCGGTAATCCTGGTTGCCGGCGTTTATGCCCTACTCACCTATACAAAGATGGGCAAGGCCATGCGGGCGACCTCGGACAATCCGACGCTCGCGCTCGTGTCCGGAATCAACACCAAACAGGTTGTCTGGTGGACGTGGGCGATAGGCGGTGCACTCGCCGCCGTCGCCGGAGTCCTACTGGCGGTCGTCCAGGCGCAGCTGCTTCCGATCATGGGCTGGAAGTTTCTGATTCCGCTGTTTGCCGCCGTGATCCTCGGCGGAATCGGCAACCCTTACGGGGCGCTGATCGGAGCCCTGATCGTTGGCGTGAGTATGGAGCTGTCCACCCAATGGATCAATCCCAGCTATAAGCCGGCGGTAGCGTTCGCAATCATGATCGGCGTCCTGCTGGCACGGCCCCGCGGCATTTTCGGCGACGCACCGTAGCGGATCAGTTGCATGGACATCAGCGGAGTCATCGACTATCTGATCGGCTTCGCCATCATGGCGATGATCTATGCGATCTTCACCTTGGGGCTCAATGTTCATTGGGGATTCACCGGCCTCTTCAACATCGGTATCGCCGGATTCTTTGCGCTCGGCGCTTACACGGCGGCTCTACTGACCTCACCCCCGCCGGACCCAAAGCAGTTCGAGGACTTCATCTTCGGCGGCAACCTTGCCCAGCATGGCTTCCTGGACTTGGGCATTGATCTGTGGTTCTTCGTCGGAATCGCGGCAGCCGCCGCCGTGTGCGGGATCGTCGCCTTGATCATAGGAACGATCACGCTGCGGCTGAACGACGATTACCTGTCGATCGCCACGCTCGGAATTGCTGAGAGCGTTCGCTTCTTCTTCCTGAACGAGAAGTGGGCCGCGAATGGCTCGAAAGGGCTTTACCGAATCCCCAAATTCATGGGTGAGCTCGTTGCGCCTGAGAACTACGACTATCTATACGTAGTTGTCGTCCTCATCGTTCTGGCCATTCTCTTCGTGGCTGTGCAACGTGCGGCAAGATCGCCTTGGGGCCGCGTGCTCAGGGCAATCCGCGAGGATGAGGTCACGACGGCGGCGAGCGGCAAGAATGTCTTTCACTTCAAGCTTCAGTCATTCGTGTTCGGCGCCATGATCATGGGGATCGGCGGCGCGCTGTTCGCGCACCACGTTCGGTTTCTCTCACCGCTGACCTTCGATCCGCTGCTCGCCACCTTTGTTATCTGGGCGATGCTGATGGTGGGTGGTTCGGGCAACAATCTCGGGGCGGTGCTTGGAGCGTTTGTGGTGTGGGGGATCTGGGCCGGTACGCAGTTTCTGCCAGGCATCTTTTCCGATCCGAGCTTTCGCCTATTCATGATCGGCGTGCTCATAGTCGCCATCATGCTGTGGCGGCCTGGCGGGCTGTTGGGCGAGTGGCGGCGAATCATTGAGCGTCGCCCCGCCTCGGCGACCGGCCGGGAGCCAGCCGGGCCCGACTAGCCTGTACCAAATCGCCTGGAGCAACTGAGTCGCGCGGGCTTACGGCGGGTCGGTCAAGCTCCACCGGTACCTTCCGACGGCCACCCGGGAGCCATCGCCAAGGGGCGGCTGTGGAGCCGCCCCTTGGGTTTGTGCGGAGCAGTATGAGCTAGGGGAGCTCGAACCTTCCGGTGGACTTGACGGCGTCGCCTTCGACCGTCCAGACCTCGATTGGTCCGGCTACGTCGCCGTTTTCGTCAAAGTCCACAGGGCCGGAGGCGCCTTCGTAGTTGATGTCCTGGCCGCTGGCTATGAGGCTCAGGGCCTTCTGGATTCCCGCCAACCCGGGGCCGACAACTTCGCCGGGTGGGTTCGCGACATCGCGCAGCGCGTCGCGGATGGCCACGGAGTCGGTCGTAGTGCCGGCCTTGGCGGCCGCGAGCGCGATCAGCACGACGGCGTCGTAGGTCTCGGCCAGATACGGTTCCTGGGGCGCTTCCACGCCGAAGGTCAGGGTGTAGGAGTTGTAGAACGCCTGGCGATCGGGGCTGTCAGGGGCTCCGGGCGCCGTACCCAGCGTGCCGTCCAGCTTGCCGCCGCCGATGGCCTGGACCATGTCGTCGGACTTGACACCATCAACGAACAGGAAAGTGTCCGCGTAGTCGCCTTCCAGGGCCTCGCGGAGGTAAATCTCCGCCTGTCCCGGGTAGCTGACGGTGACCAGGACGTCGGGGTTGCCCTCGGTGGCCTTCTCAAGCTCGGACGTGAACGTCGGCTGGCTGTCCTCGTGCGGTACCGAAGCCGTGACCGTCCCGCCCAACTCCGTAAAGGTCTGGGTGAATCGTTCGGCCAGGCCCTGCCCGTAGGCGTTGTTGATGTACATGATCCCGGCGCTCTTGTAGCCCTGCTCCCAGGCCAGCCGACCGAGGACCACGCCTTGCGCCGCGTCCGAAACGGTTGTTCGGAAGAGGAAGTCGTCGTCTTCAAGCGCGGTGATGCTGGGCGCCGTGGACGAGTGCGAGATCTGAAGCGTCTGGTTCGGAGCGGTTACCGAGGTAGCCACCGGGATGGTCACTCCGCTGGCCAATGCGCCGACGATTGCCGCCACGCTTTCCACGTCCACCAGCGCGCGGGCCGCGTCGACGCCCTGCACGGGGTTCACACCCGTGTCGCGGTTGATGATGACCACGGATCCGCCCTGAATTCCGCCGGCGCGGTTGATGTGGCTGGCGGCGAGGTCAGCCGCGTTGCCGTGGGAAACGCCGAAGTAGGAGAGCGATCCGGTAAGCGCATTGAGGTGCCCGATGACCAGCGGTGGCAGCGTCTGCGCTTCCTGCATGACCTCGACGGTTACTTGTCTGACGACTTCAACCGGTTTTTCGACCTCGACAACGCGGACGACTTCCTGGACAACCGGCTTTTCGACTTCGACCGTGACCTGTCGTTCAACCTCGACGGTCCTGACGACTTCGCTGGGAGCGCCGCCGCTCTCGCCGCACGCCGCCAAGACGAAGGCAAACACGGCGATCAGCACGAATGCGATTCGGAAACCTCTGAACATCAACCTCCCCTTTTCCATGGCCAACCCGCCCGCGTGAATGACTAAGAGCGCCAGGCATTCACATCCGACCGGGCCAAATCTACTACGCAGCTGAGGTGGACACGCTTCGCGTTCAGGCACGAGTTGCAACTGCCGTCGCGGCATCCGCAGCGGCCGCCAGGACATCCGTCGCCTCTTCGATGTCCGCGTCGCTGACCTGATGGTGGGTGACCAACCGGAACATGTCTCCGCGAGCCCCGCCGACGCCGACGCCGCGCTTGGCGGCCTCTTCGACGAAGACGTCCAGATCGAGCACGTCGGGATCCCAGGTCACGAAGATGAGGTTGGTGTAAACGGGCGAGACCAGACGGAGGCCGGGCAGGTCGTCGATCACGTCGCCAAGCTGTTTGGCGCGGCGGTGATCGTCAGCGAGTCGCCCGGGGCCGTCGCGGAGGGCGATGAGGCCGGCGGCGGCCATTACGCCGGCCTGCCGCATGCCGCCGCCGACGAGCTGGCGGGTTCGGCGGGCGCGCTCAATCAGGTCGCTTGAGCCCACGATCATCGATCCGAAGGGGGCGCCGAGTCCCTTGGACAGGCAGAACTGGACGGTGTCGGCGCCGTCGGCCAAGTCGGACACCGGGAGATCGAGGGCCGCGGCGGCGTTGAAGATGCGGGCGCCGTCGATGTGGATCCGCAGACCGTGACGCTGGGCCAGGTCGGCGAGGTCGCGCATGACCTCGGGGCCCCAGGCCACGCCGCCGCGGCGATTGTGGGTGTTCTCGGTCCAGATGATGGCCGGGTTGAGGGAGTGGGTGGTGACGGGGCCGATGTGCGGCTCGATGTCGGCGGGGGTGAGCCAGCCTGGGGTCTGGATCGGGATGACGCTGCAGCCGGCTAGCGCGGCGAACCCACCGGCCTCGGCGAGGGTCACGTGGGACTCGGGGTCGACCAGGAGGGTGTCGCCGCGGCGTGACAGGGTGAGCAGGCTGACGAGGTTGCCCATGGTGCCGCTGGTTACGAAGAGGGCGGCGTCCTTGCGGAAGAGTTCGGCTGCGAGGTCTTCGAGCTCGCGGACGGTGGGGTCTTCGCCGCCGAGGTCGTCGCCGACGACGGCATCGGCCATGGCCGCGCGCATCTCCGGGGTGGGGGTGGTCTGGGTATCGCTGCGGAGTTCGATGCGAAACGGGGGCACTGGGGCCTCCGGCCTGGGGTGGCGAATGGAGGCCATTCTAGTGGCTGGGCGCCGGGGCACGGGGTGACGTGTCCGGGGTGTGAAATGGGGCCTCGCGTGCGCAATAAGAGTTTTTTCCAAAAAACTCTTGAGGCGCGGCGGGGCGCATTTTTGCTGAATCGGGGACGCGGCAGGCCAGGGTCGGCGACGGATGGATTGCGGTGTGGCGCAGACGGGCGAGGTCTTGCCAGAGCGATGGGACGAGGGCTGGGCGCTGCGACGATTTGGGTGTAGGAATTGGCGGGGGGTGAAGGGGGGAGCGGTGGGGGGGGGGGGGGGGGGGGGGGGGGGGGGGGG
>JAPPLN010000041.1 GCA_028874175.1 Chloroflexota bacterium
ACGCGGATCTGGCCGTGATTGCCGACCAGGCTCAGCGCCAAATGCTGGAAGCCGCGCAGGCAATCCGGGACGCCACCGGCGCGCCCTGCGAAGTCAGCATGGGTTCGACGCCGTCGCTGTTCGCTCGGAAGTTCCACCCGGGCATCGACGAGCTTCGGCCGGGAACCGCGGTCTTCAACGACGGCTCGCACGCCAACTTCCTGGGTCACACCGACTGGTGCGCGGCAAGCGTGCTGGCCACCGTCGTGAACCGCCCGGCGCCCGACCGCGTGGTCGTGGACGCTGGCGCGAAGGCCCTTACCTCCGACCGGCGAGGACCGAGCATTCTGGAGAACAGCGGATTCGGCATGGTCGTCGGCCGACCGGACGCCACGATCGTGAGCCTGTCCGATGAGCACGGCGTGCTCTCGGTTCCCGACGCCGGGGCCTACGCGATCGGCGAAGTAATCCAGATCATCCCGAACCACATTTGTCCTTGCGTGAATCTCTACGACCATGCGTTCGTTGCCCGCGAAGGCATCGTCCAGGACATCTGGGAAGTCTCGGCGCGCGGGCAGAGCCAATAAGCCGGGCGAATCGACCCAAAGGGAAGCTGGAACGCGATGGGAGCACTCGACGGCCAGGCCGCCCTTGTCACCGGCGGCGGCAGCGGAATCGGTCGCGCGGTCGCGGTGGCGCTGGCAGGCGATGGCGCCGAGGTGGCGCTGGTGGGTCGTCGCACCCACTTGCTGGAGGAGACCGCTGAACTGATCGAAGCCTCGGCCGGCGCCAGCGCATTGGTCCTGTCCGCGGACCTCGGCGATGCCCAGGCCGCCCGAGACGCTGTTGCGCAAACCGAGACCGCCTTCGGCCGCCTGGACATCCTGGTCAACAACGCCGGGGCCAACACGGCCGCGCGCAGCGTGGGCACGACGAGTGCCGACGATATAGACACCCTGACGCGCGTCAATGTGACCGGCCCCCTCACCCTGACCCAAGCGGCGCTGCCGGGGATGCTGGAACGCGGCGGCGGGGTGATCGTCACGGTGGCGTCGTACTCGGTTCTGAGCCCCGGGCCACCCGGGGGCACGGCCTACAGCGTTTCCAAGGCGGCGGTCGTGGCCTTGATGAAGGCCATCAACGTCGAGTACCGCAACCGAGGTATCCGGGCCTGCACCATCTACCCCGGTGAAGTGGACACCAAGATGCTGGACGCCCGCCCGCTCGTACCCGACGCCGAGGCTCGAACGACCATGATGCACGCCGACGACATGGCCCAGATCATCCTGCTCTGCGCCCGCATGCCGGCCCGAACCCTGGTCGAAGACATCTACGTCCGCCCCACCCAGCTCCGCAACATGCAGGCCGACATCGCCGCCGCGATGGAGTTCTAGTCGACGTCCGAACCTCTCAGCTGTAGGTGGCGCGAAAGTCCGGTCGTAGGTGGTCTTCGGACGCGGGCGGCGGGCTGCGGCGTCATAGCCGGCGGTCGCGGCGATTTGACGAGGCTGAGGCCGGATGCCCCGGGGACAGAAATTGGCGGGGGTGAAGGGGGAGCGGTCGCGCGCCGGCCCGAACCCCAGAGGGGTTCGGGCCGGCGCGCGACCGCTTAGGCGGATTTTTCGGCGGCTCGGCGACGAAAGTTGGAGCCGCGAGGGGACGGCAGGACGGCCCCAGAGACGCCAGGCAGGCGAACTTGACGAGGGATTGAGGCCGAGACGTCTCGGCTGGACGATGCCGGTCTGAGACCAGCCTCGACCCAACGTGAGGAGCAGGCGGGGACGCCGGGTGGCGGCAACGGCGAGAAGTCGGACGAGGCGGGCGAGCATGGAAGCTTCGAGGGAGGGACGCGGCTAAAGTGCTTCAAGTGTACACGATATGATTACGAAAGGCAAGAGAGGCGGGGGAGGAGGAGGGGAGGGTTGTCTGAGTGGCTTAGGTGGTGCGAGGTGTGGTTCGACACGGCCCGCCGAAGACGGCGACCCGGCTCACCACGAACGGGGGTGGGCATTCGGGGGCTCCGGAGAAGGCGAGATATCCCTTCGACAGGCTCAGGACAGGCCCCTTCGGCAGGTTTTCCGGGGACGGCTGGACGCCGGGGATGTGTTCAGTGGATTGGGGCCATGTGTTCAGTTTTTGCCCAATGTGTTCAGTTTTCGGGCCAAGGTGTTCACTTTTCGGCGGAATGTGTTCACTTTGGCGGGAGAGGTGTTCAGTCAGGAAGGGGAGAGTTCAGAGGGGAGAGAAGTGAGACCGGAGAAGAAGGGGGATTGCCTGGGTGGCTTAGATGGTGCGAGGTGTGGTTCGACACGGCCCGCCGAAGACGGCGGCCCGGCTCACCACGAACGGAGGTGGGCATTCGGGGGCTTTGGAGGAGGCGAGATACCCCTTCGGCAAGCTCAGGACAGGTTTTCGGGGACGACGGGATGACGGGGATGTGTCCACTCGGTCAGGCCGATGTGTCCAGTTTTGGGCCCGATGTGTCAACTTTCCGGCCGAATGTGTCCAGTTTCGGGGGCAATGTGTCCACTCTGGCGGGCCATGTGTCCAGTTCTCGGCCGCGCGCGTGCCTTCGGTCTGGGGATGCCATTGCGGGACGGCCGGGTCGGGGACCGGGCGCGAAGGGAAGGCGAGATCCCTCGGTGACCCTCGGGAAGTCTGAGAGGGCGGGTGCGGAGTTCGCTGGGATGGCGGGTGCTGGCAGTGATGTCAACGCCTGCAA
Source organism: Chloroflexota bacterium (assembly GCA_028874175.1). Lineage (GTDB taxonomy): Bacteria > Chloroflexota > UBA11872 > UBA11872 > UBA11872 > UBA11872. The sequence continues at coordinate 2,702 of JAPPLN010000041.1, forward strand.
TGCCATCAGTGCATGCGTTGATTGCATTGCAGGCAGAGCTGGCAGGGATGGTGTGGGCAGCGAAGAGCCGGCGGATGGGGGCAGTAGTCGTTCGAGAGGCTCGACATGCTTGGGGAGGCCGAAGCGCGGTTGAATTGAGGGAGCAGGGATGTGGGGAGAGGGAGAGAAGCGCAGCCCTTGTAGGCGCTGTTAAGGGCCGCTAGCTTGTTCGGAAGTGCGTCGTACTCGCGCATTACGGAGGTCGTGGATTCGAAGCCCGTTCGGTCCACCAGGTTGTATCGAAGTCACTTCACGGCCGATTAGGGCGAACCTTACGGTGTCTGCTCGCCCGCGGAGCGGCATCCGGATTCGGTATGGAGTAGACAGTCGCGGCCTTACCGGGATTGACCACTATTCCGTTGCCGACGGTCTCCGGGTCGCTTGAACGCAAGTTGCGGACATGTGGATAACGGTCGTTGGATGTCATTCTTGCGCACCGGCGTCAACAAGGATGCGGACGATCTCGTCCCTCTCGCTCCGCCTAGCCAGTGCAAGCATGGAACGTCCACGTCGATCCTTAGCGTTGATATTCGCACCCGTTTCTATCAGAGTGGACACTACACCAGGGTTGTCAGACAAGATCGCGTACTCGAGTACGGAACGACCAACGTGGTCCGTTGCCTCAACATCAGCCTCTGCCTTCAACACGGCCGCGACCATGTCAGCATTTCCAGATCGAATCGCGTCGAAGAGCATTTCAGGACCATCGCCGCCAGCATCCGCGCCCGCATCAACGAGGAGTCGCACGAGGGTGGCATCGCGACTGTCAACGGCTCGTCGGAGCGGCGTTTCCCCACCGTCTGCCCCGTTAGCGTCTGCCCCCGCATCAAGGAGGACTTTGACTATTTCAACTTCCTCCCGATCAATTGCATACGTAAGGTAGTTGCTTATGTCGTAGTCAAGCGAGACCCTGAGATTGGGGTCCGCACCCGCCTGGATGAGGACTCGCACCAAATCCGCACTGCCGCTTTCAATCGCGCGGCTAAGTAGCGTTTGCTGATCGCGTATTCGACGCGTGCGCACGGCGTTCAGGTCTTCTACACATACCTTCACCAACACTCGAGCTATATCAGCGTTCCCGGCATCGATAACCCGGTGCAGCAGCGTGGACCCAGATTCAATGTCACAAGCAGGCTCGATTCCGGCGTCCAGCAAGGCCTGGAGAATCTCGGGGTTGCCCTGGCGGACAGCAGATTCGACAAGCGTATCGAGCTCGGAGGACATTTCGTTGACAATTGAGACGTCGCCAAGGAGACGGCGAACCTCCTCGACGTCTTCGTTCTCAATCGCGTGTTCCAGAGCTATCCTGGTGACCCGAGCCTCGCCCGCCACGTCACAGAACGGTAGGCCACCCAAGAATGACTTTTTCAAATCCAGCTGATCCTTCAGGCGCCGCGGAAGGCAGCCGATTAGTTTGTTGTACTCCGGTGGCGCGCCGGCCAGGACAGTTAGAGTCTCTGTGAAGGTCCCAAAGAGCTCTCCCAGAGAGCTTTTGTCCGGGTACCTATTCGTTATGTCCAGCCTCACCAGGTGATCCAGATTGCCCACTTCCTTCGGAATGAAGCCATCCAAGTTGTTTTGGAACAGCTCCAGCGCGACAACCCTGCCGTCCTCATCCGTAACAACGCCAGCCCAGCGGTGGAGGGGCTCGTTGGTTAGCCAATTGGCGTTGCGTATCCAGTTGGGTCCGTCCGTGGCGTGGTAGAGGGCGATCAGGGCCGCACGGTCAGTTTCCGGAGAGGTCGGCGGTGTCTCGGAACCGCAGGCCGTGATGAGAACCAGCATCAGGAATAGTGAGCAAGCGCCGAGTACGGGGCGGGACGCGTAAGACAGGAAGCGGAAAAGCGGAGTTGCGCCGGTCGCCTGCCGCCCCTGACGCATTGAGCCGCCATGCGCCCGGCGTGACCGTGGGCACTTTCCCTGCAGCAAGGTGAGGCTTAGGGCGATCAGCCTAGGTGTCATTTGAGCCATTGATTGCCCGAGCCCGGCCTTAAGTAGTCCGCGATCACGGCTCCCGGTCGAGATTGAGCAGAGTGGCAACTGGCGCTTCACTCCACAGAAGTCCCGTGGTCATCAGCAGGACGGCAGGCCCAGCTCATCGATGTCGTTCTCCTCCACATTGCCTAGTTCGCCTGGTACGCAGCCGCGCAGGTCGTTGCCGGCGAGGTACAGGCCCGTCAGAAGGGAAAGTTGGCCCAGTTCGGTTGGGATCGCTCCGCTCAGGTCGTTGTCGGCGAGATCCAAGTAATCGAGGTTGGAAAGCCGGCCCAATTCAGCCGGGATCGCTCCGGTCAGGTTGTTGCTGTCGAGGCGCAGGTGCTCCAGGTAGGAGAGTTGGCCCAGTTCGGCGGGAATCGCTCCGGTCAACTGGTTGTCGTTGAGAACCAGCCCGACCAAGTAGGAGAGCCGGCCAAGTTCAGGCGGGATGTTCCCGCTCAGCTGGTTGGTGTAGAGGTCCAGCCAATCCAGGTAGGAGAGTTGCCCCAGCTCGGCCGGGATACTTCCATTCAACCCGTTCGCCGAGAGCATAAGGCCGATAACGCGCCCATCGTCAGTTTCCACGCCGTACCACTCGTCAAGGGGCCTATCGCTCAGCCAATTGCCGTTGTTCGTCCAGCTGGGTCCGCCCGTGGCGTTGTAGAGGGCAACCAGGGCTTGCCTGTCCGTTTCGGCGGAGGCGGCGTCCGGTGCGGGCGCGGATTCGCGTGTTGCCGCAGTTGTAGGTTCGGGCGTGCCGGCGGCCGTGGGCGCGGGGGCAGCGACCGTTTCGACGGCGACCGCGTCCGACTCCGCGGCGTTGCAGATGTAGACGTCGCGCTCCAACTCAGCTTCGAGCCGCTCCCTGAGCGCACGGCAGGTAGCTTCACCGCGCTCGGCTAGTTCTTCCGCCTTTTGCTGCAGCTCCGGGTCGGACGGGCCGGACTCCAGGGAGTTGACGATGTCCTGGAAATCGGCAAGGTCCTCCCGGTTCTTGATCTCCGTGCTGGCGTTCTTCACGGATTCCACTTGCGCCTGTAACAGCTGAAGGGCTTCCCTGGCTGTTGCGATGAAGTTGCCGTGGAGGTCAGATAGGTGCTCCGGGGGCCTGAGGCTGGACATTTCGTCGAAAGGTCTATTGAGGACCGTCAGGACAACGTCATAGAAGCCTGTGACTGCGTGCAGCATGGTTTCCGCGAACTCGCTGGCGAACTTGACATCGTCCTCTGACCATGACTCGCTGGCCTCAAGCGCCGATATCCGCTGAACTTCGGCACTAGAGAAGAGGTCGCCAGAAAAGAGGGCCTCACCCGCAGCCTCGATCTCATCATCAGCATCAGCGCGGGTAGTGATTTCCTCCATGGCTTCCGCATATTCCTGGGTCGTGAGCTCATCCCCCCTTGGCGGTTGAACATTCGGAGTCGCCGCAGGAGTACCCGAGGTAACCCCTTCACTCGCTGGTTGGCCGCTTGCCGGGAGGTCAGAGTCTTCGCCGCAGGCCACAAGCATCGCGGTGACCAGCGCTAGCAGAAGTGTCCGCGCCGTAACCCAGCGCAATGAGGCTGGCGCCGAGAAGCCCAGGGGTCTCGGTGCATGCGGGTGGGGATGTTGGCTCATCTTCCTTACTCCGCCAGCCAGTCGACCGCGTGGGCCGGATTGCGGGTAACTTTCGAAGGCCAACCCTGGCTGCATCGCGCCGCCAGACCGCTGCGAGCCTGGCAACGTTGAAATTGAGATTGTTCGCAACCGCCGTGATGCCCAACTACGCGGCCGAGCGCGGCCCGCACCGAGTGCCGGCAGCGCAAGGCTTGCGCGTTTGGTGCATGAAACTCTGCAATTCAACCAGCCGTGGGGACTGCTGCTTGTGCGTTTCTATACACGACCAGCGCGGCACACTAGAGAACCCGCAGACCGTCCGTGAATATCCTAACAGTCAAAGATCCTAAGGTTCGTGCACGCACATGCGCGGAGATGTCCAGGGCGGCAGGGGTGGCCTGCCGGGATTCGTGGCGTTTTGGGGAGACCACGGCGCAACTCGGTTCAGAGCCTGTCCAGACCACGAACCTTGCCTCGAAGCAACTACTGCCCGTCTGCGCAGATCACCATATGGGACCCGTCGGCGTTGGTATGCACCGCGTGTGAGGTGCCGGCGAGGTCGAAGACCAGCTTGTAGCCGGGGGTGATGACCTGGGCGTAGGCGTAGCCTTCCTGCGGGCATCCCAGGCTGGCGTCGGACCACTCCACGGCCTCGGAGCTTTGGAGCTCTAGGTCCTCTGCGTCTAGGTCCAACTCGTTGGCGAGAAGCTCTCGCGCGGCAGTCTCCAGCTCCTCAAGGACAGTTTGGCTGGCCGTGGTCGCCGGTGTGGTGGGTGGAAGGACAGGGGCGCCCGACTCAGCCGCCGGCACCGTGGTTGCCGTCTCGGTAGCTCTCTTCTCGTCGTCATTGCCGACGCACGCGGCCAGGGCCAGGGCAATCGCCGCCGCAAGCGCGATGCGGGGTATGCACTGCGACAGAGCCAGCCTCATCTGTCTCCGCCCTCCAGTTGTCAGCATTTGCACCTTCGGCGCTCCCACCGCCGGGACCGCAGCAACTGATTAGTCGTCGTTGGCAGCCTAGCTGCCGACGCCAGTGACATTGCCCAAGCGGGAATCTCCCAACGCTCCCGGCCCCTCAGTTTCCGTACAGGGTGGACAGGCGAGAGCCCGGCTAGTCTTTGGCTTGGACGACGACGCGGCCGCCGTCCTCGACATCGATGTTCAGATTGTGGCTGTCGAGCAGCCGCATGCCTACGAGGGGCGTGGCGTCGGCGGCGTCTGCCTCGACTCGGACGGGTCGTCCATCCCAGAGGACCGTGACATCGTAGACATCGAAGGGCACTTCGCTGCCATCGGCGAGGGACGCTCAACCCCTGCTCAGGTAGCGCAGCCGCAAATCCGCGACCAAGGCCGGAGTCGCGGTCAGGAATCCGGTGAAGCCGGTGTCTACTACGGCTTCGATTTCGCTTGCCTGACCGGTCGGACCCTGAACGCCGAGGGTGATTATCGGTTCATAGGCGGCGTTTACGACGCCCTCGATCACTCAGCTCTCCGCAGGGGGCGTCCGCCGAAATGATGTAGCGCGCGGTAGCCAACTCGCAGGGACCAGATGTCGTGGGCGGCGGGGTGGTGGGTCCAGAGGCAGTCGGTCGCGGAAATCACGGTGTCGCCGATGGCCCAGTTGCCGCTTTCGACGTCGATGGCCACGACCTCGCCGTGGTGGTCGGCCTCGACCCGGTGTCGAATGTCCCGCTCGTAGATCTCGTTACCCAGGCGGGCCGTCTCTGTTTTCGGGCGATCCGGTGGCGTGGAGGGCCTCTCTCGCCGGGTGGACGGCGAGGGTGGCGAATCCCTCATACATCTCCTCCAGAGCATCCCTCTACAGGATTGACTCTAGCAGCCTGCGGAGGGTGCAAGGGGAAGGTGAGAGGGACGAGGGGAGCGCACTTGTGCTGCGGAGGCCAGCGGCAGGAGCGGCCGAGGCTAGTTGGAGGTGGACTCTGCCGAGAGGTGAACGATGGCGCACGCGCCCGCCGAGTAGGTGAGGATGCGGATGCGGTCGTAGCCGTCGAATAGAGACCAGGAGAATTTGGTCTCGGACTGAAACCTGGCCGGGGCCACACGCAGGCCCGTGCCGACGTCCAGGTCGAGACTCAGGGTCTGTTCGAGTCTGGGGTCGCTATTTTTCATGCTCTTCTCCACCGATACCGCAGCGGCTCGGCCGATTGGCATGGGCTCGGCCGGCGTCGCCTCTCCCATGTATTGGGAAGCCATCGCTTATTCCCATCGCACCCGGATCTACCTGAAACAACCCCGCGAACTTTCCCCGGAGATATTGCCACCAACAGCGGTCCATTCCGCGATTGGCGGCGGCTCGCGATTGGGCGCGTTTGGGGGTGTGGTTCGACGCCTCGACCGGAAGAGGCCGGTCGGGGACCGGCCCCTACGTCCAGAGGAGGCGAGTGAACGGGAAACGAGCGGGTCTGAGACGCCGCCCCTAGGCAAGACAGTGCCGGGGGCGCGAGCAGTGGTGCGATGGGCTCGCGATGCATGCGGGGCGTCACGGGCGGAAGAGGGGCGGGTCACCACGAGCGGGCTGGGAGCCGGAGAAGAGGGCACCCACAAGGGGTGCCCCTACGTGGAGAGGACAGCGGGGGACGGCGGGAGGGTCCCTGGTTGCGTGCAGACTGAGCGACGGGGGTCGGCGAAGGCGGCTGGACTGACCGAACCGCTGTGGGGCAAGGGTGACATGATGGACACAGTGAACGAGGTAGTTTCACGGCGGACGGGCCACCGCAACGTGAAGTGACCCGATACCGAAGATCCAGCAGCCGCGAGAGGCAGGTGGGGCGTGCAGGAGTTGGATGGGCAGGTGGCGTTGGTTACGGGGGCTGGGACCGGGATTGGGCGGGCGAGCGCGATTGCGCTGGCGGGGGAAGGCGCGGCGGTGGCGTTGGTTGGGCGGCGACAGGGGTTGCTTGATGAGACGGCGGCCATGACTCGGGATGCGGGCGGCAGGGCGCTGGCTCTTTCGGCCGACATCACGGATCCGGGCGCCGCGCGCGAAGTGGTTGCCCGTACGGAGTCCGAATTTGGGCGCCTGGACGTCCTGGTGAACAACGCCGGCGGGGGTAGCCGGTCGCGCACGGTGCGCAGGATCGAACCGGACGACTTTGAGGGCGTGCAGCGGCTGAACGTGACGGCGCCGCTGGTGCTGACGCAAGCGGCGTTGCCGGGGATGCTGGAGCGGGGCAGCGGCACCGTCATCACTATTTCGTCGTACGCGGCCGTCACAGCCAGCCCCATGGCCGGCGTTGCCTACGGCGCCGCCAAGGCGGCCGTGGCAAGCGTGATGAAGAGCATCAACAACGAATTGCGCGGCCACGGCCTGCGGGCTTGCACGATCTTTCCGGGCGAGGTCGACACCCCGATCCTGGAACGCCGCAAGCTCGTTCCCGACGCCGAGGCGCGCGCGACCATGATGCATTCCGAAGACCTGGCCGAGATCGTCCGCCTCTGCGCCTGCATGCCCGGCCGCACGCTAATCGAAGAGATCTACGTGCGTCCGACCCAATTGCGCGACCTCAGCGCCGATACGGAAGCGGCGCTAAAGACCTAGCGTCCGACCTTCGCCAGGAAGTCCTTGGCGCCTTCGGCTATCCAGGCGTTGAGGCCGGTGGTGACGAAGCCGACGCCCATGTCGACGTAGCGTTCGACGTTGGCGGAGGTGACCAGGGTTCCGGCGTGGCGGCCTGAGGCGACGATGGTCGCCAGCGCTCGGTCGATCGTTTCCTGAACCTCGGGGTGCGTCGAGTCCAGGTGACCCAGGCTCTGGCCGAGGTCGCCGGGGGCGACGTAGAAGATGTCCACGCCTTCGACTTCCAGGATTTCGTCCAGGTTGTTCACGGCCAGGATGTCCTCGATGAGGATGATGGCCAGGCACTCGTCGTTGGCCCGCTCCAGGAAGTCCGAGACGCCGTAGCCCTGGCGCGAGGTCGTCATTCCCCGCTTGCCCACGGGATAGAACTTGGATGCGTCGGCTACGGCCTGGGCCTGGTCGCGCGTGTCCACATGCGGCACGCAGACGCCCTGGGCGCCCAGGTCCAGCACGCGGTAGATGGGTCCGTAGCGGTTCTCGTTGACGCGCACGATGGAGGTCATGCCCCAGAGGTCGGCGGCGCGCGACTGGTCGGGGATGTCCCGGTAGTCGAGCGGCCCGTGTTCGCCCTCCAGCCAGACGGAGTCGAATCCCAGCGGGCCCAGCCACTCGATCAGGTCCGCCGTCATTCCGGTGCCCATGATGCCGGTGGCCAGTTCTCCGGCGGCGAGCTTGTGCTTGACGCGGTTCGGTCGCATTGAAGGCATTTGATTGATTCCCTTTGGGGCGGTCGCGGGCAGTGTGACTGACTGATGTGCGAGCCGCCAGCAGCGCCGACCGGACTTCTCTTGGCCAGCTTTGCGTGAGCCGGCGGAGGGTGCCTGGAAGGCGCTGTCTCGCACAGAAGGCGTCTGCATTACCCGAAAGTTGGTTGCCCCGAGGACCCCTCACCGATTTCGGCCGAAGACGCCCGAATCTGCCTCTCCCCTCGGAGAGGGTGAAGAACGGTGTCCCCTCAAACGGATTGACATCGAACGTGGTTGCTTTCCCCGCGGAGGGGTAAGAGCCACGGCACCCCTTGGGGACGGTTGGGGTCTGTTGGCAGGTCGCGCTTGGGAAGGTGGGGGTGGAATGGCGTAGGCTCACGCGGTCGCGTCGATAGGTGAAGGCCATGCCCGAGCGCAAACCGCACATCCTGATGCTGATCAATGATGAGCACCGCCCCGACGTCATGCCGATCGAGGGCGACCCGCACATCCGCACGCCGACGCTGGATTGGATGATCGACGGCGGTTTCTACTTCCGCAACGCCTATACGCCGTCGCCGATCTGCGTGCCGGCGCGACAGGCCTTTCTTTCAGGGCTCTATCCCCGGAATTGCGGCTGCGCGAACTTCGGCGACGCGATGCCGAGCGAGGTGCTGACGATTCCGGGACACCTCTCGCGCTACGGCTACACGACGTGCGCGGCCGGCAAGATGCACTTTGTTGGGCCGGACCAGATGCACGGCTGGCACCAGCGCATCGGGCGCGACATCGTGGGGCGCAACGGCTACGAGCCGGCCGACGACCCCGAGCACCAGGCCCTGATCGAACGAGATCCGGGCACAGGCTCCTGGCCGGACAAGGTGAAGCAGGAAATCAGGTACGCGCGGGCCGGGCGCGGGCACTGGATGCAGCACGACCGCTACTCGGTGGACGGCGCGCTGATGTTCCTGGACGAGCACTTCGTCAACGAGCCCTACGACCGCACCAATCCCGCCCCGCTGCTGCTGGCGGTGAGCCTGTGGTCGCCGCATTACCCCTACCAGTGCCCGGACGACCTGTTCGCCTACTACCTGCGCCGGGTCAAGCCCTACGAGGAGGACGTGCCGGAGCACTTCGAGTGCCCGGATTTCTTCAAGGTCGAGGTGGGGAAGGACGTGACCTATCGCGAAGCCCACCGCGCCACGGCGGCGTACTACGGAATGATCGAGTGGATGGACGCGCAGTTTGCCCGGGTAATCGACAAGCTGCGCGAATTGGACGTGCTGGACGACTTCGCCATCGTGTTCCTGTCGGACCACGGCGAGATGCTGGGGCAGAAGGGCCTGTGGGAGAAGCAGCAGTACTTCGAGGGGTCGGCGCGCGTGCCGTTCGCCGTGCGCTGGCCGCAGCGCTATCCGCAGGGCGGCGCCACGGTTCAGCGCAACGTCTCACTGGTGGACCTGTTTCCGACGCTTTGCGACATCGCCAACGTGCCGATACCGGAAGGGCTGGACGGCCGCTCGGTGGCGCCGCTGCTGGAAGGCCAGGACGAGGACTGGCCGGACGATGTCTACAGCGAGCTCTGGGCCGTGCACAACGGGCCCTCCGTGATGGTGAAGCATGGCGACATGAAGCTGTTCCGGTTCGACGGTCACGAAGGCACACCCGGACTGGGACCGGACTGCCCAGAGCAACTCTTCGACCTGGCACGCGATCCGGACGAGACGACAAACCTGATCGACCACCCGGACTACGCGGACCGGCTGGCCGATTTGCGGGCCCGGCTGGATGCGCTGCCCGATCCGCGGAAGAAGGATGCGGACAACCGCTTCGTCGGGGAGGAACGCGAGCCCTATGTGCCGCGCCGCGGCGCCAGGCGCGGGGAGCGGAGGATCTCGGATATCGGGTTTCCTATTGGCTAGGCGCTTGCCTGGCGGGTGCGGGGGGCGCCTGGGGGTGGCCTGGACCGGGGGACTGTCAAATCAAGAGACCTCTGCGTAACCCGACGCTGGTTGCCCGGAAGACCCCTCACCGATTTCGGCCGAAGACGCCCGAATCTGCCTCTCCCCTTGGAGAGGGTGAAGACCGGCGCCCCCTTGAATGGATTGAAACCGAGCACCGTGGCTCTCCCCCGGGTAGGACTACGAGCGTCCGCGACGTCGCGCTCCACGTGACTTGCACAGAGGGCTCCACAGGGAGAGCGATAGGGAGCTAGCACATCTCCGAGGGCACGGGGCGTTGTGCGAAGGTCTCATCAAGGAGGACTGCATATGACGGCTGCGACGAATCTGCAGGTGGTGCTGGCGCGGCGGCCGGTGGGAGTTCCGGTGGTGGAGGACTTTGGGCTGCGGGAGTCGGCGATTCCTGAGGCCGGAGCGGGCGAGGCGGTGGTGCGGACGGCGTTCGTTTCGGTGGACCCGTACATGCGGGGGCGGCTGTGGGAGCAGCCGCATCGCGGGGATCCGGTGGCGATCGGGCAGGTGATGATCGGCGAGGGCGTGGGCGAGGTGGTGGCCTCAGGCGATCCGGCCATGGCGGTGGGCGAGACGGTGCGGGGGTACTTTGGCTGGCAGCAGTACGCGACGGCGGCGACGGGCGAGCTGGAGCGCATCGACCGTTCTGCCGCGCCGCTGTCGACCGCGCTGGGCGTGCTGGGGATGCCGGGATTGACGGCCTATTACGGCCTGCTGGAAGTCGGTCAGCCTCGAGCGGGCGAGACCGTAGTGGTGACCGGAGCGGCGGGCGCCGTGGGCAGTGCGGTCGGGCAAATTGCCAGGATCAAGGGCTGCCGCGTGGTCGGTATCTGCGGCACCGAGGCCAAGTGCCGGCACCTTGTTGACGACCTGGGGTTCGACGCGGCGGTCAACTACCGGACGGACTCGTTGGACGACGACCTGGCCGCGGCCTGCCCGGACGGGATCGACGTGATTTTCGAGAACGTGGGCGGCGAAATCCTGGAGGCGATGCTGCGGCAGATCAACCTGCACGCCCGCATTGCGCTCTGCGGCGCGATCGCGCAGTACCACACGGCCGAGCCGCCGCTGGTTCCGCCGCACTCGCGAACGCTGCACCGCCGTCGCGCGCGCATGCAGGGGTTCCTGGTGAACGACTTTGCGGAGCAGGACGAGGAGGCCATGGCCGCCTTGACCGAATGGGTGACGAGCGGCCAGATCGTCTACCGGGAGAGCATCGTGGATGGGCTGGAGAATGCCGCGGCGGCGTTTGTGGGGCTGTTTAGTGGGGCCAACACTGGGAAGCAATTGGTGCGGGTACGGGCTGAAAGCGACTAGTCCGGCGCTCCGCGAGGAGCAGCGTCATTAGGACGACGTTCCGGCCAGTCACACGTCGCGAGCGGCCAGCCAGGCTGGATCGAAGCGCGCCCAGGTGAGACGTTCGTAAGGGACGTTGTCGCCGGCTTCGTAGAGGCAGCCGAGGCGGCCGTCGGGTAGGCGGCACAGGTCGGAGTAGGCCGACGGGCCGATGTGCAGCAATCGTCCTACGCTCCAGGTGCGGGCGCCGTCGGCGCTGTAGCGCACGGTCATGCGCTCGCGCACGGTGCTGGCGGGGTTGGAGAAGACGACCCAGGAACCGCCGCCGGGGGCGTCGTCCAGGCGCAGGGCGCTGGCCTGGCAGCGCGGTTCGATCAGGGCCTGGTCAATCTCGCTGGGGCCGAAGGTCTGGCCGCCGTCGGTGCTGCGGGTGGCGACGCGGCGCTTGGTGTCCAGTTCGTTGCGGCTGTTGAGGTAGAGCGAGCCGTCATCCAGTTCCACGGCTATGGACTCGTCGGTACCGTCCGCGGCCGCGGCCCCGATGTGCCAGGACGCTCCGGCGTCGTCGCTGTAGACCACGACGGACCGGAACGGCACGTCGTCACGCGAGCGCCCCGAGCGCGGCATGTGGTTGCAGGGGATCAGGAGACGGCCGGAGGCCAGTTGAATGGAGTGCCCGGGGCCGAAGGCGTACCAGGTCCAGGCGGGATCCATGACCTGGTCCTTCACATCAATCGGGTCGGCCCAGGTGAGCCCGTCGTCGTCGCTGAAGGTCATATAGGGGTGCCGCCAGGACTCGCGACGGACGACGCGCTCTACCGTTCCCAGCGGATCGTTGCGCACGAAGGGCAGCCAGACGCGTCCGGTCGTGCGATCGACGACAGGGGCGGGATTGCCGGCGGTCTCTCCGCCGCCGGCCACTACCACGCGCGGCTCTGACCAGGATTCGCCACTGTCCTCGCTGCGTCGCACCAGGAGGTCGATTTCGCCGTGGTCGTGGCGGCTGTCTCGGCGGCCCTCGCAGAAGGCCAGCACGGCGCCGGCCGTGGTAACCACGAGCGCCGGGATTCGGTAGGTGTGATAGCCGTCCTGGCCGCTGCGCCAGAGGGTGGACTGGGTGGGCACTCGTAGTTCCTTTCACCGCGGACGCAGCTACGGGCTGCCGGCGCTTTCGAACGATACGTCAACGCGGTGGCAAGCGACGCCGGGCGATTTGGCGCGCCTATACTCGCGCGCCACCCGGCAGGCTTACCGGCAAGCCATGAAGCTGCGGGACGTCAATACGACCGACATCGGCAGCGCCATCCGGGCCGGCTGCCGGACGATGGCCAGCGTGTTCAACGCGGACGACGACGACGTTCCATTCTTCGGATCGCAGGTCTGGCCGGACCCGCATTTGGCGTTTAGCTCAGTGCATTCGGAGTCGCACGTGCCCGGGCGGCACCTGAACGCGCTGCTGACCGCGGAGTCGCTTGGGTTTCCGATCGACGAGGAGGCCGTGGAGAAGCACGCCCGCGCGGCGTTCTTCTCATACGGCGGTCCGCTGGCGCTGCCGCTAAACCGGGAACGGATCGACGGGCCTCTGGAGAACTTTCGCCCGCATAACGTGCGCGAGGGCTTCCATGCGCTGTATGCGCTGGCGCGGTTCCGGGACTCCGAACGGGCGCGCGAGGTCGCCGAAGCGAGCATCGCCGCCATCAACCGGCTCTGGGACCCGGACCGAGGTTGGGTGGAGGATCGAATTGCCCGGGAGCACGGCGTGAACTTTCACCACCAGGGGACGTTCATCACCGGGCTTGGGCGGGCCATTGGCCCGTTGGTCAAGTTCTACCGGGCGACGGGTTCCGGACCGGCGCTCGAGCTGGCGATTCTTCTGAAGGAGAAGGCCGTTGCGGAGTACTTCCTGGCCGACGGGAGCTACGACACGGTTCGGTTCGGCAGTCACACGCACTCCACCACGTGCGTGATGTCGTCGCTGGCGCAGCTGGCCGATCTGCTAACCGACGCGCCGCTGATGGAGCGGGTCCATTCGTTTTATTCGCGCGGTCTCTGGGAAATCCGCGACGAACTGGGGTGGGTGATCGAGAGCAGCGCGCGCGACGCTCCGCCCGACCGAGGCGAGGCCAACAACACGGGCGACATCCTGGAAACCGCCCTGATCCTGGGCCGCTGGGGGTACCCCGAGGCCTACGACGACGCCGAGCGCATCCTGCGCGGCCACCTGCTGCCCAGCCAGTTGCGTGACATTTCGTGGATCGAGGAGCCAGACAACCCTGCCGGCGAGGACGGGCGCCGGGACGTGGCCAAGCGGCATTGGGGCGCCTTTGGGTTTCCAGCGCCCTACGGCCACCACCCCATCGGACTGCCGCGCATCGCGTTCAATATGGACATCGTGGGCGGCGTGGTGGCGTCACTGTGCGAGGCGTACCGTGAGGCGACGCGCCGGGAAGCCGCGGGACACCGGGTCAATCTGCTGTTCGACCACGAGACTGATGAGATCAAGGTCGACTCGCCGTACAGCGGGAATCAACTCGTCGTTACGTTGAAGCGACCAGCTCCGCTGTTCGTAAGGATTCCAGCCTGGGCAGATTCTGCGGAGCCGCCAGTTTCCGGCTGGCCCGAGCGACCGCTGCGAACGGGGCGCTACCTGCTGTTTGCGAAGCCGCCCGTGGGCACTCCGCTCACGTTCACGCTCAAGCTGCCCACCTACGAGCTCCTGTTGAGGCATCGCACGCACGAAATTCGAGTCCGCCTGCGCGGCGATGAGGTGGTGGCTATGGACAACTTTGGGCAGGGACGAACCTACTTCGACCCGTTTACCTGACGGCGGGAAGCGGCGTGCCCGGCACGGGGCGCAGCGGCTAGCTCTGCGGCAAGAGCGACGCGCCGAGCCATTCGGTGGCGGCGGCAAAGAGAGCCGCGGTGCGCGGGTCGTCGGCGTCCATCTGGCTGACCAGCAGCTGCCAGTCCGGAACGTCGGCACCCTGGGCCGGGCAATAGCGCGGAATGTCCAGCACACGAACCTTGTACCAGCTGAGTTCAACCGACCAGTCCATGGCTTTCACTAGCGGAGCCTGTAGATCGAAGCCTCCGTCGTCGCCCCATGGCGCATAGGGCCCGCGGTCGGTGACGGGCGCCAGCACCGAACGTCCGGACGCCAGCCACTTGCCGGTTGGCGGGTCAGGTTCAACTAGCCGGATTTCAACCCAGGTCCCCAGCGGCAGCCACTGGTGGGCCACCCCAAAAGACCGCTCGCGGTCCAGCACAGCCCAGGCATGGTTAGCCTCGGGATCGCAGCGCCAGCCCCAGGCCGTGCGAAACCCGAAGTAGCCCACACAGCGACCGTTCACCACGTGCCCGCAATCCCAGTGGGTTGGGGGTCCGTAACCCGAGGCTCGCGTCCACTGCCACGAGCCAACGCCTTCACCGTGCAGGGTTGATCCGTCCGAGGTCGGAACGACAGAGTCGGTCGGTCCAGCCGCATCGGCGACGCCGGAAAAGCAGATGAACGATAGGGCAGCGGTCGCAATTACAACGAGACTCCGCCGCCTTATATTGCTGGTCAAAGGCGCGGCGCGAGTTGGACGCCGCATGCTCCGTTCGAACGGCCCGAGTCACGGCCTGGCAGTGCTGCCGTGGCCGAGTCCTCCCGAAACCTCGGGCGCTTGGCCCCGAAGTTTGCCCTACATATACGAACGTGCCAACCCTTTTTTGGCGATCACATAGTCTGCTCGGAGGTACGCCCGCTACTGGCTTGAGGCATCAGCTCAGTCCTGGGCTCCGGCTCGACATGCAGGCTTCCCGCAGCCGACCGGCGCTGCTCGTGAAGCTTCTTCGTGCTACTGGCAATTCGTACAGGGCCGACTGAGGCACGCCCAGCGACGACACTCCCGGCGGTCGGTTACGCGTCGACGATCGGTAGCCCGACCCGCTCACCGCCGCGCGACTGGGATTGCAGGGCAGCGAGCATGATTTCCAGTGACATTCGCGCCTCGCGGCCGCCCGAGGACGGCTCGCCGCCGTCGCGTATCAGCAGCACTAACTCGGAAACACAACCGGCAAACCACCCATAGGTGTGCTGGACCCGCGCCAGCGGCTCGGTGACCAGGCGGTGATTGCCGAGGTCAAGCGTGATCGAGATCTCGTCGCCGGGAAACGTCCGGCCCCTGATACACCCGTTCTCACCATAGATGTCGATGTCGTATACCTGCGGCATCGTCTTACACAGATTCCAGAACGCGCGCGTGCCGTCATCGAACTCGATGAGCACGCTCAGCGCCGGATCGGTTCCGGGATCTTGGCCGCCGTCCCCTGCGTACCGAGGGCCGTACAGTTCTTGACCAAGCTCGGGCACGGCATAGACCGCAAGCGGCTGGGCACCGGCAAACCACACGATGCTGTCGCACATGTGCGTGCCCGTTCGAAACAGCATGGCCCGAGGGCCGCCTTGGCTGGCCACGATGCGCTGGACCCGGCCGATCGTCCCTTCGCGGATCAAGCGAGCGACTTGCAACCAGGGGGACATCCAGCGGCGCGTGTGATTGACCAGCAGTGGAATGCCCGCCCGTTCGGTGGCGGCGATCATGCGATCGGCGTCGGCGAGCGTGGTGGCGATTGGCTTCTCGCAGAGGATTCCCCGGGCTCCAGCCTCGGCCGCGTCGACCACGACCTGGGCGTGCGCGTGGTCGCTGGTGACCACGCTGACGATGTCCAGGTCTTCCGCGGCCAACATGGCCCGGTGGTCGGGATACACACGAAGGTTCGGTAGCAGCACGGACCACTGTCGCTTGAAGTCGGCGGCCCGCTCGGGACGGAGATCGCAGCCGGCGACGAGTTCCGTGTCCGGCACGCTGTAGTAGGCGGCGGCGTGGGACACCGGCAGCCGGACCCCCATGCCGGGGCCCGCGGCCGCTTCCGGCAGCCGTGCGGCTATGCCGGACAAGCCGACGATTCCGGCTCGCAGCGCTCTCGCCATACGACCTCCGGCGACCTGCGGCTAGATTACCTACCGGCCTCCACCGTTAGTTGGCCGATCATCGCCACGATGGCGACTACCGCTGATTCGCAGATAGCAATCCTAGGCGGCAGCCTTGCGGCGCCAGAGCTGCAAGCGGACCAAGAGGTTCGCTAGCACCAGGAGCAAGAGCGCCGTCAAAACAATCGAGCCCCCTGCCGACAGATCGCCGTAGAACGCGAAGGTCAACCCGGCAACGGCGCTGAGCACGCCCGCCAGAACAGCTGTAGCCATGGCCGCCCGCAAGCCGCGCGCCAGACGCAGTCCCACCAGGACCGGAATCACCAGCATGGCTCCAATCAGGAGCACGCCCACGACGCGCATGGACAGCGTGATCGTGGCACCGGTAAGCACCGCCAACACGAGATTGAGCCAGTCGGTTCGAACGCCACTCACCCTGGCCAGGTTGTCGTCAAAGGCCATCTGTGCCAAGTCGACAAAAAACACGCCGACGAAGAGCAACACAACCACGGCCAAGGCGGCGAGCAACCACAAGTCCAGGGGAGCAACGCTGAGGATCGAGCCAAATAGAAAGGAGAAAAGATCGACGTTAAAGCCGCCGGCGGCTCCAATCACCACCACGGCAACTGCCAACGAGCCGTACAGCACCACGGCAAGCGCCACGTCACCGGGCAGCCGGCCGCGAGCGCGGAGTTGCTCGACGACAATCGCGCCCACGGTTGCGGCGAGCAGGGCAACCAGGGTGGGCAGAAACCTGGACGCCAGCCCAATCGCGACCCCCATCAGGGCCACGTGCGCGAGCGTATCGGCAATGAGTGACAGACGTCGGAGTACGACGAAGGTACCTAAGACCGGCGCCAGGACGCCGACCAAGATACCGCCGGCCAGGGCGCGAAGCATGAACTCGTACTGCAGGATGGCGGGCATGGTTACCGGTGCCGATGCAACGCGCCCTCGAATTCATGCGCCGTGTCGTGGATCAGCACATCCACCGGCGCCCCGTACAGGGTGGACATTTCTTCGACCGTGAGGTCGTGGGGCTGGCCATGCAAGACCAGCCGGCAATTGAGGCAGGCCACCGTGGTGGCCTCACGCAACATCGCGCCAATGTCGTGCGACACGATGACGATGGCCATGCCACGGTCTCTGCTCAGGTCGCGCAAAACGGCGTACAGCTGCTCCTCGCCGGACACGTCGACACCGGCTGCCGGTTCGTCCAGCACCAGCAGGTCCGGGTTCCGCACGAGGGCGCGGGCCAGAAGCACCCGCTGCTGCTGTCCGACCGAAAGCCCGGCAAGGCGCCGCGATCGATACGCCGTCATGCCAACCGTCTCGATGGCCGCCAGGACGTCCGCTCTCTCGGAGCGTCGGAAAATCCCAAGCGGCGATACGCCGTTATACGTTCCAAGCGACACGACTTCGGACACGGTCGCCGGAAAGTCTCGCCACGCCCCGGTCCCGACCTGCGGCATGTATCCCACGCGACCCCACTGGTCGAAGTCCTTTACGTCGCGACCGAACAGGCGCACGCGCCCCGAGTCAGGCTGAAGCAAGCCCAACGCCAGTTTGATGAGCGTGCTCTTCCCGCTGCCGTTGGGCCCCATGACGGCCGCCAGTTCTCCGTAATGGATGCATAGCGACACGTCCTGGAGCGCGGCAACGGCACCGTACGAGAAGCTCACGCGCTCCCATTCGATCACGCCGGGTGACGCGGCCTCGGTCATGCACACTCCAGGGCCAGCTTGAGGCTGGCCAGATTGTCGCGCATGAGGCCGAAGTAGTCGTCGTGCGCATCCAGCTCGTCCTGGGTGACGCTCTCGATGGCATGAATCGGGATGAGTTCGATCCCAGTCTCGCGCTGGATGGTCTCCTCAAGCGTGCCAGCCACCACGGGCTCCACCAACACATACCCGAGCCCTAGGTCGATTACCTGGTCGGTGATCTCCGCCAGTCGCTGCGGCGACGGCTCCGCCTCCAGTGACAGCCCCGCAATCGGAATCTGCTCCACGGCGTAGCGAGCCGCCAGGTAGCCGTAGGCCGCGTGCGACGTGACGAAGTGATCGTGCCGGCAATTTGCCAGGGCCTGCGAGAACTCCGCGTGCAGCTCGTTGAGTTCATTAATTAGCGCAGCCGCATTTTCGCGGAAGACGTCGGCGTTGTCGGCGTCGGCGGCGATCAGGGCGTCGCGGATTCGCTCCACCTGAACGACGGCCAGCACGGGGTCGAGCCACATGTGCGGATCGAGTTCGTGCGCGTGATGCGCGTGCTCATCCTCGTGGTGGTCGCCCTCTTCCTCGTGGCCCTCGCCCTCGTGGTCGTGGCCTTCGCCCTCTTCTTTCTCGCCTTCGCCTTCCTTCTCGTGGTCGTGGCCCTCGTGGTCGTGGCCTTCGCCCTCTTCCTTCTCGCCTTCGCCTTCCTTCTCGTGGTCGTGGCCCTCGTGGTCGTGACCTTCGCCCTCTTCCTTCTCGCCTTCGCCTTCCTTCTCGTGGTCATGACCCTCGTGGTCGTGACCTTCACCCTCTTCCTTCTCGCCTTCGCCTTCCTTCTCGTGGTCGTGGCCTTCGTGGTCGTGGCCTTCGCCCTCTTCTTCGTGTCCTTCGTCCTCGTGGCCGTGCGCGACCCCATCGATCGCCTGGGATTCGTCGGCCGCTTCCAGGACAACCCGCGTGTCGCTGTCTTCCAGCGCCTCAAGGGCTCGCTCCAGCCAAGGCTCAAGCTCCAGCCCGTTCATTACAACCAGGTCCGCCGCCCCGATCGTCCGCAAGTCCGAGGCCGTTGGCTCAAACCCATGCGCTTCGACACCCGGCTTAACCAGAACCGTCACCGTTACCTGGTCGCCGCCAATTCGTTCCGTGAAGTAGCCCAGCGGATAGATACTGGCGACGACGGACAAGCCTTCGTCGTCGTCCGCGTCCTCCCCGCAAGCGACAAAGGCAGCCAATGCCAAGAGAATCATGGCAATTGATGCCAAGCTTCTGATACCAAATCTCATGTCATCAGCCTCCGTAGCTGGCGATTCAGTGGGCCTCAGCGGCCCGTTCGTGTTGCAAGCAGTCCACACAGTTCACGTAAAAGTCGACCTGATGGCCGAGCACGCGGCCCGGGATTTCATCTCCCAGTTCGCAGAGCAGTCGCTCCAACTCCACACTGCGAAACTCCTGGACCGTCTCGCAGGACGAGCAGATGAGATGGTGGTGATGCCAGGAGTGGTCGATGGAGTACCGAGGCGAGCCGTCAGGAAGAATGGCCTTGCAGAGCACGCCCGCATCGGAAAGCAGCTTGAGGGTCCGGTAGACCGTGGCGCGCCCGACGTCCGGGAGCTCCTCGTTCACCGCCTCGGCACTGAATGAGCCCCGCTTGCCAGCGAGCAAGCGCGCTACTCTACGCCGGGGACCGGTTACCCGGCGCCCCAACTTCGCAAGCAAGGCGTCGACACGGTCGTCGACGGACGTTGCCATCATGACTGCAATCTCGTCTCAGCATATATGAGACGAAGTATCACAGTCGGATAGCTCAAGCGCAAGATTGGCCGGCAGAAGCGTCAGCTACGGTCGCCCGGCGATCACCTCACTCCGGTCCCAGGCTTCAACTTCCATTGGCGTCGACCGCAGGTAGGGCCGGCAGGTGCGCCCACGATCCAGAGGCACCGGAGGGGCCGCGGCACGCCCGGAGGGATTCGAACCCCCGACCCCTGGTTCCGAAGACCAGTGCTCTATTCCGCTGAGCTACGGGCGC
>JAPPLN010000086.1 GCA_028874175.1 Chloroflexota bacterium
GCGCCCCAAATCAGCAACAAGGATTCGGACAGGTTGTGATCGCGATACGCAAACCGCGCGTATCGCTCGCCGCGGCACCAGCCGACGCACGAAACGTGCGAAGGGCGGGTCATGCGACCCGCCCTTTACACAACGATCACCCAGCTACGCGAGCGGCGGCAGGCCGAGCTTCTCGCGATTCTGGTCGTATTGATCTCGCTGAGAGATCAGGTCCCTGCGGGCGTAATCCAGCATCTGCGGTACAACCTCATCGGCCGACTTTTCACCGATGAACGCCAATTCGGCGAAGTTCCGCCACTCATAGAACTCCCAGAAGTTCGGGAGCTGCATCATCATGGGCTTCTTGTCCTCATACTCCATGAAGGTCTTCTGCCACTTCATGCCTTCCGGCGGCGCCGCAAGCGTCTCCGGTCGATCAAGGGCAGACTTCAAGATCGGGAACGTGCCGCGCTCAATGGCAATCCGGTCCTGGAATACGGGGCCGGCCGTGAAGAGCGAAAAGTCGGCGGCCTCCTCCACCACGCCAAACGTCGTGGCCGCACTCGTCACCAGGTTGCCAGTGCTCGACCACCAGTGCCCCGGATTGCCGGTTCTCCCGACAGGCTGCGGACAGAGCGACCACTGGAACCGATCCTTGATCCGCGGGATGAAGAACCCCGTATAGCCGGCCCACCAAAGATTGACCCACGCCTTTCCGGCAGTCATTGGGTCGCCGAACTCGCCGCTTATCTCTTTCGCAATGGCGGCAGGCGGCGCGACCTTGTGCTTGTGAATGAGGTCAACGGCGAACTGGAAGCCGGTGTCTCCGCCATTCTCGAAGACATAGAGTTCGGTCTCGCTCGCATTCCGGTGTGAGCGAGCGCCATCGGCAAACATCATCGGACCCCAGTTGAAGTCGAAACTCTGGTGGACGCCAAAGTTCCCCCAGGTGTCCTTCTCGGGATTGGTGGCCTTCTTGGCGCCTTCCAGAAACTCGTTCTCATAGGACCAGCCAGGCGACGGGAATTCGATGCCATACTCCTCGGCGAGGGTCAGGTTGAGCGCGGGTCCGTTCAGCCCGCCTTGGAACGGCATCCCGTACTGCGGCCCTTCCATCACCTGAGGTGGCAGCTCACCGTTCGCCTGCCCGTACTCGTAGTTGACCGTGTAGCTGTCCGCGTTGAAGTACCAGAACTCGGGGTTGAAATCCGGATGCTTGTCCAGAACATCGTTGATCTGCGTGAAGCCGCCGGCCGCGACGAAATGATTGAAGGTGCCGCCATTCAGCATGCCGACTTCCGCCTGCGTGCCGGCGGCCATCTGGATGGCGAACACGTCCTCGTATTGCGAGGGTTGCGGTACGAAGCGGACATTGACGTTGGGCCGGGTTTGGGAGAACTGGGCAAGACCCCACTGCATCGCCTCACCG
Source organism: Chloroflexota bacterium (assembly GCA_028874175.1). Taxonomy (GTDB): domain Bacteria; phylum Chloroflexota; class UBA11872; order UBA11872; family UBA11872; genus UBA11872. The sequence goes on from JAPPLN010000086.1 coordinate 1,409, forward strand.
CGTGGACCGGACGTGTGATCGGTCACATACCGGAAATTCACCGGCCCCGCCTGCGGTGTTGCAGCGGGAGTCTCGACTGTTGCGGCGGGAGTCGCAGGCGCGGCCGTAGGTGCCGGCTCCTCCGGCGGCATTTCTTCGCCGCAGGCGGCCAGCAGTCCGGACCCCGCGCCAGCGACGGCGATCGCGAGCGTGCCTTGCAGGAGTACCCGGCGTGATACCGAGCCACCCGCTGCTGGATTCTTGGTTCGGTCAGACATCATTTGGCCTTCCTATGGACCTGACTTCGCCGGCCGTGCGCCTGAAGTCACGCCACCGGGTCGACAGCCCCACGCTCGACGGTGACCGTCGGCGGTGGCCTACACCCGCCTCCCGTGTGGCCGCGCGTCAACCTGCATGCATGTGGGCGAAATGATACGAAGTAGAAAGATTAGTCGTCAAGCAATTCGTGGACGAAGTATTTATCCGCTTTGCCTGGTCTCTGGTGGGATCGACAGGTCACGGGTTGAAGCCGCCCCGGCAGAGACGCTCGCGCGAGGCTGGCTCCATCTCGCCGGTCTGAGCCGTACTAACCTGGGCAGGCGCGGCTGGCGCCGGGGCCACGGACCCTGCGGTGCGAGGCTTTCAAGCGGCAGGCCATCGGCCGAGATCCCCCCGGCCTGGAGAAGCGACCCGCCTTCCATCTCTGGCCGCACGCGCCGCCGTTCGTGGGACGCTGCCAAAGTTTCGGCCCACAATCCCGCTCGTGTCGGTGCCTGGGGCGCCACTGACCGCCTAGGGCAAGACCGCAGACGCCGCTGGCGGCGGCGTGGCCGTAGGTCTGCTCGGTGTTCCCCGATACCCTGCCGACCTGAGCGAACGACTGCCCCGTCGTCACCGCTACTTCCGCCTGACGGAGCTCGTTGATGATCTGCGCCGGCCTCAGTCGTCTGCGGACTATGCGTTCCCCGTTTTGTGCTTCAGCTCCCTGAACCTGGACCGGTTGTTTGGCGGCATGTCACTTTGTTGTCATCCAAACCGCCAAGCTGTCCACCTTGGACGTGGCCCGTACCGTGCTAGGCCGCCGTCGCCTTCGACTCGCTGGGACGTTTCTGACCGCACAGCATTGGGCCCGGCCGCCCGTGAGCAGTGCCCGCAACCTGTGCATTGGCTGGGTCCCGGTACCCGAAGCGCACCAGCCGCCGCCACTGCGACGTGCGGTTCGGCGCGGAGCCATGGACCGTGTAATAGCTGAAGAACACCACGTCGCCGGTGTTGCCCAGCACCGAGACCGCATCCTCCAGCTTGTACTGGTCCACCGGCAGGTAGGGGACGCTGCTCTCGCTGCTGAAGTGGTCCAACGGCCCTGCTTTGTGCGAGCCCGGCAAGAACTTCAGGCAGCCGTTCTCTTCGCTCGCCGCGTCAATGTGCACGATCGCGTCGATGTAGCCGGGACCCTCGTGCGCATAGAACGCGTGGTCCTGATGCATAGGGAACGGGGTGCCCATCTCCGGCGCCTTGGCGTGGAGTGTCGTGTGGTGCAACTCGACGTTAGGCCCCAAAAGATCGATCACCGCCCCGGTAAGCCTGTCGTTCATCGCGGCCCGCATATACGCTGCTGAGTAGAAATGCAGGTCGTTTAGAAACGTCGCGCGGGCCCGCTCGTCTTCCTCCGCCGTCATATACGCCTCACGCCACGGGCCCACCCAGCCTGGACCTTCCGCGGTCCACTCCTGCATCAGCCGCTCCAACTCGTCCGACAGGCGGCGAACCTCGTCCGCCGCAAATACGTGCTCCAAGCGCAGGAATCCGTTTTCGTTGTAGAAATCGACCTGCTCGCGGCTCAGCGTGTGCATGAGATCCTCCCGGATCGTTGCCCGAACCTGACATCGCCTGCAATAGTCTCGCGCCGTGCGTATTCGTCGAGCTGGCCGATCGCGCACGATCTCGCGCGCCGTCGGTGACGGTTCGGTCTCGTCCCGGGCGCGAAACCGAATCTCGCCGGGCGAACGACACGCCCGTGGCAGGGGTGACATGCCGCCGCTCGCAGCCGAACCGGAGTCCTCGCGCCGTCCCTAGACATCTTCCTCTACAGCGCCTGCGGGTTAGTCCAGGCTTGGCGGCCCTCCGCGTCTTCCACCTCGATGCGGACGTACAGTTCCTGGCGTTCAGGATCCATGCCTGGGACTCCATGGCGCAGCTCGTGCTCGATGCCGGTCAGCACGTCATCGCCCGTTGCTCGGTAGGTTCGTCCGCGGTTGCGACGGGCCATGACGCTGATCCGGCGCACCGGCGAGCACTCAACCGTCACTTTCCCTCCCGCGATCTGAACATCATGGATCTCCGGACCTTGGGACGCGTAGAAGTGGCCTGCGCGCATCGCCGTCAACAACCCCGGCACGCTGAAGTCGGTGGTCCGCACCATCACCCAGCCGCGCCCCGCCTCGTTGGGGGCAAAGTAGTGCACGTCATCCGCCGCGAAACCCCACGTCAGATTGCTGTGGGCATCGAGGCCTTCGAGGGAGGCGAGGATGAACTCATCCCACAGAATGGTGGAGTAGCCCTTCGAAAACAGATCATCGCTGGCGGCGTTATAAACCTCGACTCCTACGAACCCTTGGAACTGGCGAAGGTCGCCAGCACCCAGCCCCGAACCGGTCGGGTGCACCATGATTGGCGATGCCGCCATCGGCGTTGATTCGGTCGATGGCGCCTTGTGGGCCGCCCGAACCCCCCGGCGCCGGCAGTGGGTGACAGTCCTCGGACGAAGGCGAAAAGCTATGGACCCCAACCCCCACGATATCGAAGAGCACGCCCCGGGCATCCCAGTTATGTGTCTCAATGCAATTGATGGTGAGGAACTCAGCCGTTGCAAACGCCGACGTGTCGGTCAGAACACGATGGTCGGTAATCCCCACGAAATCGTAGCCATGGTCCCGGTACCACGCCACGAAATCCGCGGGCGACTTCCCCCGGTCCTCGGGCACGTCCATCGAGTTCGTGGAGTGGCCGTGTAGGTTCCCGCGATACCAGCGTCCCTCGACCGCAAACGGGTTCCCGGCGTGATCAGGATCGGTAGTCATTGCCTCCATGGTCTCCTCTCGTAGCTCGACACTTCCTCAAGGCTAGGTGACGGGGTGCCCGGTGCTTCAGCACAACCCGCCACCTGGCCTCGGCTCGCCGCCCGCGAACCAGGCGTCGGCGAGGGGCAATTCCCCGCTGACGCCTAGGTCGGGAGCGACTCAGCCCAAGTCTTGATCTCGTTAAAGCGTTCCAATTCGTTTTGAAGGACTCGGTCCTTTGCTGCGATGAGCTTCGGTACACCTTCATCAAGTGACTCTTCACCATTGATCATCGAATCCCAGCCTGCGGCCCTGATTATTTCGACACGCCCCGGATGCGACGATTGCCCGTGTCGGTGATCCGTGCGATTCGCCACTCGTTTCCAGTACACGTGATTCTCAGGTGGAGCCGCCGCGAACTCCGGCGAATCGAGCACCGCCTTGTACATTGGGAACGATCCGCGGTCAATCGCGATGCGGGTCTGAACCTCTTCACCGGCGAAGAACAACAGCACCTCCACCGACTCCTCGACCGTGCCGGTCTTTTGCGCCGTATTCGTCGCCGTATGCGCTTGGCCGCCAAAAATCGTCGGGACAGGACCATGCGGCCCCTCGGGCGTCGGCCCCATCCCCCACGTAAAGCGGTCTTTGATTCTGCCGACGTTGTAACCAGTAGCCCCACCTTGCATGTCAACCAATACTTTGCCCGCTACGAACGGACTGGAGAACTCACCCGAGATTTCCTTTGCCGCCTCCTGTGCAAACGAGACTTTGTGTTTCTGAATCATGTCAACGCAAAGCTGCAACCCACGATCACCGCCATCGTCTAAGCACTCATAGTGGGTCCCGTCCTCGTTCATGTATGGCATCAAATTGTCGCGATCCGCCAGCGCCAGAGGCCACCACTGCACGAATTGGTGGTGAGCTCCCGTCATCCGCATCCCCCACTGATCAATCTCAGGGTCGGTTGCCTTCGTCAAGGCATCGAGATACTCAGTCTCCAGTCCCCAACTACCTTCACTGGGGAAGTCGATACCAGCGCTATCCATGATGTCCAGGTTGTACGAATAGGCGTTGATATTGCCCTGGTAGGGGAGTCCCCACAGCGGTCCGGTGACGGGGTCCAGATGCGGCGAAGGCACCCGGTTCCAGTAGACAAGGCCGAACTCATCCGGAGTATGGAAAATAGCGCTTGGATCCCACGCTGGATTCCTTTTCAACGACTCGTTGATCTGGGTGAATGCTCCAGACTTGACCCAGGCCGTCATGAAATACCCACTGAGTAACGCCAGCTCACCCGTCGTGCCTGCGGCTTGCTTAATCGCGAAGGAATCCAGGAAATCCTCAGGCTGTGGTACGAATCGGATCAGGATGTTGGGGTTGGTCTGCTCGAATCGTTCCAGCGCCCAACTCATGGCCGAGCCGCGCGGACCGGAGGTGTGGTCGTGATGGAACTCGATCTTTACGGCCCCACGCTGCGCCGTCACTTCCTTGACGACTTCCCGCGTGACCACCTTCTCGACCGGCACTTCCTTTGTCACGATCGTTTCAACCGGGACTTCCTTCTCCACAACCTTCTCGACCGTGACGACCTGCGTCTCACCGCAGGCCGCGAGCGCCATGGCGCCGGTCACTGCAATGGCCGCCCCGCAACTTGCGCGCAATGCCTGCCGTCGTGTCATCGTCGGATGCATGTCACCCTCCCAAGCCAATCGTTCCGACCCCGCAACGCAGTCTGGGGACGTGGTACACTTTGGGCCAGAACTATCTGGAATCGAATCTACTGCGGCGCGTGTCAGGAGTCAAATGGATCTCGACCAAGGCTTCTGCCCCGTCCTGCCTGACCGCCCCGGCAATCTGAAGCCACGGCTCCAGAGCCGTCCGCGCCGGACGCTCCGCCTCGATCCGCCCGGAGCCTGAGGGCGCCATGCACGACCCGCACCGTCCCAGCTATCACTTTCTGCCACCCGCCCACTTCACCTGCGATGCCTTTGGGCTGATTCATTGGAAGGGGCGCTACCACCTCTTCTACCAGTACCAGCCGCACAGCACCGTCCTGGCCGCGGGAGTCTGGGCCCACGCGGTGAGCGACGATCTGGTGCGCTGGGACCACCTGCCGTTCGCGCTCGTGCCAACGCCTGGCGGGCCCGATCGGGCCGGGTGCTGCTCCGGCCGCACCGTGGACAACGACGGGGTACCGACCATCGTCTACACCGGCGCGCCGCCCGGTTGGCCCTATACGTCACGCCCGTGTATCGCCACGGGCTCGGATGATCTGGTCCGGTGGGCCAAACACCCATCCAATCCGGTCATCCGCGAGCCGCCGGCGGGGCTGGACATCACCGGGTTTCGTGACCATGCGGTCTGGCGGGAGGGCGACGCCTGGTATCAGCTGGTCGGCTGCGGCATCCACGGTGTAGGCGGCACGCTCCCGCTCTACAGGTCGCCCGATCTGATCCACTGGGACTACCTCGGGTTGCTGCTGACCGGCGACGCCGAACAGACCGACGCGATGTGGGAGTGTCCCGACTTCTTTCCGTTGGACGGCCGGCAGGTGCTGCTCGTGTCAGCCAATCCATCGGCGTCGGTGGGCTATTTCGTGGGCTCGTACGCCGCTCAGAGCTACGACGCTGACTTCGGAGGTCGAGTCGACCTCGGTGCGCACTTCTACGCGGCGCAGACGATGTTGGACGACCAGGGCCGCCGCCTCATGTGGGGCTGGCTCCGCGAGGGACGCACGCCGGAAGCCCTCCGCGCTGCCGGCTGGTCGGGAGCAATCTCGCTGCCGCGCGTGTTGACCCTCGATCCCGCCGGACGGCTGCATTCGGAGCCGGCGCCGGAACTGCAGGTCTTGCGGGGACGGCGCTTCACACAAGTCGACATCCCGCTCTCGGCCGCTGAGCCGCACACCGTCGACGGCGTGCTGGGCGACCGCCTGGAGATCGTGGCTGAGTTCGAGCCCACGCATGCGGACACGGTGGGACTTGCGGTCCGCTGTTCGCCAGACGGGGCGGAGCAGACGCGCATCACCTACAGCTTCATGAAGGACCGCCTTGAACTCGACTGTCGGCAGTCCAGTCTTGACCCAACAACAGAGCGGCCCATGACGGGCGGGCCCCTGCGTCTGCCCCGCGGCCGCGCGCTGCGCCTCCAGGTGTTTCTGGATGGATCAACCATCGAGGTCTTCGCCAACGGTCGGGCCGCCGCAAGCCGGATCTACCCGACGCGGTCCGACAGCGTTGGCATCCAGCTGCTCAGCGCCCGCGGCGATGCCCGCGTGGCTTCGTTGAACGCGTGGGAAATGCAGCCGATCTGGGACGGGACCGAGGCCATCCCGGACCACCCATAGCCGGCCAGGCAAGCGGTGACCCGGCAGCGCCGGCCAAGCCTGCGGCCCGCTCGGTCGCTGCGGCCTGGCGCATCGATAGGGCTTCCACAGCCGGCGTCGTCCACCTCCACCGGCCCGCGGCGTTGCCCACGGCGTCCCTCTGCCGAATCATGAGATCCTTCCGGGCACTCTGAGGAGTTGCGTAATGCCCACCGCTTGGCCTGGTACCGCGCCCCCCTTCGACGTCGCCGCCGGCTACCACCCCTTCGTCGACTACCGCTACGTCCACGCCGGCCGCGCCCGCTGGCTCGACGCCGACGGCGTTGAGCGCCGCACATGGGATCCGGTTGAGGGGAACTCGTGGCTCACCCCCGCCCACGCCGCCGTGCCCCACGGCATTCGACTCGAACTGCAACCGGCCGCCAAATCCGAACCCTTCATCCGCGGCGACCAACCCTGGGAATACTGGCTCGTCGACAGCGTCGACACCGTCATCCACGACAGCGGCCGCTACCGCCTCTGGTACGAAGGCGCCCCCGAGGACCTCTGGGACGCCCAACGCCGCCAACACCTCCCCGCCCGCGACATCTGGGGCGTTGTCCTTTGTTACGCCGAGTCCGACGACGGCCTCACCTGGCGCAAACCCGAGCTCGGCCTCCAGGAGTGGAGCGGCTCCCGCGCCAACAACATCGTTCTGGGCCGCGAGCTAGCCGGACCCCGCGGCCTCATCGGTGCCGCCGTATTCCGCGACGACACCGCCCCGGCGCACGAACGCTTCAAGTGCATGTTCATGGGCCAGACCGACGCGGTCCCCGGCCTCGAAGGACTGCCGCATCCCGGCACCCCCGTCGATCCCATGACGCGAATGCACGAGGGCCAGGCCGCCATCTTCGCCGCCACCTCGCCCGACGGCCTCGGCTGGACCGTTCACGACAAGCCCATCGCCTGGCACCTCGCCGACACCGGCAACGTCGCCGAGTGGGACCCCGCACTGCAGACCTACGTCTGGTACACCCGCGGCTGGAGCTGGGGCCGCCGCACCATCGCCCGCGCCGAAACCACCGACTTTCATGACTGGCCCCTCGCCACCCCCCTCGTCACCGCGTCGCCCATCGACACCCCCTGGAGCGACATCTACACCATCGGCAAGACCACCTACCCCGGCGATCCCTCCACCCACCTCATGTTCCCCAACGTCTACGACCGTTCCGGCGACACCACCTCCGTCGTCGCCCTCGCCAGCGCCGACAACATTGGCTGGAGCTTTATTCCCGGCGGCCCCTGCCTCGAACCGGGCCCACGCGGATCCGTCGATGGCGGCTGCGTATTTGCGGGAACCGGACTGGTCGACCTGCCCGGCGACCGCATCGGCATTCCCTATGGCGCGTTCCCGGCCCCCCACAAGCACCCCGCACCCGGCCATGGCGAAGGCATCGCCTGGGCCACCTGGCCCCGCGGCCGCCTCGCCGGCCTCGTCGCCGACCGCCACGCCGAATTCTGGACTCCACCCCTCCACCTCCACGGCGCCACCCTCCGCCTCAACGCCAAAACCGAACAAGGCGGCTCAATCCGCGTCGAACTCCAGAATGAAGACTGGACGCCCCGCGATGGCTACGGTCTGGAGCAGTCGGCGCCGATCCGCGGCGACCACCTGGAAGCGCCTGTCACCTGGGCCGCCACGACTCGTGTCAGCGCCGCCGCCAGCCGCCCGGTCGTGCTCAGGTTCCAACTCACCAACGCCACCCTCTTCGGCTTCGAGGTGGTGGCCTAAGCCACGAGCCGCTCTCCACCCTCCGCCATCCCGGCGTCTCCGGCCGTATTGCGTAGCAACTGTGTTCGGCTGGCAAGTCCTAGGCGGCGATGGTGGGGTCCCAGAGGGTCTCGTGCTTGCAGAGGGCGTTGCAGAGAATCAGGAGCTTGCGCATGCAGGCGGTGAGCGCCACCTTGGGTCGCTTGCCGGCGGCGAGGAGCCGCTGATAGAAGGCGCGGATCGCGGGATTGGCGCGGGTGGCGGAGACGGTGGCCATGTAAAGGACGGCGCGGACGGAGGCGCCGCTGTCGCGATTGAAGGGCGCGACGCCGACGAGGGCGGCGATCTGGCGGCGCGAGAGGGTGCCGAGTTCAGGGAGCTCGGCCAGCAGGGTGGCGCTGGCGGTGGGGCCGATGCCGGGGATGCTCTGGAGCCAGCCGGCGCGGGCGCGCAAAGCCGCCTCGGCCTGGAGGGCCGCGGCGATCTGGGCGTCGAGGGCGGTCACGCGCTTGGAGAGCCAGGCCACGTGGGCGTCGATGTCGGCCTGGACGCTGGGCCCGGCCAGGGGGCGCCGCTGCTGTGCGGCGACCCGATCCGCCAGGAGCTGGCGCCGGCGGGTGACCAGGGCGGGCACTGCTTGACTGGCAGCCGAGGGGCGCGGGCGCAGGGGCGGCTGAACCTCGGCCGCGAAGCGCGCGATCACCTTGGCGTCGATGTGGTCGGTCTTGACCAGGATGTTGCGGCTGCGGGCGAAGTCCCGCACCTGGCGGGGATTGCTCACGACCACCGGCACCCCGGCGGCATCGAGGGCCGCAGCCACGGCCTGCTCGTAGCCGCCCGTGGCTTCCATGACCACGCGGGCGGGGTGGTGGCGCTGCGCCCAGCGGCGTCGGCGGGCGTGGCCCGTCGCGGTGTTGGGCACGCGCCAGGCTGCGCCGGTCGGATAGACCGCCACCTCCAGGGCGTCGCGGGCGACATCGATCCCGAGAAACACCAGGTCCGACATTTCGGTACCCTCCAAGAGGCGCTGGCTTCCCGCCCTGCCTTATAAATTCGGGCTCGTGCTGACGGCCCAGGCAACTGTTCGGGCTCTGAGCCAGCGTGAGGGCCGGGACGACCACGCTACGAAACGGTCTCACTGGACCAAGGGGCGGTCGGGCTGTCCCGGCCCTACGAGGTCCCCCGGACGATCCGAGGGTCCTGCAACATACAAGGGGCGGGTCTCAGAGCCTGTTTCATAAGGTGGGCGATGCTGCGTGGGGGCGTCGCAGCCCAGCGGGCCGTCGTGCGTGGAGGTGACGGGGCATGCCGCATCGACCGATGAGCCGTGAGCAGCCGTGGCTACTGCCCCCGAGCCTGGACGAGGTGGTGCCGGCCGACCATCCGCGGGCGCTGTTGAGTGTCTGGGTGTACGGCTTCATGACCGGGGTCCGGTCGAGTCGGAAGTTGGAGGCGGCCTGCCGGGAGCAGCTGCCGTACCTGTGGTTGACGGGTTGCCAGACCCCGGACCACATGACGCTATGGCGGTTCTACGCCGCCCATCGGGCCGGGATGCGGCACCTGTTCACGCGCACCGTGCGCACGGCCATCGCGATGCACCTGGTGGATTGGGCGGTGCAGACGGTGGACGGCACGAAAGTCGGCGCGAACGTGGCCGGCGCCCGCACATACGATGCCGCAGGGCTGCGCCGGATGTTGGGCCGGGTGCAAGCCGCGATCGACGATCTGGAAGCGCAGCACGCGGCGGGGGACGCGGCGGCCACCGCCCGGCTGCCGCAGGCGTTGGCCTACCGGCGGACCTTGCGGGCCCAGGTGCGAGCGGCGGTCAGCACACTGGACCGCCCCGCGGTCTCCAAGCTGATCAACCTGACCGATCCCGACGCACGCCTGATGAAGACGCGGCAGGGTCTGCGCCCGGCCTACGCCGCGCAGGCGACGGTCGCGCCCGTGGCGCGGAGCGGCGACGGCTCCGGCCGGCCGATCACGGCGGTCGCCGTGGTGGATGCCCCGTGCGACGCGGCGCAGTTGCGCCCGATGCTGGCGCAGGCGGAGGCGGCGACCGGGGGGCTCTGCTGTCAGCCAACGGGACCCCAACTGCCTGCGCTCCCCCATCCCCACGCTTTCTGAAACAGGCTCCCTTACGTCGCCCCTAGCCACTTGCCAATAGCCACGGGAGAAGTCGCTCTCGCGGAAGGGTTCGAGCTGTCTACGGATCGCCTCGGCGCTCGTGGGACGGTAGTCCTGTAGATTGCCATCCATGTCGTTGAAGCAATACAAGCGCCGTCGGTTCGGATCGGCGCGGTCGTCCTGCAGGGTATCGACCTCCGCCTCGGACAGGGGCACCAGCTTGATGTAGGCAACACGCACCGGCCGGCACTTGAAGGCGCCGGGCTGATCACCTGGGACTACGCGGATCGCGAGCTGGCGGATCACGAGCTGCCGCCTGGTCAGATCCACGGTCTTCCAGTAGATCTCGTGAAGCTGAGACCGCCGAAAGTGATAGTCAGTGCGCCGGCCGCCGGTGGGATGTTCGCCGAGGGTGCGATGTCCCGGCGGAAGCGGCCACTTCAGGATCGAGAAGATGGAATCGTGGCTGAGCCTGACCAGGAAGTCCGCGATCTCACTCTCGTTCGCGTTCGTCGGATGGATCCCGATCGAGACGGCATGCCAGCCGGTAACGTCTAGCGGATAGGTGACCTCAGGAGCCACGGTTTCCGGCCCGGCACAGAGCATAGTGCCGGCGAAGTCGCTCGTCTCGTACCAAACGGCATGCCAGCGGCAGCGCTGCGGCTGCGGCGAGATGGCCTGCGCGGGCTGGCAGACGTCCATGTCCGCCATGTAGATCGGGTCCGCCGCGAAGCCCCGATCCGCGATGAAGTCTCCCTACCTAGCTCGCTCACGGTCCGCCTCGCCCACGACTCACCATCCTTTTTTGCCAAGTCACCCGCCACGGGGTACTGAGATTCAACGGTGAGAAGCGCGGCCCGCGGTCGGCCGGGTCGTCCGGCGCGCATCTATCCTCGGGCTCGTCGCGGGACGGGCCGCGCCGGTGGGCGCAAGACACGGCATTCGCACCCGATCAGCTAGCCGGGCGCCACGAAGCGCATGTTCCAGCCGTCCAGCGTCCGCAGGGCGATATGTGGCGCGTCGAGCGTGGGCTCGCCGGCCCGCATCCATGCCTCGATCTCTTCGCGATGACCGAGCCGGCGCAGCGCGTTCCACGCCGGCCAGAAATCGGCCCGTCCGACGCGTGGGCTGTGGATGTTCACGGCTCCACTGCCCCAGAAGAACAGATCCTCGGCGCCGGCGTCATAGAGCATCGCCGCCATGCGCCGGTAGGCCTCCGGGCTCATCTGGTAAGGCATGACGTTCATCACCAGCCTGCACTGAGTGCCCTGCACCGCTGCGACGAACGGAGCGATCTGCTCGGGCCCCTCCCACGTGTCCTCAGCCGACGGCAGTGCCAGCGGCGCGCCGCTGTAGGGAATCAGCGTGTCGATCAAGCCTTCGCGCGCCCAAGTCTGGACGTCCAGGCCGTAGCGTCGGTTTTCCTCAGGCACGCCCAGGACCAGCGCGGTGATTCCGGGTCGCTTTGGCCTGCCGCCCGCCTGCGCCGCCTCTTCAACCTCGTCGCGCAGGCGCCGCATGAATTCGGTCAGCACGGTAGCGCGGTATGCCAGCCAGCGCGGTTCATCATCTGGTAGCTCCCGAGGATCATCTCCATGCAGTTCGGTGAACTTCTCCACCAGCGGATGTTCGTACCAGAGATATGGAGGTCGGCGGTTGAATTCCATGCAGACACCGTCGACTGGGTACTTGGTAACAACCTCGCGGAGGATGCCCACCACCAGATCCTGAGTCTTGGGGAAGGCATAGGAGACGCGCGGGACATCCTGCCCGTTGCGATCCTTGCAGCGAAGCTCCGGATGCTCCCGGTAGAAGCGGTCATAGCGCCGGTTGATCCCGACGGGATAGCCCCAGCCCCCGGCCCGGTAGCACGCATGGAATTCGAGACCCAACACGTGCGCATAGTCCACGGCCACCCGGAACGGATCGATCCCTTGGCGATCAAAGCTCTCCCAGCTCTCGACCTTGAGCCGGTCGTACACCCGTGCGTAGTCGTCCACTCGGGTCATGCCGGTATTGCGCCCCACATCCGAGGGGTATTGCGTCACATCGCCGAGGGCCGCTTCCCAGTAAACGCGTGTGAAATCCGTGTCGCGATACGGCTCGAGCTGACGACGCACCTCTTCCTCAGTCGTCGGACGGTAGTCCTGCATCCACCCCCGCACATCGTTGTAGGCGAATAGACGGCGCGTGGCCGAATCGTGGCGGTCCGCCAGCAGCGTGGCAACCTCCTGTTCGTTCAACGGGATCAGCTTGATGTAGGCGATCCGTACGGGACCACAACGATGGGCCCCTGGCTCCGGACCCGGGCTGACGCGAATCGCAAGCTGGCGGAATGTGATGCGCTGTCCAGTCAAGTCGGCGGTCTTCCAATAGATCTCGTGCAGGTGGGTGCGGCCGAAGTGCCCACCCGTCGGGGGCCACGTGAGCGTGGTATAGGCCCGGTCCCCGCTGAGCTTGAGCAGCGCTTGGTGGAAGTCGCCCTCGGACTGAGACGTCGGGTGGATGCCGATCGAGATCGCATGCCAGCCGCTGAGCCGGAGCGGATAGGTCGCCTCGGGAGCCACGGTCTCGGGACCGGCGGCAAGCATCTCTCCCGCGAATTCCTCAGATTCGTACGGGACGGTGTGCCAGCGCCCCAGTTGAGCATCGCGACCGACGGCGGAAGGCGGCTCGCAGCGTGCCAGGTCGGTCAGGTAGATCGGGTCGGCCGCGAGCCCCCGGTCGGCGCTCGACTCGCCATACCTACGTTCACCGCCCGGCGTCATCGGACCGCCGCCACTGGCCCGGGTTACGAAGCCCTAACCGGGCGCCACATAGTCCATGTTCCAGTCGTCGAGCGTGCGCAAGGGAATCACAGGCGGCTCCAGGTTCGGCTCACCCGCGTCGATCCAGGATCGGATTTCGTCGTAATGACCAAGGCGCCGCAGCGCGGTCCACGACGGCCAATAGTTGGCACGACCGACACGCGGACTGTGGATGTTGGGGCCGCTGCCGCTGGACCAGCAAAAGAGATCCTCCGAACCCGCCTGGTACAGCATCGCGGCCATGCGTCGGTATTGCGCAGGGCTCATGTGATAGGGCATGAGATTGACCGCGAGCCTACAGGGCGTGTCCCGCACGGCAGCGACGAACGGCTCGATCTCGGATGGGTCCGACCAGGTGTCCGACGCCGTCGGCATGGCGAGGGGCGCCGGGCTGTACGGGACGAGAGTGTCAATGAGCCCCTCTTCGGCCCAGGTTGCCACGTCCATGCCGTACAAGAAATTGTCCGCCTCCCGTCCGAGCACGAACGCCGTGATGTTGAGCCGCTTGTCGCGCCCGGCATTCGAGGCGGCGGCGTCCACCTCGGCGCGCAAACGTCGCATGAAATCCGTGAGCGCGGCGGCGCGGAACTGAAGCCAGCGCGGATCATCGTCCGCGAGTTCACGAGGATCCTCCCCATGTGCCTCCCGAAACCCCTCGACAAGCGGCGCCTCATAGCACAGGTACGGTGGTCGCCGGTTATACATCATGCAGACGCCGTCGACGTCGTACTTCGTGACAACTTCACGGAACAGAGACAGCACGAAGTCCTGCGTCTCACGATGCGCATATGAAATGCGCGGGATCGACTCGCCGTCCTTGGAAACGCACTGCAGTTCGGCATGTGCGCGGTAGAACCCATGACGTCGCCCAAACATGACGGTCGGGTAGGTCCAAGCCCCCGCGCGGTAGCACGCGTGAAACTCCAAACCAATCTCGTGAGCGTACTCAAGCGCAACCTGGTATTGGTCGATGCCTTGCTCTCTGAGACTGTTCCAGCTTTCGATATTCAGCCGATCATAGGTCCGCGGATAGTCTGGAGCCGCCAAGTCGCCCATCGTATGTGCAATGTCGGTTGGATATGACATCACATCCCCTCCGCCCATTTCCCAGTAGATCCGTGAGAAATCGCTGTCACGATACGGCTCAATATGACGGCAGATCTCTTCGGCTGTGGTCGGACGGTAGTCTTGCAGCATGCCGCCGATATCATTGAAGGCATAGACTCGTCGATTGTCGACGTCATCTCGATCGGCCTGAAGCCGCTCGACTTCGCGGTCGCTCAGCGGTACCAGTTTGATGCATGCGATTCGTATTGGGCCGCACCTGATCGCCCCCAGCCGGTCGCCCGGCCCGATGCGAATGGCAAGTTGCCGAAAGACAATCTGCTGGTCGGTGAGGTCAGCCGTCTTCCAATAGATCTCCTCAAGGATGGTGCGCTTGTAATGGCCATCGGTTCGTGGCGCGTCGGATCGCTGCTGGCCAAGGCTGAGATGACCCGAAGGCAGCTGCCAGGTCAGAATTGAGAATGCCTTGTCGGTGGTCAGCTTCACGAGGAACTGCGCGATGTCGCTTTCAGTGTGCGAAGTGGGATGGATGCCGAAAGATATGGCGTGCCAGCCCTGAAGGTCGAGCGGATAGGTGATTTGCGGCGCCACGCTTTCCGGACCCGCCGCTAGCATCACCCCGCTGAAATCGTCGGTAGAGAACGGCATCATGGTCCAGTGCCAGGGCTCGCGATGCTTGGAAATCGCTTCAGCAGGCTGGCACCGGTCGAAGTCGGCGATATAACTTGGATTTGCCGCCAATCCATGGTCCGCAAAAAGATCCACCAACTCGGCTGTCATACCAACTCCATTCGACCCGTCTCGCTCGTGGGATGCGGCTGCCCATGACCCGTCCGGATGCCGCGCGATGGATGTGCAATCACGACCTCAATCAAACACCAGGAAACGCCCCGATAGTTCGCGCTTGTCAATTGCGTGCTGCGCCCGACATCCTCTGATTTACGAGGTAACGGCGTCAATACGCGGGACATACGTGTTCACGAACCGCCGGGCGTCGGGGTGGGAGTGCCCTCGTAATCGTAAAGACCGCCGACGGGCTTCGAGTATGCCGCGTCCTGGCCTCGCCCAATACCCGATGGCTTGAAGTCGTAGTCGTCGCTGCCCGCGCACGCAGGCAGTAAGCCGACGAAGAGAATCCCGGCGCCTATCCAGCAGGCGAATCTGTGGATCCGTCTCGCGTTTCCGATCGTGCTGGCCTCGTCTGATGCAGTCATCGAGGTCGCTCCCAGTAACATCTCCATGATGAGCCATACGCGAATAGATCTCTTCGCGGGCAGTGCTCCTCTCGCACGATTGAGATGCCTGGGGTCATGCAATGCGACATCGGTTACCTCCCGTTCGGGATAGGACCCCTGCCTCAGACACATCATCCGAGGCAGGGGCCTTCGATGTCGACCGTCGAGTCTCGTTCCCTTCTGTGCTTCGGGGCAGATCGGTCCGATCTAAACGAATGTGAATCTCCTGACCCATCTCTGATGAGCTCTGATCTCACTCTGGTGGTTAGCAAACCAGGTGTCCATGGTGGCGTTTATTCGGTCGAGCCACTGGTCAACCCCCTCTTCGCCGTTCAGAACGGTCGGGAAGTTGCGCCACAGGCGAAGCTGCTCCTCATAGCCCTTGATCGACTCTTGCATGGCGCGCGTCTGTGGCAGGTTCCACCCCTCCTTGTACCACACATAGTTCTCGGGTGGCGCAGCAAGCAACTCCGGCATTTCGAAAATCTGCTTCAGCACCGGCGCGCTGCCACGATCGACCGTAAACCGTGTCTGCACCTCGATTCCGGACCAGAACATCAGCATAGCGGCTGTTTGCTCGACGACGTCGTGCGCCTCGGCCGCGGAGGTAACCAAATGGGGCTGGGTAAAAAGGGTGACGGGAGACTCGAAGTTCGGCCCTTCGCCCAGCGGACCCAAGGAAAAATTGAAGCGGCCGGCTATTCGGTTAACGTACCTGCCATCAGTGCCCCAACCCGTGGCCTGGAGCGTATTGCCGGCGGAGAACGCATCACCGAACTCACCAGCAATTTCGCGCCCTCTATTCTGCTCAAATGCCACCTTATGCTTGTGAACCAGATCAGCGAAATAGCGAACACCCTTGTCGCCGCCCTCTTGCACCACTCGAAGCGTGGTGTTGTCCTTGTCGCGCCAGTAGGCCATAGGGTCGTCGTGAAAGGCGAAACACCAGCCGCCCCAGTAGGCCTGGTTGTTCATGAATGCCGTATTGAGGCCCCAAGTTCCCTTGTCAGCATCCGTAGCCTTCATCATCGCGTCCAGGTACTCTTGTTCCAGGCCCCACCTTCCCTTGGTGGGCCACTCGATGGCGTTCTCTTCCATCATGTTGAGGTTGTAGTAGATGCCGTGCACGTTGCCTTGATACGGCAGTCCATAAAGGGGTGCTGAATCGAGCGACCGGTTCTGGTTGATCGGCAGTTCGTCCTCGGCGACGGTGGCGAAGGTGTCGGGATCGAACCACCAGGCCACAGGGTCCCAGTCCGGATGCCGCCTGAGCGGCTCATTCATCAACGTGAACGCGCCCGATTCGACGAAGTGGTGCAAAAAGTGCCCATGCATGAGAGCGATATCCTCTTGGGTTCCGGCGGCCATGCGGATCCCATAGGTGCCGTACATATCGCCCGGATTGGGGCGGAAATTCACACTAATATCAGGCCGGAGCTGCGCAAAGCGATCCAGCGCCCACTTCATCTGTGCCCCGCGAACCCCGGAGACGTGATCGTGTCCGAACCGAATGCGGACGGGCGGGCGCTGCGGCTGCACTTCAACTTCGACGATGCGCTCCACGATCTTCTCGACCGGCACCTCTTTCACCACGGTCTTCTCGACCTCGACGACCTGCGTCACCACGCGGTCGACCGGTACCTCGACTTGCTGGGTAACGATCTTCTCTTGCGTGACGATGCGCTCGACCGGGACTTCCTTGACCTCGGTCCTGGTCACGATCGTCTCGACGGGTACTTCCTTGACTACGACCTTCTCGACCGGGACTTCCTTCGTAATGATCTGCGGCTCAGCTTCGCCGCAGGCCGCGAGCGCTAGGACGCCCGTCAACCCAAGGGCCGCCCCGCCAGTTGCGCGCAAAACCTGCCGTCGTGTCATTTTCGGACGCATATCGACCTCCCAAGGCACTAGTCCCAAGCCCGCAGGATCACCACGCGGCCTGTGGCCACACAGGCCAGAGCTTCTGGTACGAATTTTACTGCATCGGATAGTATTGAGACAAATGGTCGATCAGCCTCAGAAGGACTGTCACCGAGTGGGAAGGTGGTGCCTCATAGAGCCGGTTACCGCAATTGGCGGGAGGCGGGATGACGGAGGCGGCAGTGCGGGAGTAGGTGGCGGCGGTGCGCCCGCGGGACCGAGCGGCTTCGAAGCGCCGCAAGGGCCGCGCGGCGGCCGGCGGGGGGACGCTTCGAAGCCAAGGCCGGCCATGCGGCAGCCACTGAATGACGGAGTCACCCCGCCGGATGCTCGGGACCCTAGCAAGCCCCACGCGCAGCCTGGACACACAGGTTGACAGGGTCCTGTGGCGCGTGGATGTACGATTGCCGCCACTCCGACATCGGTGACGGCGGGCGGCCTCCGAACGGGCCGCGCCCGAGCGGGCCGTGTACCTGTCAAGGTCACGGAACCAGCCGCTATGCGCATTCACGACGTGTGCGTCGAAAACCTGCGGCACGAGCTCGAGCAACCGATCGCCGACGCCCAGATCGTGATCCCCGAGCGGATCAGCGTGCTGGTCAGAGTCCGGGCCGATGACGGCATTGAGGGCGTGGGCGAAGCGGCCGGCTTCGGCGGCCACATGCCACGGTCAAGAGGATCGTCGAGCAGCAGCTAGCACCGTTGCTGATAGGCGAGAATCCGCTGCTGGTCGCGCGGCTCTGGGACCTCATGTACCGCGGCACGGCGCCGATGGGCGACGTGGCGCGGTCGTCGCCGCTATAAGTGGCGTAGATGTCGCGCTCCGGGACCTGATGGGGAAGGTCGCCGGCCTGCCTGTCTACCAGTTGCTGGGCGGCGCGCGTAGCCAAATCCGCGGCTATGCCAGCGGCGGATTCTACGCAGAGGGCAAGGGCGAGGCGGAGCTAACGCGCGAGTTCGGTGACTATGCGACCCGAGGATTTAGAGCGGTAAAGCTGAACGTCGGCGGGCTTCCTATAAGAGACGACGCGTCACGTGTGAGGGTCGTACGCAAGGCGCTGGGACCCGGCATCCAACTGATGATCGACGCCAACAATCAGTACGCCGCCAAGCAGGCGCTGGGGATGGCCGCCACGGTGGAAGAGTTCGACATCGCCTGGTTCGAGGAGCCGGTGCCCGCTGACGATCTGGAGGTGGCGTGGACCGTGCGCGCCGGAACGCCGATCCCGATCGCCGGCTACGAGACTGAGACTACGCGCTGGGCATTTCGCGAGTTGATCACGCGCGGCGCGGTGGACATCGCGCAGCCGGACGCCGTCTGGGCGGGCGGCATCAGTGAGGGGCCTGAGGATCGCGGCGCTGGCCAGTGCCTGGAACCTTCAATTCGCGCCGCACAACTTCGCGGGCGCCGTGGCGGCCTTCGCGAACCCGCATCTCGCCATGGCCGCGCCTACGGCCATGATCTTCGAGATGGAGCAGAACCCGCTGCGAATGGAACTCGTTCGCAGTCCGTTGGAGATCGACGAGAATGGCTTCGTGCGTGATACCCGGGACCGCGGGTCTCGACTTCGAACTGGACGAAGCTTCGGTCAAGCGATTGCGGATCGACAGCTGAGGTTCGCGAATATCGCCATCTTTGTCGATGAGACCGTCCACCAGCCGGCGGCGTGACGTCGATGCCATGGGTTCGCGAATTCGTGGGTCTCGGCTCGTGCTGCGCTGCCCGTGCGTGGACAGGTGGGGGCCCGGGAAGGATCGACCAATATGTCGGCGAGCCGCGGCCAGGACCGTTTTCGCGGTGTCGGATCATCGTGGCCTGACTAGCGCTGAAGCGCCTTCGGAATGTCATAGTGAGGCGGCTCGATGATTTGCAGACTACGGTCAGGCAGCGGCAGATCGACCCTGACGTTGCCCCGTCGGTGGGACTCGCGCGCGGCGATCGCGATCTCCAGGGCCTCGCGCGCATCTTCCGCCGTGCAGCGCGGCTCCGCGCCGCGCTCGATGCACGCCAGCAGGTCGTAGACGGCCTCGAGGCTTGCGCTGCGGGTGGTCGTGGGCACTGGAAAGGTGCGCCGGACCATCGTGATCCGGTTCATGCCTGGGCGCGGCTCCTCGGCCGTCCACAGCTCCGGCGCGCGCCCATCCTGCACAAGCCGAATCATGCCTCCAGTTCCGGTGACGCTGAATTCCCACTCCTCAATTTCACCCCTATGCCGGTCGGGACCGTTGGCGAAGGACCGGAAGTAGCCACGCACGCCGTTTCCGAACGCCACGTAGCCAGCGGCCTCGAAGTCGCCGTCATCATCCACGGCGGTGCTCTCGGCCTCGCCCATCACCCAGTCAGCACGCGCGCGCGCAAACATGGTGAGGGTCGTCAGCAAGTGGCTCCCGTTGTTGGTCATCACGCACTGGCCCAGGGCCTGCACGTGCTGGATGTCACCGAGCCAGCCGTCTTCGATCAGGGCAAGCGCCCGCCGAAAAATCGGGTGCCAGCGGCGCACGCAGTTCACGGAGACGATGATGTGGTTGGACCGACACGCCTCGATCACGGCGTCTGCCTCCTGCAGCGAAAAGCACAGCGGCTTCTCGGCGCGGATGGCGCGCACGCCGTAACTTCCATTGGCGATCTCGAGCATGATGTCGGCGCGCGGCTTGGCCGAGGTGCACACACTTACGATGTCGGGCTTGGTGTCACGGAGCATCTGCCGGTAGTCAGCGAACACCGCGTCGATGCCCCAGCGCCGTCTGGCGGCCTCGCGCTGCTCTTCCCAGGTATCCGCCAATCCGACGATCTCGATCTCTGGCGCGGCCGCGAAGCAGGCAATGTGGGCGTGGGGGGCGCCGTGGATGTCGTAGGTCTCGATCTCATCGTCGAACGTGCTGGCGATCCGGCCGAGACCGATCACGGCTGCGCGGTAGCGGGTCATGGCAACTCCCCTTCTTGCCGGCGTCGAGACGCGGCATCCGCCCCAAGGCGGCACTATCCTACGCCGACCCGCCGAGGTCAACTTGGGGCGGTGGCGGATGGTTCCATGCGTTGACGGGGGCCGGTCTCATCGGCAGTTTGGCCGTGCTGGCTATCCTCATCGTCTGGCTTGGATGGGGCGCGTTATGCGTCTGGGCTGCCAAGCAAAAAGGCCAGAGCGTCGCGGTCCTGACCATCGCAGGCCTGCCGCTAGCAGTCATCGACCTTGAGCAGCCGAGCATTGAAGAATCAGTGCGCAAGCGCTTGGGGCTTCGGCCGGCGGACCGGGGTGGCGAGAGCGCGATTCTGGTGACTTGCCGCTGGTCGCCGGACCCGAGCGCTGTACGGCCAGCCTGAACGGGCTGTCCGCGTTGGCGGCCAACCGTCTGATCTGCCCCAAGTCTTGAATCAGGGCCGATGTCAGAGACGCGCGGGGTCTCCCCAGAAAGAGACCTTTGCAAAACCGGGGCGGGCGGCGCATGGTGACGACCAGCCGGTTGCC
>JAPPLN010000062.1 GCA_028874175.1 Chloroflexota bacterium
GCGGCGGCTGCGCCAGGTCGGGTCGTAGGCGGCCGCGCCTACGTACCAGCCGCTGCCCATGTGCTCCATGCGGAACATGAAGGGTCGGCCGATGCGCCCGGCTTCAATGGCGGCCAGGGTGGCGGCGGTGCTGGGGCGATTGAGGTAGTTGTGCATGATGCCGGCAGGGATGTCGTTGCGTTTGACCTCGGCGATAATCTCGTCGGCCTGCTTCAAGGACGTGGCCAGCGGCTTTTCGCTGAGGAAGGGCGTACGGGTACGGGCGGCGCCCAGGCAGACGGGGGCGTGGAAGCGGTGGGGAACGGCGATGTCCACGGCGTCGACGAGGCCGGAGCGAAGCAAGTCGCGATAGTCCGGGAAACGGGCCGCGGACGGGACACCGAAGCGGTCGCTGATGAAGTTGAGGCGTTCGGGTGTGGGGTCCGCCACGGCGGTGACCTGCCAGACGTCCGGCATGCGCTGAAGGACGGGGGCGTGGCCCTCTTCCTGGATGCGGCCGCAGCCGATGAGGCCGATACGCAAGGGCGCGGCCATCAGGCGTTTTCGCCGCCGAGGTCGAAGCCCAGGCGTTCGGTGAGGTAGCGCGAATTGACTTCGAGGCTCTGGCGGGGGGTGGTTTGTGAGCGGTCAAGTTCGACGGTGAGCCAGCCGTCGTAGCCGGCTTCGCGCGCCACGTCCAGCAGAGCCGGCAGGTCGACGACGCCGGTGCCCAGTTCGCCGAAGAAGGCGATGCGGGGGGCGTGGTCCTGGGCGCTGGCCACGTCGGGCGTCTCGACGTCGAGTTCGGGTACGTAGTCCTTGATGTGCATGTAGGTGAGGATGTCGCGGTAGCAGGACGCGACTTCCACGGGATCGTCGCCGGCCTTGGCGATGTGGGCGGGGTCGAGCGCGAGCTTGACCAGGTCGGTGTCGACGGCGTCGAAGAAGCGGGTGATTTCGTCACGCTGCTCGATGACCGTGTTCCAGTGCGGGTGCATGCCGGCCACGATGCCCTTGTCGCGAGCCGCGGCGGCGACTTCGGTCACGCCGCTGGCGAACCTGGCCATGTCCTCGGCAGAGGGTGTGCCGTCTCGACGGCCGGGTCCGAGGACGAGGCGGTCGGAGCCCATCTCGTGCAGGAAGTTGATAATGGCCAGGTTGTTGGCAATGGCCTCGGCCTGCTGGGCGGGATCGTGCAGTGGACCTCCGCCATAGAGGGCCGAGAGGCGCAGGCCGCGGGCTTGCAACATGGCCTGGAAGTCGTGGGCGCGGCCGGCGAATTGGGTGACGACGGTGCCGAAGGTCTCGGTGCCGGCGTAGCCGAAGCTACCGATGTCGTCGATGGCCTCGACCAGATTGTCGCCCCAGGTGATCTGGTGGCAGGAACAGCGAAAGACGGCCACAGGACAACCTCACGATTTGAAGGCGCGAGAAGGCGCCGACCCCGGCGGCGTGAACGTACGTTTTGCGGGGCCGCGGGGCAACTGGGAAGGGCCTCAGGGTCGCGTATCGCGTTTCGCCTTACACCGGAGAATTCGGAAACCGCCATCGTGTGAGTTCTTGAGCGTCACGGTGCGGACAATGCGGCGTTTCGGTAGTTGATGAGCCAGACTGCCCCGACGACCAGACTTTCTGGATCGCCATGGAATCTAGAACCACGCGTCTGACCGACCGAGAGCGCCTTGGCGAGCAATATGCGGACGACACCCGGCTGGCCGTGCGGCAGGCGACGCACCGTCGCTACAGCGAGTCCACCGAGAACATCCCCAAGTGGGTGTTGGGTCTGCTCGCGCCAAGAGCGGGCGACCTGGTGCTGGATGCAGGCGCAGGGAATGGCGGTTACCACCCGGCGCTGCAAAGCCGCAAGGTCAGGATCGTGGCGGTCGAGCGCGAGATGGGGATGATCCGGTCGGCGTTGGATTCGTCGGCAGCGTTTGTGGCGGGTGATGTTGCGGCGTTGCCGCTGCCGACCGACACGGTCGATCACAGCATGGCGAATCACATGCTGTATTACGTCGCGGACATTCCCGGGGCGCTGGCGGAGCTCGCCCGGGTGACGCGTCCCGGCGGGCGGGTGGCCCTGACGACGAACGGCGACCGGCGCGAATCGCCGCTGCAGCAGTTGCACGAGCGTGCGGCACGCGACTTGGGCATCGACGCCCAGGTCGAGATCGCGTCGGACCGCTTTGGCGATCACAACCTGGAGCAGGTGAGGGCCGTGTTTCCGAGCGCGGAGGTCTTTGAGCAGGTGAATGCGCTGGTATTTCCGACGACGGAGCCCGTGGTGGCGTTCTACGCCTCCGGGCCGGTGGATGCGGTCCGGGAGCCGACGGCGGAGACGCGACGTGACTTGCTGGCCCGAGTGCGTGAGCTCATCGAGCAACGGATCGTGGCCGCGGGCGAGTTTCGGATTCCCAAGCGGCTGATCTGCTATCTGGCGTCGTTGCCGTAGGGCGGGAACCTACGGTCGCCTGTGCCACTATCGGGCGGAACCGGCTCTGGTCAGGCGAGGTCTGAACGTGGCAAAGGGACTGGACGGCAAGGTGGCCGTGATTACCGGCGCGGGACGGGGCATTGGGCAGGCCATTGCCGAGCGCTTCGCGGCCGAGGGCGCGTCGGTGCTGGTGGCCGACGTAGATACGGAGGCTGCCGAGGCGGTTGCGGCAGGCATCGTCTCAAGCGGCGGATCCGCTCGGACTCAGGCCGCCGACGTGCGAAATCCGGCGGACATCACCGCCATGTTCGAAGCCGCCGAAACAGCATTTGGTCCCGTGGACATCGTGGTGAACAACGCGGGGATCGGCGGGGCCTCGTCTATCGCCGAACAGTCGATGGACGCGTGGGACAACATGTTTGCCATCAACGTGCGCGGGGTCTTCCTGGGTGTGCAAGAAGCGGCCCGGCGGATGGAGCCGCGCGGTTCCGGCATCATCATCAACATTGCATCGGCTGCCGGAAAAATCGCGCGGCCGTACATGGCCTGCTATTGCGCGACCAAGCATGCGGTGATTGGCATCACCCGATCCACCGCCATGGAGCTTGCGCCGTCCGGTGTGCGCGTGGTTGCCCTCTGCCCCGGCATCGTGGACACGCGGCTCTGGCGAGAGGACCTGAACCCGGACCTGACGGAGCTGGAAGGGCGCGAGGACGAATCGGCCTGGGACGTGCGGGTGGCCGGGATCCCGATTGGACGTCACCAGGTTCCCGCCGACGTGGCGAACGCGGCCTACATGCTGGCCAGCGACGACGCCTCGTACATCACCGGGATTTCGCTGAGCGTGGATGGCGGGATGGTGCTGCATTGAGCGAGGCGCGCTTTCCGACGTTCGTGGTGGGGAGCCTGCCGCGGCCGGTGTGGGTGCGGGAGTTGATCGAGCGTCGGAAGCGGGGCGAGGTCAGCGCGGCGGCGGCCGAACGGGTGCTGGACGACGCGGTGCCGGCGGCGATCCGGATGCAGGAAGCGGCCGGGCTGGACTACGTCTCGGACGGCGAATGGCGGCGCGAGAGCTATGTGAAGGTGTTTGCCGACGCTGTGGCGGGGTTCGAGCCGGATCTGATCGCGGGCGGCCGCGGGGCGGCGTATCCGGCGGTTACCCAGCCGCTGCGGCAGGAGCGGGCCATAGCGCTGGACGAGGCGCGCTTTGTGCAGCGGTCGACCACGCGGCGGACGCTGGCGGCGGTGCCGTCGCCGTACACGATCGCGCGGCGCATGTGGAGTCCGGAGCATTCCACGGGGGCATATGCGACGCGCGAGGACTTCATGGAGGCGTGCATACCGATCATCAACGGGGAGCTGCAGCGGCTGACGTCGTTGGGGGTGGATGCGATTCAACTGGACGATCCGTGGCTGGCCCTGCTGGTGGACCCGGAGTACCGGGCGCGGGTTTGGATCGAGGACGTCGAACATGAGATCGAGATGGCAGTGCAGGGTGTTAACGGAGCGGTGGAGGGTTTGGACCACCCGCTGATCTCGGTGCACCTGTGCCACGCGCACGCCAACCGCCGGCACAGCACGCGCGGGCCGTATGACCTGGTAATCGGCGCGCTTGGACGGATGAACGTGCATCGGTTTGCCATGGAGTTCGCCACGCCGGACGCTGGCGGGATCGAAGTGCTGGCGCAGTTTCCGGATGACAAGCTGCTGGGACTGGGCGTGATCGATCACACGGACATCAACGTCGAGACGCCGGAGACGGTGGTGGAGCGGGCCGAGGCGGCGATGCAGTACGTGCCGGCGGAGCGGTTGACGCTGAATCCCGACTGCGGGTTCGCGCCTTCGAGCATCAACCCGATGGATCTGGACGAGGCGTTTCTGAAATTGCGGGCGTTGTGTGAGGGGGCAGCGTTGTTGCGATGGAGTCACGGATCGTGAAAGAGCGGGACTCAGATTCCGGAGAGAACGCTGAACGAGATACCGCGAGCAAATCCGACCGGGCTGCGCGTGTGGCTGCTGTTGCCCGCTTTCGTCGGCACCGGTCGAAGATGAAACGCCTAAAGATGACTATTGACGAGATCGTGGCTGACCGCCGTGAGGGGCACCGCCACTAGCAGCGACCGTCTACGGCGAATTGGAAAGTGAGATGGCCGTTCGGAGGCGCCAGAGGGCCTGGGCGCTGGCCAGGGTGAGGAAGGCGGCGGCGGCGGCGGCGGCGTAGTCGAGGAGGTTGAGGCCCCAGCCGAGGTAGGCGATCAGGAAGGGGTAGTAGACCATCCAGGTCTTGACGCTGAAGGGCAGGGGCGTGCGGAAGCGGTCGGCCAGGTAGAGCAGGACGTTGGCCAGAGGATAGGCCGCGGCGTAGGCCACGCCGATTTCGCCGCGCAGCGCGCCTACGGCTACAAGACCGCCCACCACGGTGAGTTCGCGCACGTGGTCGCAAACCTGGTCCAGCAGGCCGCCGAAGTTGGAGGCCAGGCCGCGGACGCGGGCCAATTCCCCGTCCAGGAAGTCGAGCACCAGCGTGCCGATGAACACTACGAGGGCCAGGCGGGGGAAGGGGACGATCAGGAAGGCGACGACGAATCCGAGAGGGATCTGACTGAGCGATAGCGCGTTTGGATGGACGCGGGCGGCGGCCAGCGTCGTGATAACTGGCCGAACGAGGTCGCCGCCGAGGCGTCGCAGGGGGGCCAGCAGCAGGCGTTCGAGGGTGGAGTAGGAGCCGGGGGGCGGGAGCTCGTCTGGACGGCCCTCACCCGGCCCTCTCCCGGTGGGAGAGGGTGGAGCGGGGGCCGACATTGGCGCGGGTTACCAGGCGAGCTGGTCGGCGAAGTAGGCGCGCAGGCCGTCGGCGGGGACGCGTTCCTGCCGCATGGAATCGCGTTCGCGCACGGTGACGGTCTGGTCGTCGAGCGAGTCAAAGTCGATGGTCACCGCAAAGGGCGTACCGGCCTCGTCCTGGCGGGCGTAGCGGCGGCCGATGGAGCCACTGGCGTCGTAGAAGATCGGCCAATTGGCGCGCAGGTCGTCGGCGATACGGGTAGCAAGTTCAACCAGCGGCGGCCGGTTGCGAGCGAGTGGGAAGACGGCGACCTTGAATGGGGCAAGCCTCGGGTCGAGGTTCAGGAACGTCCGCGGTTTCCCGGCCACTTCCTGCACGGTGTAGGCGTCGGACAGGAAGGCCAGGGCCGCGCGGTCGACGCCGGCCGCCGGCTCGATGACGAAGGGCGTGACGTGCTGCTTGGCCGCGTCGTCGAAGTATGAAAGGTCGGTGCCGCTGGCCTCGCCGTGGCGCTTGAGGTCGAAGTCGGTGCGGTTGGCGATGCCTTCCAGCTCGCCCCAGCCGAATGGGAATTGGTACTCGATGTCGGTAGTGGCCTTGGCGTAGTGGGCCAGTTCCTCGGGGCTGTGGGGACGCAGGCGCAGGCGCCGCGGTTCCAGTCCGAGGTCCTTCCACCAGGCGAAGCGCGCGTCGACCCAATCCTCGTGAGATTCGTCGTCCTGGCCGGGCTCAACGAAGTACTGCAACTCCATTTGCTCGAATTCACGGCTGCGGAAGATGAAGTTGCCGGTGGTGATCTCGTTGCGGAAGGCCTTGCCAATCTGGGCTATGCCGAAGGGCGTCTGGACGCGCGCGGTGTCGCGCACGTTCTTGAAATTGACGTAGGTGGACTGGGCGGTTTCGGGCCGCAGGTAGGCGACGGAGGCGTCGTCCTCCACGGGGCCAACAAAGGTGCGGAACATGGTGTTGAACATGCGGGGATCGGTGAGCTGGCCGCCGTCGTGGGGGCAATTGCCGTCGGCCACGTCGTCCTCGCGGAAGCGCCGGCGGCAGGTCGGGCACTCCACCAGCGGGTCGGCAAAGTGTTCGATGTGCCCCGAGACTTCCCAGATGCGTGGGTGCATGAGGATGGAGGCGTTGAGACCGACGACCTCCGGGCGCACGTGCACGACGCGTCGCCACCAAGCGTCCTTGATGTTGCGGATCAGCTCGGCACCGAGCGGTCCATAGTCCCAGGTGCTGGCGAAGCCGCCGTAGATCTCGGAGCTGGGAAAAACGAACCCTCGGCGCTTGGCCAGGGAGGTCAGGGTTTCAAGGTCGGGAGCAGGCATGGGTGTCCTCGTGTGTATCCGGGGTCATGGGGATGGCGCGCGGTGTGCCGCCACGTGGTCGGTGTTACGCCCCGGGCGCTGGCCGGGGCGCGGAACCCGCGCCTGCCCGTTCCAGGATATGGGCGGATGAGATGTCGCGTTCGACGACGGCGGCCGCGTAGGCGCGCAGGGCGGTGCGCAACTCCGCGCGCGTGCGCGGGTCAGCTCGCAGCCGGGCGGCGCCGGCGAGACCGTCGTGCGCAATGAACCTCAGAGTCTTCAGCGTGTCGACGCTCAGCGCATGGCTGGCGTTGTCCTGCGAACACGTCGAGCAGATCACGCCGCCGGTTCGTGGGGCGAAGGCGTGGGCTCCGGGTTCAATCGTTCGGCTGCAGACGGTGCACTGCCACAGTTCCGGCGCGTAGCCGTGCACGTCCAGCAAGGTAAGGGCCAGGGCGGAGAGCAGCGGTTCCGGGTCGGCGGCCCGCTGGTTGAGGGCGCCAAGAAAGGCGACCAGGGCGGCATAGGCATCGGGCGCGGCCTCGCCGTCCTCGCTGAGGCCGTCCAACAGCTCTACGGCCCAGCCGGCGGCCGCGAAGGCTGCCAGGTCTTCGCGGAAGCGGGGATACGTCTCCAGGCTCTGTGCCTGGGTAAGTACGTCCAGATTGGCTCCCACCACGCCCATCAGGCGCACACGACTGAAGAGTTCGATGTGGGGCGCGAGCTGGCTGGTAGGCCGGCGCGATCCGCGAGCCACGAGACGGCGGCGGCCGAACTCACGCGTGAAGAGCGTGACGATCCGGTCGGCGTCGCCCAAGTCTCGGCGACTGAGCACGACGCCTTCGGCCTTGTAGGTGCTGGAGCGCTGAAGAGCCACCACGGGCAAGCCTAGCGCGGGCCGGTGGCGCCGGATGTCCCTCCGGCCGTCGGGCGGCGAATCACGTCCACAGTCTCCACGCGGGGTCCGCGGGTCCGCCGGACGCGCAGGATCCAGCCGTCGTGTTCCACCGACTCGCCGGGCTGGGGCACCGCGCCGAGCCGATGCATGACGAACCCGGCTACGGTGGTGAAGTCGCCGCCCGGCAGCCGGCAGCCGGTGGCTTCGGCCAGCCGGTCGGTGCGCAGCGTCCCGGAAACGACGAAGCGGTCTTGCCCAAACTGTTGAACGTCCTCCAGGGGGGCGTCGTGCTCGTCGCGAATCTCGCCGACGACTTCCTCGACGAGGTCTTCCAGCGTGACGATGCCAGCGGGCGAGCCGTGCTCATCAACGACCAGGGACATGTGCGCGCGCTCGCGGCGCATGGCCACCAGCAACTCGCCAACTAGGGCCGTGGCTGGCGTCACATGCAGCGGGCGAACGGCCGCGTTCGGCAGCGGCTGGTCCATGGCGGCGGGGTCGATGGCCAGCAGGTCCTTGACATGAACGAAGCCGGCGATGGCGTCCGGGGTGTCGCGATAGACGGGAAAGCGCGAGTGGCCGGTAACCACGGCCTGGCGCTCGATCTCACGCACCGGAATGCCGGCGGGCAGCGCGTGGACGGCCGAACGGGGCGCCATCACCTCTTCCACGGGACGCGAGGCGAAGCGAAGCGCGCGGTCGGCCAGTTGCTGCTGCGGCGCGCTGATGGCGCCAAGCCGCCGCAGTTCGCCCAGCATCGAGCCGATTTGCGCGGGCGTGTAGGCGGGCGCCAGCTCATCTCGAGGGACCACGCCGAAGGCGCGGATGGTCAGGTTGGCAAGCTCGTTCAGTACCCAGAGCAAACCGCGCACGGCGTTGGCGTAGAACCGGTAGGGCAGGGCGACCCACAGCAACGTGCGCACGGGTTCGGCGATGGCGATGTTCTTGGGGGCCATCTCGCCCAGGACCATGTGGAGCACCACGACGATGGTCAGGGCGATGACGCTTGCCAGCGCGTGCAATGGGGCGCCGGTCAGGCCGATCCGATCGGCGAGAGCCGCTTCCAGCACGTCGGCGATGGCCGGCTCGGCGACGAACCCCAGACCCAGCGAGGCCATGGTTATGCCCAGCTGCGCGCCGGTGAGCATGAACGAGAGTTCGCGCATGGAGGCTACGGCCAGGCGAGCCGAGCGGCGACCGTGGGCGGCTCGCCGTTCGAGTTCGCCCCTACGGCTGGCGGCGGCGGCCGTTATGGCGACCTCGGCGCCGACGAAGAAGCCGTTAACAACGAGCAGCAGCAGGGCTACCAGCAGCAGGACGCCGGTCATCCCACACTCCGTCGTGTCGCGCCCGGGCGTTCTATGCGAACTCGGTCGACGCGTCGGCCATCCATTGCAGTCACGCGGAAGGTCCAGCCGCGAAATGTGACGGCGTCACCGGTCGCCGGGATGCGCTGCAGAAGTGTTACAACAAGCCCGCCTAGGGTTTCAAACCGACCCTCGGGCATCTCGAAACCCGTGGCCTCACTGAGTTCGTCGCGTCGAATCCGAGCCGCCACGTCGTAGGTGCCGTCGTCCAGCGGTGTGGCCAGGGCGGGTTCGGGCTTGTCGTATTCGTCCTCGATACTGCCGAGCAACTCCTCGACGATGTCTTCCAGCGTGACAATGCCGGCGGCCTGTCCAAACTCGTCATGGACGATGACCATGGCGTGCTGGGCCGCCTGCATTTCGAGGAGCAACGAGCGCAGGTCGCGGGCCGTAGGCACGACCAGTGCTTGCTGCGCCTTGGTCGACACAGGCGTAGCGGCGCGGGCGGGCGCGGGAAGCGCCAGGACGTCTTTCACGTGGGCAATGCCGACGAACTCGCGGCCATCCGCGTCCCGGATCGGAAAGCGCGAATAGCCGGTGTTCATCGACAGGCGAGCCAGGTCGGCCAGGTTGGCCGTGGACGAGATCGCGATGACCTGCGACCTGGGGACCATCACGTCGCCGGCGGTCGTGCGACCAAGGCCCAACGCGCGATCGAGGACCTCGTACTCGATACCTTCGATGGTGTTTTCGTGTGCTGCCCAACGCAGCGCCTCGTGCATCTCTTCCAGGGATTGAAACCCCTCGAGCTCTTCACGCGGGACCAGCCCGACCGCACGCATCGAGGCATTGGCCATGGCGTTGAGCAAACGAATGACGGGAGAAAAGACCGTGTTGACGAACATGGCGGGCGGCACGAACAGGCGTGCCGTGGCCATCGGCCGGGCTATGGCCAGGTTCTTGGGACCCAATTCGCCGAGGACCATCTGAATGACCGTGGCCAGGACGAGGGCCAGCGCGGCAGTGAGGGCGACGAGCGTGCCGTTCTCGATTCCCGGGATCCAGGCAAGCGCGGGCCGCAGCAATGGGCCGATGGCGTTATCCACGACAAAGCCCAGGATCAGCGAACTGACCGTGATGCCCAATTGTGCGCCGGAAAGCTGAAACGACAGCGTTTCAAGGCCTCGCCGGACGGTGCGATCACGGCGGGCACCGGTGGCGGCGGCGGTCTCGACCTCGTAACGGTCCACGGCGACCAGGGCGAACTGGGCGCCCGCAAACAGGCCGTTGATGGCTATCAGGCCAAGAAAGACCAGGAGACCGAACAGGATGTCGATGACGGGACTCCCCGGTTAGCTCGGGATGCTCAGAGCTCGGGTCAGCGACGCGGTGAAGTCAGGCGGCATTGCCGTCTTCGTCCAGGCGAGTGACCTCCAGGCGAGTGATGCGAGTTTCCTTGACCGCATGCACGCGCAGGACGGCGCCGTTGACGTTGACGGACTCGCCAACCGCCGGCACGCGACCAAAGGCGCTGAAGGCCAGGCCGCCCACGGTGTCCACGCCCTCGGCGGTAAGGGCGAGGCCAAGCTCGTCATTCAAGTCCGAGATCGGCAGGCCGGCGTCCACGACCAAGCGGCCCGGGCCGATGGGCTCGATCAGGACGCCGGGAATGTCGTACTCGTCTTCGATCTCGCCAACGATCTCTTCCAGCAGGTCCTCGATGGTCACCAGACCGGCCGTGTCGCCATATTCGTTTACGACGATCGCCATGTGCAGATTGTCGGCTTGCATCTCGCGCAGCAGCCGGTCCACGTACTTGGAGTCCGGCACGAACAGGGGTTCGCGTACGAGAGAACGAAGATTCGCCGTCTGGTCGGGTTCCAACAGCTCAGCCAGGCCGTCGCGGACGTGGATGATCCCGATGACGTTATCCAGGTCGCCTTCGAAGACCGGCATTCGCGACAGGCCGCGCGCGTAGGCGGTACGCAATGCGCCGCGCAAGGATGAGTCCACGCTTACCGCCACGATGTCCGGGCGAGGCGTCATGACCTGGCGCACCACGCGGTCGCCCAGCTCGATCACGTTGGTGATCATCTCGATGTCGGTGGCGTCGATGGCGCCTTCGCGGGCGCCTTCCACGGCCTCGATCAAGGCGGCGTCCTGCGGGTCGGGTCCGCGCCAGGCTTCCTGCTCCCGGGGCGAGAGCAATCGCTCGAAAGGCAGGCTGGCTGGCAGGAATAGGACGTATTGGGCGTAAATCAGCCACCAGAAGCGCCGGGCAATTCGCAGCGGATACCGCTGGGCCAGAATGCGCGGGGTCACGCGGGCGCCGCCGGCGTGCAGGACGGTGAGAAAGGCAAGCGCCACGACCACGCCGCCGGGACGAGTACCCAGCAGGATCCCAAGCTGCTCGCCGACCGTCGTGGCGGCCAGGGCCGCCGAGGCGAATATCAGCACGGCCGCGCCAATCCGAGCGCTGGCCCAAAACCGAAACCGGTTATCGAGCAGAATGCGGAGGCGGTGGGCGGCGCGGGGTTCGGTGCCGTCCAGGGAGTCAAGCGCGGTCTGTGAGAGTTCCAGCGCGGCGTTTTCGGCCAGCACCAACAATGTGCTGACCACGGTCAGCACAAGAATGAGGGCAAGTCCTACCCAACTAACCGGATCCAAAAAGGATCCACTCCCCTATCGCGCGGCACAGACGGGTGCTCACGCCCAGATTCCGGTCCCGGCTCGCACTCGGGGCCGCATCGCGGTCACTTGAACATCGCGGTAATCGACTCATCATTGTGGACTCGGCGGACCGCTTCCGCGAATAGGGTCGCGGTGCCGACCTGGGTAATTGTGCACGCCTTCGAGTCGGAGTTCACGGGAACGCTGTCTGTTACGAAGGCTTCCGAAAGCCCCGAGCGCTTCAGTATGTCCAACGCCTGTCCGGAAAAGATGCCGTGGGTCGCGCAGGCGTAGACCGCCTTGGCGCCCCGTTCCAGCAGGGCGCGGGTGCCCTCCACCAGCGTGCCACCGGTCGAAATCAGGTCGTCGACGATAACCGCTGTGCGGCCGGCCACTTCGCCGACCACGGAGAGCGTTTGGATTTCGTCGGGCGCCATCCGGTCCTTGAAAATGACGGCAAGCGACGAGTTTTCCAGGCGCTGGCTGAAGTCGTACGCGCGGGCAACCCCGCCGGCGTCGGGCGACACCACGACCAGGTCGTCCGACGCAACGCGCCGGAGGGATTCCGCGAGCAGCGGCGAGGCTTGCAGGTGATCGACCGGGATGTCGAAGAATCCCTGCACGGCGGGCGCGTGCAGATCCAGGGTGATGACTCGATTGGCGCCCGCCGCTTCCAGCAGGTTGGCCACCAGCTTGGCGGTGATGGGCTCCCGGCCGGTCGACTTCTT
The DNA here is from genome assembly GCA_028874175.1 of Chloroflexota bacterium. Lineage (GTDB taxonomy): Bacteria > Chloroflexota > UBA11872 > UBA11872 > UBA11872 > UBA11872. The sequence continues at coordinate 12,112 of JAPPLN010000062.1, forward strand.
TTCCTGGCGGGCGTATCCGAAATAGGGAATCACTGCCGTGATGCGTCCGGCTGATGCGCGTCGCAAGGCGTCAATCATGATGAGCAGTTGCATCAGGTTCTCATCCACCGGCGCGGACGTGGACTGAATGACGAAGACGTCCGTACCGCGCACGTTCTCATTAATCTGCACGCGGGCTTCGCCGTCGGGGAATTGTTCGAGCCTCACGGATCCTAGCGGCTGATCGAGGCGCGCAGCGATTCGCTCGGCCAGAGCCCTGTTGCTCGAGCCGGCAAAGACCTTGAGTTCGCCGTCCAGTGTCGTTGCCTTGTGCGGCCTGCTGTGAAGGGGCGCCGACCCCACACGCGCACTCTCGGGCCCATGATATCCGGCCGGGCCTGACCCGTTGCCGGGCTCCGATGGCGATGCCGCGGATGCGCCGTTGGAGGGGCGCCGACCGTCAGGCGCGGCGGCGAAAGGCTGCGGCGGCCGCCGCGAGACGCTCCAGGTCGTCGCAGCCGATGGTCTCGTCGAGGTCGGTGATCTGGTGTCCGGCCACGAGTTCGCCGCTTTCGATAGCCAGATCGACGAGTTGCGTCAGGTAACGCTCGCCGGAGGTGGGGCTGGGTTGCACCCGCGGTAAGGCGCGGCGCAGCCAGCTGGCACGGAAGGCGGTCGGTCCAGCGTTGACGGTCGTCAGCGCCAGATCGTCAGGTGTGGCATCGGAAGTTTCAACGATGCCCTCCACCAGGCCGGTCTCGGCCAGGCGGACCCGGCCAAAGGCGCCCGGCTCCGGCACGTCCGCCCACGTAATCGCCGCTACGGCGTTGGTGCGCTGGAGGGCGTCGATGACGCCGCGTACCGTCGCCGGACGAACCAGCGGGGAGTCGCCGTAGAGCGCGACGACGGTGCCGACGTCACAGGGAACGGCGCTCAGCCCAGTCTCGACGGCAAAGGCGGTGCCGCGGCCGTCGGGAGGCTGATGCACAGTGACCGTGCCGTCCGCCGCTGAACCAACGTCCATGCCCGGTCGAATGACCACAACCAGGGGCTCCAGGCAGGCGGCAGCCCCGGCTTCCACCACGTGCGCCAGCATGGGACGCCCGGCGACCTGGTGCATGACCTTGGGTACGTCGGACGCGAAGCGGGTTCCCTTGCCGGCCGCCATGACGATGCCGGCGGCTCCGGCCGAATGGGCGTTAGCGTCTCCGGCGTGCATCGGCTGGGGAGGAAGGGTTCGAACCTTCGATCACGGATCCAAAACCCGTTGCCTTACCACTTGGCCACTCCCCACTCGGTAAGCGTAGGCAGGCGCTGTGGGGCGGTCAAAGCCGATTACCGGCGTCGTCGGTCGGGGTCATGAATCGAGTGGTCCGGGTCCACCAGCCATGCGGTTTCAGCTGCGATTCCGCCGTCCTCGCGGCTGCCGAGGTTGGAAATAGCCCGAAGCAGGTTGGACCGCTGCCGGCCAGGAGGGCCGGCTCCGCGCCGGCGGATTCCAGGGCGCGAAGGACCTCGGCCACTTCAGGCACCAGGCGGATCGCGGCGGGCTGCAAGTCATTGATCAGCAGTCGCGGCATGAAGTCGCCGTCTCGAATCTCGTCCACCTGCTGCAGGGTGGCGTTGCCGCCGGACCACTCGGCGGGGCGCAACTCGGTGTAGGCGTCGCGAGCGGCTATCTCGGCGTCGGGCCGGGCAAGCAAGACCCAGCGAGGAGGAGCGGGTGATATTGGCTGCAGGTCGTCGCCGCGGGCCAGGCCGAGCGCGGTTCCCGGTCGAAGAAAGAATGACACGTCCGCGCCGAGTGCCCTGGCGGTTTCGGCAACTGAGTCCGGGTCCGTCGCCCACAGGCGGCTGAGGCCCAGCAGAACAGCGGCCGCATCTGTACTGCCGCCGGCGAGTCCCGCCGCGACGGGGATGCGCTTGTCAATCTTGATGTGCACGCCGCTGGTGCCGCCGATGCGTCCTCGCAGTTCGTACGCCGCACGGAAGGCAAGGTCGGAGCTGGCGTCGAGCCCGTCCACCGCGCTTGTGCCCTGAATCGTCGGCGCAGGCGTCAGGTGCACCGTATCGCCGAACTCGAGCGCCTGGAAGATGGTGACGATCTCGTGATACCCGTCGTCGCGCCGGCCACGGACTTCGAGGCCCAGGTTTATCTTGGCGGGAGCGGCAATCGTGAGCCCGGCCACAGTCAGCGGACGGGCTTGCGGTCGCGCGCGAGACCGATGACGGCCATGACTGACTCTTCCACGCGGCGCATTTCGCGCTGCGCGTCGTCGTCGTCGTGGCCAAAGCCGGCCAAATGCAGCAGGCTGTGCGTGAGCAGATAGCCGAATTCGCGCTCGATCCCGTGTCCGAAGGCGAGGGCCTGCGAGCGCACGCGCTCCAGCGAAATGGCCACGTCGCCGGGACAACCCAGATCCCCGCTGGGGAAGGCAAGAACGTCGGTGGCGCGGGGCTTGCCGGCGAACGCGCCGTTGAGCCGGGTCATCTCAGCATCGTCGGTAAGGCGCAGGGCCACCACGCCGGTCATGCCGGTGCTGTCTTGCACGGCGGCGGCAATGGGGTCAATCAGCCGGGCCAGGCCGCGGGGCAGCGGGAGGCTCTCGCCGATCTGAATCTGTAAACAGGTCGCCCCGACCGCGGGGGCGGGCGGATCAGCCGCCGCCGAGGAGTTTGCCAACAAGGGCATTCACGGCGCGTCCGTCCACCGTTCCTTGTTCGCGCAGCCGCGCCATCAGGGGGCGCATGACCTTGCCCATGTCCCGGCGGCTGGTGGCGCCGACGTCGTCGATCACTTCGCGCGCGATGGCTTCCATGGTGTCGTTGCCGATCTCGTCGGGCTGATAGGCGCTGATGATGGCGCGCTCGGTTCGTTCCACGTCGGCTTGCTCGGGACGGTCGCCGTTGACATAAAGTTGGATCGCTTCGTCGCGGCGGCGGATGTCTCGCTGAATCACGCGTACGACCAGGGCGTCGTCCGTGGACGCGCCGGATTCCTTGGCCTCGTACTTGATCTGGGAGATGAGGGTGCGCAGCACGCGGACACGATCGGCATCACCGCCGCGCTGCGCCGCTCGCAAATCCCCGGTGAGGCGGTCGATTAACGCCATGCGGGGCTGGGGCCGAGGTGGCTAAAGGGCGCGGGCCTCGGCTTCGGCCGCCTTCATGGCCGCCCGCCGGGCCTTGCGGCGCTTGGTGGCTTCCTTCTTCTTGCGCAGCACGCTGGGCTTGTCGTACGCCTTCCGGCGCCGGGTCTCGGTGATAATGCCCTCTTGCTGCACCTTCTTGTTGAAACGGCGCAGGGCCGCATCAAAGCTCTCGTTCGCACCGATCGTGATATGAACCAATGAACCCCCCAATTCGGACGGGCAAAACGAAACCCGCCATTCCGGCGGGTGCTGGCGGGTTGGTCCACTGGGCCGCGCGATTTCGGTCAGGCGCCTCCTGGTGATGACCCGCCACCCCGCTAACTGGCTTGAGTATATGCGGCGCCGAAATACCCGGTCAACAAAGGCCGGTTTCGCGGCGGGCACCCGGCGTGGCTGACCTCAACTGGCTGGCGCTTGCCATAGGTGCGCCGCTGGCGCTGCTCTTCACGCTCGGCGTGCGAACGCTGGCCGCCCGGCAGGGCTGGATGGACAGGCCCGGAGCGGCGCGGATTCACGCCGTGCCGGTGCCCCGGCTTGGCGGCGTGGCCATGTATGCGGCGTTTGTGATCACCGTGCTGGTGGTGACCTGGCCGCTGGATCGACAGACGCTGGGGTTGCTCCTGGGTGCGACGCTGCTGGTCGTCTTCATCGTGGTGGACGACCTGCGTGGGATGCGTCCGCGCGACAAGTTCCTGGCCCAACTCGCGGCCGCGGCGGTGCCGCTGCTGTTCGGAGTTCGTATCGAGGCGGTGAGCAACCCGTTCGAGGCTGGCGTGGTGCTGCTGCATGCGGCGATCGTGATTCCGTTCACGTTGTTCTGGATCACGGGAATGATGAACGCCATCAACTTTGTGGACGGACTGGACGGTTTGGCCGGCGGGGTGGTCACGATTGCGGCCATTGTGCTGATCGCGCTTTCCCTGCGGCTGGGCCTGCCGGAAACGGCAACGCTGGCCCTGGTGCTGGTGGCCGTAGTCCTCGGGTTCCTGCCCTTCAACGCCTACCGCTCGAGCATCATCATGGGCGACGCCGGCTCGCACTTCCTGGGTTTTGCGCTGGCGGTGATCGCCATCATGGGTCCGGCCAAGCTGGCCACGGCCATCCTGGTGCTGGGCGTGCCGATCCTGGACATTGCCTGGTCAATCGGGCGGCGGCTGGCCAGCGGTCGCCGCTTCGCCGAGCGGGACGCCGAGCACCTGCATCACCGGCTCTGGGAGGCGGGCGTGCCGCAGCCAGCTATTGCGTTGATGTATTACGCGCTGGCCGGCGTACTGGGCGTTATCGCTCTCCTGGTGGAGCGAGTGGACAAGATATACGCCTTTGCTGGGCTTGCGGCGTTCCTCGGCCTGCTGCTGGCGGTGCTGAGTCGGGCGCCGCGACGTCGCGGAGTCCCCCGCCGCTAACCCTGTCGAAACCCGTAGGGAACTGGCGTGACCGAACTTATACTAGGGCCGTGACCGACGGAGGCCCCAAACGTTGAACCCCGAAATCCATCCCGACTACATGGACTGCCGTGTGACCTGCTCGTGCGGCAACATGTTTGAAACGCGCGCCACCACATCCTCGATCCACGTGGACGTGTGCTCCAGTTGCCACCCGTTCTACACGGGTCAGCAGCGGCTGGTGGACTCGACCGGTCAGGTGGAGCGGTTCGAGCGGCGCCGGCGCAGGTCCCGCGGCTAGATCGTCCCAGGGGCGGCTGAACACCGCCGTGATTCCCAGATGAGCACCCCGGTCCCGAGGTCCGCGCCGTCCGACGAGAGCAACGAACTGCGCATCAACTACGGCGGTCAGGCCGTGCTGGAAGGCGTAATGATGCGCGGTCGCCGATCGGCCGCGACCGCGGTTCGGCATCCGGCCGGGCACATCGTGCTCAAGGCCGAGGAGCTTGATCCCAACCGGCTCTCGCAGCGGCTGCGCCGCGTGCCGTTCGTGCGTGGGATGGTGGCGCTGTGGGAAATGCTGGCCATTGGCCTGCGGGCGCTCAATTTCTCGGCGAATGTCCAATTGGCCGAGGAGGAAGACCAGGACGACGGCCCCGGCGGCGCTGCCGGCGGGATGATGACCGGCAGCCTGGTGATCGGCCTGGTCGTCGGCGTAGGCCTCTTCTTTGTGCTGCCGCTGGTGCTGACGTCGTTCACGGATGGCTTGGTTGAGTCCGACTTTGTCAGCAACGTGGTTGAAGGCGCGGTGCGAATGGCCGTATTTGTCACATACATCGCGCTGATCGGCCTGATGCCCGACATCCGACGGGTGTGGATGTATCACGGCGCCGAGCACAAGACGATCAACACGCTGGAAGCTGGCGAACAGTTGACCGTGTCGAACGTGCGGCGATTTGGGCTGGCGCACCCGCGCTGTGGGACGTCGTTCATCGTGACGCTGGTGGCAATCTCGATCATCGTGTTCGCGCTGCTCGGGCGGCCCCCGATGGCGATTCGCGTGATTTCCCGGATCGTGCTGTTGCCGCTGATCGCGGGTGTGGGTTACGAGTACATCATGCTGACGGCGCGGTACCAGGGCCTCGCCATTGCGCGCTGGGCCTCCAAGCCCGGCATGTGGTTCCAGAAAATGACCACGCGCGAGCCCGATGACGATCAGCTCGAGGTGGCCATCACGGCCATGGATCACGTGCTGGCACGCGAGGACGCGTTGGCTGAGTTGCGGCCGGCCGCCGTGAAGGCGGTCGTGGTCGATGATTGACCGACTCGCCGAGGCGCGTCGCCGCTATGACGAGCTGACGGCGGAACTTGCCTCCGCCGGCGCAGCGCTGGACCCACGGCGCCTGGCGAGCGTGGGCCGCGAGATGGCCCAACTGGAGACGGCGGCGCGGCTGCATGACGAGCTGACCGAAGCCCATGAGCGAGTGAGCGAGGCTCGCGAATTGCTTGAGTCGTCGGATCCCGAGCTTGCGGAGCTGGCGCGCGACGAACTGGATGAGGTGCAGGCCGAGATCGCGGAGATCCAGGCTCGGGCCGTCGATGTGCTGATAAGCGACGATCCGGACGACGTGCGCAACGCCATCGTGGAGATTCGCGCGGGGACTGGTGGCCAGGAGGCGGCGCTGTTCGCGGGCGATCTGCTGCGTATGTATTCGCGCTACGCCGAACAGTTGCGTCTCAAGGTAGAGCCGTTGACCTTGAACGGCACGGACCGCGGCGGCATCAAGGAGGGCATCCTGCGCGTGGTCGGCGCCCAGGCCTTCGGCGCGTTCCGGTTCGAGAGCGGCGTACACCGCGTGCAACGCGTGCCGGTCACGGAGGCCGGCGGCCGCATCCACACCTCGGCGGCCAGCGTGGCGGTGCTGCCGGAGGCCGAAGAGATCGACATCGAGATCCCTGAGTCTGACGTTCGGGTGGACGTCTTTCGCTCAAGCGGCCACGGTGGCCAGAGCGTCAATACCACGGACTCGGCTGTGCGGGTCACACATCTGCCCACCAACACCGTCGTCAGCATCCAGGACGAAAAGTCGCAACTGCAAAACCGCGTAAAGGCCATGCAGGTGTTGCGTGCGCGCCTGCTGGAACAGGAACGCGAACGCCAGGCGGCCGAGCGCGGGCAGGCGCGGCGCGACCAGATCGGCAGCGGCGATCGCAGCGAGAAGATCCGCACGTACAATTTTCCGCAGGATCGGATCACCGACCACCGCGTGGGCCTGACCGTCCACAACCTGCCGTCGATCCTGGACGGGAACCTCGACCGGCTGGTCGACCCGCTGCGACAGGCTGAGCGGGACCGCGAACTCGCGGGTCTTTCCGACGGCAGCGCCGGCTAACTCGCTCGCCGATGTCCGCCGTGCGGTCATCGCGCGTCTGCGCATGGCCGGCGTTGATACACCGGCGCTGGACGCCAACGTTCTGATCGGGCATGTGCTTGCGATTGCTCCCGAACAGGTTGTGCTGCGGACGGACGCCGAGCTCGGACATGAGGACCTGCGAGCGATCGAGGCCGCAGCGCAACGGCGTGCGCGGCGCGAGCCGGTGGCCTACATCACCGGATGCAAGGCCTTCCGCCATCTCGACATCTCGGTGACGCCGGACGTGCTGATCCCCCGGCCCGAGAGCGAGTTGCTGGTCGAGGTTGGGCTGGATCTATGGGACGCGAGCCCCGGGTCTGCCATGGTGGATATCGGAACCGGCAGCGGGGCCATTGCCCTGGCCTTGGCCGAAGAGCGCCCCCGGCGCCGCATGGTCGGCACGGACTGTTCGCACGCGGCTCTACGGGTTGCCGGTGGAAATGCCCGGAGGCTGCAATTCGCGGAGCGGGTGGAGTTTCGGCTCGGCGACGGTACGGCGGGCATGAGGCTTGAGGATGCTGTGGTGGTTGCCAACCTGCCGTATATTCCCACAGCCGTGCTGGACACACTCGAGCCGGAAGTCGTGCGCTGGGAGCCTAGACTGGCGCTCGATGGAGGCCCGGATGGTCTCGTGGTGATTCGCCGGGTTGTGGCACAGGTTGGCCGGGGTCTGGCGCGGGCTGCCGCGTTCGAGATCGGAGCCGGACAGTCCGAGGCGGTTGTGGCGCTGTTGCGGGAGGCGGGGTTCGCACGCACGGCAATGTATCGGGACCTCGCCGGCCATCCGCGCGTCGTGGCGGGCACACGCGTAAGCTGAACGCAGGCGGCGGCGTTCAGGCCGCGCGCCTGGGAGGATGCCGCGACGCGTGCCACCTGCGACTGATTCGCCGCGCAGCGGGCTGCTGTTTCTGGTCACCGCGCCGTCGGGCGCCGGCAAGGACTCGGTGATCGGCGTGCTGCGCGACCGAGGCGCCGACCTGAGCTTCGCGATTACGGCGCTGACGCGCGAGCCTCGCGAGGGCGAGCGGGACGGTATCGACCATTTCTTTCTCAGCGACGCGGAGTTCGAGCAGCGGCTGGTCAACGGCTGGTTTCTTGAGACGGCCAGCGTCTACGGACGGCGGTACGGCACGCCTATTCACCAGGTGCGCGTGCCGCTGCTCGCCGGACAAGACGTGATGTTGCGCCTGGACGTCCAGGGCGCGCGCGAACTCAAGCAGCGCTATCCCGGCGTGATCGCGATCTTTGTCGAACCCCCCTCCCCGGAAGAGGCCGAGCGGCGCATGCGGTCCCGTGCCACCGAGTCACCACAGGAAATCGAACGCCGAATTGCCGCCATGCACGAATACGAACTGTCATTTGCCCAGGAGGCCGACTTTAGGGTCGTCAACGCAACCGGCGATCTGGAACGAGTCGCCAATCGCGTGTGGGAGATCGTGACTTCCGTTCGCCGTACCCCCAAGCGAACGGCGGTGGCGGCCGATCTGACGCCCGTCCTTCCAGTGGAATAGCGACGTGAGCGCGAGGGCACCCGCCTACGCCGAGGTCGTCGTGGCGGCCGGCGACGTGCGCGGCGACCAGACGTTTCACTACAGCGTGCCGGACGACCTGCGCGGCAAGGTACGCCCCGGCCAGCTGGTGATGGCACCCTTCGGCGCGCGGCAACTCCCCGGGGTGGTCACCGCCCTGGCCGACACCTCGCCGGTGGACGAGACGCGCGATCTCCTGCAGTTGGTCTGGGAGCCGCCCTTGATCGGACCCCGACAGCTTGCGCTGGCACGCTGGGTGGCCGCTCGCTACGGGGCCCCCTTGCGGTCCGCCCTGGACCTGGTCGCGCCGCCTCGTCTGGCTCACCACCTGCACGCCGTCTTCACGGCGGCGCGAGCGGACGAGCCGCAACAGAAACTCCCAGGCGGGGAACGGCGTGTGCTGGCACTCCTTCGCCAACGCGGCGGGCTATCCGAGGCCGCGCTGCGGAGTGACCTTGGCAAGACAGCCGCGACACGCGGCGTGTCGCGGCTGCTTCGCCAGGGCCTGGTAACGCGTCATGTCAGCCTTCGCTTCCCCGAGCCGCCAGCGGAACGTCTCGTCGAGGCGCTGCCGCCACCCGATGGCCAGTCGCCGGCCGAGTCGTTGCAGCGCGCGCCCAAGCAACTCGCCCTCTGGGAGCACCTGCGAAACCTTGACGAGCCGATGCCCGTCGCCCAGGTACTCAGGATGGTTTCGGCGTCACGGCCATCGCTGCAGGGGCTGGTGGATCGGGGTCTGGCGCGGATCGAGAGCCGCTGGTCGGCTTCGTACATCGTCGCCAAAACGCGGGACGGGGTTGCCTGCGCCCAGGCGCCCGATCCTCCGGCCTGGCCGGAGTTGGTGGAGGCCCTGACACACCGGCCGCCGGATCCGCTGGTCGTGCAGGGCTACGAATCCGACCGCTGGTCGCTCTACGCCAATGCCATTGAGCGAATAACGACCGGGGGGCGGCAGGCACTTGTGATCGCCTCCGAAGCCGCGACGGCCGCCGAACTGGCCGAATGGCTGGCCGCCCGGCTGGGCGTGACCGTGGCCGACGCCACCCGGGCTCGCACGCCGGCGCAGCGCGTGGCGTTGTGGCGCGC
>JAPPLN010000036.1 GCA_028874175.1 Chloroflexota bacterium
TCCACGCCCGCACGCCCCTCACTGGCCTCATCCTCACCAAGATGGACGGCGATGCTCGCGGCGGCGCCGCGCTCTCTATTCGGGCCGTCACCGGGATTCCAGTCAAATACGTCGGCACCGGCGAGCAAATCGAGCCGCTCGAAATCTTCCATCCCGACCGCATCGCCTCCCGCATCCTGGGCATGGGCGACGTCGTCACTCTGGTCGAACGCGCCGAAGAGGTCGTCGATCTCGAACGCGCCGAGGAACTGCAAACCAAGCTCCGCAAGGCCACCTTCGGCTTGGACGACTTCCTGGAACAGCTGAACCAGGTGCGCCAGATGGGCCCGCTCAGCCAGGTGCTGGGCATGCTGCCCGGCATGGGCGCCATGGCCAACAAGGCCGAGGTCCAGGCCGCGCTGGACGGCAACGTGGTCGGACGCTTCGAGGCCATCATCCTCTCCATGACCCCGGCCGAGCGCGCCAGCCCCGACATCCTCAACGGCAGTCGCCGCCGCCGCGTGGCGCTTGGCAGTGGCACCTCCGTTCAGGAAGTCAACCAACTACTCAGCCAGTTCAAGCAGGCGCGCCAGATGATGCAGATGATGAGCTCAGGCCGCATGCCCGCCGGTCTCCGCAATCTGCCGGGCTTCTAGCACCAGACGCCTCGCGCTTGCTGGCAGCATCCTGTAGTGGCCACTCGAAGGCATTGACCTTCGATGCCAACTGCATGACTCGAGACTTAAACGCTTGCGCTCGCAGGTAATCTGCCAGCGGCTCGAGCTGGAGGGGCTGCCGAGCGACGGAGAGGGCAGGCTTGCGTTCGGTCTTACGCCTCGGTGAATTCGGACATGAGTTCGACATTTGGAAGCTGGCGTCCTTCACGTTCGATCAGCAGTCCCTGATCAACGAGCAGACGCAGGTCGCGCTGGATGGTGCGTTGACCGACCCGTTCGTACACCATGGCGATGACAGCTTCGGTCGGAGTCTGGTCGTCTCGCACGCCTAACAGCGACTGCTCTGTCAGGAACCGGATGAGATCCAGCATCCGCGTCAGGCGCCGACTCCCCAGCTCGGGAACCGCTTCCAGCTTCTCGCGCGCGTAGTCGCGGAAAGTTATGACTCGGACCATCGCCAGTAACTCGTGACGGACTGTTTCAAGCTCACTAGCCAGGCCCTCGACCGCGAACAGCGCAAAGTCCGTCAGGTCGCCATCTGACCGGAACCGAGCCGCCGTGAGCGCATCAACGTAGGCGTCTCGATGCTGGTAGTAAAAATTGGCCAGCGAGTAGAAGCCGAAGGCGTTGATACCTGCGCGGTAGAGCAAGAAGCTCTCGACGCCCCGAGACGCTCGCCCATTACCGTCGCCGAATGGATGGATGCTGACGACATAGAAGTGCGCAATGGCCGCACGTACGATTGCGTCCCAACCTGCCGCCCGACCGTGGTTGAACCAGCGAACGAAGTCGGTCATGAGCCGAGGAACCTCGGTACCGTCCGGCGGTCGGTAGTCGCCTGCGGTTACGGCGTGGCTGCGGTATTCGCCTGGCGTATTTCCTTCGTAGGGCACGCCTGCAGTCGTCAGTCGATGGATTTTCCGGATGAGTGGTTCGTCGAGTAGCCGACCGGTGTCCGCCCGCACGGCGCGCTGCACGAATTCCAGCACGGCCTGCGCGTTGCGGGCTTCGAGCTCGTCGCGTGCTCGATCAGGCGGCAGCACCCGGCGGTCCGGGGCGGCTTCCAGCACTTCCATTGCCTCGTCTTCGGAGATACGCGTGCCCTCAATGGCTGCGGTGCCGCGCACGGCGCGCGCGATGTTGAGGGCATTGAGACGCTTCCGCACGCCAACGGTTACCGGGATGCCGCGAATAGTCTCGGCGATGGCGCGCGACCGCTCGACCGCCCGAACGAGCACCGGCTCATCGCCGCGAACCCGCACATCGAAATGGACATCCCACTTGGGCATACGTGTCTCCGACCTTGCGACACTTGTCGCGACAGTGTCGCCGCGACTGTCGCGTCAATCAAACCTGTTATCGGGCATTCTCTTGCACGACACTGTCAGCGTCAATGTCGCGCTTAGTCCGATCCCACCACCTCGCCCAACTCGTCCCATGTAGCTAAGTCCAGCGCCTGCCAGTAGTTGAGCGTGAACAGCGCGAAGGCCAGGCCGTTCGTGGTGTGGATATTGGCTGGGTCGGTGGCCTGACGCTCGGATAGTTCGTAGAAGAAGCTGCCGTCGGGTGAGGCGAGGCGGCAGAACATGGCGGCCACGCACCGGCGGGTTGACCGGATGGACTCGGCGCGGCGGTGCGGGGTCCGGCGGCCGTATTCGGCGAGCAGGTGGACGGCGTCCATGTTGGCGCACATGCCGCCGTCGTGGAACAGGCCGTCGGGGCGACGGCAGGCGAGGGTGGCGTCGATCATGCGTTCGACGCCGGGCTCGTCCACGCCCAGGGGCCAGAGCAGGTTGAGCGCAAGGTTGCGGTGGCCGCGCATGGCCCAGCCGAGATCCACGTCCGAACTCATGCCAATGAAGCCGGTGGCGGGATCGCGGCGGGACTCGAGATACGCCAGCACCTGCTGCGCCTGATCGTCAATGTCGTCGACGTGGTTGGTTCCCGCGAATCGAGTGTAGAACCAGAGGTACTGAAAGGCGGCCTTGGCGGCGGCGCGAGGATCTTCAGCCCAGGTCTGGTCCAGCCAGGGCCGCCAGGCGTCCTCGCCGACGGGAGCCCATGGAAGATCGGACATGCGCTCCAGGCCGCGGGGGAAGGGTCGGGGGGTCTCGTCCAGCAGCTCGAAGCCGATGCGAACGACGGCATCGAAGTGCATGCGCCAGGTCCCCGGGCCACCGCCGATCTGGGTCGCATTGGGCTCGTAGATGCCCAGGTCGGGGTTGTACGCGGCGCGCAGGGCGGCCAGCGCGCGGGGACGGGCTCGGTCGATGGCGTCCTGGGCGCCCACCTGCCGCAAGGCGGAAAGCGCCCAGACGGTGGTCTCGATGTTGGCGGGGGCACCGGGTTGGGGGTTGTCGCGGAAGGGCAGCGGGTCGTTGGAGTTGGTTTCGACGCTGGCCACATAGCACACGACCCAATCTCGCAGCCAGGGTGGGGGATTATGGAGGCTGGATGCCTGCGAAATTAGCGGCAATGCGAGAGTGGCCGACAAGCATCCGAAGCCGACTGGGCGTCGCGCACTTTCTGCCCGTCAGCAATACTCATTGTCAGACTCTAACCCCGCTCCGCAATGCCAAGAGCAAAGGCTGAAAGACCTTCGAGCATTTCTTGGCTAGGACCAGCGCTGCTATAGCCACCGTGCTCCTTCCACGACGCGCTACGCAACCAACTGGTTGTTTCCCCGGCAATCCTCACCAGTTCGTCGTGGTGTATCAGGTACCAAACGCCCTTGTGCGGAAACGTCATATACAAGTCTTTTCCCAAGTACTTTCTGTCAATTGTGACTCGCGCTTTGAGTTGAACCTTTAGGGTCTGTTCGCCGTCCTTGTGATAGGCCAGAAAGTCTGCGCCTTGCCAGTCGTCAGCCAGTTTGATGCAGTTGAAGCCGTAGTCAGCAAGCGCGCTCGCCACTTTCTGAAAGTTGAAGACTTCCTTCTGCTTCGAGCTGAGTTCGGCGTACTTTATCTTCGTCAGCTTCACCCCAGATCCCTCCTTAGGCTCCTCGTCTTCAGGACATTCTTCATCTGACGCGGGCGGAATCAGCCCTGCCTCGCGCAGCGGCTGTTTGTCGCCGGTGTGGTGGTATTGCTGCCAGGCGCGCCGCCATCGGCGGAGACGTGCACGATTTTCGGGTGGCAGCTTCGACTCGTCGACGAAGATCGGATCCGTCCACCTACTATCCGCAGCGCTAGGTCGGCCCCGCTTCTCCGTGTGACTGTCCACCACTAGGCTTCCGCGCGCACGTAATCCAGCATCCGCTCTCGATCCATCCCCTCCAGCCCCAGGTCGGCGAGGGTGCGGCGATTCGTGTCCAGCGGCTCGTGGAGCACGGTGAGGCCGAGGGTGATGACGGCGTCGATGACGGGGGTGGGGACGTTGAGGGCGGCGCCGAGGCCGGACCAGGCGCGCAGACCGTAGGGGACGTCCTCGGAGAGCCAGCGGGTGTCGAGCTGGCCGGGGGCCTTGAGGGCGGTGAGCATGCGGCTGCCGTTGATGGTGGCCCAGAGATCGGGCGGGTCGGCTTGCGGACCGAAGCCGGCGGCGTGGAATGCTTGGGCGGCGTCGGGCAACTGGTGGCCGAGGGCGGCGGCCACCGCCCGGCGCTCCCCGTCCAGCGCCATGATGGCGTCCACCACACCGGGGGTGACGCCTTCGTCGTAGAAATAGAACTCGCCGCGCGAGCGTTCGATGCGTCCGGCGTTGAGCAGCACGCCGGGCGGATGCACCACCGGGTTCATGGCTCCGAGGCCGCAGGCGAACACGTCGGGCAGGGGCACGATTCCCGGAAAGAACTGCTCCAGCGCCGCATGCACCCGCCTGGTCGACGTGGCGGGGAAGACTCCCAGGCCCAGGTGCGGAACCACGCCCCAGATGGTCGCCTCGGCGGGACCGGTCTTGCGGCAGACGTAGGGCGCGGTATCGGTCTCGGCCACGGGGATGGGTGGCGCGCCGGCTGCGCGCAGGATGCGGGCGACTTCCAGCGCGCCCAGCGTGCCGGGCATCAGGGTGACGGTGTGGCGGTCGCGCAGGTGGGGCGCGAGCGCTCGCGCCCAGGGCGCGTGACCGTAGGCCGGCACGATGACCATGAGCGTGTCCGAAGCCGCGGCGGCGGCCGCGAGGTCGTCGGTGATCCGTGCCGCGCCGGTGTGCGCGACGCCCAGTAGCTCAATCGTCTGCGAGTCACGCACCGGCGCGATGGCCTCGGGGAAAGCCGGTAGCTCGGCCAGGGTGACCGAATGTCCCGCCAGGGTCAGGTTGGCTGCCACCGCGAAGCCGGTGTTGCCGGCGCCCAGCACTGTTACGTCCGTAGCCACTGGCTCCTCCCCAGCAGGGTGAGATCTCGGGTCAAGCCTAGTGTGCGCCTGGGCGGGCGCTCACGCTGCACGCCCCACCAGTTCGATCAGCATGATCTTGGGCACTGGGTCGTCCGGCAGATGCGGGTCGCCCGGGTCGGACGGGACATCAACAAGACTGCGAATCAAGAATCCCGCCTGCCGAAACGCCGCGACCCATTCCTCAAACGTCCGGTAGTAGAAGGGGACTTCGTACTCGGCTTGCTCGGTGCCGAACGTCTGGGTGAGCGGTCCCGAGGCGAAGTAGTCGTGGACCTTGCCGCGGGTGACGAGGGCGTAGGGGTTGTTCATCGACAGCAGCAAGCGGCCGTTGGGCTTGAGGGCGCCGGCAATCCCGCGTAGAACCCCGGCCAGGTCCTGGCAGTCGTCGAGCATCATGTTGGCCGTGGCCAGGTCAAAGGCGCCCGTGTGCGAAGGCAGTCCCCTGGCCAGGTCCGCCTCCACAAACTCGATTCCGTGCGAATCCCGCGCCTCAAGTTGACGGGCGTGCTCAAGAAGCCGCGGCGAGATATCCACGGCGACGACCCTGGCCCCATGTCGAGCAAATAGCCGCGCCACATGACCCTCCCCACAGCCCGCGTCCAACACCTTCTTGCCGGAAACGTCGCCCGCCATCCCCAGGAGGCGTTGTGCAAGGTTGTCGTGGAATCGCCGCAGCGAACCCGTGCGGGACTGGGCGGCATACCAGTCGGCGATCGGGTCGTAGGCGGGCATCAGACCGCAGCGATCGTTGCCGCGTCCGACCAATTCGGGTCGCGGGGCTCGAACGGCGCCCATTCATACTCGATGTTCCAGCCGGCGTAGCCGGGGAGCCGGCCGCCGCGGTCGGTCAGCACGCAGATGCCCTGGTACCAGGGAGCGGATCCGTCGCCGGGCAGGTGACCGGAGCTGCGGACGACGAGCGCGGATTGGCCGTTGGGCAGTGTGATTCGGCGGAGGGTGGGGCCCGGGGTGTGGCCGCAGAGGATCAGGTCGGCTGAGGCGACGACCTCGTGGGAGAGTGCGTCATTGATCTCCTGATCGGTGAAGTCCGGAGTGAAGGCGGGATCGGTGTCCCAGAGGGTGGCAAAGGGGTTGCCGGGCATGCCGTGGCAGACGTACACGTCGCCCGGCCGCGCCCCGTCCAGCGATAGCTCCGCAGGCAAGGCTCGAAGCCACGCAAGGTCCGCAGGGCTGAGTTCGGCCTGCCCCTGTTCGATGAGCGAGAGGAAGTAATCGGGCGAGTCGGGACGCCGCCTTCGTTCGTCGACCGTCGCTTGCCATCGCGGCGTCCCCCAGTCGCGGAAGTACGCCTCGTTGTTGCCGTAGATGACCTGGACGTCCGTTGAGCGCAGCAGATCGATCGTCTCGCCCGGCGGATCCGGCGAGAACGGTGAGGTCAGGAAGTCCCCGCAGTGCACGATCAGATCCGGCCCATGACGCCGGCACGCTGCCAGCGCGGCCTCCAGGCCGGGCACGAAGCCATGGGTGTCGCCAATCAGGCAGATGCGCACGCGGCTCACGTTCAGGCCGAGCAAGTCGCGAGCATCGTTCCACACCTGCGTCCCGCGCGATGGCAAGGTATGTGGGAGCCGCCGGGATACGCGAGGGGTTGCAGCATGACCGAGAAGACGACGAAGTCATTTGCGGCGCACGCCAAGGACGCCAAGTGGGGACGGGATCTGCGTCCCTACTTTGCCTACCGCGACCTGGGAATCAAGGAGGCGACCAAGGGCAAGGTGCTGGCGCACATTATTCGCGCCGAGCAACCCTGCGACGGCCCCATGGGCTACCACTCGCATGCGCTGGACTTCCAGATGGTGTACCTGATTAGCGGCTGGGCACAGCTCGACTTCGAGGACATCGGCGAAGTTCGCGTGGAGGCCGGCGACGCGTGGTACCAGGCGCCGGGGGTCAGACATGAGGTGCTGGAATACTCCGATGACTGGCAGGTCCTGGAGATCACCATGCCGGCCGAGTTCGCCACCCACGACGAAGTGCGTTAGGCGGGTCAAGGGACGGCCAAGCGCCCAATGCCAGTCGACGTTCGGAAGGAGTCGCTCGCGGCCTTGTCCGACTACGCATCCATTCCCATTGCGTTCTCGACCTCGACGGTCCTTGAGGTCGAGTGGATAGCGAACGGGCTTGGCGGCGTCCGCATGGTCGACTCGCCGCTCGATCAGCCGCTTACAAAGGACTTTGACAAGGATGAGCCTGTCGCGGCCTGGCACAGCCTCGGCGACATCTCACACTGGGGATTCTTCGCCGCGTTCGTTGACGGACAGCGCGTCGGGGGCGCCGTGGTGGCCCACAAGACGCCGGGCGTTCACATGCTGGAGGGACGCGAGGACCTGGCGGTGCTGTGGGATATCCGGGTGCATCCCAGCGTTCGCCGTCGCGGCGTCGGTACGTGCCTGCTCGATCGTGCCATCCACTTTGCCCGGAAGTCCGGCTACTCGTTTCTAGAAATTGAGTCGCAGAACACTAACCCCGCGGCCTGTCGCTTCTACGCCAATAACGGGTTTGAGCTGGGCGGCGTGCGTCGGGGCGTGTATGCCGAGTACCCGGATGAGGTTCAGCTGCTGTGGTTCCTGGACTTGCGATCGAGGAGTCCGCGTCCAGTGGGCCAGCCCCGAAGTGAGTGACATGCCAGATTCACCGGTCAAGGCCGTGTTCTTTGACATTGACGACACGCTGGTTGATGACGCCGCAGCGACTCGAGCGGGGGCGCTCGGCATCTTTGAGCGGTACAGGGATCGACTGGGCGGGTGTGATGAACAGCTTATGCAGCGCTGGATCACATTGCTGGACCACCACTTCGAGCGCTACCTGCGCGGTGAGACCTCCTTCATCGGCCAGCGCCGCGCACGGATTCGCGATCTGTTCGGACTTACGCCGGATCAGATGCCCGACGCCGAAGTCGACGCCATCCATGCCGTCTACCGCGAGTTCTACGAAGCAGACTGGCGGGTCTTTCCAGATGCCATCGAGACCCTGGACTCCCTGGGGTCTTTCTGTCTCGGGGTGATTAGCAACGGGTCGTCGGCGCAGCAGCGGCAGAAGCTTGCGGCGGTTGGCGTCGTGGATCGCTTCGCAGCCGTGATGATCTCCGAGGACATCGGGGTCGCGAAACCTGATCCGGGAATCTTCGTGGCAGCCTGCCAAGCCATAGACGCTCGGCCGTCGGCCTGCGTTCACGTGGGCGATCGGCTGGACACGGACGCGCGTGGGGCGCGCGACGCCGGCCTGACGGGCGTGTGGCTGAACCGACGCGGCGAGGATGCCGAGACCCCGGGCGTCCCGACGATCAAGGGGCTTAGCGAACTGCCGGCGCTGGTCCTGCGGCGCTCGTCGCCGTCTACCAGACGCCGATCGTCCTGAGCAGTTCGGCGGCGAGGGGAAGGGGTCGGGACGGGCGGCCGGTGATCCGGATTGACGTCTGGACGTCCGGGGCCAGACGGATCAGGTCGCGAGCCTTCAACGCTTCCGGAAGAACGCCGTTGAGATAGCGTCCCCACCACGCCTGGGTGACGACCTGGTTGAGGTTTTCCAGCGTGTGTCCGCCGGCCAGGGCGGCCGCGGCGCGCTTGGGACCGATGCCACGTACGCCCGGGATGTTGTCCGAGGTGTCGCCGACCAGGGCCATGTAATCGCACCACTGCCAGGGCTCGACGCCGAAGCGCATTCGAATTTCATTGCCGTCCACGATCTGGCTGCCGCTCTTGCGCATGGTGTTGGCAATGACCACGTGGTCCTCGATCAGCTGATAGAAGTCCCGGTCCGTGGACACGATCACGCGTGAGCGGGTTGCTGAAGCTCCGCGGACGAGCCGGGCGATCACATCGTCCGCCTCGGCGTCGGTTGTCTCGTCGAACTCGAGGCCGGTGGTCCGCAGGCCCGTGTAGATGCTGGGGAGCCAGGCTAGGTGCGAGTAGTCTGCGCCGGCCCGGTTGGCCTTGTAGTCGGGCGCCATTTCCACTCGAGCATCCGAGGCGCCTTCCCCGTCGAAGACCACCACGGCTTCGCAGGGCGATAAGCCATGGATGGCCTTGCGCAGGAGGGCGAAGAATCCGAAGGCGGGCGTGACGTCCTCGCCCTCGCTATCGCGGATTCGAGCGGGGAATCCGTAGGCAGCCCGCCAAAGAAGGTTCAGGCCGTCGACGAGGACGAGCGGTGGGAGATTCGCATCTGGCCGTTCTCTGTCAGTGGAAGTCACCGAAAGCTCGCCCGCCAGACTTCGTCTCCTTCGTCGGTGCGCTCCCCGCTCTTGAGCAGTCCGATATTTCGAGCCACCCGGTGCGAGGCGACGTGATCCGGGTGAATATTCGCACGGAATTCATGCACACCAAGGTCGTCGCGAAGCCACTGCAGCACCCTTTGACTTGCCTCGGAGGCGAAGCCCCGGCGCTGAAATGGAACACCGACGACCCAGGCCAGATCGGCTTTTCCCTGCTGTACGCCTGCCTGCGCGTAGCCCACGACTGATCGATCCGCCTTCAGTCGCAGCGTCCAGTTCAGCCATAGCTCATCGCCCGCGGGCGAGCGGCGGGATTCGCGGCGACGGATCTTTGCCCTCACGTCGTCGGCGCTTGCGGGCGGATGGCCTCCCGTGAAGACGTGGATCTCGGGATCCTTCAGCAGTCTGAAGAGTGCGTCCGTGTCGCACTCCACCATCGGAGTCAGTCGGAGACTGTCGGTTTCAAGGGTCCAGTCGGCATCGCAGGAACGGTTCAGTTCGGGCATTCCCGCGGCTTCACTTCAGTCCGAGGCTGCGCAGGCGTTCGTCAAGGTCGCCGCAACCCGTGTCACTATCGCTATCCGAATCCTCAGCGTCCGACGCCCCAGGCACACCGGAGGGCACTATGCGCAAGATTCGACTGGCCGTGGTCATCGCCGTCGCCGCGTGGCTGCTGACCGTAGCCCCAGCGTTGGCGATCTGGCCGACCACTTGCGTTGAGGCCAACGACGCCTTCGAGTACGCAGCCGGCCGCTTGCACAACGTCGGCATCTATCAGCGAGTCTATCCCGACCCCGTAGTGGCCGAAGCTGCCTGCCAGAACGACCACCGCGACGATCTCCGCAGGGCGTTCGCCTGGGCGTTTCGCAACGGGCAGCCGCAGTCGACCGCTGCCCCGACGAATCTCCGGGAGCATCCCGACTGGTCGCGCGTACGAGACGTGGCCCAGGCGCGATCAACAGACTTCATCCTGTCCCCGCAGATCGCAGATTCCGTAATTCAGCGAGGCGCGGTCGATGCCTTCCTGCAGGGCGTCGATGAAGGGGTGCAGTACGGGCGCTGGAGCTGCGATCAGTCCTGGCGCTCGATGGCCTGCCCGCTGGCCCCGGAGCAGCCGGCCGGGCGGGCGCGGCCGCCTTCGACCACCGACGGACCGCGGGTCGATCCCACCCTGCGGCCAGCCTGGGACGTGCTGCGTCGCAGTGACGCTGGCTCGCAGTTGATTCGGCTCCCAGGCAACGAGGCCGTGGTTGAAATTGACTGGGCCGCCGATCTCCCCGGTACGGCCCTGGCGGGCTGGGCGCCCAATATCGGGCTCATCGGCATTTCCCCCAGCCTGCGCGGCGAGCGGCCGGAAGTCCTGGCTGCAATTATCGCGCACGAGTTCTGGCACGCCGTCTCTCCGATTCCCGACGAAAGCGGGTTCGACAACTGCGTCGCGGACGAAGTGCGGGCTTTCATTACGCAAGCGGCGGTCTGGCAGGACATATCGCCCGGCACCCTGCGGACGGCGCTGGAGCAGGCCCAGGCGCGCCTTGTGGACGTGTGGTTGAGCGATCCCGGCGATGAGGGGCGCAGCATGCCGGAGGACGTGTCGGGCTATCCGGGCCTGCGAGCGCACGCGCTCTACGACTACAACTACGTGACGACCTGCGCGGCCTGATCGGTAGCCTCATCGCACGGCGGCTTTCGGTGGGTGGGCACGCGAGGGCAAAGACTTGGCATGGGCGGCGGTCCAGCGGACGGCCTCTTGGCGACCCGCCAGCGGAGGTTCATGCAGTCGACGACAACCAACAGTGGGAGCGTCGCCATTGGACGTTGGCCCAATAATCGACGTCCGGGGCTCGCGTATGACGCCGAGCGTCCGATCTGAGCGGTTGCCCGGTCAGTAGGGCGACTGTAGACCTTCGAACATTGGAAAGTGCCGGACGTTGGTAGTTAGGAGGTCTGCATCAAGAAGCAACGCCGTGCCGGCGATCAGAAAGTCGATGTCGTCAATGCCCTGGTAGGCCCGGCGGTACTGCCGTGCCAAAGAGCCCGCCGCGCGAACCACTGGTTCGTCGACCGGCACCCAGGTGAGCGCGGCGCAGAAGCGCTCTAGATCGTCGCGCTGGTCGCGGCGCACGCCCGCCAGCAGTTCAAATCGCACGACTTCGCTCGCGGCGACGGCTTCACCGGTGGCGACTAGGCCCCGCAGGAGAACGCTGGCAGCCTCGACACCCCGCAGATGGTCGATGGCCACCGAGGTGTCCAGCAGCTTCATTCCAGACCGAGCTTGCGTAGCCGTTCGTTGAGATCGCCGCGAATGGCGTCTACATACTCGGCGCCCGTGTACGGGTAGTCGGACCACGAACCGGCCGTAGCTTCGATCGCCAGCAGTTTGTCCGCTGTTGAGAGCGTCCCATACGTCCGCCGAACCGCTCGCCGGATCAGTTCTGACCGCGAGGCGCCAGTGGCTTGGGCGGCGCGATCCAGGAGCGCGCGCTCTTCGTCGCCGAGATATACCTGAGTTCGACCCATGGTGTTACTATACACCATACGGTGTCTCACTGGCGCCTTGCCGTGGGGCGTAGTCTGCTACGAGTGCCAGAAACGCTAAGCGTCGGTCTCGTAATAGCCGAACCCGCGAGGGCATAGACTGGGCTCGGGCGGTGATCCGGCAGGCGGCCCATCGGCCGCGGCTGCCGAGATCGGTTCTGACGAGGATCCGGCACTCATGGCGATGGCAAAGCGGCTGCTGGCCTTCTACCTGGTGGCGATCGGGATCGCCGTGGCCGTGAGTTTCATCCTGACGCCGGTTTACAACGACGGAACAACCGATTACCCGGTCTGGCGGATCCTGAACTGGTTCATGGTGGCGGCCGCGCTGGTGATTCTCGTGGTTGGCTTCCGTCGGCGGCGCGACCCGGAGCAAGCGGATGTCACCGCCGTCCAATACCTGCGCGGATCCTTTGCCTACTACGGGGCCATCGTGCTGGTCATGCTGATGCTGTGGGAGTGGTACTGGACGCTGAATCCGTCAAGCGAAACCGGAGACGCGGTAACGGCGCATCTGATCTACTTCCCACTCGTCAACGCGCTATTCGTCGTCCTGGCCCTGGCAACGGGACGGCATCTCTGGTACGAGGCCGGCGGCTAGGTGACCTGAGCGTCGCTGGGCGTGGCGGCAGCCTGATGCGTTACGGTTCGGCGACCTGAACGCGCGAGGCCGCCTCTAATGTCCGACGATTCGTTCCGGGTTGCCCTGACCGACGGCCTGCGCCACGAGCGGGTGGTCGAGCACCGCCAGCCGCTGGACACCATTGGCGCCACGCTGGACGTGGTGCCGGCGCCGACCAGCGACGAGGAAGCCGTGGAGCGCCTGTCCGGCTACCACGGCGTGATTTACTCGCATGGGCACTACCGCCTGCACACGTTTAACGAGTTGCCGGACCTGGTGGGCGTGATCGCGCCGACCGTAGGCGTGGACCACGTGGACATCGAGGCTGCTACTGCCGCAGGGGTAGTGGTCGGGAACATCCCAACGTTCGCCACGGAGCAAACGGCCGACACCGCGCTGTATTTGATATTGGGCGCGGTGCGTCGCATTCCTCAGATCCAGAACGAGTGGGAGGCGGGGCACCGCAACATCGCGGAGTGGGAACGCCGGATCGACCACATCGGGGACATGCGCGCCAGCACGCTGGCCCTGATCGGGCTGGGACGGATCGGCCGGGCGGTGGCGGTACGGGCGCAGGCCTTCGGCACGCGCTGCATCGCCTATGCGCCTACGGTCTCGCCCTGGGAAGCGCAGGGGCTGGGCGTGGAACTGGTGGGGCTGCACGAGGCCTTTGAGCAGGGCGATATCGTCTCGGTCCACCTGCCCTACACGCCGCGGACGCACCACTTCGTGGACGCCGACCTGCTGTCTCGGATGAAGCCCACGGCCGCGCTGATCAACGTCTCGCGCGGCCCGATCGTCGACGAAGCGGCATTGGTGTCGGCGCTGGAGTCCGGCGCCATCGCGGCGGCCGGCGTGGACGTGTTCGAGTCCGAACCGCCCACCCCCGACACCCCGCTGATCAACCTGCCGAACGTCGTCTGGACTCCCCACATCGGCGGCTCCACCTCCGTCAGCGTCCACCGCGTCGGCCAGGGCTCCGCCGAACAAATGGCCTGGGTCGCCCAGGGCTACTGGCCGCGGGATACAGTGAATCCGGAGGTGGAGCCGCGGAAGCCCCTGCGGCGGCGGGGGTATCCGGAGAGGTCGTGAACACGGGCCCCATCCGCTGGGGAATCATGTCCGCCGCGCGGATTGCGTGGCGGTCGGTGGGGCCGGGGATTCGGAAGGCTCGGAACGGGGTGTTGGGGGCGGTGGCGAGCCGGTCGCTGGAGCGGGCGCGGGAGTTTGCGGCGGAGTTGGAGATTCCGAGGGCGTACGGGTCGTATGACGAGTTGCTGGCGGATCCGGAGATCGACGCGGTGTACATCCCGTTGCCGACGTCGCTGCATCACGAATGGGTAATCGCGGCGGCGCGGGCGGGGAAGCACGTGCTGGTGGACAAGCCGTTTGCCGTGGACGCGGCCGAGGCAGTCGAAATGGTGGATGCCTGTCGGGCGGCGGGGGTGCAGCTGCTCGAGGGCTTCATGTACCGCTACGACCCGCGGCACGCGCGGCTGCGGGAACTGGTGGCGGAGGGCGCGATTGGCGACCTGCGGCAGATCAATACGGCGTTCTGTTTCCCCATCACCCGGGACCCGGCGAACGTGCGGCTCTCGACCGAATTGGCCGGCGGGGCGCTGGGGGACCTGGGGACGTACTGCGTGAGCGTGAGCCGCCTGCACATGGGTGGCGAGCCGCGGCGGCTGGCGGCGCGAATGACGGTCGACCCGGAGTTCGGCGTGGACTTCGACGGGAACGCGCTGCTGGAGTTCGAGGGCGGTCGAGCGGCGATGGTGGCGTTTAGCTTCACGACCTCACGGCGGCACTTCCTGGAGCTGGTCGGCACGGAGGGGACGCTTCGCGTCGACCGTCACGTGCTGGCGCCGGGGGAGACGACGAGTATCGAGATTCAGACCGTGGGCGGGACCGTGACGGAGCTGTTTCCACCGTTCGACAGCTACCAGGCCGAAGTCGAGAATCTGGGCGACGCGATCCGCGGCGAGGCGGCGCCACTGGTGGACGGCGACGAGGCGATCCGCCAGATGCAGGTGCTGGACGCCGTGCGCGCCAGCGCGCGCAGCGGCGAGTGGGTTGCGCTGCGGCCGTAGCTGAACGCGGGGAGGGCGCCATGAAGCGGGTAGCGAAGCCAGAGGGCAAGTTCAACGTGGTGCTGGAAGACGCGCCCGTGCCGGCGGTTGGCCCGCACGACGTGCGGGTGCGCAACGTTCGCAGCCTGATCAGCCGAGGCTCGGAACTGTGGCGGCGCTACATCCGGCTGGAGGCCGTAGATCCCCAGATCATGGGCTACTCGGTGGCCGGCGTGGTGGATGCCGTGGGCGCCGAGGTGAAGGGGTTCGCGCCCGGCGACCGAGTGGGGGTGTCGGGTCCGCACGCGCAGTTCGTGGTGCAGGACAGCCGGGTTGCCTCGTCGTCCGAGGGTCCGAAGATCGCGCGCATTCCGGATGGGCTGGACTTCGAGCAGGCGACGTTCTGGCCGCTGACGACCAGCGCGGTCATGTGGATCGACAACGACGACATCCAGCCGGACGACACGGTAGCGATCGTGGGCCAGGGGCTGGTCGGCAGCCTGATGCTGCAGGTTGCGCGGGCCAACGGCCGGGGCCGGCTGGTGGCGGTGGACGCCCTGCCCAACCGCTGCGCGCTGGCGGCCGAAATGGAAGCCGACGAGGTGATCAACGTGTCGGACCAGGACCCGGTGGCGCGGGTGCAGGAGCTGACAGACGGTCGCGGGGCGGACGTGGTGATCTACGCCGTGGGCGGGCGCGCCGGCCTGCGGGCCTTCGACCAGGCCCAGCGCATGACCGCGACTGGCGGCCTGCTGCAGGTGGTGGGGCTGTACGAGGACGACCCGCTACCGCTGTCGTCCAGCTACATCCAGCGCAAGCGCCTGATCGGCGGGGCGCTGCCGGATAGCAACCGGGTCGCCGCCTCGGCACGCTCCCTGGATCTGCTCAGCCAGGGCCGCATCGCCACCGAACGCATGGTCACCCACCGCTTCCCCTACCGGCAGGCGCCCGAGGCCTTCCACTTCCTGCACGACCATCCGGAAGCGGCGCTTGGGGTCCTGATCACCTGGGACAACAGCTAGCTCTAACCCTTGATACCTGAGCCCTACTCGGCGTTCATCGTTCCTGAGTGGGGTGTCCTGCGCTGGTGGAGCGTGTTGCTGACGGCGGGGGTGCTGGCGGGGACATGGGTGGCGCGGTGGCGGGCGGGGCGGCTTGGTCTCGATTCGAAGCACGCGCTGCCGCTGCTGGTGTCGGCGGTTGTGGCGGGAATCTTGGGCGCGCGGGTGTATTACCTGGTGTTTGAGTGGGAGCGGCGATTCGCCGACGAGCCGGAGTTAGCGTGGCAGATATGGGAAGGCGGGGTGGCGCTGCACGGGGCGTTGGTGGGCGGGCTGCTGGGCATGGCGATCTATTCGTGGCTGAGGCGCGTGGACTTTGTGCGCTGGATCGATGCGGCGGCGGTGGGGTTGCCGCTGGGGATCGGGGTCGCGCGCTGGGGGGATTACTTCAACCAGCAGTCGTTCGGGGCGCCGACGGACCTGCCGTGGGCGTTGTCGATCGAGGAGCAGTACCGGCCGCTGCTGTACCTGGAGGTGAACGGGTTCCATCCGACGTTTCTGTACGAGTCGGTGTGGGCGCTGGTGGTGTTCGGTGCGGCCGTGACAGTGGCGAAGCTTGGGCGCGGTTTGCGGCCGGGGGACGTGGCGCTGGGGGTACTGGCGGCGTATTCGGTGGGGCGGTTCTGGATCGAGTCCATTCGGGCCGACCCGATCATCGTGGGCGAGGGGCTCCGGCTGGCGATGATCGTAAGCGCGGGAATCGCGACCGTTGGCATCGGGTCAATGGTGCTGCGGCGATGGCCGGGGCGAATGTTTCACGTGAAACATTCGGGCTAGCGTCAGGCGGCGGATTCGGCGCTGAGGGCTCCGAAGGTGGGGTGGAGCCAGAGGGACTCAAGGGCGAGTTCGAGGGCGGAGGCGGTTTCGAGCGTGGGGTCGACGATTGCCTCGCCCGAGGCATGGCGGGTCACGGAGCGGGCGAAGAGCGGGACGGCGTTCATGGGTACGGCGGGGTGGCGGTAGGCCACGTCATCCAGGTGCTGCTCCCAGGGCTGGGCCACGCCCTCGGCGCGGCCCGGCGGCGCGCCGCGCATGAGGCCGCTGCGGTTGACCAGGGAGCCCCAGACCGTCACGAGCAGATCGCGGGCGTAGCGGCGTTCGATGGGCGGACGGCCGTGGAAGGCGGCCAGGCGGAGCGCGCGTAGGAGGGCCGCGACGTCGGCGGCGGTGTAGGTGGTCCTGTCGCGGAGCCAACCGTTGTCCCTGTCGAACGAGGTCGCCAGGTCCAGGAACAGGTCGCCGACGCGTTCCTGAACACCGCTATCGGTCGGCATGAGCGGAGTCAGCCGGATCAGGGCGGCGAGGGCGTGGGCGGTTTCGAGGATGTCGGCGGGCTGTTGGTCCCGGAGCCGGTAGGCGATCCGGCGTTGCTGGACCGGGATGAATGCGCGGAAGTCGTCGCGGCCGGTCACCGGCTGGAGGCGGGTCTGGGCGCGGACTATGCGGTGGGCCTCGGGGATCGAGCGGGGGAGGCTGGTGCGATAGAAGGCGTACAGCTCGTCGGCAGCCACCTGCAGCCGGCGGACTGATTCGTCCGAACCGACGGTCCTGGCCAAGAGCGTCGCGTCGGCGGTGGCCCAAATGAGGTCGATGTTGCCGAGGGGGTCGTAGGTGTCGTCGGAGTCGAAGAGGACGCCGAGCCTGGGGCGGAAGAGGTCGGCGTGGACTCGGTCGGAGGCTTCGACGGCGACGGCGGTGTAGGCGGATGCGAGCCATAGCTCGTGGCTTCGGGCCACGCCGGGCGGCGCCTGTGGCGCGCGCAGCCGGTGCGCGCGGGCCAGGGCCTGGAGCAGGCGCATGTAAAGGGCGGCGGTGCGTACGCGGATTACGGCATCGGTATGACGCACTTGTGGCAGACCGCCCGGCGTTGCCGGCGCGTCGACGGTGGCGGTGGCGTACGGCAGAGCAATTGGGATTGATTGTGGTCCGGCGGCAGTGAAGGCCGCACGGTTACGGGCGTCGAGCGTGTTGGCGGGCAGGCCGAGGCCGGGCTGGGTTGCGATGAGGCCGCCGAGGTAGCGGGCGTACCAGTAGCCCTGCCAGCCGGCCGTGGCCAGGTCGGCGTCGCGGTCCGGCGGGGGCTCGGGCCAAAGCTGGGAGAGGCGCCGCGGAGCGGTGATTTCGCCGCAGGCCGCGAGCAACGGAGAGCCCGCCGCCAGGGCCAGGAGGCGACGTCGCGTCAGTGGCACCCGTCCACTCCTCGCAGTCTCACTCCCGATCGATTTCTCCTTCAAGCCGCTGCCAGGGACGCGTCGTCGATGCGTGTGGCCGCGGCGCCCCATTACGATCGTGGCATGACTGGACAACGCGTGCTGGGCGCAGTGGCTTTAGCGACGGTGGTTGGGGCGTTGCTGTTTCTGCCGCAGCAGTCAACGGCGTATGAGCTGCGCTGGGACGTGCGGACGCTGCGGGACGGAATACCGCCGATCTACGACCCGAGCCTGACCACACCGGACAACATCGACCTGGCTCCAGAGGAAATGGTGCTGGCGGTGGAGATCAACGGCGACGCGCGGGCGTATCCGATCGAGCCGCTGGTGAGCTACGAGATCGTGAACGACGTGGTGGGCGGGGTGCCGGTGGCGATTACCTGGTGTCCGCTGTGCTACACGGGCCTGGTGTACGAGCGGGTATGGGAAGGACAGACCCTGACGCTGGGCGTGCAGGGGGCGCTCTACAAGAGTGCGCAGACCTGGTGGGACCACGAGACGGGCAGCATCTGGAGCCAGGTGTTCGGGGAGGCGCTGGACGGTCCGCTGGACGGGGCGCGACTCAGGCCGATCGTGGCGTCGCTGACGCCGTGGGGATCGTGGCTGCAGCAACACCCCACAACGCTGGTCATGAAGCAACGGCTGCGGTTAGGCGCCCCCAACAGCGCCTTCCACAGCCAGCGATCGCCCACAGACATCTGGGTGATCGGGGTGGACATCGACGGCGCGGCGGCCGGGTTCTACTTCGACGAGACGGCGCGCCTGGGTGTGCAGCAGGCGCTGGTGGGCGATACGCCGGTGGTGGCGCTTGCGGAGGCGGAGAATCGGATCGTCCGCACGTACGAGGCGCGGGCGAACGGGCGCCAGCTCACCTTTGAAGTCGCTGGAACCGAGCTCACTGATCGCGAGACTGGTTCTCGCTGGGATGCGCTGAGCGGTGTGGCCGTTTCGGGGCCACTGGCGGGTACGAGATTGACGCCGGTGCCGTATTTCAGTATCTGGGATTGGGCACTTCGGTTGCACTACGGTAAGGACACGCCGATATATCCGATTGACCTTGTGGACGCGACTTAGCAGCGAAGACGTCAAAGGCTGAGAAGCCAGAAACTATACGGTTGTCTGTCTGTCCACGAATTGGAGAGCTGCGCGCGCAAGTAGTCCCGACCGGGACTCTCTTTCCCGAGCCGCCGCTTCATCAATGATGGACAACACGCGTGAAGGCATGGTGATATTGACTCGGACCGTCGTGCTCGAGAGTTTAGAGATGTCAACGTCAATGAGCGCCCAAACTCCGTTTTCAAAGTCGCGATTGCTTTGATGCAGGTCGATTGACTGACGCTCCGGGATGGACTCTCCATCCATAAGTAGGCCTTCTATATGACAAGCAACAGCTTCGTGCGCCGAACTCATAGCGTCCTCGAATGAGTCGCCTCCGGAGAAGCACCCGGGTAGATCGGGAACCGTGACTCCATAGCTGCTTGCCTCGTCTTTGTGTATCACGATTGGAAACTGCATTAGCGATCCTTCCAATTCCAACCAGCCTGACGAAAAATGCTCCGTAGCGTGCCGATCGATATGTCCCTTAACGGGTGCTTGATCGTGACGCGCCCAGGCTTGTCGGGGTGCGTGAACTGGTGGTGGCTGCCGCTCACGTTTCTGAGAACCCAGCCGTCGCGACGGAGACGGCGCAGAACCTCCCGGCTATGCACGGTGTGTATTATACACACCACCGCCACGGTGACGATGGACTCGAGCAACGGCAGACGGGCCTACGTCAGCCATTCCTCGCTTGGTGGCGATGTTCCGCTTCTGCCCAGATCTGTCTCAGCGTCTTGTCGCTGACCCCGCTATTGAGGCCGTCCTGAATGGCTGCCTGTAAGACGTGGAGGGCGGGGGCCTGGCCTTGTTGCCGATTCGCCGTCTCGTGGACGGGCGCGCGCGCGTCCTTGGGTTGACCGTGCGCGAATGCACGTCCGTTCGTTTGCTCCTGGCGACGCCCCATGGCGGACTCCCTTGCCGGCGATCAGAGCCGGTGCGTGAGGAAACGTCCGCCCGTGGAGAAGGTGAGAACGAGTGGGTCGTGGTGGTTGCGGGGGTCGGATTCGAACCGACGACCTCCGGGTTATGAGCCCGACGA
>JAPPLN010000113.1 GCA_028874175.1 Chloroflexota bacterium
ATGGCCACGGTGTCCGAGGGCGTTCAAGCGCCTGAATTCCAACTGACATCCACAGAGGACGAGTCGTTCTCGCTGCTCGCTCGGCGTGGACGCGCCAACCTGGTGCTCTTGTTCCTCGACAACGCCTCGGGTGCTACTGACACCGAAATCGCAACCTCGTTTCGCGATGCCAGTGACATCTTTCGGGCGGTACGGGGCACTGTCGTCGGGATCGCCAGGGCCGAACTGGACGAACTCAAGGCATTTCAAGCGGCGAATTCCCTGGCCTTTGAACTCCTGAGCGATGACGGAGCCGTGGCCGCGGACTATGGCGTTCGTGTGAGACAAGGCTTTGGGCCCTTTTCGCGCGAGCGCTTCCGTCGCAGCACCTTCCTATTGGACCGAACTGGCGTTGTCCGCCGAATCTTCCGCGACGTGGATGCCAAAGAACATGTCAACGAAGTGCTCGCCGCACTCGACGAAGGCCTCTAGGCCGTTCGCAACTCTCCGTCGACGCATCCAACGCAAACTCTGGCGGCAGCCATTCGCTATAATCGCCTCAGCCTTTAATCCAGTCCAGCGAGGCGGAAAGGCTGCATCTCGCGGCGCGCCGTGTCTGGCGGACTAGGGGCCTTCCGGGCCCTTTCTTTTTGCCCGGTACGCCATGGGAGGCAACGTGGCGGCGAACGGTGGCGTCGGCCGCTTGGTCATGTCGGCTGACGACTTGCGTCGGACGCTGACCCGCATGGCGCACGAAATCGTCGAGCGCAACCGCGGCGCAACCAACCTTGTGTTCGTCGGCGTCCCGCGCCCTGGCCCCATCCTGGCCCGGCGCCTCGCCGAAGCCGTGGCGTCCTTCGAAGAATCTGACGTGCCCACCGGCGCCGTCGATATCTCGCTCTACCGCGACGACCTTGTCAGCCGAGCCGCTACGCCGCCCATGCATCCAACCGACATCCCGGTCGACGTCACGGATCGCGACGTCGTCCTCGTGGACGACGTGCTCCACACCGGCCGCTCCGCCCGAGCCGCTCTGGACGCCCTCACCGACTTTGGGCGGCCTCGCAGCATTCAGTTGGCCGTTGTCGTGGACCGTGGGCACCGCGAACTGCCCATTCGCGCCGACTACGCCGGCAAGAACATCCCCACCGCGCTATATGAAAACGTGGAAGTCCGGTTAGAGGAACTGGACGGCGAAGACGCGGTGCGGGTCGTCGCCAGGCCGGAGGTAGCCAATGCCGCTGCATCGTAGGCACCTGATTGACGTCGCCGACTTTTCGCGCGACGAGTTCGACACGGTCCTCGACACCGCCGTGTCCATGCGGCAGGTACTGGATCGGCCGATCCGGCGCGTGCCAACTCTGCGCGGCAAGTCAATCGTCAACATGTTCTTCGAGCCCAGCACGCGCACTCGGGTGTCGTTCGAGCTGGCCGGCAAGTCATTGAGCGCTGATGTCGTCAACGTCGCTGCTTCCGGCAGCAGCGTCGAAAAGGGCGAATCGCTGGTTGACACGTTTCACACCATCCAGGCGCTCGGTGCCGACATGGTCATCATTCGCCATGCCTGCGCGGGCGTGCCCGACCTGGCCGCCCGTCACCTGGACTGTGGCGTGGTAAACGCCGGCGACGGCCTGCGCGGCCACCCCAGCCAGGCGCTGCTGGACCTCTTTACCGTCCGCGAGCACGCCGGCGACCTGGAAGGGCTGAAGATGGTCATCGTGGGCGACATGCTCCACAGCCGCGTCGCCCGCTCCGACATCTGGGCGTTCGCCCGCATGGGCGCGCACGTCTATCTCAGCGGCCCACCCACCGTGCTGCCGCCCGACTTTGGCAACTTGCTCAACGGCGACGGCATGGTGCGCGTGGAATACGACCTGGATCGCGCCATCGAGGGCGCCGACGTCGTCATGGCCCTACGCATCCAGAAGGAACGCATGGCCGGCGGCTTGCTGCCCGATCTGCGCGAGTACGCTCGGCGCTGGGGCATCAACCCCGCCCGCCTCCGCCGCGCTGACCGGCAGGTCCTGCTCATGCACCCGGGACCCATGAATCAGGGCATCGAAATCTCGTCCGACGTCGCCTATGGCGAGCAGTCGGTGATTACCGAGCAGGTCACCAACGGAGTGGCGGTCCGCATGGCCATCCTCTACCTCTTGCTGACGGGAGCGCACTGATGAGCCCCTATTCCGCCGCGCCGCCGCGCGAAATCCTGGCCGGCGTCTATCAGTGGACCGTGGCCTGGCACCGCTACAGCCTGGAGTCTTACCTGGTCGACACGGATGACGGCGTAATCGCCATCGATCCGCAGGACCTGTCGCCCACTGCCCTCCAGGGCGTCCTGTCGCGCGTCCGTCACGTCATCCTCACGAACCACTTCCACGAGCGGGCCGCCGCGATCTGGCGGCATCGGTTCGACGCCCCCGTCTGGGCGCCCAACGGCGACGTCGGCGACCTCGAGACGCTGACGCCTGACCACGTCTACTCGGCCGAGACCGAGCTGCCCGGCGGCCTGCAAGCAATCGGGCTGGGCGGCATCAGCGCCGGCGAACATGCCCTGTTCACGCCCGAGAACCGCGGTGTCCTCTTTGTCGGAGACGCGCTCGGCACCACCAGCTATTGGACGCACGGCGAGGGTGAGCTGGGCGCCCATCCGCGCATGCGCCCGCCGGCACCACTACAGAAGCTTCTCGACCTCGACTTCACCAGCATCGCCGTCGGCCATGGCGAGCCGATCCTGGACCAGGCCAAGGTCGCCCTGGCCGCCTACCTGGAGTCTGCTGGTGGCCGCTAACGGGACTCTGGTCATCCGCGGGGGGCGCGTGATCGACCCGTCGCAGCGCCTCGACCGCGTGGCCGATATCGTGATCGACGACGGCCATGTGGCCGCCATCGATCCCCCCGACGGCCAGCTCCCCCTGGGCGATCCGACCGTGGTCGATGCCCGCGGCTTGGTTGTCGCGCCCGGACTCGTCGACATCCACGCCCACCTCCGCGTGCCCGGATTCGAGTACAAGGAAGACCTGGCCAGCGGAACGCGCGCGGCCGCGGCCGGCGGCTTCACCACCGTCTGCGCCATGCCAAACACCAATCCGGTCATCGACTCGCGCAGCGTGGTGGAGTACGTGCTTGAGCAAGCGGCCGCCGATGCGGTCGTGCGTGTTCACGTCTTGGCCGCCATCAGCCTGGGACAGGCCGGCGAACAACTGGTGGAAATGGGCGACCTGAGCGATGCCGGCGCCATTGGCTTTACCGATGACGGCATTCCCGTAGCGAGCTCCAAGCTCATGCGCCACGCCCTGGAATACGCCACGCAGCTCGGGCGACCAATCAGCAACCATGCCGAGGACCGGGCGCTCACCGCGGGCACGGCCATGCATGAAGGCCTAACCTCCATGCGCCTGGGCCTTCCCGGCACCCCACGCCAGGCCGAAGAAATCATGCTGGCGCGCGACTTGCTACTGGCCGAGCTCACCGGCGGGCGCTACCACTGTATCCACGTCACCTCGGGCGGCTCGGTCGATTTCATCCGGCGCGCCAAGGACCGTGGCGCCAACGTCACCGCCGAAGTATCGCCACACCATTTGACGCTTACCGACGACCTGGTTGCTGGCCGCACCGAGCCCGTCAGCGCCGCGCTGCCTCCATACGACGCGAACACCAAGGTCGCTCCGCCCCTCCGCGAGCAACGCGACTGCGACGCGCTGCTTGAGGCGCTGCGCGACGGAACGATCGACTGCATCGCAACCGACCACGCCCCCCACGCCCTGCATGACAAGGACCTTGAATTCGCCCATGCCGCCGTTGGCTTTACCGGCCTTGAGACGGCGCTGCCGCTGGTCCTGACCCTGGTCCACGACGGACGCCTCGATCTGGTCGAAGCTGTGCGCCGCCTCACCGTTGAACCAGCTCGCTGCTACGACCTCCCCGGGGGAACCCTCCAACCCGGTCAGCCAGCCGACGTCACCGTATTCGATCCCGACGAAGAATTTGTCGTCGAACCGTCGCTGCTGTTGTCCAAAGGTAAGAACACACCCCTGGCCGGCATGCCAATGCACGGCGTGGTGCACCGAACATTTGTGGACGGCGTTGAAGTCTTCAACCGCGCGTCACTGGAGCCGGTAGGCGCGCGTGCCGGCTAGCGACTGCGCCGTCCTCGCTCTTGAGACCGGCGACACGTTCTTCGGCTTCGCCTTCGGCGCGGAGGCGCCCGGCGCTGGCGAAGTCGTCTTCAACACCAGCATGACCGGCTACCAGGAGATTTCCACCGACGCCTCGTACCGCGGGCAAATCGTCGTCATGACCTATCCGCTCATCGACAACTACGGGGTCAACCCCGACGACGTGGAGTCGCGCCGACCCTGGATTTCCGGGTTGGCCGTTCGCGAGCTGGCCCCGACCCACAGCAACTGGCGCCAGCAGAGCAACATGCACACCTTCCTGGCTCAGCACGGAATCGCGGGCATTCAGGGCATCGACACACGCGCCCTCACGCGGACGCTCCGAATCAAGGGCCACAAACGCGGCGTGCTGCGCCGCGCCCCGGTGAGTGTCGCCAACGGAATGGACCCCTTCACCTGGGTCCGTGGCCGGGCTCCCACCGCCAAGTCCTGGGCGGCCGAGCAGGTACAGGCGGCCAAGCGCGTCCTCCCCTACAGCGAGCAGCGATACGTGGCGGAGGTCACCACCCCCGATCGCCAGGTTGCCGGGCCCGTCCGCTGGGCGCCCTGGCCAACGCCCCCCCAGCGGGCCGACTCGCCGCGCATCGCGCTGCTGGACGTCGGCGTCAAGACCAACATCGTGCGTTCGCTCGTCAGCCGCGGCTGTCACGTGGACGTGCTCCCCTACGGCGCCAGCGTCCGCGAAATCGATGGCACCGACCCTGACGGTGTGGTGGTCTGCAACGGGCCCGGCGACCCCGAGCAGGCCGATCGAGCCATAGACACGGTCCGCGACCTGATCGGCCGCCGACCGCTAATGGGCGTATGCCTGGGACACCAGATCCTCGGCTTGGCCATTGGCGCCACCACCAGCCGCTTACCCTACGGCCACCGCGGCGCCAACCAGCCCATCAAGGACCTGGATACGGGCCGTGCCCACATCACCTCGCAGAATCACGGTTTCCAGGTCGACGCCGCCTCGATTCCTCCGAGCAGCGGCTTCCGGGTCAGTCACGTCAACCTCAACGACGGTTCGGTCGAAGGCCTGGCACACGACTCGCTGCCGGTCTTCTCGGTCCAATACCACCCGGAGGCCAGCCCCGGACCTCAGGACAACCAGTACCTCTTCGACCGCTTCCTCGACCTCGTCGACGACAACCGTCGTTCATGACGCGAGCCCACCCAATCGCTTTGCCCCATGTCTGATCTCTCGTCGGTTCTCATCGTCGGCTCCGGCCCCATCGTCATTGGTCAGGCCGCCGAGTTTGACTACGCCGGCACACAGGCCTGCAAGGCCATGCGGGAGGAAGGCGTCCGCTCGATCCTGATCAATTCAAACCCGGCCACGATCATGACCGACGAGGACATCGCCGACCGCGTCTACATCGAGCCGCTGACCGTTCCGCTCATCGAGCGTGTAATCGCCCGCGAACGTCCCGATGGCCTGCTGGCCTCGATGGGTGGCCAGACGGCTCTCAACCTGGCCGTGGATCTGGCTGACGCCGGAATCCTCGATAAGTACGGAGTCCGTGTTCTGGGCACGCCAATCGAAGCCGTCCGTGACGGCGAAGACCGCGAACGCTTCCGCGCCCTGATGCAGCGCATCGGCGAACCCGTGCCCCAGAGCCGCACGGTCACATCGTTGCCCGAAGCCTGGGAATTCGCCCAAACCTGCGGTTTCCCCCTCATCATCCGCCCCGCCTACACCCTCGGAGGCAGCGGCGGCGGCGTCGCATATCACGAGGACGAGTTCGAAGCCGTGGTCTCGCTCGGCCTGCAAACCAGCCCCATCCGGCAGGTGCTGATCGAGCGCTCGCTGCTCGGCTGGAAGGAAGTCGAATACGAGGTGATGCGCGACGGCGCCGACAACTGCATCACCGTCTGCAACATGGAGAACTTCGATCCGATGGGCGTCCACACCGGCGACTCCATCGTCTTCGCCCCCTCACAGACGCTGAGCGACAAGGAGTACCAGATGCTCCGCAGCGCGTCGCTCAAGATCATCCGCGCGCTTGGTGTGGAAGGCGGCTGCAACATCCAGTTCGGCCTGGACCCGGACTCGTTTGACTACTTCGTGATCGAGGTCAATCCACGGGTCAGCCGCTCATCCGCGCTCGCCTCAAAGGCCACTGGATACCCCATCGCCCGCATCGCCGCCAAAATCGCACTCGGCCGGCGGCTGGATGACCTCCGCAATCCCATCACCCAGACCACGTCGGCGGCGTTCGAGCCGGCCCTGGACTACGTGGTGACCAAGATACCCCGCTGGCCGTTCGACAAGTTTGCGCGCGCTGACCGTCGTCTGGGCACGCAGATGAAGGCCACGGGCGAGGTCATGGCCATTGAGCGCACCCTCGAAGCCTCTCTCAATAAGGCTGTCCGCGGCATGGAAAACGGCGGACGCACGTTGCTTTGGGAAGACCCCGAGTGGGCATCCAACGATTCCGCCATCTGGTGGCGCATCGAGCACGCGCACGACGAGCGGCTCTGGGCCGTCATGGCCGCCCTGCGACGCGGCGCAACCCCCGACGAAATCAACCGCCGGTCCGGCATCGACCGATTCTTCCTCGACAAGCTCGCCAACATCCTGGCCACCGAGCGTCGCCTGCTGGCCGAGCCGCTGACGCCTGACTTGGTCTGGCTCGCCAAGCGCCAGGGATTCTCCGACGCCATGATCGCCTCGCTCGGTGACACGTTGCCCGAACGCGTCCTCGAGCTGCGTGAAACCGCCGGCATGCGCCCCACCTTCAAGATGGTCGACACCTGCGCGGCCGAGTTTGACGCGGCGACGCCCTATTTCTGGAGCACCTACGAAGCCGAAAACGAGGCCCTGGTCAGCGGAGAGCCGGCGGCGGTCGTCCTTGGCAGCGGTCCGATTCGAATCGGACAGGGCATCGAGTTTGACTATTGCTCGGTGCACTCAGCGTGGGCGTTGGAGGACGCCGGACGCGAAAGCGTGCTCATCAACTCCAACCCGGAAACGGTGAGCACCGACTTCGACACGTCCAGCCGCCTGTACTTCGAGGCCCTCGACGAGGAAAGCGTCGCCGAGGTGCTCCGTAACGAGGCTACGAATGGCTCAGCCCCACCTATCGTGGCCCAGTTCGGCGGACAGACGGCCATCAATCTGGCCGGTCCGCTCTACAACGCTGGCTTCCGGATCGCCGGGAGCGGGGTCGCCGCCATCGACGAGGCCGAGAACCGCGACAAGTTCGACCGCTTCCTGGAACGCCTCGGCATCCTGCGCCCGCCCGGCGCTGCTGTCACCCGCATTCGCGATGCCCTGGATGTGGCCGACGGCCTCGGCTATCCGGTCGTGGCGCGCCCGTCATACGTCCTTGGCGGCCGCGCCATGCAGGTCGTCGACGACCGCGCTGAACTCGAGAGTTATATCGAGAAAGTCACCCAGCCGTCACCCGAACACCCCGTCCTCATCGACAAGTACTTGCAGGGCCGCGAGGTCGAAGTGGACGCGGTCTGCGATGGCCGCGACTCCTTGATCCCGGGAATCATGGAGCACATCGAGCGCGCAGGCGTCCATTCCGGCGACAGCTTCGCCGTATACCCGCCGGTCAGTGTGAGTTCAGACGAAGAGGCGGTACTGCTTGACTACACCCAGCGCATCTGCGCCGGCCTGCGCGTCCGCGGACTCGTCAACATCCAGTACGTGCTCTTCGACGGCCAGGTGTACGTGCTGGAAGTGAACCCGCGCGCCAGCCGCACCGTCCCGTTCCTGAGCAAGGCCACCGGCGTGCCCATGGTCAAGCTGGCCACCCGGGTGATGTTTGACGCAACCCTCGCCGACCTCGGCTACGAGCCTGGCCTTGTGCCGTCGCGTCCCCTGTTCGCCGTCAAGGCGCCCGTGTTCTCCACGGCCAAGCTCTCCGGTGTCGACACCTACCTCGGCCCGGAGATGAAGTCCACCGGCGAAGTCATGGGCGTAGACGCCACGTTCCCTGCTGCCCTCCACAAGGCCATGATCGCCTCCGGCATCGACGTGCCGGCCAGCGGCGATCTACTGGTGTCGATCGCCGACCGCGACAAGGCCGAGGCCGCCCCGATCATCGCCGACTTCGCCGACCTCGGGTTCGGCCTGTTGGCCACCGACGGCACCGCTGATTACATCGAGACCCACCTGCAACTCCCCGTACGACGAGTAGGAAAAATGCGCAGCGGCAGTCCGAACGTGGAGGACTTCATCCGCGAAGGCCGTGCGGCCTTGGTCATCAACACCCTCACCGGACGGCGCGAGGCCATCCAGGACGGCCACTACATGCGCCGCGCTGCCGCTGAGACCCGTACCCCCTGCTTGACCTCCCTGGACACCGCGCGGGCGCTCGCCGACGCCTTGCACCGGGCCCGCGGCGAATTCGACGTGCGCACGATCGACGAATACCGCCTGCTCGGCGCATGACCCGGCGGATCGAACCCGCCCGCGTCCTGCGCAACACGCGAATCACCGACCGGCTCTGGTGGTGCGAATACGAAGCGCCCCGCATCGCCGCCAGCGCCCGGCCCGGCCAGTTCGCACACGTCCTTTGCAGTGCTCCCGACCAGCTGGATCCGCTCCTACGTCGGCCGCTCAGCTTCAGCCGCATCGAACCCGACCTCGGACGGGTCGCCTTCCTGATTGACACGGTCGGACGCGGCACAGCCTGGCTTGTGGATCAGCCGGAGGGGACCGATATCGACATGCTGGGCCCGCTTGGCGGCAGCTTCGATCTCCAACCAGATCGGGCACGGGCGCTCATGGTTGGCGGAGGCATCGGCCTGGCCCCCCTCATTGCGCTCGCCGACCTTGCACCGGCCCAGGGAGTACACGTGCGCCTGCTCGCCGGCGGACGTGACGCCCACCAGGTAACCCCGCCAGAGTGGCTCCACCCCAACGTCGCGTATCACGTCGCCACCGATGACGGTGCCCTCGGCCATCACGGCTTCGTCACCGACTTGGTCCCGGACCACTTCGCTTGGTGCGACCAGATCTTCGTCTGCGGCCCCACGCCCATGATGCACGCCATGGCCGAACTCACCGACGAGCTAGCGGCTACCCACGGCCCACGCCCCGCCTTCACCTCGCTTGAGGCCCGCATGGGTTGCGCCATGGGCGTCTGCTATTCCTGCGTCGTCCAAACCACCAACGGTCCCCAACGCGTCTGCCACGACGGCCCCGTCTTTCCCCAGTCAACCCTCACCTGGACCTGGCACCACGAACCAACCGCAACTGCGCCATCAGTCGGCTAAGAAAACTCCAGATTCCCGCCACCGTTCGCGTCGCGCGTTTGCGTGACGCGACAGCGGACCGAATAGGTCCAGTCGGCTTTGGCCTCAATCCAGCCGTTGATGTCCGGGTGTGAGCTGAGAGCGGCGTGGACTTCGGCGAGCTGGCCAGCGCTGACTCGGTCGGCGGCGGTCAGTACTGGCCAGAGCCGGGCTGCCGGAGGCACGGACTTGCGGCCGGCGCGCGAATCCAGGAGCAGGGTCATGACGTGATCGACCGTCAGGTGCCAACCTGGCTCCATACCCAGAATCTCTGCGGCGAGTTCAGGCCGGTGAACGTGCCGCTCGGCCAGGGGGCGGCCCACCGCAGCCAGGCAAGCCACGGGAATCACCAGCGTTGCGCCGGCCGGCATGGCGGGTTCGTGGTCTGCGGGTGCCTTGAGCAGGCGGCGACGGGCGCCGTCAGCTTCGACGATTAGGACATCGGCGCCGGACGCACGCAGCAATTCCGGGGCGAACTCCGGCTGAATCCCGTTGTAGCGGCGCGGGGTGGGCGCGGCGGTGACGACGGTAACGACGGGGTGCTCCTTGAGTGTCCGTGGCAGGTTGGCTTGCCACCGGTGGGGAGGCACAACCAGCAGCTTGGGCGCGCGGGCTAGCGACGGCCGGTGGATGTTGGTGGACTTGGTCGTCACCACGCGCAGTCCGCGCTCGGCCAACGCCTTGGCCAGAGCGAACATGGTTGTGGTCTTGCCGCCAGCGCCCACGATGGCGGCAATGTCACCGGGCCCAGCGATGTCGGCCAGCGAGCAGGCAGTCGCGGCATCTGAGGTCACGGAGCGGCCCTTCGCGTCCGTCCGCGAGCGTCACGCGCCACAACGGCACCGAGTTCTAACGGTGCCGCGCGTACACTGCGAGCGGGTTTCCTTGAACAGGGGTTGTGCATGCCCTGCGCGTTGATTACGGGCATTACCGGTCAGGATGGCTCATATCTGGCGGAGTTTCTGCTGGAGAAGGGTTACAAGGTCGTCGGCGTCGTCCGTCGCACCAGTACCGAAAATAACGGCCGAATCCAGCACCTGCAGGACGACTTGGTGTTGGAACCGGGCGATCTGCACGATCAGTACTCGCTGATCGAGATCATGCAGCGGCACCGGCCGGACGAGGTGTACAACCTGGCGGCGCAGTCGTTCGTTCCCGCTTCGTGGCGGCAGCCGGTGCTCACCGGCGAGGTGACGGCGCTGGGCGCGACCCGGGTGCTTGAAGCCATCCGCGCGGTGGATCCCACTATCAAGTTTTACCAGGCCTCAAGCAGCGAGATGTTCGGCCAGGTGCAGGAGTGGCCACAGAGCGAGTCCACGCCGTTCTACCCGCGCAGTCCATACGGAGTGGCCAAGCTCTACGCCCACTGGATCACGATCAACTACCGCGAAAGCTATCGAATGTTCGCCTGCTCGGGGATCTGCTTCAACCACGAGTCGCCGAGGCGCGGGCTGGAGTTCGTGACTCGGAAGCTCAGCTATTCGGCAGCG
Source organism: Chloroflexota bacterium (assembly GCA_028874175.1). Lineage (GTDB taxonomy): Bacteria > Chloroflexota > UBA11872 > UBA11872 > UBA11872 > UBA11872. Next base: position 10,886 of record JAPPLN010000113.1, read on the forward strand.
CGTGTGCATCACGGTGTCGTTGACGAGGTACCGTTTGGCGACCTCTCGACGCGACGCGACTGGGGGTACGCGCCGGATTTCGTGCGTGGGATGTGGCTGATGCTTCAGCAGGACCAGCCCCGCGACTATGTTCTGGCGACGGGCGAAACGCACTCGGGAAACGAGTTCGCCAACCTGGCGTTCGGCCACCTGGGACTCGACGCGGAAGACCACATCACTGTCAGCGAGGACCTGTTGCGGCCGGCGGAGGTGCATCGGCTGATCGGGGATCCAGCGGCAATCCGCCGCGACCTGGGATGGGAGCCGTCGGTCACTTTTGAGGAACTGGTCCGCATCATGGTGGATGCGGACGTCGAGCTGGTCGCCGATGAGATCGCGCACGCCGAGATAGCGGCCGGGCGCAGCGCGGGCTGAGCTTGGCGAAACTGGTGTCAGGCGCGGTCCTTGTCACCGGGGCGGCGGGGTTTATTGGGACGCGCACGGTTGAGGCGTTCCGTGATGTTGGCCGTCACGTCGTCGCCACGTCATTCCGTGGCAATGCCGCTACCGGCCTGAAGGTGATGGATCTGCAGAACGCCGGCCAGGTCGAGGAGATCGTGGCGGGCGTCCGGCCGTCGGTCGTTGTGAATCTGGCAGCGGTCGCCAATCCCGGCGAGGCCCAGGCCAACCCTCAGCGCGCATACGACATCAACGTGCTGGGGCAGTGGCGGCTGATCCAGTCCATGCTGCGGCATACGCCAGGCGCGCGGCTGGTGGCGATGAGCAGCGCCGAGATCTATGGGCGGATCGAGACCGGCGAGTTGGTCAGCGAGGACGCGCCACTGCGGCCGGCGTCCGTATACGCGACCACAAAGGCGGCGGCGGACCTGCAGGCGCTGCAATACCATCTGTCGGATGGATTGGACGTGGTGAGGCTGCGCTTGTTCGGCAGTGTGGGGCCGGGACGTTCGGCCGAGTACTTCCCTGGCCGCCAAGTGCATGCTGTGGCGGCGATTCAAGACGGAAAGGCCGAGCCCGTGGTGCCGACTTTCAGCCTGTCCGGCGCCCGTGACTACGTGGACGTTCGAGATGTGGCGCACGCCATCGTAGCGGCGGCTGATCACGGTTGTGTTGGTGCGGCCTACAACGTCGCCACGGGGCAGGCGCGGCCCCTCCGCAAGATCGTTGAGCGGCTGATAGCGATTGGCGGTGTGGAGGCCGCAATCATGGAAGAGCGAAAACTGCCGCCTGGCCGCCACGGCGCTGTCGTGGCCGGCGACGCGACCCGGCTGCGCGAGGACACAGGCTGGCAACCGCGAATCTCCCTGGAACAGTCCTTGCGCGACGCGCTGGTCGAAGCCCGCCAGTCGGCCGTGTCCGGGGCGGACGCCTAGGATGTCGCCTCTCGGCGAGACACCAATCAAGTTCGGAACCGACGGCTGGCGCGCCGTGATCGGCGGCGACTACACGTTTCGCAACGTCGGTCGGGTGGCCCAAGGCTTTGCGACCTTCGTGCGCCGCAACTGGCGCTGGGAGAACGGGATCGTGGTCGGCTACGACCGCCGGTTCGGTTCCGAGCGCTTTGCCCCGCACGTAGCGTCGGTGTTGGCCGGGAACAGTATTCCGGTACACCTTGTGGACGCCCCATGCCCGACGCCGGTGGCGGCATTCAGCACCGCCGACCTGCGGGCAGCCGGCGCGGTGATGATTACAGCGAGCCACAACCCGCCGGCGGACAACGGGTTCAAGGTCCGCACGGCTACCGGAGCGGCCGTGGATCCGGATGCGCTGGACCTTATCGAGGAGGCCGTGGCGGCCGTCGACGGCGATGCGGTGGGCTTTCTTGACTCGGCCACGGCCGAGCGGGCCGGACTGCTGCGCGAATTCAGTCCGGATGCCGCCTATCTGAATCACGTGGCCAACTTGGTGGACCTGCATGCCCTGCGCGCCCGCGACATGCGGGTGGTGGTGGACGCGATGTACGGCTCGGCGGCCGGGTGGTTGCCGCGCATTCTTGAGGGCGGGCGTCTCGACGTGACGGAAATCCACAGCGACTGGAACCCGCGCTTTCCGGGCCTTGCCCGCCCGGAGCCGATCCCGCCGCAGACGGATGCAGTCGCGGCGGAGGTGCGGGACAGATCGGCCGCCGTCGGCATCGTGACCGATGGCGACGGCGACCGGTTGGGGGTCGTTGACGAGCACGGCGAGTTCGTGGATCAACTGCGAACGATTGGCCTGCTGGCGTACTACTTCCTGGAGCACACAGGATCGCGGCAGCCGCTGGTGAAGACGCTGACGACCTCGTCGATGCTGGAACGCCTGGGCCAGCAGTACGACGTCCACGTCGAGGAAGTCGGCGTGGGCATGAAGTTCGTGGCTCCGGCGATGCGTGACCTCAACGCCGTCATGGGCGGCGAGGAAAGCGGCGGGTACGTGTTCCAGCCGCACATGCCCGAGCGGGACGGCGTGGTGGCGGGGCTGTATTTCCTCGATCTGATGGCGCGCGAGGGCAAGACGCCGGCCGAACTTGTGGCCATGCTCTTCGAAGAGCTCGGGCGCGAGTACCACTACGCGCGGTATGACCTGGAGTTCCCAGCCGAAGCCCGAGCCGAAATCGAAGGGCGGGTGAAGGCCTGGCTGCCGAGCGTCATCGACGGGTCGACCGTCCTGCGCCGAAACGACATGGACGGCTTCAAGTACTACCTGGACGATGAGAGTTGGCTGCTGATCCGCTTCTCGGGCACCGAGCCGTTGCTCCGTGTCTATACGGAGACGACGTCGAAAGATCGCGTGGCGACGTTGCTGGAAATAGGGGCGAGCGCCGCAGGCGTCGAAGTCGGGTCGGGATGAGCGATCAACACGTGACGGTCGTCGCCAAGCCCTGGGGTCGCGAGGTCATTTACGCGTCCACAGAGCTGTACATCGGCAAGATCATCGAGATCAACGACGGCGCGCGGTTAAGCCTCCAGTACCACGAAGCGAAGGACGAGACGATTTACGTTTTGGACGGTCGGTTGCGGCTGGTGATCGGCGACTCGGCCGAGGCGCTGGAGGAGCGCGACCTGGATGAGGGCGCCAGTGTGCGTGTGCTTACCGGCAAGGTGCACCGATACGAGGCGCCGCACGGGGACGTGCGCGTACTGGAAGTCTCGACGCCACACCCCAACGACGTGGTGCGCCTGGTGGACGACTATGGACGCGAGGGCACGTCGGCACCCTGACGTTCGGCCCGGATGGCCGCTGAGCGCCTGTGATGGGCTAGTGCGATCGCCTCCGCCACAAGGTAAACAGCGGCAATGGCCGTGCCGACCAGCAGCACGGTGAGGACGCTGCGCGGCGAGTCGTGCGCGAACGCGTAGCCGCTGACCGTTGCGACCAATATGACGGCCAGACCCATCCAAACGCGCAGGTGTCCCGCGCCAATATGCAGACTGGCGGTCACCGCGGCGATGGCCAGGAGCGCGGCGGCCGCAACGTAAAGGGGGAGCAATTCGACATAGGGCGGGTAGCGGTCGCCGAAGACCAGGCCGTAAACGCCTTCCGGCCAGACCAGGATGATGAGCGCGGACGCGCCGGATACCGTGGCCATCAGCAGGAGGCTCGCCAGGTACGCGCGGATGACGCCCGCGCCGGCGGCAGCTCGCCAGACGACGAACGGCAAGAGCACGATCCCCACCATCATGCCGCTCCAGAAGACGATGCGTCCGATGAGCGCGAGGGCCGCGTAGGCGGCGGCTTCATCCGGGCTGAAGTAGGCCTTGACGGCCAGTACATCCACATGCAGCAGGCCAGCCAGGGCAAAGAGGATCAGTGCGACACGAACATGATCCGAGATTCGCAGCGGCGACGCTTCCTTCTCGGCCGGAACGTCGGGTCGGTTCAAGACCCGTCGGGCACTCAGCCAGCCAAAGACGATGCCGCCCAACGCGGACGCCGGACTTGCCAGCAGGGCGCCGGTGGCCCCGCCCCCGGACAGCACCGTGGCCGCGCCGACGATGAGGCGTCCAAACCCGTGCGCGGCTAGGGCGAATCCGAGCCCTACAAATTCGCGCGCGCCCTGGGTGATGCCGCGCGCCACCGGTTCGAACGTCAAGGCGCCTGCGGCGACTCCTGCGACCACGACCGGCCACGGGGAAGTCAGTTGCAGCGCGGACTGGATGAGCGGTGACAGCGCCGCAATCCCGAGCATCAGGAGCAGTGAGACCAGGCCGGTCCAGCGGACGATAGTTCGTGTCACGGCCCGCAATTCGTTCAGACGGCCCAGCGCGACCAGTTCGGCGGCTCGACGCGCCACGAGCGTTTGAACGACCTGAGCCGGGGTTACCAGCAGGGACAGCGCGCCGAGGACCGCAAAGGCTTCGGCGTAAGCCCGAGGCTCCAGTCCTCGGGCCATGATGAGCTGAAACGCAGAAGTTGCGGCGCTCCCTGCCAGGAGAAACGGCGCCAGTTGGCCGTTGTCGCGCAGGATCGTCCGAACGATGCGCGGGGCCGACGCCGAAGCGTCAACCCGAGAGGTGTCGAAGCTGGTGTTCAGTCCTTGTAGTCGTCCCGGGCCGGGCTCCAGGCCTCGATCAGAAAGCAACGGCTCGTGGCAGTTGCCTCGTGAGGTACGCCAGACGGAACGCACCAGCAATTGCCCGGCTCGATGGAATGAACCACGTCGCCGATCTTGAGGTCAAACGTGCCCTCGATGCAGTAGCCGATCTGTTCGTAAACGTGGTCGTGCAGGGGCACGACGCCGCCTTCCTCGAGGTGAATCTCGGCGAACAGCATCGTCTCGCCCCATAGCAGGGTGCGCCGGCGCACGCCGGGCATCATGTCGGCGAAGGGTCGGTCAGCATTCGAAACTATCGGCACAATCCGTCTCCCTGTCACTCAGACTTGGCGCATTGTCGCAAGCCGCACGGTTCCGGTGGGTTAATCGGTCGGCGGACAGCCGAGAGTCTGGCGAATCACTTCCAGACTAGGTTTCTCGCCCCGCACCTGGAGCTGAGGCCAGTCGCCCTTAAGTCCGGTCTCGGAAGAGATGCAGACGATCTCGGCGTTCGGATCCAGCTTGCCTTCCCGCGCCAGGCGAGTCGTGACGGCAAGCGGAACAGCCCCGGTCGGTCCGACCCACAACCCCTCGGTTCGGGCAAGACGCCGTTGCATAGCCAGCGTCTCCTCGTCGGAAACGTCCCCGGCCAGCCCGTCCTGTTCACGAATACGTCGCAGCGTGAGCCGGCCCTTGGCGCCCATGTCGCCCACGGCGGTTCCTTCGGCCACCGTGTATCCGATTGTCTTCGCCCGTAATTCAGCGCCGGTTCGCCAGGCTTCGGCGATGGTGTTGGCCTCGGTGGACTGCGCGGAGACCGGCCGCGGCGGCTTCTCGATGCGGCCCGTGGCGGCAAGGGCCACCCACGCGCGCTGTCCGGCCAGCAGCGTCTCGCCCATTCCAACCGGGTACACCATCAAATCCGGCGCGCGGCCAAGCTGCTCGTAGGTCTCAAGGGCAATGGACTTCTTGCCGTCCTGCTTGAAGGGATTGCGCGTGGCGCCGCCGTCGAAGAGCCAGCCGCGATCCACGGCGTCGTCCAGGTGCCGGATCATGTCGTCGTAGACACCTTCGTACCAGATCACGTCGCTGGCCACACCCGCGAGGTGAGCCATCTTGGCCGCCGTGCTACGCGTGTAGCAGCACACCAGGCCGCGGAGCCCGGCGCGTGCGGCGTACGTGGCAATGGAGGAGGCGGCGTTCCCTGTGGAGACGACGCCCACGGCATCGAACCCGAACTGGCGGGCGCACGCCACCGCGGTCTGGCTGGAGCGATCTTTCACGGTTCCGGTGGGATTGGAGCCTTCGAACTTGATCCAGAGTCGGCGCAGGCCGAGTTCCGCGCCGAGGCGCGGAATCTGAAAGAGCGGCGACAGTTGCTCGCCCAGGGTCACGAAGTTGGCGGCGTCCTGCACAGGCATCCACGCGGCGTAGCGCCAGACGCCCGTTCGATCGGGCTGGACCAGTGGCTCGTCCTTCAGGCGCTGCAGGTCGTATTCGATCTCCAGCAGCCCGCCGCAGGCCTGGCAGGCCAAGCGGTATTCGAGCGCGTGGGACTGCTGGCAGTCAACGCACCGAAGGTTGGTGGCTGCGGATTCGGAGCGCACGGGTCCGGTCGATGAATTGCGGGAAGCGACAGGGTACCGCCCCTGATGCGTCGAACGCCTTGCCGGGGGGAGCCGGCAAGGCGTTCGGGAGGGGAGGGAGCGCCCCGAGTTAGTTCAGGCTGGGTGTCGGGATCCGCGCGTTCCGCCGGACACAGGCGGCGCATTGGGTGGTGCCCGGCAAGAGATCGAGGCGAAGCGGCTCAATCTGGCCGCCGCAGTCCTGGCACTGGCCTGGGCTGTCGCCGCTCGGCAACGCGCCGAGCACGTCCTGGATGGCTACCTGCAGGTCGCGAGCGGATGCGTCGTGCGCGCTATCGGCCAAACCGTCAGTTTGCGTTTCGCTCATGGACTCACCTGTGCGGGCGATGGCGGGCGGACCGCGTGATCGGCCCGCCCGCCCGGTCGCCGAGTCCTAGGCGGACTCGATGGCAATGGTGGCGGCCCTGGCCTCTTCGGCCTTGGGAACGCGCACGGTCAGCACACCGTTCTCGTAACGGGCGCCCGCGCCAGCCGCCGTGATGCGCACCGGCAGGGGAACGCGGCGGTAGAAGCGGCCGGCGCGCCGCTCACGCACGTGATACCGACTTTCCTCGGACGACTCGGACTTGGCACCGTCGTCCTGCGCACCCTGGATGATCAGGTCGCCGTCGGCGGTCGTAACCTGAATCTCGTCGGGCTGGAAACCCGGCACCGACGCGCGCACGACAACCGCGTCGTCCGTCTCCTCGATGTCCACCGGCGGCAGCCAGTCGGGGCTGTCGTGGAAGGCCAGCCGGAAGGGCCGGGCAAACCACTCGTCGTCGAAAAATCGGGGGGCGATCGCCTGGCGGCGAGCCTGCGGCCGCCAACTTCGGATAGCAAAGGTCATTTGAGAGCCTCCATGCAGCTCAATTAACTGCTGACGATTGGATCATAAGACTTGAGTCTATACGTGTAAAGTACCAAGTGGAGAATACCTGCGTGTTATTCGCGCAAGTCTGCTGGGCGGCGCGCGCAAGGCGTTCGAAGATCCGGGAGGCAGCGCGACTACGTCGAGCGGGAAGCGAAACTTCGGTCAGAATCCGGCGGGCGCGTCCAACCCAAGCCGGTCCGCCATCGCCGTCAGCGGGTCGATTACGCTGGCCGGGTAGGCGATGCCGTTGGCGACCCGATCCTCGAACAGCTCCCATTCGGGTTGCCCGGGCATCTGCACCATTTCGAAGCCGGCCGCGGGCGGGAGCGCGTTTACGGCCCCGCTCTGCGCATCCATGGCCGTGCGGAAGTCGTCGAGCGGTAGGAAGGCTCCGACGTCCATGGTCAGGAAGAACAGGCTTCCGCGCGGCACCCGGTTTTCTGGGTCGAGTGCGCCCTTGATCAGCGTGGCGCCGTCGCCGGAGAGTACGCCGGCCATCAGATCGTGCACCAGCCCGATGCCGTAGCCCTTGGGGCCACCAGCGGGCAGGACGTACGCAAGCCTGGAGGCGTCGGTGGTCGGATTGCCTTCGATGTCGGTGGCGACGCCGGTTGGCAGGGTGCCTGTCGTGGTTCCCACCATGTGCAGTTTGTTCAGGGCATACGCGCCCGACGCCATGTCCAGCACCACGGGCTGCGACCCGTGTGTAGGAAAGGCCCAGGCCAGGGGCGTATTGCCCGTGGCCGGCTGTCGGCTGCCGGTGGCGAGCATGCAGGGGCCGGCCATGTTGCTGGCGGCATGTCCGATCAGACCGGCCTCCGCCGCCATCAGCGCCCAGTAGGCCGCGGCGCCAAAGTGGCCGGTGTCCGACGCGACGGCGACGCCGACGCCGCGCTCATGCGCGATGTCAATGGCAGCCTGCATGCCGGCCCGGGCACCCAGTTGTCCCAGGGAGCGATCGCCGGTCACGCGGGCGGCACCGTCCGAGCAACTGACGCGAATATTGGGTTTCGGGTTGATCGCACCGGCTTGCAAAGCTTCCGTGTAAGCGGCAAGCAACCGGGTTCCGTGGGAAAACACCCCCCGCAAGTCGCAGTGAACAAGCGTCTCCACCACAAAGGCCGCGTCGTCGCGGGGCACGCCGGTCGCGGTCAGCGCGTTCGTTCCGAAGGCGCGCATCGTGTCAGCGGGAACTCTCACCTCGCCGATGTCGTAGCGCAATCGGTCGCTCATGCGTCCCACTCCGGTTCCACGCCGTAAGCGCGGCCGGTCTCAGCCACGGCGTCCAACAGCCCGGCGGGATAGCCGATCCCATGCTTGAAGGCGTCGGCGCGCTTGAGCCATTCGGGTTCGCCGGGGACCAACACGCGGTCGAATCCCTCGGCTGGGCGCAGCGCGTGGATCGCGTCAATCGTCTCGTCCATGTCGGCAACGAATTCGGCCAAGGGGCGAAAGGCCTCTACGCGAATGGCCACGAAGACCTGGCCGACGGTACCCAGGTGGTCGGGCGTTCGATTCACCGCGGCGGTTGCACCCGCCAGGATGCCGGAAAGCGTTTCCATGACGATGCCCAGCCCGAATCCCTTGGGTCCGGCGAAGGGGTTCAACCAGACGAGCTGATTCGGATCGGTGGTGGGGTTGCCGTCAGCGTCCACGCCAACATCCGCGGGAATCGACTGCCCGGTGGCGGCGGCCACACGAACTTTGCCGAGCGCCGAGAAGCCGACGGCCATGTCTGCTACGACCGGATAGTTCTTGCCGGCCGGAAGCGCCCAAGCGATGGGTCCGTTGGTCAGGGCCGGCGTGCGACTCCCAAAGGCCAGGACGCCGGAGGCGCCGCCGCCGCTGCTGGTAACGAAGGCAACGCAACCGGCCTCCACGGCCTGCAGTGCCCAGTGCGCCGCTGGACCAAAGTGGCGTCCGTTATGGACGCACACCATTCCGGCCGCGCCGTCGTTCGCCAGGTCGATCGCCCGCTGCATCCCAATTTGCGCCGATACGGCGCCGGGTGACCCACCGGCGTCCAGTGCCGCCGTTGCGGGCCGTTCCTGGAGAGTCTCGATTTCCGCATTCGGCCGTACCAACCCTGACCGGATTTCAGCCGTATACGGTGTGACGCGCGTGACACCGTGCGAGAACACCCCCCGCGCGTCAGCCTCAACCAGCACGTCGGCGATCAAGGCAGCCCGGTCTTCGCGCACGCCGGCTGCGTGCATGACGCTGGTCGTAAACGCGCGCATCCGTTCCACCGGCACACGCTGGCCAACCGCCGCTTGCGCGAAGTCGGCGCTCACCGGTTGGCTGCGATCGAAGCCCGAATCGCTTCGCCCAGCACCTTGACACCCGCGCGAATCTCCTCGTGCGGGGCGTGGCTGAAGGCCAGCCGAATCGCGCCGAGTCCGTCGCCATCCACTCGAAAGACCGAACCGCTACGGATGAGCACGCGTGATTGCTCACAGCGTCGCATGACGTCGTCCAGCAACTCGGGTCGTCGCAGCGTGAGCCAGCAGAAAAAGCCGCCGTTCGGTGGGGTCCAGGTTGCGAGGTCGCCGACGTGTTCGTCCAGGGCGGAGAGCATGATGTCGCGACGCTCGCGATAGATGTCCTGCAGGCGCGCGATCTGCTCTTCCATGTGCTCGCGCATGAATTCCGAAGCCAGGGCAGAGGCGAAGGGGCTGGTGCCGCCATCGGTCTTGAGCGGAAGGATCCGGTCGGTCAGCGGGGCTGCGGTTAGGATCCAGCCGAGCCGGATACCCGCCCCGAGGATCTTGGAGAAGGTGCCGGCGCGGGTCACCAGGCCGCTGCCGCCGTCCAGTTCGTACATGGATGGCGGCCGTTCGCCGTCGTAGTGCAGTTCGTAATAGGCATCGTCTTCAAACACGGGCACGCCGTGCCGATGACAGACTTGAAGCACCTCGAGGCGCCGTTCACGAGTGATGGTGTTGCCCATCGGATTCTGGAACGTGGGAATCGTGTAGAAGATGGCGGGCTGCCGGGTGGCAAAGAGCTCGTCCAGGGCATCTGGCTTCGGGCCATGGGCGTCCCAGGCTACGTGCGCGCCGTGGTCGCTGACCCGCCGCACAAACAGGGCGCCGAACGAGGCGTGGTCCAGAGCGATGATCTGATCGCGGTCGACGAAGGTGCGCAGCACCATGTCGATAGCCTGACTGGACCCATTGGTAATGATGATCTGGTCGCGGTCGACCTCAAGTCCCTCAAGGACCCGCAGCTTTTCGCGAACGACGTCAATCAGTTCCAGGCTGCCCTTGCGGCGACCATAGAGCAGGGCCGGGTAGTTTTCGGGTAGCGCGTTGCGCGCGGCCTCGACCATACCCTCAAGTGGGAGGGCCTCGTTGGCGGGCTGGCCGACCAGCAGATCCGCCACGATGCCATCCGGTGCGCCGGAGGCGGAAACCATCGTGCCCGGGGCGGCGCGCCGACGAGCCTCTTCACTCAGGCAGCATTCGAAGTCGAAAATCTCAGCCACGGCGCCGTCGGACTGCGAGGGTCGGCTAATAGATGCCGCCCCCCTCCATGTATTCGTCCTCGGGTTTGGTGGCCACCGGAATCGGGCGGTTTTCGCACACGATGGCTTCGGTTGTCAGCGTCATGATGCCGACGCTTACCGCGGCCCGAATGGCCGCGATCTCGATCGCCGCCGGATCGATGATGCCGCGCTCATAAAGGTCGGTGTAGTCGCCGTGGACGGCGTCCCAGCCGTGCCAGTCAGGCAACTTGCGGACGCGGTTGACGGTGACCGAGGGGTTAACGCCCGAGTTTCGGGCGATGCGCCGCATGGGTGCCTCGAGGGCGTCCACTAGGATCCGCGCGCCGACCGCCGCGTCGCCGGTGAGTTCGTCCGCGACCTCCCGTGCCGCCGCCTGCGCGCGGATCAGCGACGCGCCGCCGCCTGGAACGATGCCTTCGCGCAGGGCCACTTTGACGGCCCCCACGGCATCATCGGCCTTGTCCTTCAGGTGGTTGATTTCTTGTTCAGTGACGCCGCCCACAGCCACGATGCCCACGGACCCGCCGAGACGAGCGATACGGCGCTCAAGCTTCTTCACGAAGTTCGGGTTGGTCTCTTCCTCCAGCTGCGCGCGCAACTGGTTTTGGCGATCCTGGATGTCGGCCTCGTGGCCCGCGCCTTCCAGGACGATGGTGGCTTCTCGGTTGGCCACGACACGCTTGCAGAAGCCCAGCCACTCGAGTGGGACATCCTGCCAGCGGATACCTAGGCTCTCCGACACCACGGTGGCCCCGGTGAGCACGGCCATGTCTTCCAAGAGGTCGCGCATCTCGTCACCAAACGAGGGCGACTGGATGGCCACCACGTTCAGGTTGCCGCGCAGCTTGTTCTGGAGCACAAACGTCAGGGCGTCGTGTCTCAGAATGTTGGATACCAGGAGCAGGTTGCGGTTATCGCTGGACGCGACCTTATCGAGAATGCTGGTTAGCTGGTCGGCGGTTACAAGGTCCTGGTCGGTAAGCAGGACCCTGGCGTTCTCCAGCGAGCCCTGCATCTTGTGGGTATCCGTGACGAAGTAGGGCGAAATCCAGCCCTTGTCGATCTGCATGCCCTCCACGTAGCGCGGTTCAAGGCGTTTACCCCAGCGGTGGTAGTCGACCGTGACAAGGCCGTCGCGTCCGACGCGGCTCATGATTTCGCCGACTATTCGGCCGAGTTCGATGTCGTCACCCGAGATAGTGGCGACGTGACGGATTTCCTCAGCGTTCTCCACGGGCCGCGCGAGGTCACGCAGGCGCTCGATGGCGGCGTCCCGGGCCTTCCACAAGCCCTCGCGTAGGAGCATGGCGTTGGCGCCCGCGGCGATGTTGTACAGGCCCCGGTGCACAATCGCCTGAGCCAGAACGGTGGCGGTGGTTGTGCCGTCCTCCGTCATGGCGTTGGTCTTGGCGGCCGCTTCTTTCATGATCTGGATGCCCAGATCGAGAAGCACGTTGTTTACCCGCTCGATCTCGTTAGCAACAGTCACGCCGTCATTCGTGATCTGCGGGGGACGCAGCGTTCGTGCGAACGCCACGTTCCGACCACGAGGCCCGAGCGTGGACCCTACGGTGTTGGCAACGATGTCGATGCCAGCCCGTAGCGTCTCGCGGGCCTCGTGACCGAAACGAACTTCCTTCTTCTCGGGCGGAGGAAGTTGGTCCCCAATCGTGCCCGGAATTTTGGGCAAGGCGGCTCGCTAGCTGATGATGGCGAGGACGTCGCGCTCGCTGACGATCAGGTAATCCTCGTCGTCCAGGCGCAACTCGGTTCCCGCGTACTTGGCGTAGAGAACCTTGTCGCCTTCCTTGATTTCCAGCGGGATCGTCGTGCCCTCGTCGTTCACACGACCGGACCCAACGGCCAGCACGGTGCCTTCCTGCGGCTTTTCCTTGGCCGTGTCGGGCAGCACCAGTCCGCTAGCGGTAGTCGTTTCGCGGTCTTCAGGCTGAATCAGCACGCGGTCGCCCAGCGGCTTGACCTTGGTCGCAACCGTGGCCATGCAATCTCCTCCGTGGCAGTCCGACGCCAGATTGAACTTCTGCGTCGAGGTTAGGTGGTAGCTGCCGAGTCGTTAGAGGCAGCAGCAGAACATGATAGCCGATGCCGTCGCCAGCGCCGCAGAGGACGCGGACGCTCGGCTGACTGATAGTACCTTACCGTCTCTCGTGCCGCGGCGGGTTCGCGTAGCATGCGGCGTACGTTCCAGTAGCCCGTACGCGGGGTGTTGGTGTGACCGCTACGCATGAATCGGACGCCGCTCCCACGTCCTTCGACCTGCTGATCCGTGGCGGAACCGTCATCGATCCGGAAGCGGGATCTCCGTATAAGGCCGACGTTGGGGTAAAGGGCGGCCGCATCGCGGCCGTCGGCTCGGACCTGCGCGGGGACGCCGACGAGATTGTCGACGCGCGCGGCGCGTATGTCGTCCCTGGCCTCGTCGACTTTCACGTTCACGTGTATTGGGGCGCCACGATCTGGGGCCTGGAGGCTGACAAGATTGGCGCCGCCGGTGGAACTACGGCGTTCCTCGACACCGGCAGTGCCGGGGCCATCACGCTCGCGGGGCTGCGCCGCTATGTCATCGAGCCCTCACGGACCCGCATTCGGGCACTTGTCCATATCTGCACGGCCGGACTGATTACTACCTTGGGTGAATTGCGCGACCCGCGCTACCTGGACATTGACGGGACCGTACGCGCGATCGACGAGAATCGAGACATTGCGCCGGGCGTGAAGATTCGGTACTCGGAGAACATCGTTGGCGCAGGCGCGCAGGCTAGGGCCGCGCTCGATGCCGCCGTGGAAGCCGCGGAACAGGCCGGGGTCTGGCTGATGGTGCATATCGGCTACACCCCGGAGCCGATCCCGGACATCCTGAAGCGCCTCCGGCCTGGCGATGTGATCACGCACAGCTACACGCCCCTGGCCGGCGGGCTGGTGGACTTGAGCGCCCGACAAATGTTGCCGGCGGTGATCGCGGCGCGGGACGCGGGCATCGAGTTCGACATTGGGCATGGCAAGAGCAGCTTTGGATGGCACACGGCCCGAGCCGCGCTGGACTCGGGCTTTCCCCCGGACTACATCAGCTCGGACCTGCACCGTGGCTGCGTGCACGGGCCGGCATTCAGCCTGCCCAACGTGATGACCAAGTTTTGGCTGCTCGGGATGCCGCTTGAAGAGATCGTGGCGCGCTGCACGATTGCACCGGCCCGAAAGCTGGGACTGGACGCTGGCACGCTGCGCGTCGGCGCCGAGGCTGACATTACGGTACTGGCCGTGGACGAAGGTCCGGTCACGCTGGTCGATTGCACCGGGGCGGAACGAACGTGGGACCGCGAATTGCGCGCCGCGCATACGTTTCGCGCGGGGGTTCGGCTGGATCCCGCGGTCCTCGGGCCTTCGGAGGAGTTGCCGGTTGAGCTATCGTCGAGGCCAATGACCCGTGACGCAGACGCTTAGGCCTAGTCCTCGAGGTAGCGCGCCAACGCGGTAAAGGCGCGGGCCAGTTCCAGGCCCTCTTCCTTTTCCATGTGCATCACCAGGCCGCGCTCGAAGAGTTCCAGCGTGACCGTGCCGTGGGTGGTCTCCTCGGAGATGGCCACGGAGTCGCTCAGATAGACCTCCTGAAACACGTGCTCGTGCTGGTGGTCGCCGTTCGCTGACGTGCTTTCCACGTGATCGATCCTCCGCCGCGGCCGAACCGCCATCATGGGAAGTCTACTGAGGTTCTGCCGTCGGCGTCTGGCCGTCGGTCGCTCTCCCGGCCTAGGCGGCGATATACGGAATCGTGAACGGACCACGAGGCAGCACGCAGGCTCTGCCCGAGTCGCCCACGAGCGCGTGGGTGCGGCGGGCTACATCCGGGCAGGGTACGCAGTGGGCGGCGCGAACCTCGTCGTCGGTCAGCCCATCGGCGCGCAGGTGCACAGTGGCGCTGGCCAGGACTCGCCCAAAGATCTGATTCTGCCATTGGTCGCCTCTCACGCGCGGTGCGTCGTGGATGGCCTTGACCATTGAACCTGGGGTCTCGTATTCGCGGAGGATGTGAACGAAGTCGCCGTGGCCAGCGCCTTCGCGGCATTCGGCGGCCATAACGATGTGTCCGCCGGGACGCACGATCTGCGCTGCGGCATCCATGCCCTTCACGGCCTGGTAGAGGTTGAGATCCAGCGGGTGACCGCCATTGGTGGTGACGACGACGTCGTAAGCCTCGGCAACCGGCTGCATCGCCGCTTGAAGCGCTGCTTCGCATCCGGCGTCGTGAGCCGCCTCCAGCTCGCCGGCAAAGATTCCGGTGATTGCGCCGTCGCCCGCGATCGTGACGTTGAGGGTGAACTCGCAGCCCGCCAAACGTGCCGCTTCCCGCTGCTCCCGGTGGATGGGATTGCCGTCCAACGTGCCCCAGCGAGCGTTGGGGTGACCGATCATCTCGGCGTCGTGGTTGCGCAAGATGCTCGCTTCGCCCGCGACGCCGGGCAGGACGAGCTTGGCTCCGCCGCTGAAGCCGGCGAAGAAGTGCGGCTCGATCAGGCCCAGCGTGATGCGAACGTCGGCGTCCAGGTAGCGGCGGTTGATGAGCACGGGGCGCCCCGACGAGGTCTGACCGATCTCTCGCAAGCTGGACTGGTCGTGGGCATCGTGATTGATGACCCGCAGTTGGCGGCGTAAACCAGGGCCAAGCATCCGGTCCAATTCGTCGTCGCGGGTAGGTCGATGCAGGCCAGTTGCTACGAGCACGTGCATGCGACTGGCCGCGTTGTTGCCTAATTCGCCCAGCAGCGCCTCCAGCATCAGCCGGTTCGGCGCGGGCCGGGTGCTGTCACTGATCACGACGACAATGGAGCTATCCGTCGGAACCAGGTGGGCCAGCGGCGGACCGGCCATGGGCCGGCGCAAGGCTTGCCGCAGGGCCTGACTCGGATCGGCGACGCGGGGAGGGTCTCGCGGTTCAATGACGTCCGCGTCCATGGCGAGGTCAATGGGCAAGACGCCGTCGCCGTAGGCCAGATCAACGCGCATTGGAGAGGATTTCTGGATGACTCTGCGGATTTTAGGCCAGCGACCGCGATTCTCGCAGTTTTCGTGTTAACATAACGGTCCCTTTCCGCACGGTGTGCGCGGCGGGAGGCGGCGAAACGCAAGCACCACGCCGCCCGTCGTCAGGGAATACGAGGTCCAAATGCCAGCCACTCACCGGCGGCGATGATGCGCGCCAGCGTGGACGACTTTGTCCAGCATCTGAAGACCGAGCGCGGCTTGTCTAAGAACACGCTGGCCGCATACCGAAGCGATCTGCGACAGTTCGAAACATTCGTGCGGAAGGCTGGTCATGGCGGCTGGGACGTTCCACCCCAGGTCGTTCGCTCGTTCATGACCGACCTCATTCAGCGCGAGTACCGCCAGACGTCGCGTGCGCGCAAGCTGGCGGCCGTGAAGGCGCTGTATCGGTACCTGCTGTCCTCGGGGACGGTCACCACCGATCCCACAGCTGGATTGGACGGCGCTCGCGTGACGAGGCGTCGTCCCCGCATCATTTCTCCTGCGGAGGTCGAGCGTCTGCTGGAACAGGCGGCGGACGCCTCCACGCCCGAGCGTATGCGCGACCGCGCGATGCTGGAAGCTCTGTACGCCACCGGAATGCGCGTGTCCGAACTCGTGGGGCTGGACGTGGAAGACGTGGACTGTTGGGAGCGGGAGATCGTGTTGGGGCGCGACGGCGCCAGCGCCCGCACCGTGCCCCTGACGGAGCGGTCAGCCGAGGCGCTGCAGGCCTACCTGACCAACGGGCGCGAGAAGCTGCTTCGTCGCGTCGACGAGCCCGCGGTGTTCCTGAACCATCGTGGCAGCCGGCTGACCCGTCAGGGCTTCTGGCTGATCGTCAAGGCCTACGCACAGCGCTCGAACATCCAGACGCCAATCACGCCGCACACCCTGCGACACTCCTTCGCTGCCCACCGTCTGCAGGGCGACAGCAGCGTGCGGGAGGTACAGAAGTTGCTGGGCCATGCCAGCCCGGCGACAACGCAGGTCTACGCCGAACTGGCGCGCGAGAATCGGCCCCAGGCGCCTCGCAGTCCGGGGGCCTGACGCCCGAGGTGACCGGCGTTGCTCGCGGCGCTGAGGCTCTGCGGGCGGCCGCTGGCGTCGATCCGCCGCGCTGGGCGGTCATCAGCGGCAGCGGACTGTCAGGGCTTGTGGATGCCTTCGACGTATGCCGGACCCTGGGCTACGCCGAGGTTCCGGCATTCCCTGCCGCCACAGTTGCGGGGCATCCGGGGCGGGTATCTCTGGCGCATGCGAGCGGCGTCCCCGTCTGGATCTGTCAGGGGCGGCCGCATTTCTACGAGCACGGCGACATGCGGCCAATTGCTGCATTCGTGCACGCGCTGCTGGATGCGGGTGTTACCCACCTGCTGCTCACCAATGCGGCCGGGGCGCTCAATCCGGCCTACCAGCCCGGCGACGTGATGGTGATTGCCGATCACCTGTTCTTGCCTGGACTGGCTGGACATCACCCGTTGCTTGGGCCGAACGATCCGCGTGGCGAGCGTTTTCCATCGCTGGCCGGGGCCTACGACCCGACTCTGCGCGCCGCGTTGTCGCAGGCGCTGGCCCAGGCCGGCCTCACCGTGCGGGAAGGGACTTACGTCATGGTTGCCGGACCCTCGTACGAAACGCCGGCTGAAACGGTCCTGCTGTGGCGCCTGGGCGCCGACGCCGTGGGGATGTCCACTGCCCCCGAAGTTGTCGTCGCCCGCCACGCCGGGGCCACCGTTGGGGCGGTGTCGACCATTACCAATGTGGCCGGAATTCAGGAGCCGGATGACGTGGGCCATTCGGCGGTTGTCAACGTCGCGTCCACGGCGGCGACGCGCATTGGTGCCGCACTGGCAGCGGTGATTCGGAAATCTGGCGATAGTTAGGTCGCGCGCAGTCGCAGTAGATGACGGAGGAAGCGCACGCCCTCGAGGGCTGACGCCTTGCTGGCTGCTCGTGCGCGCCGGTCGAACGTGTACGGAACGTCCACGACGCGGCGGACGCGACCACGGACGAGGACTTCGAGCAGGATCTTGAAGCCGATCGGCTGCAAGGTCGTGCCGACAAGGATGCTACGCCGGAACGCAAAGAAGCCGCTGAGGGGGTCCGTGGTTCGTCGTGCAGGCGGCAGCACGATGCGAGCTACGCGGGATGATTCCCGGCTCACCAGCCGCCGCCAGGGTCCACGGAGGCCAAGTTCGCGCCCGCCGCGCACGTAACGGCTGGCGACGACAACATCGGCGCCGGCCTCCACGCCGGCGATGAGCCCTGGCACGACGCTGGGCGGATGCTGCAGGTCGCCGTCCATCACCACCACGACGCTTTCGGTGACGTGATCCAGAACCTCGACCACGGCTCGCGCCAGACCACGTCTGGACGGGCTGTGGTTCAGGCCGACGGTCGGGTTAGAGCGGGCCAGGGTATCGATCTCACGCGTCGTCCCGTCAGTACTGTCGTCCGCGAACACGAGGCGAAACGGCGCGGTGCCAAGCGCGGCGGTCACCTGCTCGACCAGTGGACCAGGGTTTCCGCGCTCGTTGAATGTGGGCACGATCACGGCGATCGTGGGCGTGGCGTCAGGCGGCATGGATTTTGTGCTACGTGTTCCCATCAGGAACACCGGTACAGGATACGAAGCCACGAAGGAGCCTCGGGGTCGGCGTTGACACGGCATTGACCGCCCGTAGACTGAAAACGCGACCCACGCGGCGGCCCCTCGAATCCCCACACACGCCGTAGTCATGGCCGGAGGCGAAGGCTCCCGGCTGCGACCGCTGACCATTGAGCGCCCCAAGCCAATGGCGATGCTGGGCGACGCGCCCGTGATGGAACACATCCTGCGGCTGCTGCGCGCGCATGGCTTTACCGACGTGATCGTCACGCTGCACTACCTCGGCTCGACGATTGAAAACTACTTCCAGTCAGGCGAGGACTTTGGCCTGCGGATTGCGTATACCTACGAAAACGAGCCGCTGGGCACCGCCGGTAGCGTGGCGTTGGCCCGCGACCAGTTGACTAAGCCGTTCCTGGTGATCTCGGGCGACGCGCTTACGGATGTGGACTTGACAGCGCTGGCGACCGCCCACAAAGCCTGCGATTCACAGGCCACATTGCTATTGGCCCGGGTCCCCAACCCGCTGGAGTACGGCGTGGTGGTGACCGAGGACGACGGACGAATCCTTCGCTTCCAGGAGAAGCCGTCCTGGGGCGAAGTGCTTAGCGACGCCGCCAACACGGGCATCTACATGCTGGATCCGGCCGTGTTCGACTTGATCCCGCCGGGACAGCAAGTCGACTTCTCCATGGACGTCTTCCCGGCCATGCTGGCCGGCGGGCGACCGCTCTACGGCCACATCGCGGACGGCTATTGGACTGACATCGGCACACTCGACGCCTACCGGGCCGCGAATGCCGACTTGGTGTCGGGGCGGGTGCGTACGTACGGCGGCCCGTCGTATCGATCGGACGGTCCCACGGTGGATCCGACGGCTCGCGTCGACCCGACGGTGCAATTGCGGGGTCCGGTCTACGTGGGGCGCGGGAGCGAGGTCCACGCCCACGCCGCAATAAATGGCCCGGCGGTGATTGGCGACAACACCCTGATTGCTGAGCGCGCGGAAGTCAGCGACGCGGTAATCAGCGGCAACGTCGTGGTCGGTGTCGGCGCCAGCCTCGAGCAGTGCATCGTGGCGCGTCACGCCAACCTCGGGCGCGGCGTGACCATTCGTGAAGACGTGGTGATCGGCGATCGCAGCACCCTGGCCGATGGATCGTCGGTTCGACCGGGCGTGCGCATCTGGCCGCGAAAATTCGTGGACGAAGGTGTGGTCGTGGACCGGAGCCTGATCCACGCGCCGCAGGCCCGGCGGACGATCTTCACGCATGGCGGCGTAGCCGGGCTGGCGAACTTCGAACTCACACCGGAATTCGCAGCGCGATTGGGTGCCGCCTGGGGTAGCACGCTGCCGGTCGGTTCGTCCGTCGTGGCCAACCGCGACCAGACGCGGCCCGCGCGCATGGTGAAGCGCGCGCTGATGGCGGGGCTGGCCTCCGTGGGGGTGCGAGTGATCGACATTGGCGCCACACCGTTCCCGGTCGGACGGTTCTCTTGCGCGCGGTTTGATGCCGAGGGCGCCACGCACGTGCGGACCTCGCCGTACGACGCGGCGTCTGTGGACGTGCGCTTCACGAACCCACGCGGCGTGGACATTCGACCCACCGAGCAGCGCAAGATCGAAGCCACGTTCATGCGCGAGGATTTTCGGCGCGTCGGCTCGGAGTCGATCGCCGAGATCACCGTGGCGGCCGCCGTGGAGGCGTATCAGGAGGCGTTGCTGCGCGTCGTGGCCAACTCCGAGGTAACGCACCGACACGTCGGCGTAGTGGTGGACTACAGCGACGGAACCTGCGGCGAAACGCTGCTGAGCGTGCTGACCCGCTTGGGCGTGCGCGACACTGCCGTGGACGCCTCGCCGGTGGATGTGGGCTCCGGCGGTATGGCAATCGAAGAACGATTGGCCCGATTGGGACGAATCGTTACTGCCGTGGGCGCCACGTTCGGTGCCGTGGTGGGTCCGGACGGAAACCGCATCTGGATCGTGGATGAGCAGGGCGCTCCCATCGACAGCCTGACCATCATTGCGCTCGTGCTTGACGGGCTGCGGGCGAGAGGAATCGCCGGGCCATTGGCCGTGCCTTTCACGGTGCCCAACAGCCTCACGGCCTACGCCGGCGACCTGGGCTTCACGCCCATCCGTACGCAGGCCAACGTGGCCAACATGATGCAGGTGAGCGACGGCCAGCAGGCAGTCGTGGCCGCGAACGGCCGCAATGCGCTGGCGTTTCCGCATCTACATCCGGGTCCTGACGCAATGGCAACCCTGGTGCACCTGATTAGCGCGCAGGCCTTGAGCGATCTGTCGGTGTCGGCGCGCGTCAGTTCGTTGCCGGCCTTTACGCTGGCGCACCGCGAAGTCTCAGTGGCCTGGGAGCGGCGCGCGCAACTCATGCGCGTCCTGAACTCCCATCCCGACCGCAGCGACGAGGGCGACATCGATGGAGTCGTCTTTGGCGAAGGCTCCGAGCGAGCGGTCGTGGTGCCTGACGACGACCGGCCGGTGTTCCGAGTGATGGCCGAGGGTGAGGGCCCGGTGGCCGCGGCGTCGCTCGCCGACGAAATCGAGCACCTGGTCGCCAGCGCCGCCCAGTGAGCGCCCGCTCGGGCGTGCCGGCCCGGGTCACCGCGGTGGACATCCGTCGTGAAGGCGACGATGCGCTCGGCATTGATTGGGCCGACGGATCAGCTTCCGTGATTCCGCTGCGGGAGATTCGGCTGGCCTGTGGCTGCGCGGTCTGCCGCGATGAACTGACCGGCGCGCCGCTGCTGGATCCGGCCACGATTCCGGCCGACATTCGCGCCTACCGGATCGCGCCAGTGGGGAACTACGCGCTCACCTTCGACTGGAGCGATAGTCACAGCACGGGTATCTATCCGTGGGAGATGCTCCGCGAGCTTGCGGAGCGGACCGAGACCCAGCGACCGCAAAAAGGTCGCTAGCCGCCAACCCGCTCCATCGTGCGTTCATAACGGCGCTGCATTTCGGGCTCGCGCCAGTTCATGAATTCCTGCGCCACGGCGTGGGCGTTGGCTTCGGATGGCGGCAGCGGTATCTCGATCGTGGCCATGGATATGCGGTCCGTCCCCCAGACGTAGGCCGCTACTTCGCCTTTGCTGACGATCAGGTTTACCCCCACGTTGGCTTCAACCACCGGCACGCCGTTTTCGCGCGCTCGAGCGATCACAGCCAGATTCTGCTCGCGGCTGCGCGAGCCATAGGACGGGATCAAAATGGCCTGGGCACCGTCCATCACCTGGGCGCGGGCGATCAGCGGGTTCCAGCGGTCGTTGCAGATCATCGTGCCCACGCGGGCCAGCGGGGTGTCGATGGCCTGCAGCTCGGCGCCGAGGCGGTTGAAATCCCAGTCGTCGCACGAACCCTCGGCGAGCTGCGTCTTGTAGTACGTCCCGCAGTGTTCGCCCTCGGGTCCAAAGATGATCGCGGCGTTGTAGACCCCGTCGTCGCGCCTTTCGGCGTAGCCGAAGCAGAGCACAATGCTTAGTTCGCACGCGAGCTTGCTGAAACGCTGGAGACAGGGACCATCGGGCGGCTCCGCAATCTCCCACATGTCAGCGCGGAGATCCGGATCCTCGATGACGTCCATGACGACGTAGCCCTCCAGGAAACCCTCCGGAGCTACCACGAGTTCCGCACCTTGGGCCGCGGCCTGGCGCACGAAGTCCTCCAGCTTGTCGGCGTTGGCGGCCTTGTCCCACTTCTTGGGCTTGATGGACAAAGCCGCCGCACGGACTGATCGATACATCGTGAAATCCCTTTCGAACTCGAAACGCTCAGCCCAGTTCAGAAACGCTGACGACCCTCGGCACCCTTGTCAAACATAAGTAGTTCGCTTCCGAATTACTTACGGGTCACGCTCACGTTCGCTCAGGCGTCAGGGCGGTCGCGTGGTCCGAGCCAAACGTTCTCGGGGACGCCTGCCTCGTGGTTGAGGGCGCGCGCGAGTTCGAAAAGCACGTCGCTCAGCCGGTTCAGGAAGACTGGGACATCCGGGCTGACGAGTGCCTCCGAAGCGAGACGAAAAACCTCGCGTTCGGCGCGGCGGCAAACGGTCCGGGCCAGATTGACGCTGGCCGCCGCGGGCGTGCCGCCGGGCAGGATGAAGTGCTGGAGCGGCGGTAGTTCCGCCCGGTAGCCGTCAAGCCACGTGTCCAGCGCCGATACGTCCGATGACGTGATGCGGTCGCCACGGGCTCTTCCGCCGGGATTCGCCAGATCCGAACCCAGGGTGAACAGCCGGGTCTGTATCCAGGCCAGACGGTCCAGGTGATCGCCCGGCGGGCAGGAACTCATGGCAACACCGAGCGCGGAATTCAACTCGTCGACCGACCCGAGGGCAGCGATGCGGCCGTCGGTCTTCGAAACGCGCGCGCCGTCGAAGAGGCTGGTCTGGCCCTGGTCGCCATGGTGCTTACGGGTCAATGGCGCCTCAGGACGGGTTTCCGAGAGGAATGTTTCACGTGAAACATCGCAGCAGTCTCATGCGGATCTGGCGCGGTCGGGGAGAAGTACTCGGGCAATGGAGTCGCCGCCGATGTCGCGCCACCCGGACCCCGGCTGGGCCAATCGACGCGCCAGCGGCGAGTCGGTTTGGATGACCACGGCGTCGGGATCGATGTCCATGAGCTTCTGGCGCCAGCCGGGCTCCAGACCTGTGACCGAGAGGTAGTCGCCGAGCGCATCCGGCACGAAGAGGTCGAATCGGCCATCAATGAACACACGCGCATCTGGCCACAGGGCCCAGGTGAGGAACGCGCCCCAATGGTAGGTGCCGAAGATTCGCGTCGCTCCGGTGTCGGCCACGAGATCGCGGGCCGCAGTCGGCATGGGCACGACGGACGGGCCGTCGAGCGTGCGTGGGCTCACGGCGGCGGCAACGCCGAAGGTCGCGGCCACCGCGAGCGCGGCGCTGGCTTGGACTGCCCAGCCGGGAAGAGGTAGGCGGGCGGCGCTGGCAGTCGCCAACGGATACGCCACCAGGAGCGGCGCCAGCACCGCGGCGAAGGGCATGACTTTGCGGGTACTCAATCCGGCCGCCAACACCAGGATCAGCAACCCCAGCATGGCGGGCTCGATTCGAGCTCGGCGCAGGATCAGCAGCAAACCCAGCAGGACGAGGAAGGCCGCGAAAAACCACCAGGTCTCGCTGAAGGCCTCGGGCGGCCGCCAGTCGCTGTTGAAGCGACGAAACTCGCCGCCCCATTGAAAGAACGGCTGGGCGAGCAGGCGGACCCCCGACGGATTGAGGGCCGGTGCGACGACCGACATGGCCATGGCGGCGGCGAAGGGTCCAAGGCGTGTACGGGGGCGCGGACCGATGAAGGGCAGCCGGGACCGTGCCCAGAGAGCTTCGAATAGGAGGGTGCCGAGCAGGGCGAAGCCGATGGGGAACGACGCGTGTACGTTGCCCCATATCACGAACATGAGCGGCAGCAGCCAGATCCAACGTGAGCCCGTGCGCCGGTGATGCAACGCCAGGACGGCCGTAAGGACGGCGGCCAGTAGTCCGAATGCCAGCGGACGGATGCCGGCGAACGGGAACAGCGGTAGGGATGCCGTCACCAGCGCGGCGGTTCGCATCCATGGGCCGACGCCGTGGGCGGCCAGCGTGCGTTCGAGCAGGCCCCAGATGAGGGCGTAGACGGCGGCTATGCCCAGGACCGCGGCTATAACTCCGCCCAGGTCCACCAGTTGAAAAATGATCAGGGCGGGAAGCCACTCGTGGACTGTCCAGACCGCGTCCCCGGCGCTGAAGGTGAATGGATCGGGATAGGGGAGTTCGCCCCGGCTGGCGATAAAGCGGCCGTTGTTGAGGTGGATCCAGAGGTCGGCGTCCAGTGGCTGGGCGGCGGCCAGCGCGGCGATGGCCAGTATCGCGGCGGCGGGCGCCGCGCCAATGCGTCGACCGACGTTGGCGGACACCTGCTCGGCGGCCTGAGACAGCGCAGGCACGGCCCGTGATTCCTAACGTGTTGTCGGCAGATTTCGCCGCAAGAATTCGGCGCTGTTGCGGACGACGGTCTGAGCGCTGGCGTTAAGCAAATGTCCCACGCCGGGGTAGAGGTAGAGGTTACTTGCCACGCCGGCCTCCCGCAGAGCCAGCCGGAGCTTTGACGCCCACGTCGGGTTAACCGCCAGATCGTTCCCGCCTTGGTGGATGTCCACCGGGCCGGTCAGCCCTTCGAGATAGTTGCCTGCGGACAGGGCGGCGCGCAACTGGTCGCTTGAGCGGGAGGTTGGGACCCGGTAGTAGTCGGAGATGTCGTCAAGCCAGACGCTGAGCGGCGCCCAGAGCGCTATCGGGCCAATCCAGGGGTCCACGACGCCGGCGCGGATGGCCAGTTCGCCACCGAGGCTATGCCCCCAAATGCCAATGCGACCCGGCTGAGCTTCGGGGAACTCGCGGGCCGCGGACGCCAGGTTGAGAACGTCGATCACGAATTCCAGGCGAGCGCCGATGTTGAGCCGCGAGTCGTCTTGCGAACCGCCGAGCCCGCGATAGTCCGTGGCAAGGGTCACCACGCCGCGCCGGGCCAGGGCGTCGGCCATGACGCGCGTGCCCACGCCGGTGGCGTACTGGCTTGGCAGCACGTAGCCGTGATTGAGCAGGACGACTGGAAAGAGACCCTGGCCGGTCGGGATGGTGGCCATGCCCGTGATGTGCAGGCCGTCGGAGTTGTAGCTCATGACGTACGAGGTGTAGTCGTCGTGACGATCGGCCACCTTGTGCAGGCGAATCTCCGAGGGCGGAAAGTTGCGCGCGCGCAGCGCGGGAATCGAGAGAGGTGACCCGCCGGGACTTCGGTCGTTGGGCCGGCCAACCAGGTTCCAGACGTCGCAGGCGCTCATGGCCGGGGCGGTGGAGCTGGCCGCGAGCAGGCCGAGTAGTCGCCGGCGCGGGAGCCCAGGACCCACACCCCAACCCTTTCGCACGGGGCGAGGGAGCAGAAGGCGGCGGATCGACGCGGACATGGGCGGAAATGTCTCCAACGTGTGCGAGGTTGACGCCGACCGCTTGGGTGGGGTTACCGGTCTATTGAGGCTAGTCCGTCCGAGACGCGCTCGACGACGCGGGACTCGACGGCGCGGGCCGCAGCATTGAGCGCGTTTTCCACCGCCATGGCATTAGATCGTCCGTGTCCAATGATGACCACGCCGTTAACTCCGAGCAGCGGTGTACCGCCGTATTGAGCGTAGTCGGTGCGACGCCGTACCGCGCGGAACGCTGGATACATAAAGGCAACCCCGGGGAGCGTGTAGGGGCGGCGTCGGACGGCGGCGCGAAGTTCACCCACCGCAAACTCAGCCGTGGCCTCGAAGGACTTCAGGACCAGGTTGCCTGTGAAGCCGTCGCAGACCACCACATCAGCGCTGCTGTTGAAGAGCCCCCCCGGCTCAATATTGCCGACAAAGTCGAGTGGTGAGGCCGCCAGGAGTTCGGCGGCCGCGAAGGTCAGCGGGCTACCCTTGGTGGCCTCCTCGCCGATGCTCAACACCCCGGCGCGGGGGTTCGGCGTCCCGAGCACCTGGCGCAGGTAGACCTCGCCCATCAGGCCAAAGTCGCGCAGATGTTCGGGTCGGGCCTCGGCGTTGGCACCGACGTCGATGAGCAGCGTAGGGGCTTCGCGACCGGGGATGAGGACCGCAAGACCGGGCCGGTCCACGCCGGCTGCACGCCCAACGACGAGGACGCCAGCCGCCATTGTGGCGCCGGTGTTTCCCATCGATACAAGGGCCTGTGCCTCCCCGGAGCGGACGAGCTCCGCGCAGCGCCGGATCGAGGCGTCCCGAGTGGATCGCACGGCTTGTACTGGGTGTTCATCCATTCCGATGGTGGTCGGCCCCGATTCCAGGCGCCAGGCGGAGGGGTCCTCGCCGCCGCTCGACAGCAGACCGCGCATGACGTCGATGTCGCCGACCAGGATGGCGCGTTGGCCGGTTGACCTGGCCCAGCCGAGGGCTCCCTCAATAGTGGCGTCCGGCGCCCGGTCACCGCCCATGACGTCCAGGGCGATGGCCGGTCTCTCGGCGGCGGCCGTCATGCGTGGATCGTCAGACGTCCAGGTTTCGGACCGTGCGAGCGCGATTGATGATGAAGCGGCGGCGTTCGCCCACGTCGGTGCCCATCAGCCGCGAGAACACCTGGTCGACGTGCGCGTCACCGTTGCCGTTCATTCCAACCTGCAGGAGATGCCGGTCCTCTGGGTTCATAGTGGTTTCCCAGAGTTGTTCGGCGTTCATTTCACCCAGGCCCTTGTAACGCTGCACGCTAACCCTGCCTGAAATCTGGCGAAGCAACCGGTCGCGCTCATCTTCGCTGTAGGCGTAGCCGGCCCGCCGGGAGTTGCCGACGCGGAAGAGCGGCGGCTGAGCGATGAACAGGTTTCCATTTTCTATGAGCGGCTTCATCTCGCGGTAGAAAAACGTGAGCAGCAGCGTGCGGATGTGCGAGCCATCCACGTCGGCGTCGGTCATGATGACGACGCGGCCGTAGCGAATCTTGGTGACGTCGAACTCGAGCCCAACGCCACCGCCAACGGCCGTGATGATGTTGCGGATCGACTCGTTCGAGAGGACCTTGTCAACCCGCGCCTTCTCGACGTTCAGGATCTTGCCGCGGATGGGCAGGATGGCCTGGAAGCGCCGGTCACGCCCCTGTTTGGCGTTGCCGCCGGCTGAATCGCCTTCAACGATGAAGAGCTCGCAGCGGTCGGGGTTGCGCTCCTGGCAGTCGGCCAGCTTGCCTGGCAGGGCAAAACCGTCCAATGCCCCCTTGCGGACCACCAGGTCACGCGCCTTCTGCGCGGCGACGCGCGCGCGGGCGGCGAGCTTAGTCTTTTCCACGATCTTGCGGGCTTCGCTGGGGTGCTCGTGCAGATACGTGCCGAGTTGGTCGTTGACCACGGACTGGACGTGTCCGGCGACCTCGCTGTTGCCGAGGCGGGCCTTGGTCTGCCCTTCGAACTGCGGCTCCGGGATCATCACGCTGACGATGGCGGTAAGCCCTTCGCGAACGTCGTCCCCGGTGAGATTGGGGTCGCTGTCCTTGAGTTGCCCACTCTTGCGGGCGTAGTCGTTGAGCGAGCGCGTGAGGGCGGCGCGGAAGCCGGTGAGGTGAGTGCCGCCGTCGATGTTGCGAATGGTGTTGGCGAAGGTGTGTATCTGTTCCGACACGGTGTCGCAATAGGCCAGCGCGACTTCGACCTGGGTGGTTTCCACCTGGCCGCGCAGCACGATCGGGTCGGGGTGCAGACGGCCTCGCCGGCGGGTGAGGCGGCGGACGAATGAGGTGACGCCGCCCTCGAAGTAGTAGGTCGCCTGACGGTCCGTCCGTTCGTCGTGCAGGCGCATGGTGGTGCCACCGGCGAGGAAGGCCATTTCGCGGATGCGCTGGTCAAGGATGTCGAAGTCGTAGTCGAGGGTTTCGAAGATCTGATCGTCGGCCAGAAACTCGACCTCGGTGCCGTGTGCCCTGGTTCGCTCGCCCTTGACGACATCGCCTGTCGGCACGCCGCGCTCGTACTCCTGGATCCAGCAGAAACCGTCGCGGCGGACCTTGACGCGCATACGGCTGGAGACGGCGTTGACTACGGATACGCCAACGCCGTGCAGGCCTCCCGAAACCTTGTAGGCGCCGTTATCGAACTTGCCGCCGGCGTGCAGGGTGGTCATGACGACTTCAAGCGCGGGACGCTTGACCTTGGGATGTTCGTCAACCGGGATGCCCGAGCCGTCATCCGTGACGCGGACCCAGCCAGCACGGGTAATAACAACTTCAACCCTGGTTGCGCGTTGGGCCAGCGCCTCGTCGACGCCGTTGTCAATGACCTCGAAGACGAGCTGGTGCAGCCCACGGGCGTCGGTACTGCCGATGTACATCCCTGGCCGGCGGCGAACGGCTTCGAGGCCCTCGAGCACCTGGATGTCTTTTGCCGTATACGCCATTCGGCTTAGAGCTCCTTCGCCGACCGACTGGCGGGCTCGTTCACCACGACGATGTGGCTGCATAGCGGCCCGAAGGCTTCAGTGGGACGGGTGTGCCTGATATTCGCAGGACCAGCAGGCCAGTGAGGCCAGCCGATCACTGCGCGGACGTGTGCGGCAGGGCGGCGGTTTCGGATAGGTTCTTTCCGTTGATGCCCGAACCGCCTCCACTTTCTTGTGCCCGGGATCAGGTGGTCTGTTCGATGGACCCATCGTACCACAGGACGATCGATTTGAGACCGTCGTCTCCCACCGCAGCAGGCCGTGATCTGGCGCTGCTGCCCAATATGAAGCTACAAAAGAACTATCCGACTACTCCACAAACACCCCGTCTTCTTGCAGGAGTGCACCATCGAGGTACAGCGCGCTATCCGTGCGCAGATCCTTCACCATGTCCCAGTGAACCGCGGACTGATTCTTACCGCCGGTGAACTCGTAGGAACGGCCCACGGCCAGATGGACCGTGCCGCCCATCTTTTCGTCGAAGAGGATGTTCTTGGTGTGGCGCTTGATTCCGTCGTTGGTCCCAATGCCGATCTCGCCCAGGCGTCGGGCGCCGGGATCGGTGTCGAGGATGGCGTTGAGGAAGTCCTCGCCGCGTTCGGCTGTGGCTTCGACGATCAGGCCATCCTTGAAGGTCAGCGTGATGCCGTCCACCTGGCGGCCCTGGTAGATGGCAGGGAACTCATAGGTGATGCGGCCGTTGACGCTGTCTTCAATCGGGGCGGTAAAGATCTCGCCGTCCGGCATGTTCTTCTTGCCGTCGGCCGGCTCCCAGATGCGTCCAGCGGTCCGGAGCGTGAGGTCGGTGTCGGGTCCGACGATGCGGACTTCCGAACCCGCTTCGAGCCGCGTCTTCAGCGAGGTCAGGCGAGCCGTCATCTCGGACCAGTCGATGTTGGTGGCGCCGTAGAGGAAGTCGGCGTACTCGCTCAGCGACATCTCAGCCTCTTGGGCCAACGCATTCGTCGGGTAGTCGCAGAGGACCCAGCGTACGTTCTCGATGATCTGGTCCATGACAGGGCGTCGGGCAATCATCGTTTTGGCCAGCCTGGACGGGTCGACGTTGGCCAGGGCACGCGTGTTCTCGGTGGCGCGGATGCGGATGGCGACCTGGATTGAGTCGGCCTGGAACTTGGCAATCGGGTCCAGGAACTCAAGCTGGTCGTCGCTAGCTTCTGACAGGAATGCCTCCTGCGCTTCCTCAAAGCCGACATTGAGCCGGGGGTGCCCGCCGGCCGCCAGCACGCGCCGGTAGCAGGCCATCAGGAGCGGTTGAGCGTTGGCGGTGCCGTCGATCACGACCAGGTCGCCGGGGCCGACCTCGGTCGAGTGCTGCACTAGGATGTCGGCAAGCGCTTCCACGCGGGGATCAGTCACGGAACAAGTCCTCGGGCAGTTAATGGCGGAGATGAGCCCATCCTCTAACGCCGCCCACGCAGCGCTCAACCTAATGCCCGTAGGGAAAGCACCGAAAGCTCGCGCGCGTTGATCCCAACGAGGCTGGGCCGGCATGCCTGACCTCCGGCCCTGGAAGATCCTGGGATCGCGCACGGTCTCCAGCGACCGCTGGCTGACCCACACGCTGGAGCACGTGCGGCTCCCGAGCGGCCTGGAGATTTCGCAGTACCACGTGCTGAATCAGAACGACTTCTGCTTGATGGTGGCGGTCACGCCCGCCTGCGAGGTCCCTCTGGTGCGCCAGTACAAGCACGGTGCCCGTGACGTGGTGCTGGAGTTTCCCGCGGGGCTGGTGGAAGACGACGAGACGCCGGAAGCCGCCGCTGCCCGCGAGCTGCTCGAAGAGACCGGCTACGCAGGTCGCATGCATTGCGCCGGGACGCTGCTGACGAGTCCTTCACGCAATCGCAATCTGGCTCACGTTTTCGTCGTCTTGGACGCCGAGCAGGTTTGCGAGCCTGAGCCCGAGGAGACGGAACAGATCGAGGTCGTCATGACTCCGCTCGCCCGACTGCCCGGGCTGGTTGCCGAAGGAGCCATCCGTGACCTAGGTTCACTGGCGACATATACCCGGGCGCGGGCAGCATTTCCGAGTCTTGGCTGGGAGGGCTGAGGCGGGCTACAGGCAGAACCCGCAGCCAGTAGGTAGCATGCGCTTCCGAATGTCCGCGTAGCGCGCGACGGTCCCTGACCCCACCAATGGTTGATATACGCCCTGAGATCGCCGCGCTGCACGGCTATACGCCGGGCCACCAGCCAAGCGAAGGCGGCTGGATCAAGCTGAACACGAATGAAAGTCCGGCGGTGGCGCCCGGCGTGCTCACGCGCCTGCGGGAGGCCGTCACCGACGATGTGCGGCTCTATCCGAATCCGACGAGCGAGGAGCTACGGGGGCGTCTGGCGGCGCGTCACGACGTGACGCCCGAGCACATCATCGTGGGCAACGGATCCGACGACGTGCTCAATCTGATCATTCGCGCGGTCTGCGCACCCGACGCCCGCGTCGTCGCACCGCATCCGAGCTATTCGCTCTACCCGGTGCTGACGCAGATCCAGGGCGCGCGCATGGTGCACTGTCCCCTGGGGCCGGGGTTCGCGTTACCGGTTCGGCAACTCGCGGCCGCTCGCGGCGCGGTGACCTTCGTGGCCAGCCCCAACAACCCTGCCGGCACGCACTACGAGGCCGAGGAACTCTCCTGGCTGGCCGAGCGCACCAACCTGCTGGTGATTGATGAGGCCTACGTGGAGTTCGCCTCCAGCGATCGGATGGAATTGGCCCGCACGCGCCCAAACGTGTGCGTGACGCGGTCGTTCTCGAAGGCGTTCGGCCTGGCGGGGATGCGGCTGGGGTACGCCGTGGGCGACCCGTCGTTCATTGACGTTCTACATCGCGTCAGGGACTCGTACAATGTCAGCCGGCTTGCGCAGGTTGCCGGGGTGGCAGCCTGTGACGAAATCGCGTGGGCGGAGGCGCACTGGGAGGCAACTCGCGTCCGGCGGGACGCATTTGCAGAGGAGCTCCGCGGACGCTTTGATCTCCAGGTATATCCATCCGAAGCGAATTTTGTGTTCGTTGAGTGCGCGCCCCACGACGCGGGCGTCATTCAGCGTGAACTCGCCAACCGTCGAATCCTGGTCCGCCGCTTCCCGGAGGAGCCCCGCCATGCCAACGCGCTGCGCGTCTCGATTGGATCGGACGCGGACATGCGGACGCTGCTGCAGGCACTCGGGGAAATCCTGGCGATGGGGCCGATCGGCGGCGGCGAGAGTTGAGCCGATGTCTTGGTCTATCTCGGTCGCTTCACCATGCACCCAGCCAATGCGTCGCATGGTTCGCAGGGAGGTTTCGTAGTTGGAAGGTCTGGTCTGGCTTGTACCCGCGTCGATCATCGTTTCGGTGCTCGTCGTCATCTACCTGGCGCGCGATGTTCTGACGCGGCCGGTTGACCGTACGGCAAACCCCGCGGATCTCATTCCGGCCATGCAGGGGTTGGAAGCCGAAGAACGGTCGGAACTGTTCGGTCGAATGGCGCTCAACGGTGACCGCATATTCGACGGCGCGACCGCGTTTCTACAGCGGCAGTACCGCACCATCGCCTGGATGGCCATCGTGGCGGCTGCCTTCCTGGCGGTCTTGCTGCTGTTCTTTGGCGAAAACGAGGCGAAGGGCATCGAGGCCGGCGACCTCGCCTGGCGCACCGGGGTGTCCTTCCTGGTTGGCGCGGTGCTGTCCGGTCTCTCGGGCGTGATCGGCATGATCATTGCCGTTCGGTCCAACGTGCGAACGGCCAGCGCGGCGACACGCTCGCTTGGCGACGCGCTCACGATTGCGCTGCGCGGCGGGGCGGTGTCGGGAATCCTGATCGTGGGTCTCAGCTTGCTCGGCGTGTTCATGCTGTTCTGGCTGTTCGGCGGGTTCGAGAATCCGAAGGTCACGCCGGAACTGATCGTCGGGTTCGGGTTTGGGGCCAGTTTCGTGGCCCTCTTCGCCCAGTTGGGTGGCGGCATCTACACCAAGGCCGCCGACGTGGGCGCGGACCTGGTCGGCAAGGTGGAAGCCCGCCTGCCGGAAGACGACCCGCGCAATCCTGCGGTAATCGCCGACCTGGTGGGCGACAACGTGGGCGACTGCGCCGGTCGTGGCGCGGACCTCTTCGAGTCCACGGCTGCCGAGAGCATCGGGGCCATGATTCTGGGTGTCGCCGTATTCAAGGCGACCGGTGAAGACAACATTGCTTGGATTCTGTTTCCGCTGGTGGTTCGCTCGTTCGGGGCCATCGCCTCGATCGTCGGACTGCTGGTGATCCGGCCGGACCGCGTGCGCAACGCGCAGCGGGCGCTGGACGTGGGCTACTGGACCACGGCGATCCTAGCCACGGTTGGGATGGCGATATCGGCCCTGGTGATGCTGGAGTCGTGGTGGTTCTTCCTGTGCGGCTTGATTGGCATCCTGACCAGCGTCGCGTTTGTGTACATCACGCAGTACTACACGGCGTTTAACCGGCCGGTTCGTGAGATTGCCGAGGCCTCGCGAACCGGGGCGGCCACGAACATTATTTCCGGACTTGCCGTGGGGCTGGAAAACACGGCGATGCCGATCATCGTCATTTCCGTGGCGCTCTGGGCGTCGTTCCAAGCCGGTGTCCAGGGATTCGCCGACCTTGGCATCAGCGAGATCAGCCCCTTTGTAGCCGGAGTGTTCGGTACGGCCGTTGGCACGATGGGCATGCTGATGAGCGCGGCCTACATTCTGGCCATGGATACCTTTGGCCCGATCGCCGACAACGCGGGCGGGATTACGGAGATGGCCGATGCGCCCGAGGACGTGCGCGACATCACGGATGGCCTGGACGCGGTCGGAAACACGACCAAGGCGCTAACCAAGGGATACGCCATCGGTTCGGCCGCGCTGGCGGCCTTTCTGCTGTTCAGCGCCTATCTGGAGACTGCGGGCCTTCACTCCGTCGATCTTTCCAAGGTCGAAGTCTTCATCGGCGCCATGTTGGGGGGCATGCTGGTGTTCCTGTTCAGTTCACTGGCAATCCGCGCGGTAGGTCGCGCGGCCCAGGCGATGATCCAGGAGGTCCGCCGTCAATGGCGGGAAGAGCCCGGAATCATCGAAGGCACGGTCGAGCCGAACTACAGCTTGGCCGTGGACATCAGCACGCGCTCGGCGCTGCGGGAGATGATCGCGCCGGGTCTGCTGGCCGTGATCATGCCGATCGTGGTCGGGCTGGTGCTGCGAGCCGAGGCCGAGGCGGCCCTGTTGATGGTCGGAACCATTGCCGGCGTGCTGTTGGCGACGGTGATGAACAACGGCGGCGGCGCCTGGGACAACGCCAAGAAATACATTGAGGCGGGGCACCTGCGCGACGAAAACGGCAATCCAATCGGCAAAGGCACGGACGAACACGCCGCATCGGTCGTGGGCGACACCGTGGGCGATCCGTTCAAGGACACCGCCGGACCGTCGCTGCACGTGCTGGTCAAGCTGTTGAGCACGATCACGCTGGTGCTCGCCCCGGTATTTATCTAGCTGCTTTGACACTGGGCCGCCCGCCAGGGTGCGCGCCGGCGTCTCGCTGGGTCGACTGACCCATGTGGGGCGAGGTGATCGTCCTGGCGGCGGTCCAGGCGCTGACCGAGTTTCTGCCGGTCAGCAGCTCGGGTCATCTGCTGCTGGTTCCTGCCTTGGCGGGCTGGACCGATCCGTTTCTGACGGGGCTGACGCTATCGGTGGCACTGCACGTGGGGACGGGGCTGGCCCTGGTGATCGCGCTTTGGTCCGACTGGGTGTGGCTGGCCCGCGGCGTGATCGGCAAGGGACCCTCCGTCCGGTTGGCCCGTCGGCTGCTAGCAGCGCTGGTGGGATCGACACTGCTGATCGGACTAATCGCGCTGCCGCTGCGCAGCTGGCTGACCACGCTGCGCGATCCCACGCTGGCGGCGGTGCTGCTCATCGTCTTTGGGCTGGGCCTGGCGGCGGCGGACCGGATTGGAACGAGCCGCCGCGACCTCGCGTCCACGCCATTCGCATTCTGGGTTGCGATTGGACTGTCGCAATTCGCGGCGCTGGTTCCCGGGGTTTCGCGGGCGGGTATCACGATGACGGTGGCGCGAGGTCTGGGTGTGGAGCGTCAGGCCGCCGCCAAGTTTTCGCTGTTTCTGCTGGCGCCGGCGGTGGCCGGTGCGGGCTTGGTGCAGTTCGTGGACGTGGCGATCAGCGGCAAGCCGATCGGCGACATCCCGCTGCTGATCGGGGCGACGCTGGTGGCGGCAGTGGTCGGGGCGGCCGCCGTGCGCTGGCTGCTGAGCTTCGTCGCCCGTCACAGCCTGGCGGCGTTTGCGGTCTACCGAGTGGCTGCCGGCACCCTGGCGCTGATCCTGTTGCTGACGCTGCGCGCCTGAAAAACCCGCGGTGAAGGCGGAAACCGTCCATATAATCGCTTCTCCCAGGTGAGGTGCGTATGCGCATAGGAATTCTCAACGCGACCGGGTATTCCGGCGGCGAACTGGTTCGGTACCTGGCCGTCCACCCGGAGTTCGAAGTCGTCGGCGCCACCGCCCGCAGCCAGGCCGGACGCCGTTTGCACGAGGTGTTTCCGTGGATGCGCGCCAGCGGCCGCGCCGCCTACGCCGACCTGGAGCTGACGCCCGAGTTGAACGGCAGCGCCGATCTGGTGATCTCGTGCCTGCCGCACAAGGCGTCGGCGGCGAAGCTGGCTCCGTTTCTCGACGATGGGATGCGCTGCATTGACGTCAGTTCCGATTTCAGGCTGCGCAATCCGGCGGACTACCTGCGCTGGCATGGTGTGGAGCACGCGGCGCCCGAGTGGATCGACTCTGGCGTGTACGGGCTGACGGAGTGGCATCGCGACCAGATTCGCGAGACCGACCTGGTGGCCAATCCGGGATGTCACGCCATCACGGCGGCGCTGGCGCTGGCCCCGGCGGCGAGCGCCGGACTGCTCGCGGGCCACGTGATGGTGGACTCAAAGACCGGTGTTTCCGGGGCGGGACGTTCGGCGTCGGCCGCGTATGGATTCTCGGAGATCAATGAAGATTCGTCGGCCTATCGGGTTGCCGACCACTACCAGAGCCCGGAAATTTCGCAGGAGTTGAGCGACATCGGCGGCTCGCCGATCGAGGTGACATTCGCCCCGCACCTGGTGCCCATGACGCGCGGCATTCTGATCACGGCTTACGGGGCGCTGCGTGCCGATGTCGCCCCGTCGCACGTCGAGCAGGCGTACCGCGACGCCTACGAGGATGAGCCGTTCGTTCACCTTGCGGGCGTTCCGCCGCACACCAAGTGGACATCCGGCGGCAACCATGCGTTTGTGCACTGGACCGTCGATGAGGCGACGCAAACGCTGGTGGCGATGGCGGCGATCGACAACCTGGGCAAGGGCGCGGCCGGCAGCGCGGTCCAGAACGCGAACGTTATGGCGGGGATCGACGAGCAGGTTGGCCTGGCGATTCCGCCGAGTCACCCGTAATGCACGAGCCGCCGACGGAACTTGACGGCTTCCAGGTCGTTCCGGGCGGCACGCTGGCGCCCCGCGGATTCGTGGGCGGCGGCCTGGCCGCCGGGATCAAGGCTACCGGGGCGCTGGACCTGGGCGCGATCCTGAGCACGCGCACGCCCTGTCAGTCGGCGGCGACCTTTACGACCAACCGCGTATGCGGTGCATCGGTGACCATCAACAAGGAGCGCCTGGGTACAAAGCCGGCCCGCGGCATCGTATTCAACAGCGGAAACTCCAACGTGTTTACCGGAGCGCGCGGGCGGGCCGATGGCCTGGCGTTCATCGACGCCTTTGCCGGCCGGTTCGGCGTGCCGGCCGATGAGATTCTGGTTGCGTCAACGGGCGTGATTGGATTCCACCTGCCGATGCCCAAGATTCTTGCAGGAGTTGAGTCTCTTGAGCTGTCGCCCGACGCCGGCGAGGCGGTCGCAAGGGCCATGATGACCACCGACGTTGCGCCAAAGACGCTGGCCATTGAGATTCCGGTGTCCGGCGGCACCATTCGGATCGGCGGCGCCGCGAAGGGCGCCGGCATGGTGCATCCGAACATGGCGACGATGTTCGTTTTCATGACCACGGACGCCGAACTAGAGGGCGGCTCACTGCAGCGCCTGCTGAGCGAGACCGTGGCCGACTCCTTCAACCTGCTCAGCATCGACGGCGACCAATCGACGAGCGACACCGCCCTGCTGTTGGCCAACGGGGCAAGCGAAACCGGCTCGATCCAGGAAGGCACGTCGGACGCGGACGCGTTTACGCGCGGTTTACGGGCAGTGTGCCAGTGGTTGGCGCAGGAGATCGTGCGGGGCGGCGAGGGCGTGACAAAGGTCTTCGCCGTGACGGTGCGTGGAGCGTCCAATAACGCCACGGCGCGGCAGGCGGCGCGCGCGGTCACGACGTCGTCACTGGTAAAGACCGCGATTCATGGCGGCGACCCGAATTGGGGTCGGATCGTCATGGCCCTTGGCAATAGCGGGGCAGTCTTCGACCCGGATCTGCTCGACATCTGGATCGGCGATACGCAGGTCGTCCGCGACGGAGCGCCCGCGGTGTACGAGGAGGCCATGGTCGCCGAGCACTTCCGGCAGCCCGACGTAACGATCGAGGTGGCGCTGAACCAGGGCGAGGCGAGCGCGACGGCCTGGGGTGGGGATCTGTCGGCCGAGTACGTGGCGATCAACGCGGAGTACATGACCTGAGCGGCGACTCCTCGCCCGCAACCCTCGCGGGCCGCTACGTGGTCGTCAAGATTGGCGGGACGGCGGACATGGCAGCCGGGCGAATCGGGGCCGACGTTCGTGCCTTAGTCGATAGCGGCGTACGCGTCGTGATTGCGCACGGGGGCGGCGACGAACTGACGGCCTGGCAAGCGGCGAGGAATCGCACGACCACATGGCACAACGGGCTGCGCGTGACCGACGACCAGACGCGGGACGACGCCGTGCTGGTGTTCCGGGGTCTGGTGGCGCCGGCCGTCGTGGGCGCGCTGCAGCATGCCGGGGTCTCGGCGGTGGGCATCAGCGGGCCGGATGGCGGCGTGGTGCGTGTTC
Source organism: Chloroflexota bacterium (assembly GCA_028874175.1). Lineage (GTDB taxonomy): Bacteria > Chloroflexota > UBA11872 > UBA11872 > UBA11872 > UBA11872. The sequence continues at coordinate 48,106 of JAPPLN010000113.1, forward strand.
GGCAGGCGTCCCCGGATCTTGGCTGGGTGGGTCGCGTCCGGACGGTGAACACGCGGATTCTCGATGACCTGACGTCCGGGGGACACGTGCCGGTGGTTTCGCCGCTTGGTGTTGATGATTGCGGGTCGATCTATAACGTGAACGGTGACGACATCGCCGGGGCTCTGGCGCGTGCGACGCGAGCCGCGGCCCTCGTGTTCCTGACCGACGTGGACGGAGTACGGGACGCCGACGGCGACGTTCTCGCACAATTGGACCCGGATGGTGCCGAGCGCCTGATCCAGGATGAGGTCATTGCGGGCGGCATGGTTCCAAAGGTTCGGTCCGCAATCTCCCTGCTCGGCGACGTGGGGCGGGTCTGCATAGCCAATGGCTCGCGGCCGCACGCGTTACGACGTGCCCTGGACCCGGCAGGCGGCGGCACGCAGGTGAGGGCCGAGGCCGCGTCCCTATAATCCGAGTCGGAACGGCGACCGCCGTTCGACCCCTCCCGAGGCTGAACGACGCATGGGCTGGCAAGAGCTGGAAGCGCGCTATTACCACCAGGCGTTTCGCCGCTTTCCGGTGACGCTGGTGCGCGGCGAGGGGTCGCGCCTGTGGGACGACGAGGGCAATTCGTACCTGGACTTCACCGCCGGCATTGCCGTGACCACGCTGGGACACGGCGATCCCGAGCTGTGCGACGCGGTGGCGGACCAGGTGCGGTCGCTGGCGCACACTTCCAACCTGTTTTACACGACGCCGCAACTCGAAGTGGCGCAGCGCCTGGTCGACAACTCGGCGCTGGACCGCGTCTTCTTCGTCAACAGCGGCGCGGAGGCCAGCGAAACCTGCCTGAAGATCGCCCGCAAGTGGGGGCGAACGCAGCGGGACGGCGCCTACGAGGTCATCACGGCGGAGCACGGCTTCCACGGCCGCACGATCGCCACGACGGCCGCCACCGGCACACCGGCCTACCAGGAACCGTTCGCGCCCATGCCCTCAGGATTCACGCACGTGCCGCTGAACGACCTTGATGCCGTCGACGACTCGATTTCGTCGACGACGGCGGCGGTCATGGTGGAACTGGTTCAGGGCGAGAGCGGCGTGCGAACGGCGGACGTGGACTACGTGCAAGGTCTGCGCCGGGTCTGCGACGAGCACGGCGTGCTGCTGATATTCGACGAGGTTCAGACCGGCATCGGACGCACCGGCCGCCTGTTTGGCTACGAGAACTTCGGCGTGACACCCGACGTAATCGGTCTGGCCAAAGGGCTGGGCGGTGGGCTGCCCATCGGGGCCGTGCTGAGCAGCGAGGCCGTGAGCGTCCTGGCGCCCGGTGAGCATGGGTCCACCTTTGGCGGCAGCCCGGTTGCCTGTGCCGCAGCCCGGGTGGTGCTGGACCGCGTGATGGCTCCCGGGTTCCTCGATGAGGTGCAGGCAAAGGGCGAACACGTGCGGGCGCGTCTGCGGTCCAGCGCCGAGCAGGGCGCCCGGATCACCGACGTGCGCGGGTTGGGGCTGATGATCGGCCTTGACCTTGAATCCGAAGACGCGGCAACCGAGGTGGTGGAGAAGGCTCGAAGCAACGGGCTGCTGCTGATCAAGGCCGGGCCGGAGACGATCCGCATCGTGCCGCCGCTTACGATCACCGTTGATGAACTCGACGAAGGGCTGGATGCGCTCGACGCCGCGCGGGGCGCCTGACGGCGCCGCCGTCCGGCTGTTGAGATAGTCCGCTCTGATGTGGGGCGGCCGCTTCGACAAACCGCCGGCGGACGTCGCGCGCGCCTTTACGCGCTCGTTTCCCGTTGACCGCCGCATGTACCGTGAGGACATCGTGGCCAGCCGCGCCCACGCCGCGATGCTGGGCCGGCAGGAGATCATTCCAGTCGGCAGCGCGAACGCCTTGGTCGATGCCCTTGACGCGCTTCTGACGGATCTGGATCAGACCGGCGGCCCTCCCCTGACCGCGGATGATGAAGACGTCCACAGCTACGTCGAACGGGAACTGACCGCGCGTATCGGCGACGACGGCCGACGTCTCCATGTGGCTCGCAGCCGAAACGACCAGGTCGCCACGGATTTTCGGCTCTACTGCAAGGGGTTCTGTCTTCGTCTCGCGACGGCGGTCCTGGACTTGCTGGGCGTACTCGCGCAGCGGGCCGATGAGGAGGCCGAGACTGTCGCACCGGGCTTCACGCACCTGCAGGTCGCCCAGCCGGTAACGCTGGGGCACTACTTCCTGGCCCTGTTTGAAATGCACCGACGGGACGTAGACAACATCCTGTACGCCTACACCGTGTCCGACGTCTGCCCGCTGGGGGCCGGTGCCTTGGCAGGCCTCGCCTTCGATATCGATCGGGATTATGTGGCGGAGGAACTGTGCTTCAGCCAGGTAGCGCGCAACAGCCTAGATGCGGTGTCCGACCGCGACTTTGTGAGTGCTGTTCTCCAGGCGTGCGCGACGCTCAGTGGTCACTTATCACGATGGGCGGAAGACTTGGTTATCTGGGCGTCGCCCGGGTTCGGCCTCGTCCGGTTTGACGATGCTTTTGCGACTGGCAGCAGCATGCTGCCCCAGAAGCTCAATCCGGACGTTGCCGAACTGACGCGCGCAAAGGCCGGGGCCATTGCCGGTGCGGCCGTCGGCTGGCAAGCGACGTTGAAGGGAGTGCCCCTCAGCTATGCCCTGGATATGCAGGAGGACAAGCGTTCCCTGTTCCGAGTCGAGGACGATGTCGTGGCGGCGCTACGGGCCCTCACGGGCGCTTTGCGCACTCTGACGGTAAACCGCGAGCGCATGGCGGAGGTGGCGAGCCTGGGACATTCGACCGCAATCGAGATTGCCGACTACCTGACGGAGCGCGGCGTGCCATTTCGCGATGCGCATGCGGCCGTGGGTCGTTTGGTTCGCCTGGCCGAGGACCGGGGCGTTGAACTGGCCGACCTTGAGGAGGCTGACTTTGTCGAGGCCGACGAGAGGCTGTCAGGGGACGTGCGAGATCGGCTGGAACTTCAGCGTGCTGTCGCGCGCCGAACGTCGCTCGGGGGAACCGCGCCAGCCCGGGTGCGCGAGGAAGCCGCGCGCGCGAACCGCTGGCTGCGCTGGCAACGAGACCACGTGCAAGACCTAACTGGTCGCGGCCTGCCGCTGGCCCTGCGGCCGTCGGCGAGTGCTCCGTGAGTTCCTTGGCGTGCAAATGGCGTGGTGCAGCCGGCGACGGTTTGATCAGTCTCGATGTCCTCGAAAGAGCGATAGTCGAGCGTGACTAGCGCAAACGAAACGCCGGTACAACTCTCAATCGTCATCCCGGCATTCAACGAGAAGGATCGGCTGGGTGCCACGCTGCTTGCGGTTGACGAGTGGGCCGCCGGCCGTGAGGCGAGGGTTGAAGTCGTTGTCGTGGACGACGGATCGACGGATAACACGCTTGAGATATCCCGAATCTGGGCGAACGAGACGGAAGGCAGCGGTGCGGTTGCCTCTATAGTGCTGAATGAGCCACACCGCGGCAAAGGCGCGGCCGTGGCGCGCGGCATGCTCGCAGCGCGTGGCGCCGTTCGCCTGTTCATGGATGCAGATCTGGCGGTACCGCTCGTTTACGTTGAACGCATCGTCGACGAGGTGCGACGCGGTGCCGACGTTGCGATCGGCTCGCGGGAGCTAGATCTGTCACAGCGATTTGACGAGCCGTGGTACCGCCATGCGCTAGGGCGTGGATTCAACCGTTTGGTGAGTTGGCTCGGCGTCAGCGGATTCACCGACACGCAATGTGGCTTCAAGGGTTTTTCGGCAGATGCAGCCGAGGACATCTTTCGTCGGGCTCGGCTCTATCCAGCCGATGGAGAGGTCATAAAGCAGGAGCGGGTTACCGCCTTCGATGTGGAACTGTTGGCTATTGCCCGCCGTCGCGGCTGGCAGACCGTGGAGATTCCAGTTGAGTGGCGGCATGTACCCATGAGCAAGGTTCGCCCGCTGTCCGATGCCGTCTCGATGCTGTTCGATGTTTTGAGAGTACGGTGGTATTTGCTGCGCAGGGCGTACGACTGACGCTGGTTCAGCTACCGCGTGCCGTGGAGGATATAGCCTCGCGTAAATGTGGTCGGCCCATGCGGCGGATGGCATCGGACGACTTGACGGTGTCAATTTGAAGGAAAAGAGCATTGTTCTGTTCGACGGCTGGCTGGAGACCCTGGGTGGCGGCGAGCGACAGGTTCTCAGCGCGGCCAGTGCGTTGCGGTCACTGGGAACGGTCAGCGTGGTGTCGCACCGTCCGTTGCGCTGGACCACGGTGGTTGAGCGAGCCGCCGTCGATCTGGATGGAGTGAGATTCCGCACACTGCCGGAACGGCCCCAGCTGTCAGGACGTGAAGTGGCTGGTGATGCGGACCTGTTCGTTAATGGGACGCATCACAGCCTCGTCGATGGCCGTGGCTTGCCGTCAATGCGATTTGTCTACTTTCCAGCTCGGAATGCCAATCGTGCGCGGCGCATGGCCGGACAAGCGCTGCGAAGGCTGGCCGGGAATCTGGGCGCGGCGTACGAGCGATCAGGCTGGTTCGGGACCGAGGTTCATCAGCGCGTCCGCTATCGGCAGTCTGATGGCGCCGGACGGATCGGCGTTGGCGAAGGCGCTTGCCTCCGCTTGTGGATAAGTGCGATGACCGATGTGGATAGGGCCTACACAATTCAGACCGGCGCAGGCAAAGCGCTAACCGAGGGACTGGCTGGGCCCAAGGGCGACTTTGCGCCGAGCCCCTGGGTCGAGGTCCCGCGCGGATGCCGCGAACTGGTGGTGCATTCAGCGGCATCGCTGGGGACGAATGAGCGCGAAAGCCGACTGCTGGGGCTGGCGCTTGGCTCGATCGAGGAGCAGGGTCCTCCGCCACGGCGCCTGTTTCAGCGCACGACGCGGCGGCTGGTACCGGCACTGGGGAGCTGGGCAAGCGACGACCGCGAGGAGCAATACGCCAAAGCGCTCCGTTCGTACGACGTCGTGACGCCTAACTCCCACTTCACGGCGTCCTGGCTTAAGCGGCGCTGGGGCGTGACGGGTCCGGTCATTGAGCCTCCGGTCGTCGCCGAGGCACACGCGCACGCGACTCGGCAGCCGCTGATCGTATCGATCGGGCGCTTCTTCGTCGGCAGCCATAACAAGAAGCACCTAGTGATGGTGCGTGCCTTCCGCAAGCTGTGCGACCGCGGGCTGGTTGGCTGGCGCCTGGCGCTGGTGGGGGGCGTCGGCCAGCAGCCGGCGGACTCGGCATATTTGCGCGAGGTGCAACAGGCGGCAGAGGGTCTGCCGATCGATGTGCATCCGGACGCTGACGAAGCGACCGTGAACGAGCTGCAGGAACACGCCGCCATTGGTTGGCACGCCGCAGGATTCGGCGAGTCGGAACGCCGAACTCCTGAGCGATTCGAGCACTTTGGCATGGCGGTGGCCGAACTCATGATGTCTGGCGCCGTGCCGGTGGTGTTTGACGGCGGCGGCTTGCGGGAAATCGTTGAACCGGGTCGCAGCGGATATCGATGGCGCACGCTGGACGAGCTGGCAGACGCCACATTGGCGCTGGCTCGAAACGGTCGGCGTCGCTCGGAAATTGCCGATGCGGCGCGGCGTCGCGCCGCGCGCTGGTCGCTGGCCGACTATCAGCGGCGGATCGTGAACTTGGCCCTTGAGGTCATGGACGGCCACAGCGGCCGCCGGGACGCCGCCTAGGTCTGGACTCACCTCAACCGAACTGGGCGATTGTGCCAACGGGCGCGTGCTGGTTGCTAGCATCGTGGGTTCGCGCCTTTGATGTCTGGGTTCCACGTGGCACTACTTGTCCAGAAGTTCGGCGGCTCGTCGCTCGCAACCAGCGAGCGAATTCGAATCGTGGCCGAGCGGATACATGACTCACTGTCGCAGGGTGATCGAGTAGCCCTGGTTGTGTCGGCCATGGGGGACACAACCGACGATCTAATTGCCGCAGCGCAGCGCCTGGCCAGTCGGCCGAACTCGCGGGAACTGGACTTTCTGCTGTCCACCGGCGAGCTGGTATCTGCGGCCTTGACATCCATGGCCCTGCACGAACTTGGGCGCGACGCGGTCGCGCTCTCCGGCCCTCAGGCCGGCATCCGAACCAACGGCCGCTACGGTCGCGCCCGAATCACGGAGATCGAGCCGACGCGAATCCGCGCGGAACTCGAGGCCGGGCGCGTTCCCGTCATGGCCGGGTTTCAGGGCCTGGGACCTGGTGGCGACATTGTCACGCTGGCGCGGGGAACGTCGGACACCTCGGCGGTGGCCTTGGCGGTGGCCTTGGGCGTCGACCGCTGCGAGATCTACACCGATGTGGACGGCATCTTCACCGCCGATCCGCGCATCGTGCCGGACGCGCGCAAGCTCGATCTGGTGATTTACGACGAGATGCTGGAGATGGCTAAGCTCGGCGCGCGTGTCATGCATCCGCGCGCGGTCGAGATTGCCGAACACTTCGGCATGCCGGTGGTGGTACGTTCCAGTTTCAGCGATGCACCAGGGACGGAAATTGTGGCTGAATCAGCGGTTCCAATCGAAACCATGCAGCGAGTGCGCGCTGTCGCGCACGACACCGACGTGGCGCGGGTCACCATTCGCGGCGTCAGTGACCGGCCGGGCTTGGCACACGCCCTCTTCCAGCCGCTCGCCGACCGACATATCAACATTGACGTGATCGTGCAGAACGTCTCGGACGGCGGGGTGACCGACCTTTCGTTCACGATCGCCGAAACAGACCTGGACGCGACGCTCGACCTGATTCGTCCCGTGGCGGCCGAAATCGGCGCCCGCGACGTGGCGGCGTCAACCGAGTTGGGCAAAGTCAGTATTGTGGGTGTGGGCATTCAGAGCACACCCGGCATCGCGTCCCGCATGTTCGGAGCCTTGGCGGCGGACGGCATTAACATCGTCAGCATTACGACCAGCGAGATTCGGCTGACGTGCCTGGTGGACAAGGCGCAGGTGGCACGCGCGACTGAGCTGCTACACGATGAATTCGATCTGAGCGCTGCAGACGCCGTGTAATGCCGCGCGTTCGTTCCGTGAACGGCCGCTGGTACCATGAAAGTGCGCGCCAAACCTGTTAAGACGTCGCCTGGAGCGGGAGTGGCGATAGCGACATGATCGAAATGATCGTGGACAGCGTGCGGGTGAATCTAATCAGCCCCAGCCGTGTGGTGGTGCTGAAGGAACGGGATGGACCGCGCTATCTCGCGATCGTTATCGGTCAGGGCGAGGCCGACGCCATTGCCGTCAAGCTACAAGACCACGAGGTTCCGCGGCCGCTGACCCACGACCTCCTCAAGCAACTGATCGAATCGGTTCAAGGGTCCGTTGAGCGCGTGGTGGTGACCGACCTGGTGGACACGACGTTCTTTGCAACGATCGTGCTGAACATGAACGGCAGCCGCTGCGAACTGGACTCGCGACCGAGCGACGCTATCGCGCTGGCGGTGCGAGCGAATGCGCCGATTCTGGTTGAGCCGTCAGTGCTTAACGAGGCTGGTTTCGAGCCGGACGTTTCGGGCGAAGAGTCCGGTGAGGGCGAGCCTGTGGCGGAAGAAAAGCTCGAGGTATTTCGCGAATTCATTAATCAGCTCGACTTGGACGATCTGGGCAAGTCCTAGGCTGCCGGCCGCGCTGGACGGGATGCTCGGCGTCCCGCCGGCCCGTCCATTTGTTCATTCGGTGGCCACGCGTCGAAGCGCCACCGCGCCATTTGAGCCAATAGCGGCGATAACCCAGTTGCCCGCAGCCATCGATGCGTCCGCGGCTGCGAGGTGCGTCCGACGAACACCGAACGCGGAACCCGGCTCCGGCACGAGCCGGCGAGCGATACCCCCACCGGCCGCGACGGCCCAGATCTCAGAGGCGCCCGCGCTCGCAGTGCCCAGTCGATGGATGCCGTCTCCTGCGTCGACCACATAGCTGGAGGCAAGAAGGGGGCGCTGGCTTGTTGTCGGCGTGTGGAGCGCGAATGTTGCCGTGGGGCCGGACGGTAGGGCCCCGAGGCTGAGGGGCGCGGAGGCAACTCCGTGGTCTGCGTGGAAGGCCATGAGCCGCCGAGGGGTCGAGGTTACGCTGCCCAGCGGATCGGACGCGCGCAATTGAAATTTCCCCGCGGCGTCGGTCCACGCCGCGGTGCCGGAGTCGAAGCCGACGGCGATTACAAGAGCTCCCGAAATAGGAGTCCCATTTTCATCCTGCACGATTCCTGTGACTATGCGGCCATTGGATCGCCAGCCGGACAAGAAGTTAGCCAAATTGATCCGCTCGCTGTGCGTGAGAAGGGCTGCAGCGTGCGAGCCGTCAACCTTGGCTCGAGAGGCGCCGGCCAGTCCCGGCGCACGCGCGCCCAAGGGTGTGACGCCGTGACATGACGAGCACTGAGTGTCATACGTCCGGCGGCCGCGCTCGACGGTCGGAAGTGCAGGTAGCCCGGCGAGCGAGCCATCAATCACGGCTAACCCAAAGCCTGGAACGAAGACCGACGTTCCGTCGAACCAGGAAAGAGTCCAGGCCGTTTCGCCGCTGACGGCGACCGCAGGCGCTGCTGGCAACCCGGACACGCGCACGGTTCGGTGGCTTGGCGATAGATTCACGACAGCCGCCCGCGGTCCCTGGTCGGTGTCAACGACCAGCGCATCGAGATCCGGCCCGCGCACATCTACCCGCGTCAGTCGTCCGGAACCCGCAACGAACCGGCGTACCAACTGCATGACCCCAAATGCCGGTGCCGGAGGGTCTGCAATCGCGCTGGACCACAGACCGAAGTCTGGTTCACCGCGAGGCGATTTACCCGATGGGTCGCGCGTTCCCTTGTATACCAGCAGGCCGCTGGCGCCCTGGCGCAGTGCGCGCAGGGTGGCGGAAGCCAGAAACGCGCCGTTGATCGGCGCATGGACCAAAGGATCGACCGCAAGATCGCCGTTGAAGTTGATTTCTTCCACATAGTGGGGCCGTCCGGCGGCGATTCCTGAAATCAGGCGCACGCGGTTTTCAAACCATGAGAGACGTGTGCCAAGGACGTCGGTCGACGTTGTTTCGCCGACGCGATGCATCCCGTACCAGTGCCACGTCAGGAAGTCGTGGAAGGATGCTGAGTCCACGGCGCGCAGATACGTGGACCAGTCCACGTCGGGCGCATTCCCGCAGGTCGGACTACCGTCGGGATTCAGCGTGGCGCCGGTGTCGATCGCGTCGAGCGACGGGCCGCCAATAGCAACCACGCCGGAGCCGAAGCGCCTGGCCGCGGCGGCGCGCGCCGCGGCATAGAGCTCCGCGTACGCGGCGCCGCTGCCGCAGGCGTAGTGCTGACCGGCGTTCTGATGATTGTTCGGCTCGTTCCAGATGGTGTAAGGCCACGTCAGCGCGACCGGACCGAAGTGATCACGCAATCGCTCAATGGCGTCCGCCACGTACTCGGCATACCCCCTGACGCCGGCGGCGTTGAAGCGTTCGCTCTCGTGCTGGGAACTTGGGGTGCCGTCGGCGGCAGTCACCCATGCCGGCGCGGCGACAAAGCTCACCATCGGCGTCGCGCCGGCGTCGAGAACTCGCTGCACGAAGGTATGGAGCCGGCTCCAGTCGAAGTCGGCGGGTGTGCTACCCGCCACAGCGCCGAGAAAGCGATGCCCCACCCACACGCGTACCAGATCGGCTCCGAACTGGGCGGCCCGGTCGATGCCACCGTCTCGATAGAGATCGACGATTTCGTTGGTGCCCAGCTTGAAGTCGAGCGACTGCGCGAATCCCGTCGAAGGTTGATCGAGATGAACCTTGATGTCTGGCGTTGGCGAGCCACCGAGCAGCAGGCTGCCCAAGAGCAGTGCGCAGGCAAAGCGAGCTGCGCGGCGCCAGCGACCGGGCAGACCGCTGCCCATTGGGACTAGGTCCGACTTACGACTTCGCGCTGCCCGGAGACCGAGGACTGCCGAATCGCAGCCAGCACCTCCAGCAGGTGGACGCTGTCTTCGGGCGGTGAGCCGTTGGGGGCCGCGCCGCCGATTACGGCCAGGAAGTGATCGTCGGGATTGCTTCCGCCGGAGAGTCCTTCGACTTCACGCGTGACCTTGGCCTCGAGATCGTCCTCCAGAATGACTTCAACGCCTCCCGAGGCCCAGTCCGCGCGGATGGCGCCGCCGCCGCCAACCACCGCCAGGCGCTCCCCGAACGTGTGGCCGGTACCGATGATGGACAACGTGCCGATGGCGCCGTTCTCGAAGAGCAAAACGGCCGCGCCGTCGACCTCCACTTCCAGGTCGTAGGTACGCATGCGCGCGTCCACTTCGACGATGCGCAAGCCGGTAGTCCACAGCAGCATGTCCATGAGATGGCTGCCGGAGTCACTGAGCTGTCCACCGCCGCCCAGGGCCAGCGTGCTTCGCCACTTGCCTCGTGCGGCGCCAATCCAGGCCTGCCACTGGCTGGCTTGCACGTGGGTGATGTCACCCATCTCGCCGCCCTGCAGGCGCTGGCGCATATAGGTGTAGCCGGGACTGAATCGACGCTGGAAGCCAACCACTACGTGTTGGCCTAGAGCCTTAGCGTGATCGGCGATCTCTTGGGCCAGTTCGGGGGTGTGGGCGAGCGGCTTCTCGCAGAGCACGTGTAAGCCGGCATCCAGGGCGCCCATGACATGCTCGTAGTGAAGGGTATGCGGGGTTGAGACCAGCGCTAGTTCCAGATCGGTCGCGGCCAGGAGGTCACGCCAGTCGGCGTATGCTGGAACTTCGTCCAGGCCTTCAACATTCGACCGCGCGTTCGCGATTGACGTGTCAGACGGATCCGCCATACCAACCACGTCAACCTCTGGCATCGCGAGGAATCGCCGCAGGTGGCCGGCGGAGTTGCCGCCAACGCCAATGGCGCCTAGTCGGTATGGCATGGACATCGTGCAGTGCGCGCAGACGGGCGGAAGTCTACGTCAACGCGGCCAACCGTAGGGGCCGCAGCCTATGCGTCGCGGGTGGTCGGGTCTCCAGGCGCAAACTGACCGCCGTACGGGAGGGGAAGTCGCTCCACGGTCTCACGGAACGTCCCACGCCCCTTCAGCAGATCGTGCACGTCCCAGCCCTCGGCTTCCAAATGTTCAAGCACATAGGCCAGTTCGTAGCGATCGCCCGTTTCCTCGTCGATGAACGCGTCGGTCCAGGCGAGCTGGTGGCGCGGCACCGGAAAGGTTCCCTCGCCGTTGCGGCGGGGAATCTGAAACCGGAACTCGGATACGCGGATGTGGCGACGGGGCTCGCTGGTCATATGGGTTTCTGGTCGTGGGCCCAAACGGCCCGGCTGGCTTGGGTGCGATTGTGAAGAGCGCGCCCGCCCTGTGTCAACGGGCGGCTGTGCGACCGATGACGATCAAGTTCGGCGAGTCGTCGCGCCACGGTTGGCGCGTGTAATCGCCGTACACCGCGTCAATCTCCAACCCGGCCTCCACGAACTCCGCCACCACCTCATCTCGCGTCACCAGCGCCAGGCTGTAACCCAGCCGACGCTCGTCGACCAGCAACGGGCCGTCGTAGTAGCGGTAGATGAGAGTGCTGCAGCCACGATGCGTTGCCTCGTCGTAGGTGTAGAAGCGCTCGCGGGTTATACGCCGGCCGGTCGAGGGGTCGCGTTCCAGAAACTCGACCTCCTCGTGATCCGGCGTGGCGTCAAGCGGCGTGGCCGAGAACACGTCCACGGCCACGCCCCCGCCGGGCCGCACGTGGGCGGCCGCGTTCTCCAGGGTCCGCAGGCGAGCCGATTGATCCGGCAGTAACAGATATGAGTTGAAGCCCACCAGCGCGAGGTCATAGGTGTCCGTCAGCCGGCACGTACGCATGTCGCCGCGTTGCAGCCCGAGACGCGCGCTGGTTGACCGCCCTGAGGCAGCGCGGCGTGCCGCAGCCCGCTTGAGCATGGCGGCTGAGGTATCCACGCCGGTGATCTGGAAACCTTGCCTGGCCAGGGGAATGGCCATGCGGCCGGTGCCGACGGCGAATTCCAGCAGCCGCGGCCCCAAGCGGCGCCCCTCGGCGATCCAGAAGTCCAACTCCGCTCCGTCGCACTCCGGGTACTCCAGGTCGTAGACCCGTGCGGCCGGGTCGTAGCCGGTTTCGCGAAACGGCGGGGGCGTGACCAGTCTGGGCCGTCGCATGTCAGGGCCGGCGCGCGGCCGGCGACATCAGTCGGCGCCGGCGTAGTTCAGGGGCGCTGTGGCCAATTCGTCTTCGAGATTGGCGTGGTCTTTCACACTGTCCATGCCGCGCCAGCGAGCTTCAGACTGAAAGGCGCCCAGTCGGCCCGCTGCGGCCAGCTCCGGAAACGTGCTGTCCTCGTGGTCGCCGATCTCGGGCAAGTGGTCTTCAAACGACCGGTCCAACACATACACGCCGCCGTTGATCCAGTGCGGCAGCACCGGGTTGGTAGTGAACTGGCTGACTTTGCGACCGTCGACTTCCACGATCCCGTACTGGCTCACGTACGGCGTAAGCAGGATGGTCGCCAGATTCCCGTCGTCCCGATGCTGATCCAGCATCGGAACCAGCCGCTGCTCCGTCAGGATGTCGGCGTTGGAGGCCATCACGATCGGCTCGTCGCGGGGAATCTGCTGCATGCCCAGGCGCAGGCCGCCGCCGCGACCCATCGGCGTGTCCTCGACCGCGTAGCTGAAGCTGGCCCCGAAGGCCGAGCCGTCGCCAAAGTGGTCCTCGATGACTTCGTGCAAGTAGCCGCACGAGATTACGAAGTGATCGACCCCCTGGGCCTGGTACCACTCCACCTGGTGCTGCATGATCGGCTTGCCGGCCACGGCGACCATGGGCTTGGGCACGTTAGCGGTCAGCGGCCGCAGGCGTTCACCGCGGCCTCCGGCGATCAATACGGCGTACACGCAGCGAACCTCCAGGGCATCACGGGCACCCGGCGCCGCGACGCACGATTATAGGAACGGGCTGCTACGGGACTGACCACGCCGGTCAGCGGCGTTGCCTGGTGTTACTCGGTGCGGACTGGATCCCATGCGCTGCGTAGTTCGATGATATTGCCATCCGGGTCTCGAAAGTAGAGGGAACGTCCCTCTGCGTCTTCGGTCGGCCCTTCGACCGCCGATCCGGCGGCCACGATGACCTCGGCGGCACGTTCGAACTCAGCTTCGCCCAGTGCCAGCGCGATGTGTTGTACGCCCAGCCGCCGCCAGTCGCGGCCGCCAGCTTCCGGTCGCCGTGCCGGCGCCTGGAACAAGTGAAACGAAAAGCCGGGTGCCGAGAGTACGTGGCGAAACGTCGAACGTGCCTGAGGCGTCAGGTTGAATACGCGGGCGTAAAACGAGGCGCTTCGGTGAAGGTCGCGCACGTTGATCGCCACGTGATCGAGACGCCTCGGCATCAGACGTCGTGGTCCGACAGATTCCTGTGACATTGGAGTCCTGCTTGGCCCGTTGGTCGGGTTGTGGCCGCGAAATCCCGACTACCGATACGGCCTTGAGCCTTGACATGCTATATGTAGTGCCCGTGTGATTCGGCCCCCTGCGAAGTCATCGGAGAAAGCGCGATATGCGGTGTCCATCTTGCTCGTCAGGACGATTGCAAGTAGTGGACACGCGTGAGGCCGCCGATGCCACCCGCCGCCGCCGTGCCTGCCAGGATTGCGGCCGTCGTTTTACGACCTACGAGCGTCGCGAGATCTTCACGTGCCCGCACTGTGGACACGATGAAGCGCGAATAGAAACCTGGGAATTTACGTCGCAGGGGACCATGCGCCGCCGTCGCCGCTGCGCGGATTGCGGACTGGGCTATCAGACGCTGGAGCGTTTGGCGCGGATGGACATCCGCGTGGTCAAGGACGACGGTCAAAGCGAGCCGTTCAACCGCGGCAAGCTCTATCGCTCGATCATGATCGCCGGGACGAAGCGCCCCGTCACCAGCGACTGGGCAGACGAGGCGGCCATCGAAATCGAGAACGAACTGCTCAGTCGTGAGACGCTGGATGTTCCGTCGAAGCAGATTGCCGACCTAGTCATGGAGCGCCTGGTCATGCTCGACGAGGTTACCTACGTACGCTACGCGTCGGGTTACTTCGGCGAGGGTGGCGTCCAGGACATGCTGGACACCATTAATGAGTCGCGGCGTCGACGCGAGCGAACCGAAATTGAGCGAACGAATCTGCCGCTGGTCCCGGCAGACGCTGATGACACTTAGCCTGCGAATCGTGCCGCGCTCGCACTATGTTTTTCGTGTGCCCGCCATAGGCCATTGAGCACGGAGCAATGATCGCTGCCCGCACGTTTATCGGTTTCGGGCTGGCGTTGGCGGTGCTGGGGTTTGTGGTCGGCGTGCGGGCTGAACTGGGACCGGGCCTTCGTACAGCGTCAGCGCTGGCGTCCGTGGTTCCGGGAAGCCCGCCCACGCCGCTCAAGCTGCGGCCGTCCCCCCGCGTCACCACGCTGGCCTACACGACCCGCGAGGGCTACGAGTTGCTGGCGGACCTGTATGAACCGCCCAATGCCTCAAGTCTGCCGGCCATCGTGCTCGTCAACGGCGTGGTGCCCCAGGGCCGGGGGTATCAGCCGCTGGTGGACTTTGCGGACGGGTTGGCGCGCACCGGGTTCGTGGTGCTGGTGCCCGACGCACTCGACTACGGCAACTACCGAGTTTTTCCGGAAGACATCGGTGCCCTGGTGCGTGGCTTCCAGGTGCTCCAGGACCGGCCATCCGTGGATCCGATGCGCGTGGGGTTCATCGGGTTCAGCATGGGGGGATCGCTGGCAATGGTTGCCGCCGCCGACCCTGAGATTGCCGACGACGTGGCGCTCATTGCGACCATTGGTGCCTACTACTCGTTGGACGCAATGCTCAGGGCCGTCACGACCTCCACCGTGCAGGTTGACGACCGGTTCGAGCCGTACCAGCCCGACAGCTACGTCTGGCTGGTGACGCGCAACACGCTGCTCTCGGCCATTCCGGACGACCGCGATCAGGAGGCGTTGTTCCATCTCTTCGCGCTGGAGACGCCGGACCCAGACCCCGAAGCATTGCCTAGCTACAACCCGGATAAGCTCGGCCCGCCGGCACGACACGTTTTCGATCTCTTCACCAATCGCGACCCGGCGGCGGTGGGCACGCTGATGGACCGCGTGCGTAGCGAGATGCCGGGAGTGCTCGAGTCGATCTCGCCCGACGCTCATCTCGAGAGCCTCCGAGCTCCCGCGGCGCTGCTGCACGATCGCGGCGACCTGTACGTGCCGGCGCAGGAATCGCGACGAATTTACGATCAACTGGGCGGCGAGCCGCGCGCCCAGTTGGCCGTCCTGGACGTAATTCAGCACGCGCAACTCTCTACGCCCGACCTGTCACCGCCCGTGCTGCTCGGCTCATTCCTGCCGGGTATGTGGACCCTCTGGCAGTTCACCTACGACGCGCTGGGCCAACTGTCAATGGCTACCAACCCGCACCAAGCGTAGGGCGATCACATCCGCCGGCGCGTTTAAGCGCAGAGGCACGCCCACCGTGCCCACGCCGGCAGATACAACCAGTGGACGTCCGCGCACATACATCAAGCCGGAGGGTTGGGGCAAGCGGTGACGCGTGCGCAGAGTGAGCGGGCCGAAAAACGGAAGGGCAATTTGCCCACCGTGGGTGTGGCCGCTGAGCGTCAGGTCCACACGACGCCGTTCCAGCCGAAATGCCGTGTCGGGGTTGTGGGCGGCGAGGATGGTAAAGACGGAAGGGTTCATGCCCTGAAACGCGGCGTCCAGGTCGCACAGGCCCAGATGGGTATCGCCCGCCCCAACGATCTGCAGCGGGGCGCCGTCGACGGTGAGACGAACGGAGCGGTTGGTCAGCGTCTGAATGCCGTGCGCTGCCAGCGCTGCTTCCATATTGGGGAGCGACCGTGTCTCGTCGCGCAGCCAGCCTGGAGCCCGACCCTGCGGCTTGCCCAACGCATCGTGGTTGCCCCAGACGGCAAAGGCGCCAAAGCGTGCGTCAATCCGTGCCAGGCGCTCGCCCACGTCGGATATGAAGCGCTCGTTCTCCACCAGGTCGCCAGCCGCGATCAGCAGATCGGGACGAGCGCCGGCGAGTCCGTCAAGTGCGGTGAGCGAATCATGCGGTCGGTTACCTACATGCAGGTCTGAGACGAGCAGGATGCTGAGCGACTCAATTGCCGCAGGCAGCCGAGCTGTGGGCAGCCGATGCTGAATCGTAGCTAGGGGCTGAAGGCCCAGAAAGAGTTCTTTCAGCAACTTCACGTTAGTCGGCATCTGGCCGACGGAACCGGTGCCGGCGGTGCGCCCTAAGCTCAGATGTCCGTAGTAACCCAGACATCCTCGGCCTGCGAGCCAGACTTCCGCCCATTAGTCTTGTGCTTTAACGACGGGCGCTAGACGGCTGGCACGTTCTGGTGTTCGCCCATGGCGCGGAACTTGGCGTAACGGGCGCTGACGAGGTCGTCGACGTTCTGGGCGCAGAGTTCCTGAAGCATGCGTGCCAGTTCGGCTCTGAGATTGGCGGCGGCGGTGTCGAAGTCGCGGTGCGCGCCGCCTTCGGGTTCGGGCACGACGCGGTCGATGAGGCCGGCTCGCAGCAAGTCGGGAGCGGTTAAACCTAAAGCGGCGGCCGCTTCTTCGGCGTGGTCGGAGCTGCGCCAGATGATGGCGGCGGCGGCTTCGGGCGAGGCCACAGAGTAGATCGCGTGTTCCAGCATCAGCACCCGGTCGCCAACACCCAGGGCCAACGCGCCGCCGCTGCCGCCCTCCCCGATGACCGTAACGATCACGGGCACTCGTAGCCGCGCCAGGCGGGCCATGTTCTCGGCGATGGCCCATGATTGGCCGCGCTTCTCGTCGTCAAGGGTCGGGCTGGCGCCGGGCGTGTCCAGGAAGGTCAGAACGGGCCGCCCAAAGCGTTCGGCCATGTCGAACAGGCGTAGGGCCTTGCGGAATCCCTCGGGATGGGCCATGCCGAAGTTGCGCTCGACGTTCTCGGCTGTACTCCGGCCCTTCTGGTGACCTACCACCATCACGCTGCGGCCCTCAAACGTGGCCAGCCCGGCAACGACCGAAGGATCGTCGGCGAAGCGGCGGTCGCCGTGCAGTTCGGTGAAGTCGGAGCAGAGGCGGTCAATGTAGTCCTGGGTGTGGGGACGCTGCGGGTGACGCGCCAACTGGACGCGCTGCCACGGGGTGAGGTGGGCAAAGATGTCGGCGGTGCGAGCCTCGAGCTCTAGTTGGAGGACGGCGAGTTCGCGCACGACATGGGAGTTCGAGTCCGCGCCGGCGTCGCGCTCCAGTTCGGCGATGTGGTCGCGGAGTTCGTCAAGGTCGCGCTCGAATTCAAGCACGGAGACGCTCTGTGCTCAGACGCGAGCGGCCCTGGCAGCCATCGGCGCCGGAGCGGTCACGTGCGCGGGCGCAAGGTGACCGATCACGCGAGCCAAGGTCTCGCGCAGTTCGCGGCGTGGGACCACCAGGTCGATCATGCCCTGCCGAAGCACCCATTCGGTGGTGTGGTCTTCAACCGGCGCGCGGCGGCGCAGCGTGCCCTGCACGACGCGGGACCCAGCGAAGCGAATGGTTGCGCCAGGCTCACCGATGATGATGTCGGCTACGGCGGCGAAGCTGGCGGTGACTCCTGCCAGGGTAGGGTCGGCCATCACACAGATGTGAGGGAGGCCGGCTTCGCCCAGGCGAGCGGCCGCCGCTGTCGTACGGGCCATCTGCATGAGCGCGAACAGGCCCTCGTCCTGGCGGGCCCCGCCGGAAGCGGTGACGGTGACGACCGGCAAACGGTGGCGGAGCGCGTGCTCGAAGAGCCGGGTGATCTTTTCGCCCGTGGCCGAGCCCATGCTGCCGGCGATGAAGCCGAATTCCATGACACCCAGCGCCACCGGCCGGCCTTGCAGCGGGCCGATGCCGCAGACAATCGCCTCATTACGTGAGGTGAGGGCACGGGCCTTGGCTACGCGGTCGACATAGGAGCCGCTGGGTCGGCTGAATTCGAGCGGATCGGCTGCGGTAATGTCGGCGTCAATTTCTTGAAACCGACCTGGCTCGTCGAGCAGGAGGGCAATGCGTTCGGCGGCGTCGAGGCGGTCGTGGTAGTTGCACGTGGGGCACACGCGTAGCGCGGCCTCGTACTCAGGGCGGTAATGCATGCCGCCGCACTTGCGGCACGTAACCCAGAGGTCAACCGGGATATCCGGGTCGCTCTGCATTCCGCCGCGACGCCTGACGGCCATCCGGCGCACCCCTTACGCGCTTGGGAAGACGCGGCTTCCGGTGGGCGGGCCTCCCAGCCGCGAGATTGCCGGAGTATATCAGCGCTACAGGTGTAAATCGGGTGGATTCGAAGGAACATCCAAGCGTTCCTCGGGGGTACGCGCAAGAGCCAAAGCGCCCACCCAGACCGCGCCACGACGCCGCAATGCACGGGTTGCGGCCTCGATGGTCGCACCGGTTGTAGTGACGTCGTCCACCAGGAGGATCCGGGTTCCGGACAGCTTGCGCAGGGCGCGAAACGCGCCGCGAACGTTGTTGAGGCGGCGTGCGCGGGGCAACGAGGTCTGGGGCGGGGTGTCGCGCAGACGAATCAGCACGTTGCAGTCGAGTGGGCAGTCGAGGTGTCGCGCGATCTCGGCTGCGAGCAGCCGGCCCTGGTTGTAGCCGCGCTGCCGCTCGCGGCTGGCGGCCAGCGGTATGGGGACAACAAGGTTGACTTCCAGGTCGGACGGCAGCGCCGACATGGCGAGGGCGGCCAGGTCGGCGGCGAGGTAGCGCTTGTTGGCGTACTTGAAGTGGTGGACGGCGTTGAGGATTGGCGGGGTGTAGGCGTAGGGGACGTAGAGGTGGTCGACGCGGCGACGCTCGAGGCGGCAGCGGGCGCATTGGTCGCCGTGGGTGAGCGGGCGAGTGCATTGGCGGCATTGCGGGTGGGGGAGGAGCGTGGCGGTTGCGAGGCAGGGTTGGCAAAGGGTGGCGCCGGGACGTCCGCAGGCGGAGCAGCGGGGAGGGAATAGGGCGGTGGCCAGGGCCCGGCTGGCGCTGCGGATGCCATCGGCGGCTGATTGGGCGAGGCCGCGGAGGACCGCCCCGCCCTGGATTCGGTCGGGCGGAGCGAGTCTCGCCACTACGCCACGCGCATTGGACTAGCCAGGGGTACCCGCGGGACTCGGAGTGGTTTCGACGATGACGGGATTGCCGTCCTGCACGCGTAGTTCGAACTCGCGGCCCTCGGCCGACTCCTGCATGACGTGGTCGGTGAGCGGCTGGTCGACGTACTCACCGACCAGTTGCGCGATGGGACGTGCGCCGGCGTTGCGGCCCAGGGTGACGTTGACGATGTAGTCGAGTGCTTCGGACGTGATGTGGAGCCGGATGCCGAGGTTCTCGGCGCGGAGGATGGCGTCCGAGAGCGTCCGACGCGCGATTTCCCGGATGTCCTCCTCTTCAAGCGCGCGGAAGACGACGAGGCGGTCGAGCCGGTTCAGGAACTCGCCAGGGAGTTGGCGGCGGGCGTACTCGCGGATGCGGGCTTCGTAGGCGGTATGGCGGCGGGCGGAGACAGAGGAGGATTCGAACCCGATGGAGGGTCCAGTGACCTGGTCGACGCCCAGATTCGAGGTAAGCACGACGATGGTGCTGCGGAAGTCGACGTGGCGGCCGTTGGCATCGGTGAGCAGGCCGTCCTCCATGATTTGCAACAGGACCTGCAGCGTGCGGGGATGGGCTTTCTCCACGTCGTCGAAGAGGACGACGGAGTACGGATTGCGGCGGACGGCTTCGGTGAGGCCGCCGGCTTCGTCGAAGCCGACATAGCCCGGCGGGGAGCCGATCAGCCGGGAGATGCTGTGGTACTCGGACATTTCCGACATGTCGACGCGGACCAGGTTGTCGTCGGTGCCGCTGACGAACTGGGCCAGGGCCTTGGCGGTCTCGGTTTTGCCGACGCCGGATTCGCCGAGGAAAAGAAAAGACCCAATCGGACGGCGCTCGTCGCGCATGCCGGCCAGGGCGCGGCGCAGGGCGCGGCCGAGCTCGGCGAGGACGTCGTCCTGGCCGACGACACGCTTCCGCAAGTCATCCTCCATGTGCAGGAAGCGATCGGATTCGTTTTCAGCCAGCGTGGGAAGCGGAACACCGATCCAGGAGGAGAGGACTTCGGCGACTTCGTGGGGGGTGATGACTGGTCGGTCCGTGCCGACTTCGGCTTCCCAGGCGGCGCGTTCGTCACGCAGTTCGTCGGCAACCTGGTCGCGCACCCGACGCCTGGCGGCCGGGGGATGTGCCGGGTCATCGGGCGCCTCGGGCTCCGCCGCGATTTCGGCGTCAAGCTCCTTGATGCGTCGCAGGAGTTCGAGGATGCGGGTGGGTGGGGTCTGGCGCAGGACCTTGGCCCGGGCGGCGGCCTCGTCCACGAGGTCGATGGCCTTGTCGGGCAGTTGACGCGAGGTGACGTAGCGGCGGGACAGGTGCACGGAAGCGTCCACGGCATCGTCGGTGACCTCCACGCCGTGATACGACTCGTAGATCGGGCGCAGGGCCTTAAGGATTTCGATGGCATCTTCGTCGCTGGGTTCGTCGACGTCGATGGGCTGGAAGCGGCGGTTGAGGCTCTTGTCGTTGGCGATGTAGCGGCGGTATTCGCGCCAGGTGGTGGCTCCGATGACCTGGACCTCGCCACGGGCCAGGTGGCCCTTGAGGAGGTTGGCGGCGTCAAGGGATCCGGCCGCACCGCCGGCGCCGATGACGGTGTGGAGCTCGTCGATGAAGAGGATCACGTCGCCGCTCTTGCGGACTTCGGCGATGAGTTGTTGAACGCGTTCCTCGAACTCGCCGCGGTACTTGGCGCCCGCGATCATGCCGGGGAGGCTGAGGGAGATGAGGCGCCGGTTTTCGAGCTCCTCGGGCACGTCGCCCTTGACGATGCGGTGGGCCAGACCTTCCACGATGGCCGTCTTGCCCACGCCAGCGTCGCCTACGAGCACCGGGTTGTTCTTGGTTCGGCGCAGCAGGACCTCAATCGCGCGGTCCATCTCAAGCTGGCGGCCGATGACGGGGTCCAGATCGCCGGTGCGGGCGGCGTTGGTGAAGTCGCTGCCGTATTCGGCCAGCATGCTGCGCGGCTTGCTGCGGCGGCCGCGCCCACGCCAGCGGCCGCGGCGACGGCGGCCTCGGCCCGGTGAGCCGGGCTGGTAGGCAGCCTCGATGCGGCGGCGGAGGGAGCGGAACTCGACGCCGGCGGCGGCCAGCGCACCTGACGTCAAGCGTCCGGCGTTGGCCAGCGCACCGAGCAGCAGGTGCTCCGTGCCGATAAAGCGGACGCCCATGCGTTCGGCCTCCAGGGCGGCGGAGCGGAGGACGTTGCGGCCCTGGGCGGAGAGGGGACGGCGGCCGTCGTCTCGCGCATAGCCGGGAGGCAGGGTGTCGACGATTGCATCGCGGAGCGGTTCCAAGTCGATCCCGGAGTCGCGCAGGACGCGTGCGGCAGCGGTTTGGGGGAACTCGAGGATGGCGAGGAGGACGTGGCCGGGGCCGACGGCGTCGTGGCCCAGGCGGGCGGCTTCAAGCTCGGCGTGCTGGATGACACGACGACCGCGGCCGGTGAGGCGGCGGAGGTACTCGACCGGGGCGTATTCGTCGGGTTCGCGGTCCACAGGGCTAGGGGCTCCTCAGAGGCTGATGGGGATCTGGTCGACGAGGTCTTGCAGACCCTCGCCGATGCTGTTGCCGAGGGAGGTGAGCACCACGATCAGGACGATGACGAAGACGGCGGTGACCAGGACGTAGCTGAGGACGCTGACGCCCGACCCCTCGGGCAGGTAGCGGCGCCCCGAATGGCGGGGCGTTCCGGTGGGATTGAGATTGGCCGTCACACCGGCTCCGAGGCTTGGCGGGACAGTGCCAGTGTAGACGGGCGGGGCGGTGGAGCGCGTGCCGGGGCTGGCGATGGGTGGCGTCCGGAGCGTCGAATTCGGGGGTCTCGCGCGCAATAAGAGTTTTTTCCAAAAAACTCTTGAGGCGACGCGGGGCGCATTTTTGCGGGGTTTGGGGCGCGTCGGGGGCCGGGGTGGCGACTGGCCTACGCGGGTCGGATGGATGGCGCGGCGGGGCGGTTTGGGGGTTGGTGGGCGAGGCGTGGCGGAAGGACGGCCGCGGGTGACGAGATCGGGGCGAGAGGTGGGCATTTGGGGTGGGTTGCGAGACTTACTCAGATAGAGTACGATAGTGAGAGGCTGGAGTCAAAGTTGTGGTTGGCACCGATTGGTGCGGGATGGGGCGGGATGCGGGGCTAGTGGCGAGTGGCTAGTGGTTTGTGGTTGGTGGAGAGTCGAAGAGGGCGGGTGCGGGGCTGATTGGGGCGGTGGGTCTAATCGGGGCCGGTGATGGCGGAGGCCGGCATTGACGTCAATGCCGGCAATGCAATCAGTGCATGCGTTGCTGGCAGTGGGGGCGAGGATGGCTTTGTCAGCGACGCCGTCGGCGGGCACAGAAAGGCGGTGGTGGTTCGACACTGCCCCTGCTTCGGCAAGCTCAGGGCAGGCTCTGCGTCGGTCGACGGGATGACTGAGGGCCGGGGCGCGGGGTGGGTGGACGGCTTGGGCGTGGTACCGGCAATCAAGGATTCCAGGCTGCTCGCAGCCTGGGTCACCGGGCAGAAACCGGCAATGACCGCTTCGCTGCGCTCCCCGCCAGTCTTGTTGGCGAGGATCCGCGTCGGGGCGAGTTGTTCAAACGCGGTGGAGGCCGTCGACCAGCATCGCAACCGCCAAGTCAATGGGTGCCCCGGCTCTTAGGCGGCGCTGATCCTGACTAGCCGCTATTGGTCCTTGATCGCATCGGTGAATGTCACGCGTACTGGATTCAGCCAGCCAATCCGCTCTTTGTTCCTTCCCAAACCAGCGCCTTCTCAATTGTCCAGTTGCCATTGGCATCGGCCCGCGCGGCGAGAACCGTACATCTTGTAGCGGGCGGGGGAGGAGCTCTAGCAACGACGTTGCTCGCGTAGACAAATTGACCCTGCGCTGGACTCATAAGAAGGTCTTTGGCATTTTCTGAGCCTTCACACCCTGAGCCAGCACCGTGACCAGAAGCTTCACTCACTTTGAACCATCCGTCCCTGACCTGAACGGGGTTCGCATCGAAGCTTATGTTGATACTTACATATCGAGTTTCGTATACCTCGTTCTCTTTCTCGTAGACGATGCCCAGGCCGTCAACAGCGACCGCGAATCCGCGCACCCTGGTCTTGGTGAACTCGGGCATCTTGCAGCCAGATCCTTTCGCAATCATCACTCCGGAGCTGCAAATCACGTCGCTTGGCGGTGCGGGGGGCCGGCCAGGCTGCGTTGGCGGGGACGTGGCTTCTCCGCTAAAGTTGCTGCCCCAGCATCGAATTGACCCGTCGGCCAGCAACCCACAGGCATGATCTTTCCCAGCCCCAATGTCCAGAAACTTCTGAGTCGACGGTATCGTCGGAATGTACCAATCCTGATCTGAGTCTGGACTTACAGGCGAACATCCTGCGGAGCCGTCCGGCCGGATACCGCAAACGAAGCCACGGTATCCGACGTCCCAACTGCCGCCCATGTATCGGAGCTTGTCGCCAGGAAGGACGCCGTAGTCGGGCCCCTGGTCCCAGTCAAGACAGACGATATCCCCCGCAACATTGAGATCGCAGAGGTTGCCTCGGCTTAGTGCGACCAGATTGTCCCGTCGCGGAGGTTGGGGTGCTTGCAGTTCGAGTCCATTGTTCCAGCAATGCGTCGAGCCGTCCGGTCTAAGGCCACAGGAATGGGCGGCCATGCTAAAGATCGAGACAAACGTTTCGCTTGGCGGCGACCACCGATCAATGCGGGCTCCAGGTCTGGTGCCCCAGCAAATCGCGGCGCCGTCTTCCCGCAGGCCGCAAACGTGATACCCGCCGGAGTTAATCGCCACAAGCCGCTCATCTAGCAATGACGTGGCTCTGTGGCCTCGGTATCCCCAGCGGCCCCAACAGAGGGCCGCGCCGTCGGCACGCAGCCCGCAGGTGTGCTCGGCACCGGCGCTTATGGCCACAAATCGTTCGTCGACAGGTGCCGCCAACTGGCCCTGGCTGTCCTCACCCCAGCAAAGTGCTCGTCCGTCTTCCCGAAGGGCGCAGTTGTGGTGTTCCCCAACACTCAGGGCAATGAAGCGTTCGCGGTTCGCAGGGGCGGTTCCATCAAGAGTCTTCGCCCGCCCGGACATCGCATCCAATCCCGTGGCGGCAACTGGCGCCAGGGTGGCAGGTGGCGGCGGGGGTGCGTCCTCCGACGTGCAGGTCATCCCAGCCAGAGCGAAGGCCGACAGCATGAGGACGACGACGATGGCCGCCCGACCCGATCGCGCGAGGATCCCCAATTCAGCCTTTCCCAGGCTCAAACGCAGACTCCTCCAACGGTTAGGCAAAGGTTGCTCAAGGCCGAAGAAGGTATTAGCGGGCGTCCAGTGTGTTTAATTCGCGATACGTGATCAACGGCATCGACTCGCAGGTTGGTGCGGCGGTGCGGCGAGTGAGGAGTTTGTAGAGGCGCCGCGGGTGGGCTGCCTGGCATTGGAGAGCGCATTGGGGTTTGGGGCAGTGGCTGACTTGTGGGCGAGGGACGATAGATCGAATGGCGACTGGTGACGGCGAGTGCTGCTGGGTTCCCCTTCGGCAAGCTCAGGGTCGGCTCTCTGTGGACGCCGGGAAGACGGAGGGACGGGGCGGGGTGGTTGGGCGGCTTGGGGGTGGTGCCGGCGATCGTGGGTCCCAGGCTGCGCGCAGCCTGGGCCACGGGGCACGGTTCTCCGACGGACTCTGGACCGGCTCACCACGAACAGGGGTGCGCGGAAGAGGGGCGGGTCGGAGACGCCGCCCCCATTCGGCAAGCTCAGGGCAGGCTCTACGAAAGATGGGGCCGGGGACGTCGGGGATGGCTGGAGCGGAAGTGGTGGGTGGTTGGTGGGGAGCGGGGAGGGTGGCTATGGGTAGTCCCAGGGGTTGACGATGTGGATGTCCATCCCCTGGAAGTCCCGGATGTTGCGGGTGGCGATGGCCAAGGCGTGGGCTTTGGCTGTCCCGGCGATGAGGGCGTCGCCGACGTCGACGGTCCGCCCGGCGTGGCGGGCCTGTGCCTGGAGCTCGGCTGCCCAGCGAGCGCCGGAGAGATCCAGGGACAACAGCCGATCGTCAAAGGCGGCGAGGATATCCGCGTGCAAGGCGCGCAACCTGGCCAAGCGCCGACCCTGGGGAAGGGTGGCAAGGCCGTATTCCATCTCGTACACGACGACGGACGACAGCCATAGGTCGCCCTGGTCGTCGAGAAACCGGACCACCCGCGAATCAGGATCGTCTTTGGTCAATTCGGAGATGACGTTGGTGTCGAGGAGGAATCCCGTCAACGCTCGTCTTCCTCTGAAAAGGGAATGGGCCTGTTGGAACGCCGGTCACGGGGGATTTCCCAGTTCAGGCCCCTGGGCACGTTTTCGACCAGCCATTGGCCCAAGTGTTTTTCGGGAGGCGACTTTTCCTGCCAGACGCGCTCAGGCACGACGACGAAGGGCCGGCGCAGACCGATGCGCTGGGGGCCCTCCTCTTCCGCCAGCCGGAGAACCTCGGACAGCTTGGCCTTGGCCTCGGCGACGGTCCAGGTGCGTTGCGATACGGAGGGATCCATTACCGATGCTCTTGTGAAATTTCAGACTAGTCTATTGTAGACTATGCGGTTCCCAAGCGCTCAGCGCGACACCCCCCGGGGAGCGCTCCCGGGATCGAGCCTTGGGGCGGGTGATTCGCTGCAGCCGGCGCCAGTGCTCGATGGGGACGAGTACGGATTTCTCGACGCCGGGCCCGGTAACGATCTGCGGCCCTTCAGCGAGGCTGGTCTCGAGCAGTTCGCTGAAACGCGTCATGGCCTCCTGTGCCTGCCAGACTTCGCTCATGCAGTCCTGCGGGCCAAGTTTGGGTGGACCCCAACCTGACTCGACTGAAGGCTGGTCTATTCGATTTATACGCTCTGGGCTGTCGGCATGAGGAGGTAACGCGGCAGCTGGCCCGCAGCGTTTTCCGCCCGGTCAGTCGTTACCTCGCCGGCAGCCGCACGTCATTCGCCGTGGCCTCGAAGCGTGGGGCCCGGGCCGGACGCTCAATGTCGCCTGGTCTGACCGTGCCACGGTCGCTCCGCGGCCCGCCGGCGCGTCGTCGGAGTCACGTCCGAGGCGCACGGCGGTATTCGATAAGGGCTGATCGGCCCACGACATCCAGGATTCGAACCAGGGCTTCGCGGCCGTCGGCGTCGGTGAGACGGAGTTCTTCGCCGGGGGCGAAGTGGACCGGTTGGGGCTGGCCCTGGTTGATCGCGATGTTGGAGGCGTAGAGATAGGTTCGGTCGCTGGTGTCGCGGATGGGATTGAGGCGGCCTTTGAGGATGGGCAGGTGTCCGACCGCCTCGGGGAATATGACGCTGCCGCCATCCGCCAAGGGCCGCATCTCAAGCGTGAGGGCGCCGTGGCTGGGCGTCCATTCGCGCTCGAGGCGCGCCGCGTGTGCGGGGGCAGCTGCAAACACGGTCATTGGGAGGTGGGACGTGTATAGCTCCACCGATGCCTCGCCGTCGTCGTTTGTATTCGCGCGCTTCCAGGTCTTGTTCGGAAATAACGCGAGGACATCGGCACCTGACAAGGGCTGATTGGCTGACCACACAGTGACGACGGCGCTGGCGGGGCTATGTTCCTGGACTGCCGCGGGGATGGTGAGCCGGACTTCGGAGTCGTCAATGACCTGGTATTCGGGCAGCTTCCCGCAGAGTTCGCGAGTCTCACGCCGGATAATGGGCACGCCGTCGCCGCGACGTTCCATGAAGTACTGCCGGTCCTCCGACCCGCGAATCCCGCCCACCGGCAGGCGCGCCAGTACGGACGTCAACGCTTCGTTGCGCGTGACCTGCCGCGTTTCCATGCTTTCGACGGTGAGGTTGTTGGGGAGCGAGCCGGGCGACTGAATTTCCAGGCGGTCGGCGAACATCGAGAGGCGGACCTTGCTGCCGCGAATCGAGTAGTCGCGGTGCACTATGGCGTTGACGAGGGCCTCAAACAGCGCCCGGTGGCTGTACTGGGGAAGGTCAACGCGCCCCGGTTCCTTGCGAGCGGCGACTTGCATGTTGCGCAGGGCAAAGGCAACGACCTGAGCAATCTGCTGGTTCAGCGGACCGCTGATCTCCTGGGCATCGACCTGGCCTGAGGCACGATCATTTCCGCGGTACCGGGTGGCGGTAACGCCGGCGTTTGGCAACCACTGTCGGGGATCCGGGGTGCACAACAACAGGCCAGCGACGGTGGCGCGGGGGATTCCAGCCTCGTCGCTGACCAGGAGCGCCAGCCTGCCCAGGGCCGCTTCGGGCTCGGCGGCGCCTTCCGCACTCAGCAGAGGACGCCAAAGCGACTCATCTAGCGTGTTGAATCCAGTATTGGGCACAGCCTGTTCGTCGAAGGACGCAAACCGCGCCTGGCCTCGCCGCTGCGCCAAGCGCAACCGCTCGTCGCTGGTCATCCGTCGCTTGGAGCCGCCGACGCGGATGTAGCTTCTTCCGGATCGCTCATGGAGGGAATCGCTTGCCGGAACGCGGACGATCAGCAGCCGCTTGCCATCCTGGCGCCGCATGTGCCGGGTGTGGACGCGAACGGGCGGCTCGATGGCGTCGGAACTGATCTCGACCACGAACGCGTCAAACGCGGCGAGCTGATCACGCGTCATGCCCTGCACTTCACCGTCGTCAGTGACGCCGCAGAGCAGCGTGCCGCCATCCGCATTGGCGAAGGCCGCGATTTCATCCGCCAGATCGTCGCGTCTCGGACTCCTGGGCCGGTCGCCAGCGAACTCGACCTGCTTGAACTCCCAGGCGCTGTCCTCGCCGAGCTGTAGGCGGCGAGTTATCTCTTCGTTGCTGTAGGTCATCGGCGGTTTGGAGCCTCTCCCGGAGCCATCCTATCCGCCGTTAGCAGGTGAGCCGCCGCGATGCTTGAGAGTGTTCGCGATTCGAGGGGGCTCTTCAGGAACCTCAGGATGGCCTTGCCTCATCGGGGATCGCGAGTGGGGAAGGGTTAGCGGGTGGCGCGCGGAAGAGGCCGGTCGGAAACCGGCCCCCATTCGGCAGGCTCATCGCAAGTTGAGGCGCAGGACCGGATGGCGGGTGGCTTGGGCGCGGCGCAACCGGGGGCGGCTTAGGGCGAGTGTGGCTGGAAGGGGTTGAGGGTTGGGACGCCGAGGTGCTGGAAGTCGCGGGTGTTGCGGGTGACGACGATGCGGCGGTGGACGGTGGCGACGGCGGCGATGAGGGCGTCCTGCATGAGGATGTCCGACTGTCGGTGCATCAGCTGGGCCCAGATTCGAAAGGCGAGGGCGTCGACCGCCAGCACTTCATGGGTCACGAGCACACGGTCGAGCCATTCCTCAAGCTGAGCCGCTTTGGCGGGATCCTGCTGACGGGTGACCTCAATACCAGCCTGGATTTCGCCGATGGTGACTGCGGAGAGGTAAAGCTGATCGGCCGGCACACGCTGCATCCAGCCGAGAACGGCCGGATGCGGCGAGGGGCGGCGGAGTTCGGAGACGACATTGGTATCGAGGAGGTACACGCGCTAGTCGAATTGGGGCGTGGGGCGACGTCGGAGCTGCCGGCGCGGCGGTGTCAGGTCTTCAGTGCGAGGCTCTGGGGCGAGCAGCAGTTCCTTGAGCGTGGGGCGGGTCATTCGCTGCAGCCGGCGCCAGTGCTCGATGGGGACGAGTACGGCTTTCTCGACGCCGCGCCTGGTGACGATCTGCGGTCCTTCGGCGAGGCTGGTTTCAAGCAGTTCGCTGAAGCGGGCCTTGGCTTCCTGTACTTGCCAGACGTTGCTCATGCCGTCCTCCGGGATAGGCCTAGTCCGGCATCTAACTGACTAGACTCCTGACTAGTCTACGTGATTCTGTTGGCCCGACGTGACTGCCGAACCGGCTGGCGCGGTAGAATGAAACAGGTCGTTACTTCTGGGGCGCAGGGACTTAACCACCGGATTGGCCAGGCCTTCGTTTACGCATTTCGACGCGGATGGGTCCGCGCGGATGGTGGACGTGTCGGCTAAGTCGGAGACGGACCGAACCGCGGTGGCGCGGGGTCGGGTGGTGATGCAGCCGGCGACGCTGGCGATGATTCGCGAGCAGATGGCCGGCGAGACTTCGGACCTGCCGAAGGGCGACGTGCTGGGGGTGGCGCGGCTGGCCGGGCTCATGGCGGCCAAGCGCACGTCGGACCTGATTCCGCTGTGTCACCCGCTGCCGCTGAATGGCGTTGAAGTGGAGCTGACGCCGGAGGGCGAGGAATCGCTGGCGATCGAGGCGACTGTCCGCACCGTGGGTCGGACGGGGGTTGAGATGGAGGCGCTGACGGCGGTTTCGGTGGCGGCGCTGGCGGTGTACGACATGTGCAAGGCGGTGGACCGGGGGATGCGGATTGCGGATGTGCGGCTGGTGCGGAAGGCCGGAGGGGTGAGCGGCGATTTTGAGCGCTTGGACGATGAGGGTTAGCGCGGACGTGCGAGCTCTTTTGGGACTGGAATTGGGCGCGTTGGTGTCCGGGGCGCCTCGGCCGGAAGACCCTCACCCCGACCCTCTCCCATGGAGAGAGGGAGAAGAACAGCGAGCCATCTCTGACGAGGGGAGTGGAGGGGCGTGACGGAGGAGTCTGTAGGGGACGACGGGATCCGGTCGGTGGACATCGTCGAGGAGATGGAGACGTCGTATATCGACTATGCGATGAGCACGATCGTCGCGCGGGCGATTCCGGACGTGCGCGATGGGTTGAAGCCGGTGCATCGGCGGTTGCTGTACTCGATGGAAGAGATTTCGGCCACGCCGAACGCGGCGTTCCGCAAGGCGGCGCGGGTGGTTGGCGACACGATGGGGAAGTACCACCCGCACGGCGACCAGGCGCTGTACGACGCGCTGGTGCGGATGGCGCAGCCGTTTTCGATCCGGTATCCGCTGGTGGACGGGCAGGGCAATTTCGGGTCGGTGGACGGCGATCCGGCGGCGGCGATGCGGTACACGGAAGCGCGGCTGACGCAGGTGGCGGCCGCGATGCTGGACGACCTTGACCGGGACACGGTGGATTTCGTCGACAACTTCGACGGGACGGCGGAGATGCCGGAGGTGCTGCCCTCGGTGGTGCCGAACCTTTTGATCAACGGGTCCACGGGAATCGCGGTGGGGATGGCGACGAGCATTCCGCCGCACAACCTGCGCGAGGTCGGGCGGGCGATCGACCACTACATCGAAAACCCGGAGGCGACCTCGCGGGACCTGATGCGGTTCGTGCGGGGGCCCGATTTTCCGACCGGCGGGATCATCGTGGGGGCGGAGGGGATCGAGCAGGCGTATACGCAGGGTCGCGGGCGAATCAGCGTGCGGGCGGTGGTGAACGTGGAGGAAGTGCGCGGCACCACGATGGCGCTGGTGGTGTCGGAGATTCCCTACCTGGTGAACAAGGCCAGGCTGGTGGAGAAGATCGCCGCGCTGGTGCGGGACAAGGTGATCGAGGGCGTTCGCGATATCCGTGACGAGTCGGACCGGCATGGCATGCGCGTGGTGGTGGAGTTGCGCAGCGGCGCGCGGCCGTTGGCGGTGCTGAACCAGCTGTACAAGCAC
This sequence comes from Chloroflexota bacterium, assembly GCA_028874175.1. GTDB lineage: Bacteria > Chloroflexota > UBA11872 > UBA11872 > UBA11872 > UBA11872. Next base: position 78,779 of record JAPPLN010000113.1, read on the forward strand.
ACGGCGCTGCAGTCGACGTTCAGCATCAACAACCTGGCGCTGGTGGACGGGCAGCCGGAGCAGTTGCCGCTGCGCCGGTTCGTCGAGCTCTTCGTGCAGCACCGGCAGGACGTGGTGCGGCGGCGGACCGAGTTCGACCTGAAGAAGGCGCAGGCGCGCGAGCATCTGCTGGAAGGCTATGTGATCGCGCTGGCGGACATCGACAAGGTGATCCGGATCATTCGCGGGGCGGACGACACTGAGGAAGCTCGCAACGGGTTGATGCAGGAGTTCGGGCTGACGGAGATCCAGGCGAACGCGATCCTGGACATGCAGCTGCGCCGGCTGGTGCGGCTGGAGCGCGAGCAGATCCTGGCGGAGTTGGAAGAGGTGCGGGCGACGATCCGGGACCTGCAGGACATCCTGGCGGACGAGTCGCGGGTGCTGGCGATCATCGGCGACGAGACGCGCGAGGTGGTGAAACGCTTCGGCGACGAGCGGCAGACGGAGATCCAGCGGGAGGCGTCGGGCGACTTCAACGAGGAAGACCTGGTGGAGGACCGGGATTGCCTGATCACGATGTCGTCGCGCGGCTACGTGAAGCGGGTGCCGGCGAACACGTACCGGCGGCAGGGCCGGGGCGGGAAGGGGATCCGCGGGTTCCGCAGCAAGACGGGCGGGGTGGTGGAGCACTTCCTGGTGGCCAACACGCACGACCACCTGCTGTTTTTCACGAACCGGGGGAAGGTGTACCGGCTGCGGGCGTACGAGTTGCCGGAGCAGGGGCGGGACGCGCAGGGGCATAACCTGATCAACTTGCTGGCGATCGAGCAAGGCGAGCGGGCGACGGCGGTGCTGGCGATTCCGAACTTCGAGGCGGGGGACTACCTGGTGTTCGGGACGCGCAAGGGCGAAGTGAAGCGGAGCGCGTTGACGCAGTTCGTGTCAATCCGAACAACCGGCCTGCTGGCGATGGACCTGGACGAGGACGACGAACTGGTGTGGGTGCGGCTGGCGACGGACGAGACGCACGCGATGTTCTTTACGCGGAACGGGATGTCGATTCGGTTTGCGCTGGATGAGATACGCGCCAGCGGACGGACCAGCGGAGGCGTGCGGGCCATCCGCCTGGCCGAGGGCGACGAGGTGACCGCGATGGACCTGACGCAGGACGACGGGTACGTGCTGCTGGTGACGGCCAATGGCTACGGCAAGAAAGTGGCGGTGTCCGAGTTTCGGCCGCAGGGCCGGGGCGGACAGGGGCTCAAGTCGATCATTCTGAGCGAGAAGACGGGTGAGGTCGCCGACGCGCGCACGCTGATGGCGGAGAACGAGGAGATTGCGCTGGTGTCTTCGGACGGGCAGGTGATGCGCTGCGGGTTGGGGAACGTACGGCCGATCAAGCGGCCGGCGGCCGGGGTGATCATCATGCGGATGGACGAGGGCGTGGACCTGCTGCGGGTGGCGCGGCTGGCGGATGGCCGGGACGGGGAGAACGGCGGCGGATAGCGAGGCTGGGCGGTTTCCGGACCTCTTTGCGCCGGTGGTGGGGAAGCGCGGTTCGGCGGAGTTTCGGCGTGTCGACGAGGTTTCGTGCGAGGACCTCGTGTCAAATGTGACTGTCGTGCCCTATACGGCTGCGGGCTGGGTGGTGCTGGTGCTGGGGGACGGGCGGCCGGAGGTGCCGGGTGGGACGCGTGAGCCGGGGGAGTCGATCGAGGCGACGCTGCGGCGGGAATTGCTGGAAGAGGCGGGGGCGAGGCTGGAGTCGTTCAGAACGTTTGGCGTGTGGGACTGCGTGTCGACGGCCGAGGCGCCGTATCGGCCGCATCTGCCGCATCCGAGGTCGCAACGGCTGGTTGGCGTGGGGCGGGCGGAGTTGGTGACGACGCCGACGATTGGGGACGGGGAGGATGTGGTGGAGGTGCTGACGGTGTCGCTGGAGGAGGCGCAGGCGCGGTTTCGGGCGGTTGGGCGCGGGGACCTGGCGGATCTGTATGCGTTGGCGGCGGAGGTGGTGGGTCGAGAGGGCTGATCGCGGGCGAGGGAACGAATTGCGATTGGGTGGCGTAGCTATTTGTGTGGCGCCGACTTGAGCGGTTTCGATGGTCTCGATACGAACTTGCGGGGGCGCCGTTAGTCTTGAAGAGGAAGAGGCCGAGGGCAGCGCCCGGAGGCCGCTTTCCGCACATCGACGTCAGTAGGAGCGCGTGATGCCGAAGCGATTCCGGGTATTGGCGGCGGCTCTGGTGGTTGGCGCGCTGGCTCTGGCGGCGTGTGGGGAGTTTCCGTTTGGCGGGGATGAGGAGTCGTTCGAGCGGTCGATGGCTGCCCCGGCGGCCGTGATGGCCGCGCAGCCGGCGGCCGCGATGGCCGAAAGTGAAAGCGGTCGCATGTCGCGCGACACGGCCACGACGATGGGGATGGCGGCGGAGCGGGCGGCGGTACGGGTTGCCGAGGGGCCAGCATCGCAAGTCGTGGTGAAGGAGGTCCCGGTCGAGGCGGCGGCGATGAAGCAGGTGGTCGTTGAGTCTGAGCAGGCGGCGCCGGCGCGGCGGGTGATTCGGGACGCGACGGTTGGGATCGTGGTTGGGGACGTGGACGAGGCGGTGCGGCAGTTGCAGGCGCTGGTGGATGGGATTCCGGAGGCGTTTGTGGACTCGGCGGACGTGCGGGACGACGATCCGCGGTCGATCAGCACGGTGAGGTTGCGGGTGCCGGTGGAGCGGTTCGACGAGGCGCGGCGGCTGGTGCGCGAGTTGGGCAGCGAGGTGTTGTTCGAGGCCGTGGGCGGGCGCGACGTGACGGCGGACTTCACCGACCTGGAGGCGCGGCTGCGGACGGCGCAGGCGACCGAGCAGCAGCTGCTGGACATCCTGGCGACGGCGCGGACGGTGAGCGACACGCTGGAGGTGCAGCGGGAGTTGCTGGAGGTGCGCTCGCGCATTGAGGTGTTTCAGGGGCAGCTGAACCTGCTGGCGAATCAGACGGATCTGGCGACGATCACGGTCCAGTTGCATCCGGCGCCGGACCTGCGGATCGAGCGGTTCTCACCCGAGGGTTACGCGATGCACGGCAGCACGGAGCTGCCGATCACGATTGCGAATCACGGGACGGTGGACCTGCGGGACGTGATGGTGCGGGATCAGCTGGCAGTGGGGATGGTGTTCGAGTGGGCGTCGTCGCAGGGGGTGTACGAGGCGGCCTCGCACAGTGTGATTTGGGAGTTTGACCGACTAGAGGCGAACTCGTCGCGGGATGTGTGGTCGCGGGTGCGGCTGGAGGGCGACGGAGAGCCGATGCAGGTGAGCGCGACGATTACGGCCAGCGGGGTCGTGCGCGAGCCGTCTGAGGACCGGGCGGAGACGACGCTGGCGTTCTTCGTGGACCTGAGCGTGTTCAAGGAGGGCGAGGCGTCGGTGCCGGTGGGGCGGGACGTGACGTATTTCCTCAGCTTCCAGAATCACGGCAACGGCGACGCGCGGGAGGTTCGGCTGACGGAGCGGTTGCCGCAGGGCATGACGTTCGTGCGGGCGGAGGGCGGCGGTCGCTACGACGAGGGCTCGCGGACTGTGGTGTGGGAGTTCCCGCGGATGTCGCCCGAGTCGGGGCAAGGCGTCTTCTACGAGGCGCGGGTGGACCGGAGCGAAGGACGGTTCCAGACCGAGACGACGATCGAGTCGGCCGACGAGGACCGGGCCGACGTGGATAACCGGGTGGTGACGTTCCTGACGGCGTTGCCGGAAGACGTGGCGGGCCGGGAGGTGTTCGGGCCAGGGTCTACGGCGCGGGACGCGGTGGGCCTGTTGCTGGACGTGCTGCGGTTCCTGGCCAACGCGGCGATCGTGCTGGTGATCGTGGCGGGGCCGTTTGCGGTGGTTGGGGTGCTGGGCTGGCGGGGGATCCGGACGATCAAGCGGCGGCGAGGGTGATCGGGGCGCCGACGCGCAGCTGATTGCGGGGATGGCCGGTCGTTCGGTCGTCTTTCGCAGTTCGACTAGAAAAGTCCCGAACCCAGGGAACGAATCCAGTCCTCCCTGCGTACATCTCTTTGAAGGCGTACCGCAGAGCCGAGTCGCGCACGCGGGGATTCATGCCTCAGACGTGAACGCTCGGCACATATAGATCGATTGGGTCGGGAGGCGAGTGATGCGAGGACCAAGACGAACGCTGATGTTGGCGATTCCGCTGGCGGCAATGCTGGTTGCGTCATGTGGTGAGAGTTCGACGGATAGCCCGTCGTTCGCGGTAGAGGCGGCTCCGGCGGCCCCGGCCGCAATGGCCGTAGCTCCGCCGCCAGAGCGCGTCGTTATCAAGGAGGTTCCGGTCGAAAAGATTGTGGTCAAGGAGGTGCCGGTCGAGAAGGTGGTGACGCAGGCAGTCCAGTTCGAGGCGGTGGCGACGACGGATCCCGGGACAGCCGGCTCGATCGTTCAGGAGGCCGCGCCGGCCAACGGGGCGCAGGGCCAGAGCCTGACCGGCTCCCTGCTGGCCGCGGAGACGCAGGTGCCCGACTCGGGGCGGAAGGTCATTCGCACGGGCAGCATCGGGATCGTGGTGGCCGATGTGCCGACGAGCGTGAAGGCGATTCGGGGCATGGTGGCTTCGATCGCCGGGGCGTTTGTGTCGCACACCGAGATTGGCGGCAACGAGCCGTACCGGATCAGCTCGATCACGTTACGGGTTCCGGCCGAGCGATTCGACGAGACGATCGAGCGGATTCGGTCGCACGGGCGCGAGGTGGTGGCCGAGGACGTGACCGGGCGGGACGTGACGGCGGCCTTCACGGACATCGAGTCGCGCATGCGCAACGCGCAGGCCACGGAGAAGCAGCTACTGGAGATCATGGCGACCTCCAGAACCGTGCAGAGCACGCTGGAGGTGCAGCGCGAAGTCGCCAAGGTGCGCGAGCAGATCGAGATGTTCCAGGGTCAGCTGAATGTGCTGGCCGACCAGGCGGCGCTGTCCACCATCACGGTGAACCTGCACCCGGTGCCCGACCTGCGCGTGGAGCGGCGCGCGCCGGACCGGTACGCGATGCATGAGTCAGTTGAGTTCCCAATAACCGTGATCAACGACGGGACGGTGGAGCTGCGCGAGGTCGTTCTGCGCGATCAGCTGGACCCGGATCTGGTGTTCCAGTTCGCGACGAAGCCCGGACAGTACGAAGAAGCGACGCACAGCGTGGTCTGGACGATAGACCGGATGGCGCCGGGCCAGTCGCTGGAACTGCGGACGACCGCGCGCCTGGAGGGCGACGGCCGGACGATGGAGGTGCGGGCCAAGGCGAGCACGGCGAGCGACGTCCGGGGCGCCGACCTGGACCACGACGAGGTGCGACTGCCGTTCTTCGTCGACCTCGGCCTGGACAAGCAACGCGACGTGGAGGTCCAGGTGGGTCGCGAGTCGAGCTACTCGGTGGGCTACGCCAACCGGGGCAACGCCGATGCGAGGGATGTGCGGCTGGTCGAAGGGTTGCCCTCAGGCATCGAGTTCATCCGAGCGACCAGGGGCGGTCAATATGACGCGGATCAGCACGCGATCGTGTGGGAGTTCCCGGAACTGGCGCCCGGCGCCAGCGGCACCGTGAGCTACCTGGCGCGGCTGGAGTCGGCGGCCGCGCGGCAGTGGTTCACGACCTCGATCGAGGCATCCGAGCGCGACCGCGCAACCGTGGACAACCGCAGCGTGACGTTCCTGACGGCGATTCCCGAGGACAGCGTCGAAGTCGTGGACACGGCCGAGCGCGACTGGGATCCCAGCGAGACCGTGAGCAATTCGGTCAGTGTGTTGACCCGGATCGGGCAGTGGGCGGCCAACGCGGCAATCGTTATCGGAGTCATCGTTGCTCCCATTGGGGCCGCAATTGGAGCGATTGGGCTTGGCGCGCTTGGCGTTCATCGGATGGTGATCCGCGGGATCCGGCGGCGTATGCAATAGATCGATCACGACTCGACGTTGACGGTCTTTCCCGACCCTCGCTCGTCTCGATGGACTGGCGAGGGTCGGGGCTCGTCTCTGGGATTAGTGCCTCTCGGCGTCGGCCGTTTCGGCGTGGCGCTTGAGGTAGACGAGGAGGCCGGCGATGTCGGAGGGGGTGACGCCTTCGAGGCGGGCAGCCTGGCCGACGGTGGCGGGGCGGAAGCGTTCGAGGCGGTGGCGGGCTTCGGTGCGGAGGGCGCGGAGGGCGAGGTATGCCAGGTCGGGCGGGATCCGGTGGTCTTCCATGGCGGCGGCTCGGCGGACCTGGGCTTCCTGCTGACGGATGTAGCCGGCGTATTTGACTTCAAACTCGACGTGGGCAGCGGCCTCGGGCGGGGGCGGCGGATCGCCGGCGAGGTCGGCGATGAGGTCGCAGGTCATGCCGGTGCGGGCGAGGAGTTCGAGACCGCGGGTGGTCTGGCGGAGCGGGGCGAGTTCGAGGTCGCGAAGGCGATCGTTGACTTCCGGCGTGGCGGGAACGCGGAGGCGCTGCAGCCAGGCCAGGGTGGCGTCGGATCGGTCGCGCTGACGGTGGAGACGGGTGAGACGACGGTCCGAGGCGAGGCCGATTTCGTGTCCGAGTTCGGTCAGGCGGCGGTCGGCGCTGTCGTGGCGGAGGAGCAGGCGGTATTCGGCGCGGGAGGTGTGGAGGCGGTAGGGCTCGGTGAGCTCGCTGGTGACGAGGTCGTCGATCATGACGCCGATGTAGGCCTGCGCGCGGCCGAGTTCGACCGGTTCAAGGCCGAGCGACCGGCGGGCGGCGTTGATGCCGGCCATGAGGCCCTGGGCGGCGGCTTCCTCGTAGCCGGTGGTGCCGTTCACCTGGCCGGCGAGGAAGAGGCCGAGGGCGCTGCGGACTTCGAGGGAGCGGCGGAGCTGGCGGGGGTGGACGAAGTCATACTCGACGGCGTAGCCCGGGCGCAGCATTTCGGCGGACTCGAGGCCCGGGATGGTCTGAATCATGGCCAACTGCACGTCGGCCGGCAGGCTGGTATTGGCGCCCTGGACGTAGACCTCGTGGGTGCGGAAGCCCTCGGGTTCAAGGAAAAGCGCGTGCGAGTCCTTGTGGGCGAAGCGGACGACCTTGTCTTCGATCGAGGGACAGTAGCGAGGACCCGAGGCCTTGATGGCGCCGTTGTACATGGGTGCGCGGTGGAGGTTGTCGCGGATGAGTTGGTGAGTCTGGGGCGTGGTGTGGACCTGGTAGCAGGCCATCTGGGTGCGCCAGCCGGCGGGAGGGACGTGGGGATAGACGGGGTCAGGCTGGGCTTCGTACCACTCCGACCGCGGAGGTGGGTCGAAGCTGAACCAGAGCGGATGCTCGCTACCGTGCTGCACGCGCGTCCGGGTGTAGTCGATGCTTGTGGCGGCGAGGCGCGGCGGGGTGCCGGTCTTGAGGCGACCGAGTTCAAGGCCGGCCGCGCGTAGATCCTCAGATAGTGCGGTGGCGGGCGGTTCGCCGCGGCGGCCGCCGGGGGACATCTGGTCGCCCATGATGATGCGGCCCTGGAGGAACGTGCCGGTGGTGACGACGGTGGCGTGGGCGCGGATGTCCGCGCCATGGCTGGTGCTGACGCCGCGTACGCGCCAAGCGGGCGCTCCGTTCGCCGGTTCGGGGTCCCAGATGAGGCTGTCGGCGTGGGCCTCGAGAAGCGTCAGGTTCGGCTGCGCCTCCAGCACACGCCGCATGAGTCGGCCGTAGGCGTGCTTGTCGCACTGGGCGCGGAGGGCGCGGACGGCGGGACCCTTGCTGGTGTTGAGCTCGCGGATCTGGATCTGGGTGCGGTCGGTGTGGCGGCCCATCTCGCCGCCGAGGGCGTCGATCTCGCGGACGAGGTTGCCCTTGGCGGGGCCGCCGATGGAGGGGTTGCAGGGCATCTGGGCGACGGTGCCGAGGTTCGTGCTCAGCAGGACGGTGCGGCGGCCCATTCGCGCAGAGGCAAGGGCCGCCTCGCAGCCGGCGTGGCCGGCGCCGACCACCAGGACGTCGAAGCTGTCGGCAGGAGTTCGGGAACGTCGCAAACGCATGGCCTCATCTTCACACGCGCCGGTGCGTTTCGGTCCGATTTCAGGTTTGGCGGCGATATACACTCAGATACTCGCGCCGCTGTCATTGTGGCGTGCCGTGGCGCCGCTGGAGCCTTCTATCGCCGTGCAGGACTCCGATCCCAACGCCCAACTCATTGATGCATTCGTGGTTCCCACGGACACGGGGAGCGCGGTGCTGATCGACGCCGACTACGAGCGGCTGGACGCGGTGGCCGGACCGTTTCAGATCGCGCTGTACAGCCGGTTGCCGCTGTCGATGGGGGAACTGGCGGTTATCCGGGCACGGGTGGAAGCGGACCTGTTTGCCCACGCGGTGCGAACGGCGCCGGAGGGCCGGCGGTGGGTGCTGGCGCTGCTGATGGGGCTGCTTGAAGTTGGTGTGGTTGGCGTGCTGCTGGCGTTTCTGTTCCTGAACCGCGAGCCGATACACGCAGTGGTGGCCTGGGCGGCGCCGCTGGGATTCGTGCCGGGCGTGCTGCACGCGTGGCGGGCGGTGGCGCGCCGACGGGCCGGGGGGAGCGCACGGGCGACGCTGGAGGTTGGCGAATTGCTGCCCACGACCGCGGTTGGGCGCGACGGCGACTCGCTGGCGCGGCTGCGCGATCTCTGGCGGTTTGCTGATCAGCCCAACGAGCCGCGCGACCTGATGCGCCTGGAGCGCGCGGCGCGAATCCGCGTGCGCTGGCCGGCGGCGGCGAGGTTCTATCGAGCCCTGGCGGCCGCGCCGGACGCCTCAACACCAGCGGGCCGCCTGGCCTGGCTGCGGGCGCGAGTGCGCCGCCGAGGAGCGGCCCCGCAGCCGCTGACCTACCTGGAAGCTCGCTCGCAATGATGAATCTGGCCTGCTGGGCGGTACCGATCCGTGACGGCTATGTGCTGCGGGCCGATCGGTCGACGGCCGCGATTTTGCAAGCGGCACCGGCCCGGAGCCCGCAATTCTGGGGATGGCGCATCGCGCTGATCCAGCCGCAAAGCCAGCAGTTTTCGGCGCCGCTGGCGGCGCGGGCCGCCGTGATGGCGGTGGACTATGCGCGCCTAGCGGGAGGTGTCGCGCCGCAAGATCAGTCTCGACGCCGCGGCCGAATGATGATCTGGATGGAATTGGCGCTGGGGCTGGCGCTGATCATCGCGTCCGGCGGCCACTGGGTTCCGTCGCTGGCCGGCGCATGGTTGCTGGCCGGTCGGCGCTGGCTGCGATGGCTGCTCGGCCTAGATGCGCGGGTGGCCCAGTCGCCGACCGCGCCGGCGCAATCGCCGCTGGTCAGCTCGGACGCTCACGCCGGACTTGGCCGTATCGAGCGCTCGATGCGGGAGGTCGACGACGACACGGCCGCCTACGCGCTGGGCGCAGTGCAGGCGCGCGCGGAGGGGCTGGACGAGGTCGCCGAGGTGTACGAGGCCCTGGCGGGGGGCACGCCCCCGTCCACGCTGCCGCCGCACATCGGCTTCTGGGTCGCGGACGAGACCCAGCACAACCTTTCGCGACCGGCGCTGCCTGCACCAGTCGCGGCGACCGGGGACCCAGGATGAGCCACGGCCCCGAGGACGCCGGGCCGTGATTGCCGAGGGCGTGCGCGTCGACATTCCCATTGACGAGCCGCGCTATCGCCGGTTGCTGCGCCCGACGGACTGGTGGGAGGAGACCGCGAAGCTGGCCGGCGTCTATGCCGAGCGCACGATCTACGAAGGCCCCATCGGCGGCTTGCGGGAGGGTCGCGTGCTGGAACTAACGGCCGGCGACTCGGCAGCGGAGGTTCGAATTGCGATCGACGCTGTGCCGAACACGCTCACAATGCCGGTGCTCGCGGCCGGACGGGCAGTGGCGCGCGCGCTCGGCACGCCCGCCAGCGACCGACAGTCGCTGCTGTCGCGGGTTGCGCTGTTGCTATATGTGGTGGAGCCCGACGCGTTTGGGGACATTCCCCGGCCGGAGCAGCCGGTGTTTGGATTGGCGGCGGCCCTGCGGTTGCTGGCCTCACCGATCCGGCCCCGCGCGTGGGCGGCGCTGCGGGCATCGCTGGACGCATTTGAGCCGTCGTTTGTCCTGGACCTACGAGACGGTGGCCCGGCACTGGAGGCCCAGGAACTGGCCTTTATCGTCCATGCGCAGGGCCAGCAGTCCGACGTGCGGTGGTATGACGACCGGCGCGCGCGAATTGGCGCGGACGAAGGGCAGCGTGCCGCGGATGAGATTCGGCGGCGTGGCATCAACCTGCTGGCGCCGCAAGCTGACGACCTGCACATGGCCGGGGTTCTTCCGCTTGCTCCGGGCGTGCTGGCGACCGCTCCGGGCCAGCCACCGGATCGCACGCTGGCTTCGTGGGCGGCGCACAGGACCGGGGCGATCGGCGCTTCGGCCGTGGCGGTGGGGCGGATTGGGAGCCAACGGGCGGCGGCGCTGGCCGCGGCGGCCGGCGCCGTCTTCATCGCAGGGCCGGCCGCCGTAGCGCCGGAGACGCTGTAGATGCGGGCCGAACCATCGTCCGCGGCGAGCATGACGTCCGAACGGGACGACCCCGCGGCGATTCCGCTGGACTATGTGCCCATTCCCGCGGGTCCGAACGGTTCGGTGCTGATCGCGCACGATCGGCACCGACTCCGGCAAGTGGCGGGGCGAGCGCTGATTCCGGCTCGCACGCTACGGGTGGACGCGGTTCCGGGCGACGCCTCGGCCGTGGACCGGATCGAGGCCAAGGCCGTGCGGGGGATGCGGCGTTCGGGGCGCCATGTACGAGCCCGGCTCTGGGCGCACGTGATCGCGGCGGTGGGATTGCCTTTTTTGGTTGCGGCGCTGCTGGGGCTGTCGTCGGTGCCGATTCGCAATGTCCCGGCCGTGGGAGCGACCGTTGCCGACTTCCTGGGCAGCGCCGGCGGTTCCCTGGGCGGGCTGCCGCTGGCCGTCGTGATTTCCTTGCTGCCATCCGCCTGGTTGATCCGCCGAGCCCACGGCCGGGTGGCGGCGCGTCCGTTGGCTCGCGGCGCCGAGAGCGCCCTGCGGGTGGCTGACCTCCAGGTGCGCCAGGACGCGGGGCCGTTCCTGGCCGCCGCCGATGGGCTGCTGGCGGACATTGGAGGCTTGATGGGCGGACGGGCGCGGATCGACGGCCAGCGGGCGCTACGCCTAGCGACGAGATTCGACCGGCTGAAGCAGTTGGCGGCCCACTACAATCAGGACGCGGTGCAGGCGTTCGCGGCCGACATGGCCGCCCAGTTTCGGCGGGCCGGCCAGCCGCCGCGGCGCCTAATTCCGGGGCTGTATGCGCGGCGGAACTCGGCGCACATCGCCTCGGTTATCGCGCCGTACGACCCTGCCTCGCGGTCGCGCGTACCCACGTTCCTGAGCGTTCCGGCGATTCTCCTGCTGGGCGCGCTGACGGCGGTCGTAACGTTCCTGGCGGCCGGGGTCTTTCGGTTGAGCGCGGACGACGCGCTGATTCTGCTTCAGAACGAGGCGGCGGTATTTCCAGGCAGCGGCGGCGTGTTCGCGCTGGGCAAGGGATTCGACCAGCCCGAAGATCCCGGCCTTGGCACGCTGAGCGTCCTGCAGGGTCCGGGACTGTTCTGGAGTTGGCCGCAGCCGGTGACGGATCGGCGGCTCATCAATCTGACGGATCGAGCGGCACCGGTGACGTTGATCCTGCCGACGGAAGCGGAGCCCGAAGATCTGGTCGTGGATTTCCAGTACGACGTGACCGATCTGACCGCCTACATCCGGTTGGGCGTGCCCGAGCTGGCGGATCGGCTAATCGCCGCCGTCCTGCAGGAAGGCCTGACGCAGTTGCTGGGATCGTGGCGGGATTCGCTGGTGACGGAGCACGGGGGCGACAACGCCACGGTAAACGAGGAGCTGCGGTCCGGCATGGACGATTTCCTCAACCAGTTCGTGGACATCGCCAACGCCAACGAACGACTGACGGGCCTGGGGATCATCGTGAAGCCGCGGCCGGACTTCAACATTCAGCGAACTTGAGGATCCGGGCATTCCGACCAGGCGCCGCGCGATAATCCACTATGGCGACGATGGGTGAAATGCTGCGCGCGGCGCGGGATCAGTCCGGGCTGAGCCTTGAGGCGGTGTCGAGCGCCACGCGGATTCCGCGCCACAACTTGATTGCGCTGGAAACCGACAACCTGGACGTGTTGCCGGCCGAGCCGTTCACGCGGGGGCTGATACGGGTGTACACACGGGCTCTCGCGGTGCCGGAGGAGCCCGTGTTGAACGCCTACACCACGGCCCTGAGCGCGCGACGTCTGGCCGCCGGCGCGCCGGACCGGGCATTGCGCCGTCGCCAGGGGCGCCTGATCGCCGGGGCGATTGCCGTGGTGGCCGTGATCGTGGCGGCGGCGCTGCTCATGATCCAATCCGGCGGACTGCCCATGCCGGCGCCTTCGGAATCGCCCACACGTGCCTCGTCACCAGCGGGCGCCGGGCTGAGGGTCGGCGGCGTTCTGGAACTGGTAGCCGTGCGGCCGACCGAGATTGCGGTCGTGGTTGATGGCCGGTCGGTCTTCGACGGACAGATCTCGGCCGGATCGAGCCAGACCTGGTCGGCACAGCGGGAAATTGCGGTGCGGGCCGAAGCGCCCGATGCAATCGAGGTGCGAATCGACGGCGCCTCAATCGGATTGCTGGGTCCGCCGGGCGGATCGTTCCAGCGCACCTGGCGAGTGGACGCCGGTGGCTGAGCCGGCTGCAACGCCGCCGTCCGAGCACTCTGCCTCTGTGGCGGAGCCGGCAGGCCGGGCCGTTTGGATGGCCCGGCTGCCCAATTTGTTGACAGGGTTTCGAGTGGCGGCAATTCCGGTGATGATCTGGCTGCTGCTCTGGGACGGCCAGGCCTCGAACCAGGCGGCTGCGTGCCTGTTCATCGTGGCGGGCATCACGGATGTGCTGGACGGTCTGATCGCGCGTCGCTACGGGTCCGGTTCGCAACTGGGAGTCTTTTTCGACCTGGTGGGCGACAAACTGGTCGTGGCAGCACTCGTGATCACGATGGTGGAACTGGGCTGGATTCCGGGATGGATTGCGGCTGGCTTTATCGGACGCGAACTCTTTGTGATGGGGATGCGGGCCTATGCCGGGGCGCAGGGCGTTACGGTGAGCGCTGGGCAGTTGGGCAAGATGAAGATGATGTGGCAGTACATGGGACTGGCCGCGTTGATCTGGGACCGCGTGCCGCTGACCTGGGCGCTGGTGCTGTTTGCGCTGGCGATGACGGTTGCTTCAGGCCTCTACTATCTCGTCAGCGTTTCGCGCGAGTTGCGCGGACGGCCCGCGCCGGACGTTCCGGAACCGCTTTGAGGTGGCGTTGACATGAGTGACTCAGACGTCCTGCGAATTGGTGTCGTTGGCGCGACGGGGCTCTTTGCCCCCACGTATCTGAATCCGGCGGTCGATCTGCCGGACCTGGAATTGCGCGCGATTGCCGCACGACGGCCGGAGCCGCTGGCGGAGACGGCGGCGGCCTACGGCATGCCGGACACGCACACCGATTGGCGCGACCTGGTGGCGCGGGACGACCTGGATGTGGTGGCGATTGTCACCAGCAACGCCATGCACCATCCGGTAGCCATTGCCGCGCTGGAGTCGGGCAAGCACGTGTTATGCGAGAAGCCGCTGGCCAATACGGCCGAACAGTGCGCCGAGATGGTGGCGGCGGCGGAGAGCTCGGAGCTGGGGCACGGCCTGGGGCACTACATGCGGTTCGCGGAACCGATGCAGACGGTCCGCCGCCTGATCGACGAGGGCGAGATCGGCGAGGTGCAGGCGATGTTCGGACGCATCTGGCAGCCGCGGGCCCTGCACGAGCCGGTGCAGTGGTGGATGACGGAGGAGGAGTGCCCGGCCGGGTCGATCGGGCTGCTGGGCGTGCATCTGCTGGATCTGGCGCGCTATCTGACCGGCAGCGAGATCAGGGCCGTGATGGGGCACCTGCCGATCGTGGTTCCGGAGCGGCCGGACATGGGTGACATTTCGCGAGTTGACGCCAACCGCTGGTCGGCGGAAAACCCGCAGGGCGTGGCTCCGGGAACTCCGACGGCGCAGGTGACTGCCAGTGATTTCGGCACTATCCACGGCGAGATGGGCTCGGGTGCGTTGTTTACCTTTACGGCAGGCCAAACAACGTTCACGCGGCCCGGGCCCACGCCCGACGTGCAGGTGCATGGGTCGCGGGCGTCGGCGTTCGTGCGCTACTCGGGCGGCAACCGGAAGGCCGGCCAGGTGAGCCTGGTGCGGGGGGTCAATCCTGAAGTCGTCGACGTACCGGTGCGGGTGCACGAGTCGCCACGGGCGCAGAACACGGCGATGTTCCGGGAGATCGTGATTCCGGGGTTGCGGGCGAGTGCCGCGGGAATGCCCAGCCGGCTGGCGAACTTCCACGACGGTCTGGCGGTGGCGCGGGCGGTGGACGCGGCGCGGGAGTCGGAGCGGACGCGGGCGTGGGTGGCGGTGTGACTCAGGATGAAAGCCGAGTGGTGATTCCGCTCGTAGCGAAGCAGGCCGATGAACTGAAGCGGCTTTGCCGGCGCTACCGGGTCCAACAGCTTGACCTCTTCGGCTCGGCCAGTGTCCGCGGTCACCTCACAGAGGACAGCGACCTTGACTTTGTCGTGGAGTTCCAGCCGGAGGCCATGGGCGCTTATGCCGACGCGTACTTCGGCTTGCTGGAGTCTCTAGAGGAATTGTTCGGACGGCCCATAGATTTGATTATCGACTCGGCTATTAAGAACCCTTACTTCCGGGAAGCCGTTGATGAGAGCAGAACGCTGGTCTATGCGGCGTGAGACGCGGAAGTATCTGCACGACATCCAGCGTGCCGTTGGACAGCTACATGAATTCACCAACGACAAGACGTTCGGCGACTACAGCCGCGACGCCATGCGGCGTGCCCCGGTCGAGCGACAGTTCGAGATCATCGGCGAGGCCATGGCGCAACTGGCCAAAGTCGACGCACACGTGGCGGAGCGCATCAGCGGTTACCAGCGCATCATTGCCTTCCGAAACCTCCTGATCCACGGCTACGACGATGTGGATGATCGGCTGGTTTGGAATGTGGTTGAGACCAGTCTTCCAACCCTTGCTCGCGAGATCGACGAGCTACTCGGCGGATCTTGACCGCCGAGAGCCGAACCGAGCAGTCTCCGGCTGGCATTTCGGCGCCAAATCTGAGGGCGACGCGGACCTGAAAGACCGCAGGTAGAGCGAACCTAAGTCAGGGGGACCTCGGCGGCGCTTTCGAGGCGCCAGCGGGCGCTGAGTTGCTGGCGGCGGACCATGTCGGCGTACCAGCCGCCGTGGGCCACGAGCTCGTCGTGGGAGCCAGCGGCGGCCACCCCGCCATCGCGCAGCACGATGATCCTGTCGGCGCGGCGGACGGTGGCCAGGCGGTGGGCGATGACGAGGGTCGTGCGGCGGAGGGTCAGGCGGTCGAGGGCTTCCTGAATCAGGGCTTCGGTTTCGGCGTCGACCGCAGACGTGGCTTCGTCCAGGATCAGGATTGGGGAGTCCTTTAGGACGGCGCGGGCGATGGAGATGCGCTGTTGCTGGCCGCCGGAGAGGCGTACGCCGCGCTCGCCGACGCGGGAGTCGTAGCCATTGGGGAGGCGTTCGGCGAATTCGTCGACGTTGGCGGCGCGGGCGGCCTCCAGGATTTCTTCCTCGGTTGCGCCGGGGCGACCAAAGGCGATGTTGTCGCGGATGGTGCCGGCGAACAGGAAGACCTCTTGCAGGACCAGCGAGATGTTGGAGCGCAGCCAGGCCATCGGCAGGTCTCGGACGTCAATGCCGGCGACCCGCACCGCGCCGCTATCGACGTCGTAAAACCGCGGGACCAGGTGGGCGCAGGTGGACTTACCGACGCCGGTAGGGCCAACCACAGCGATGAGTTCGCCGGGCTCCGCGTTGAAGGACACGCCTTGCAAGACTGGTTCTTCCGGTTCGTAGCGGAATTCGACCTGGTCAAACTCGACCGACCACTCGGGTGCTGACGGGGCCGTGGCATTCGGCTTGTCGCGAAGGTCGGTCTGGATTTCAAGCAACTCGAATACCCGTTCGGTGCTGGCCATGGCCTTTTGGATGTTTTCGCTGATGGCGGCCAGCTGGATGACGGGTTGGTAGATGAGGCCCAGGTAGACGACGAAGACGAATAGGTCGGCCACCGGCACCGTGCCGCGCAGGGTGAGATCGCCGCCGACCGCCACCACGAGGATGAGGCCGATGCCGGCGAGGAGTTCGATCATTCCGGCGGGAACCAGGGAGAAGAACTGTGCCTTCTGGATGTCGTCGCGGTAGCGCTGCCAGTTGCGCTCGACGATTCGGAGTTGGTCCCGCTCGCGGCCGAAGGCCTTGATGACGGCGTAGCCTGCGATGCCCTCGGTGACCGTGGCGGTGACCCTGGCCACGGATTCCCGCACCACACGCCAGGAGCTTCGGATGTGCGGGAATAGGAACCGACCGGCCACGAGAATGATGGGAATCGGCAAGAGCGCCAGCAGGGCCAGCTGCCAGTTGATGATGAACAGGGCAATCAGCATCGCGGCCGGCAATGCCATGGCGATGACGGTCTCGGGGATACCGTGGGCGACGAAGTCCTCGACCGTTTCCACGTCGCCCACAGAACGCGAAACCAACGAGCCCACGCGCCGGTCGGAGAAGAAGCGGTGGGGCAGCGTCTGGATGTGGCGGTAGAGGCTGACCATCATGGCCTGCTGCACGTTGTAGGCCGCCCAGTGGGACAGCAGACCGTAGGTGTAACGAGCGGCGGCGCGCACCAGGTAGGCGCCCACCAGGGCCGCCACCACGACCAGCATGGCGTTCTCGGCGGTGGTGCCTTCGGCGTGCCAGATCAGGATCTGGCGGACCAGCAAGGGCGGGACCAACCCGCTGGCGGTGAAGAGCAAGCCAGCCGCGACCGTGCCGATAAGCATGCCGCGCTCGGGACGGGTGAAGCGTGACAGCTGCCGGAGAAATCTCACGCCCGAAGCCTAGCGAGGCGGGCTACGAGAGGCCAGCGGTGGCAGCGGTTGGCGAGTTCCGGTCAAGGGCCTCTCAGCCCGAACTCGTTTCCGTCGGGATCGCAGAAGATCGCGAACGTGCCCCAGGCCATGGACTGCGGTTCGCTGGAGAACTCAACCCCGGCGTCGCGCAGACGCACGTAGGCGGCCTGGCAATCGGCGCACTCGAAAACGACCGAGGGTTTGCGCTCGGCCCAGTCCGGCATCATGGCCCTTGGGTAGATCACCAGGCGCGAGCCGGCCCCCGGCGGCGCCACCTCCAGCCACTCGCCCACGCGGCCCATCGATTCGCGCCGTCTCAGATCGAATCCCACCTGGTCCACCCAGAAGCGCAGGGCGACCTCCTGGTCGTCGACGTAAATCCCGACGGTAGCTATCCGTTCGATCACCTTGTTCCCTCCAGGGCGCGGGCCGACGCTCCGTGCCGGCCCCCAGCATCCGCCAGCGAAGTCAATGTTTCACGTGAAACATCCACTTGCCGCCACGCGTTCACGAACCCAGTGTTCGCAAGCCTCTTGGGAACGGCATCCAGGCCAACGCCGCTATCCGCAGGCGACGGCCCGAGTACGTGAGAATGACAGGCTTTGAATCTGAAGCTACCGGGAAACGCATGGCCTACGACGAGGGACTGGCGCAGCGGATACACGAGGTGCTGGCGGGCGACGCCGGGCTGACGGAACGGCGGATGTTCGGCGGGGTTGCTTTCATGCTGCACGGGAATATGGCAGTCGGCATTTCCGGCGATGAGCTGATGGTGCGAGTAGGGCCGGAGGCCTATGACGAGGCGTTGACGCAGCCGCATGCGCGGGTCTTCGACATGACCGGCCGGGTCATGCGGGGCTGGGTGGTGGTGGAGGCGGACGGCGTAGCGGACGATGCGGCGCTGAATGCCTGGGTTCAGAAGGGCGCCGAATTCGCGCGGTCGTTGCCGGCGAAGTAGCGCCGGCGTGTACCTTTGGTTCGAGACCGCCGAGTACCGTTCGGCCTGGTCCACCGTAATTCGCAGCGCGTCCCGAGGGCGGATCGTGGCGCCGCCTCTTGACCCACGAGGTTGGATTGGAGACTCCCTGTGAAGTACACCCGCGAGGTCGTGATTGACCTGCCGCGCGATCGCGTGATCGAGCTATTCGACAACGCTGACAACCTGACGAAGTGGCAGGAAGGTTTGCAAGCGTTCGAGCACGTCAGCGGCGAGCCGGGAGAGTCCGGCGCCAAGTCGCGCCTGGTGTATGACCACCGAGGTCGCAGTTTCGAGCTGATCGAGACGATCACGGAGCGCAATCTGCCTGATGACTTCTCGGCCATCTACGAGACCGAAGGCGTCTGGAACCTGATGAAGAACCGGTTTGAGGAAGACGGACCGGACCGCACGCGCTGGATTGCCGAGTCGAATTTTCGCCCCCAGGGGCTCAAGATGAAGCTGATGGCGATCATTCTGCGACCGCTGTTCACCGCAAGGACTAAGAAGACCCTGAACGACTTCAAGGCATTTGCCGAAGGCGAGGGTCGCGGGGACGAGCGTTCGACCGAATAGCGCTAGCGTGTACCTTGGGTTCAAGCACGCCGAGTGTTTTTCGGCCTGGTCCGCAGTGATGTGCGGCGCGTCCGGAGGACGGATCGTCGCGTTGCTTAGCGACCCTTCTGGTTGGAGTGGAGGCTCCCTGTGAAATACACCCGTGACGTCGTCATCGACTTGCCGCGCGATCGTGTGATCGAGCTATTCATGGACCGGGACAACATGCCGAAGTGGCAGACGGGCCTGAAGAGTTTTGAACACGTCAGCGGCGAGCCCGGGCAAGCCGGGGAGACCTCCCGGCTGGTGTACGAGCACCGCGGCCAGGACGTCGAGATGATCGAAACGGTCACGTCGCAAAGCCTGCCGGACGCATTAGCGGGCACCTATGAGACCGAAGGCGTATGGAACTACATCAACAACCGGTTCGTGGAAGAGGGACCGGACCGCACGCGCTGGATTGCGGAGACGGAGTTCCGCTTCTCGGACTGGAAGATGTTGGTGATGTCCATCGTCATGCGGTTTGCATTCACGGGGCAGACCAAGAAGGCGCTGCGCGATTTCAAGGCGTTTGCCGAGGGCGAAGGGCGCGGGGAGTAGCGGCCAGCTCGATCTGCAGCGGGCCAACGCAGCAGGGACGTCTCGGACCCGGAGGGCGTCACGCTGGTGCATAACGTGCATGTCTGGACGATTGTCTCCGGGAACGAGGCGCTCACCGCGCACGTGATACCGGACCCAGGATTCCTCTGCGATCTCAGCCTGCTGGTGAGCCGTGGGCCTCAGTTCCTGCGCCGGTTGCAGCGCGTGCGTTTGGAAATGCGGCACGCCGTCGGATTGATGGTTAACGGACCGCGCGGGCGTTAGTGGCGGTGGAGTGACAGCCCATCATGTTCATGGGCGGATGTTTGATCGTTGGCGGTGCCTGCTTGATCGGCGGGGTCGACATGAATGACTGCCTCGCCCAGGTAAGGGATGGCGTGGGTGAGCGCATGGGAGACGCGCTGCTCCAGCTCGTGTGCCTGCTTGAGCGAAAGGTCACCGTTTGCCGTGAGATGCACTTCCGCGTGCAGGCGGTGGCCAATCCAGCGTGCCCGTGACGAGGTAACAGCTCGGACGCCTTGTACGTGCAGGGCCTCGTGCTCCAGATTGTCAAGGATCTCCGGGTCGACTCCGTCGAGCATGCGCCCAAATACGGTCTTGGCGGAGTCGTACACGATCTTTGCGATGAGTACGCTGATGCCCAGCCCCACGATGGGGTCGGCTATCGGGAAGCCTGACCAGATCGCGATGGCGCCGGCGACGACGGCGAGGCTGGCCAGACCATCCGTCCGGGCGTGATATCCGTCGGCCACCAGCGCGGCGCTGTTGATTTCGCGCCCGACGCGGATGCGGAACAGCGCGACGGCCTCGTTACCGATAAAGCCTATGGCCCCGGCCGCGGCGACCGCCCACACCAGTTGAACGTCTCGCGGGTTGAGCAACCGATCGACGGACTGGTAGGCGGCCACGATTGCGCTGGACAGGATCACGAGAACGATGGTTGCTCCAGCGAGGTCCTCGACCCTGCCGAAGCCATAGCCGAACCGCCGCGTTGCTGTGCGGCGTGCAAACAGGAAGGCAATCCACAAGGGGACGGCCGTCATCGCATCGCCTACGTTGTGGATGGTGTCGGCCAGCAACGCCACGCTTCCGGAAACGGCGAAGACGGCCGCCTGGAGCACTGCGGTAATCCCCAGTCCCACGAATGACCACTTGATGGCCCAGATGCCACGGCTGGTCGTCGCAATGGTCGGGTCGACTGCGCCGTGGGTGTGGGCGTGCTTCTCGTCCTCTCCGTGATGGCGGTGATGGTGCTGCATAGCGCTGAATTTAGCCTGAATCCGGAGCTCGTAGCTAACAGGAGGGGTTCGCGCCGCGCGCTGCGTGACAGCAGGATAGACCCACGTCTAGCACGCAAGTCTCGCCGGGCGGCCACGAGGCGGATGCCATCCGAGCACCGTGGTCAGGACGTTTGAATGACGGAGACGGTGCTATCGCGGAACCTGCCCGGCGAGCTGGCGGGTCGCGGCCAGCTTGACGTCAGACGTGCAGCCACGGGCTGCGACGTTTATTCCTCGTGGCCGGCGGTTGACTCCAGTTCGAGGGTGTAGGGCAACGCGCCGACGGGGAGGGGTTCGGGCCGTTCCGTCACCAGATCCTCCAGATCGGCTTCGGAGGCGTTCAAGCCCAAGTAGTCCAACGTGTCGGCGTACGGCAGGCCCTGGTCGGGGTCCCAGCCGCGGTCGTGGTAGTAGCCCTGGACGTAGGTGCGGACTTCCTCGCGCGGCAAACGGTAGTCGCTGAGGGGTCCCTGACGGATGGGCTGGTGCAGGCGCTCGGGCAGGCGGTCATCCTGGGCGGTCATGCCTTCGCGCAGGTTGAAGAGCCGCGCCATGGTGAGGCCGCGTTCGAAGGTTTCGTGCAGTTCCTCGGGGGTCATGTCCCACCCGGTGACGGCGTTGAGGAGTTCCAGCGCCTTGGTGTCGTCGTAGTCCAGGAACTGGCAGAGGCCGACGGTGTTGCGGACGGAGGTTCGCTTGAGGCCGGCGCCGGTGTGATCGCCGCCGGTGGGGGTGATGGGGTAGTTGTCGCGCATGTCCTTCATGGCGCGCGGGTCGTGCATGGCGACTTCCAGGCCCTTGACGTGGACGACGTAGTCCTCGGCATCGCCGCCGATGGTGCGGGCGGCACGGAGGGCGCCTTCGGCCAGCAGGTCGCCGATACCGTCGCGGTAGGCGATCTTCTCGATGAGATCCAGCAGGTCCTGGGCCGAGCCGAACTGGAGAGACTGGCCGTCTTCGTTGAAGTCGCGCAGGCGGCCCATTTCGTGCATTTCCATGGCCCAAGCGATGGTGGCGCCGGCGGAGATGCTGTCCATGCCCAGGTAGTTGAGCATCTCGTTGCCCTTGCAGACGGCCATGATGTCGGTGACGCCGGTGTTGGTCCCGATGGCGGCCAGCGTTTCGTACTCGGGGCCACCGTACTTGGGCCGGACCTTGACTTTGGGCGCGTCGATCTTCACGCGCTTCTTGCAACGCACGGAGCAGGCGAAGCAGCGGTCCATGTGGTCGATGACCTGGTCGCGCATGGCGATGGCGTCGATGTTGCCGGCCCCGTCCAGCTGCCCATCGCGGAAGTTATGGACGATGAGATGGCCTTCAAGCTGCTTGGCGCGGACCGTGGCGCCAGTGCCCCAGGTGTGCAGCCGGTAGTGCGTACCGCCTTCGCCGAGCGTTTCGCGGGCGACCCACCGGGCGGTGTCCTTGACCGGATCGCGGTCGGCCACCTGCACCCGACGGCTACCGCGAACGGCAATGGCCTTGAGGTTCTTGGAGCCCATGACCGCGCCGAGCCCGGTGCGGCCGGCAACCTCGTTCAGGTCGTTGACGATGCAGGCGTAGCGGACGAGGTTCTCGCCGGCGGGACCGATCTGGGTGACGCGGATCTGCTGGTCGCCCAGCTCCTCGCGGATGGCAGTCTCGACGGGGCCGGTGATCTTGCCCCAGAGGTGGGTGGCGTCGCGGAATTCGACCTGGTCGTCCTTGATCCAGAGGTAGACGGGCTCGGACGCGCGGCCCTGGATGACGATGCCGTCCCAGCCGGCCTGCTTGAGCTCGGACCCCCAGTAGCCGCCGGCTTCGGACTCGCCGAAGAGTCCGGTGAGCGGCGACTTGGCGCCCACGCTGTGGCGGCCGGCGCCAGGCAGGGCCACGCCGGTGGTGGGTCCCATGGCGAAGACCAGGCGGTTGACGGGATCGAATGCGTCAGCGCCGCGCGGCGTCTCCGTAAGCAGGTAGTGGGCGATGAGGTTGCGGCCGCCGAGGTGCTTGCGGAAGAAGGCGTCGCCGGGCTGTTCGGTCCAGCAGCGGCGCTCGGTCAGGTCCACGCGCAGGATTCGGTTCTGGATCGCGGTTGGCGCCATCAGCTCGCTCCCATTCCGCCGGACATCGGAACCAGGACCTCCAGCGTATCGCCGTCGCGCAGTTTCGTCTCGCGCGAGGCCAGCACGTCGTTGACGCCGAGGGTCAGGCGGCGTGATTCATCAAGGCCGTGGGCATCGAGCAGATCGCCGACGGTTGAGCCGGCGGGGGCTTCTACGACCCGGACACGGCCTTCGCCGGGGAAGAAGCGGGCGAGGTCGGCGTAGGGCCGGACGCGGATGCGGATGGAACAGTTCTGGGCCATTTCTGAGTCTCTCGAACTCTCCTGCGGGATCATTGACGTGCAGCCAACGGAAGTCAGCCGCCGGCACCAGCACTACGGTGCCTGGAACGACGGCTTGCCGCATGCCCTGATATCATTTTGGCAGTGAACTGATATCATAGGTTGGAGCATGGCCATGCCGCAGGTGGCAGTGCGCGGGCTCCCCGAGGACGTGCATCGGAAACTCAAGGAAGCTGCTCGCCGAAACCACAGAAGTCTCAATGGCGAAATCGTGACGAGGTTAACGGCCTCCGTGAATTCGAACCAGATCGACCCTCAGGCGCTGCTCGATCAGATTCAGAGGCGGTACGAACGAATCGGGCCTATCCATCTCAGTGCCAGCGAAATACGGGAGCTTCGAGACGCCGGTCGACGATGATCGTCGTCGACACCAATGTCATGGTCATGCTGGTCGTTGGAGGACCGGGCGGAGCCGAGGCGGCACGTCTGTATGGCCGAGACAACGAGTGGGTAGCGCCGCCGATTCTGATAAGCGAACTTCGCAACGTACTAATCGGATCAGTCCGCCGCGGTGCGATACCACGCCACGAGGCAGTCTCGATGGTCGACCACGCCTCGCTCGTGCTCGGCGACCGCGTATTCGACGCGTCGCACTCCGACGTGCTCGACGTCGCACTGAACTGCGGGCTGACCGCCTATGACGCCGAGTTTGTCGTCCTGGCCCGCCGGCTCGGCGTTTCCCTGGCGACTTCGGATCGCGAGATATTGCGAAATGCCTCGGACGTAGCCGCACGGTTGTCGACGTTGGTGAACGGACAGGCGTAGAGGGGCCGCAAGCGCTAGGGCACGCGCACGCCGGTGGTGTTGGTATTGACGCGGTAGACGCTGCCGCGGGCGGTGACGAAGAGGGTGGACCAGTCGGGGCCGCCCCAGGCGAGGTTGGCGGGTTGCTCGGGGAACTTGACGAGGCCGACCACGGTGCCGTCACGCTCGATCACCCACACGGCGTTGCCGGGTCCGGTGGACCAGAGGCGGCCGTTCATATCGCACTTCATGCCGTCGGGGTTGTTGGGTTCGGGGTAGGGATCCATGTCGACGAACTGGCGCGAGTTGTCCAGCGTGCCGTCGTCCGCAACATGGAAGGCCCAGATGTCGCGCGGTCCGCCTGAGTCGCCGATATACAGCGTGGCTTCGTCAGGTGAGAAGGCGAGCCCGTTGGGCTTGAGGAAGCGGTCGCTCAGGAGGGTGAGGGCACCGTCCGTTCCCAGACGGTAGACGCCGCAGACCGGCTGTTCCTGGACCTCCGGCGGCAGGTCAATAATCCCGTAGGGCGGGTCGGTGAAGTAGATGTCGCCGTTGCGCTTGACGACGATGTCGTTGGGGCTGTTCAAGCGTCCGCCGTTGAAATGGGTGGCGATGGGCGTGGGCTGGTTGTTCTGGTCGAAGCGCAGGACGGCGCGCGCGCCGTGGGTGCAACCGAGCAGGCGGCCTTCGCGGTCGAGGGTGAGGCCGTTGGTGGAACCGTTGAAGGCGCGGAAAGTCGTGAGCTCGGGGCCTTCGGGCAGCTGGCGCCAGCGGCAGATCCGGTCGTTGGGAATGTCGCTGAACAGCAGGTGGTCGCCGCGCCAGACGGGGCCCTCGGTGAAGCCGAGACCGCCGGCGATGCGTTCCAGGTTGGTGCCGGGCTCGATCAGCTCGGCGAGGCGCCCGGACACGTCCTCCAGCTCAACGTCGAAATGCGGGATCGGTTCGGCCACGGTGCGGGCTCCAAAGGACAAGTCTCGTTGGCACCGATATTGCCCGATTCGCGATCTGCCGGTCACGTTCCCGCGCTGTGGGAACTGTGCGGGTTGCGGCAAACCCAGCGCAGGCGCACGATGAGGCTGGCGATGGCTTCGGACGGTGATCACCATGACCAACGACCTGCCACAGGTTCCGCCCGTGACACTGGGGCGGTCGGGCGTGCGGTCCACCAAGCTGGCGCTGGGGTCGGCCAACTGGATCGGCCGGGTGGGCGACGAGGCCTACGTCGAGCTGTTGCGCGAGGCGTTCCGCCTTGGCATCCGCCATGTCGATACCGCGCCCTCTTATGCGCAGGGATGGCTGGTGGAACGGCTGAAAGAAGCCGAGGCTCCCGACGACCTGCTGATCGTCACCAAGATCGGGCGCTACATGGGCGACGACGGTATCGAGTACGACTTCGGTCCTGATCGAGCGGTGCGCAGCGTGCACGACAGCCTGGCGGAGCTAGGGCTGGAGCGCCTGCCGGTTGTCAAGGTGCATGACGCGAGGCCCGACCACTGGGATCAGATCATGGCGCCACACGGCATGCTGGCCGCGCTGCGGCGACTACAGAGCGAGGGCCTGGTAGGTGCAATTGGTACGGCGGTGGGGAACGCGGACTTCGCGGCAATGGCGGCCGAGAGCGGGGAGTTCGACATCATCGGCTCGTACCACCACTACACGCTGCTCAACCAGGACGCGGCCCGGCGCATCCATCCGCACGCGCGGCGGCATGACCTGGGCGTGATCAACATCAGCCCGTTCGGCGGGAACATCCTAGGCACGGGCGCGGTGCCAGGTGCACGTTACAGCTACCGGGAGGCCGCGCCCGAGGTACTGAACGAAGTGCGGGACATGGAGCAGCGCGCCCAGGCTCACGGGCTGGACCTGCCGACGGCGGCCCTGGCCTACTCGCTGGCTTGCCCGGACATCAACGTCAACGTGATTGGTCCAACCTCGATCGAGGAATTGCACGCCGATGTGGCGGCCTTGAGAGTGGCCGAGGAGTTCGGGAACTTCGGCGATATCGTGTCGCCGGTTGAGTTTCCGAACGACTGGTTCTAGGGGTGCGCGGACTCAGGCGACTGCGACGCTGTCCTTGCCGAATTGGGCGCTGAGTTCGCCGAGGAGTGATTCGCCGGGCTGGACGGTGTTGGGCCAGCGGAGGCGGGCGACGGATCCGTCGGTCTTGACCACGTGGAGATGCAGGGGCGTTGGGCCTTCGTTGGCGGCGACCGCGGCGTCCAGGCGCTTGAGCAGGTCGAGATCGAAGCTGGGGTCGGGGCTGCGGCGGAGGGTGACAACCACACGCGCGGGCGGGGGACCCTCAGACGGCGCTGGCGGGGTGGGCTCCTCGATTTCGGGCGTCGGTGGCGTGCCGTTCGCTGGATCCCTGGTCAAGCCATTTGCGCCATTGCCGGCCGTGCCGGGGGCAGCAGCGCTCTTGGTTTTGTCCGGAGACTCGCCGGGCATTGGGTCTGTCACAGGTTCGACTGGCGCGGGGGAAGTGGAGCCATTGGCGGGTGTGTGGGCGGGCTCAGTTGGGCGCTGTTCTGCGGGCGCATCCGGCTCGTACTCGGCGGAAGTGTCGGAGGCCCCAGGCGCGGGAATAACGGCGTCTTCTTCGGCCTTCCTGATGTTCGCGGGTTCAGGTACAGGCTCGGGAACATAGAAATCGCCAGACTTGTCGTCGCCCGGCATCGGGAGGCTGTCCTCGCTGCCGGGCTGTTCGGGAACCGCATGCCCATTCTCGTCTGCCGCCTCCGATTCTGCGCCGTTCGATGTGGCGGCCGACAACGGGTACAAGTTGTCGGCCAGCATCCGCGGTGAGGAGTCGTCGCCTTCAATACGTCCAGTAGCCAGGACCACGCGGTCGTTGCTGAGTTCTGGCGAAATGCGCTGCCAGACGCGCGGGAAGCAGATCACCTCGATGGCGCCCGGTAGATCCTCCAGGGTCACGGCGCCCATCATCTGACCCTTGCGAGTCATAAACGACCGCAGACTGGAGACGATTCCACCGATTGTCATCGTCTGGCCGTGGTGCGTGTCTTCGAGCTCGTAGATGCGGGCGTCGACGTTGGCTGCGAGTTGTTCGCCGATGGCCGGGTCGGAGAGTGGGCTGGGGGTGACGTATAGCCCCAGCAGTTCTTTCTCCCAACGGCGGCGATCGGCCTCGGCGGCGGCCGGAACGTCGGGCAGCTCAAGCGCGGGTTCAGTCGCCTCCGGCAGCAGCCCGATGCCGAACATGGTCGTCTGGCCCGCCGCGCGATCGGCTTGCGTGCGCTGGCCGCGCTTCATGGCCGGTTCCAGCGCCTCCAGCATTGCCTGCCGCTCGCCCAGCTCGTCCAGGGCGCCGACCTTGATCAGCGACTCCCAGGCGCGCTTGGGCGCTCGGCGCAAGTCGACTCGCTCGCAGGCGTCGGACAGGGAATTGAATGGGCCGCCCTCCTGGCGAGCCGCCGCGATGGCCTCGACGGCAGCCTCCCCCACGTTCTTAATGGCCGTCAGCCCAAACACGATTGAGTCGCCGCTGGGCTCGAACGTGACGCCGCTCTGGTTGATGTTGGGCGGCAGGACGTTGACGCCGAGGAGTTCGGCTTCCATACGAGTGCTGGCGACTTTGCCGACATCGCCCGCGTCGGTGTCCAGCAGAGCGGTGAGGAACTGCACGGGATAGTGCGCCTTGAGCCAGGCGGTCCAGTAGGCGATGACGGCGTAGGAGACGGCGTGGGCCTTGTTGAATCCGTAGCCGGCGAAGGGCTCGATCAGCGCAAAGATCTCCTCGGCGACGTCGTTCGGAATCCCCTCCTGCACGGACCGCGACACGAACTTCTCGTGCTCGCTTTGCAGCGCTTCACGGATTTTCTTCCCGACGGCTCTACGGAAGTTGTCGGCTTCATCCCACGAGTAGCCGGCCAGGTGGCGGGCGATCATTAGCACCTGGTCGGCGTAGACGAGCACGCCGTAGGTTTCGCTGAGGATTGGCTTGAGCCGTTCGTGAAGGTAGGTGGGCGCTGTCCGGCCGTGCTTGCGGTCGATGTAGATGGGGATGTTGGCCATCGGCCCGGGGCGGTAGAGCGCGATGATTGCGGCGACTTCGCCGATGCTGGTGGGGGCCAGTTCGCGCAGCGTGCGGGTCATGCCGGCGCCTTCCATCTGGAAGATGCCGACCGTGCGGCCGCGCCGCAGCAGGGCAAAGGCCTTGTCGTCGTCCAGCGGGATGTCCTGCGGCGCCAGCGCCTCACCGGTGGCCTGCTCCACCAGCCGCAACGCGTGCTGGATGGTGCGGAAGTTGGAAAGACCCAGCACGTCCAGTTGCAGCAAGCCGATCTTTTCAATGGTCTGGAAGGTGAACTGCGCGACCGGGCGGCCCTCGGCCGAGCGCGTGAGGGGTACGTGCTCCTGCAGGGGATCCCTGGACACCACAAGCCCGGCGGCGTGGGTGGACGCGTGGCGCGCGACACCCTCGATGCGCTGGGCGGAATCCAGCAACCGCCGGACGGCGTCGTCCTCCTGGTAGAGACGCTTGAGTTCGTCAACTTCGTCCAGCGAGCGGCCGATGGTGTAGGGATCGACGGGGTTGACGGGAATCTGCTTGGCCACCCGGTCGGTCAGGCCGTATTCCATGCCGAGGACGCGCCCGACATCGCGGACCGCGGCGCGGGCGGCCAGGGTTCCGAAGGTAACGATCTGGGCCACGTGGTCGGCGCCGAAGCGACGAATCATGTACTCGATGACTTCGTCGCGGCGGTCGCTGGGAAAGTCCATGTCCACGTCGGGCATGGAGCCTTTGCGGCCGATGGTCAGGAAGCGCTCGAAGATGATGTCGTGCTCGATCGGATCGATGTCCGACATGTCGGTGGCGTAGGCGACGAGGCTGCCGTTCACCGAGCCCCGTGGGGCGGTCAACATGCCTAGGCCGCGCGCGAAGTCGAAGATTTCGCGCACCAGCAGCAGGTATTCGCCGAAGTCGGTCTGGTCAATAACGTCGAGCTCATAGGCCAGGCGTTCGCGGTATCTGGCGTCGGCGTTTGGAAGGCGACGGGCCAGGCCCTCGGCGGCCAGTTCGGCGAGGTGCGACTTGACCGTGTGGCCCTTCGGCACCTCGACGGAGGGCATGGCGATGCGGCCGAACGGCAGGTCGAGGTCACAGCGCTCGGCGATGGCGACGGTGTTGGCCAGGGCGTCGGGCTGGTCGTCGAAGGCCTGGGCCATCTCCTCGGGCGACTTGAGGTACCACTCGCCCTCCATGCGCATGCGGTCGGTGTCGGCTACCAGGCTGCCGGTCTGGATGCAGAGCAGGATGTCGTGGGCGTCCTTGTCGTCGGGCGTGAGGTAGTGGACGTCGTTGGAGGCGACGAGGGGCAGGCCCAGGCCGCCGGCCAGCTCGATGAGGCCCTGGGCCAGGGGTTCCTGGTCGGGCAGGCCGGGGCGCTGGATCTCGACGTAGTAGTTCTCGGCGCCGAAGGTATCGGCGTGCCAGCGGGCGACCTCCTCGGCGCGGGCCGGATTGCCGGATGTGACCGCTCGTGAAAGTTCGCTGGAGGGGCAGCCGGAGAGGCAGATGAGGCCTTCGGCGTGGGTGGCCAAGAGGTCGCGGTCGACGCGGGGCTTGTAGTAGAAGCCGTCCAGGCTGGCCCGTGAGACCAGGCGCACCAGGTTGCGGTAGCCGGTGAGGTTGCGGGCGAGCAGGGTGAGGTGAAAGGAGCGGCGGTCGAGGGCGGGGTCGCGGTCGGTGTGGGAGCGGGGGGCGACGT
>JAPPLN010000084.1 GCA_028874175.1 Chloroflexota bacterium
CTGCATCCCGTCCCACTCGTGCATGTCCCCCAGCGGCAGCACCGGGTTATCCGCACGCTTCTCCGCCAGGCACACCGCCTGCACCACCCCATGCAACGACTGCACATCGTCCAGGTCGAGAAACACCAACCGCGAGTCCGGCGCCAGGAGACGCGCCTTGCTGTCTGGCACGTGAGCGTCCTCTCTGCTCGTTGCCAGCGGCTGGCCTTGTACGGTTAGCGCACTTGCCTCGCCACCGCCCGCCGGGATTCACCATATAGCTTCAACCGTGCTCCCGTCATGCCAGGCCGGCAAAAACGGCGGGCCGCGCTCCTCCTTGGTGGCACCAGGGCCAATCCTGCGTCGTTGCGATCTTGCATTTGGAATGCCCTGGCCGTGGGTTCGGGCCGTCCGGACTTCGGCCGCCGCCGCCTGCCGGCCTCCGTCTGCCGGCGCCGCGCATGCGCCACTTGCCGGCCCAACGCAATGCCCGCCCGCGACACGACAATTCCCTACTCGGGGCCTCCGGGTGTATTTGACACCCGACATTTCGACCTTGCAGCATCAAGCGTGGAGACTGTTCGTCAGTGTCGCGGCCGATTGGCGGCCGCCCTTGCGCAGCAGCCCACGGGAGGTAGGCCGATGGCACTGAAACAACTGAGGCACCCAGTCTCGCGACGCCGGGCGATTGCCCTGCTCGGCGGCAGCGCCGCTGCCGTTGCCTTGGCCGCCTGCGGCGAGACGCAGGTCGTCACCAAGGAAGTCCCGGTCGAGACGACGGTGATCAAGGAAGTCCCGGTCGAGAAAATCATCCGTGAGACCGAGGTCAAGGAAGTCCCGGTCGAAAGGATCGTGACCCAGCAAGTCGATCGCGTCGTCACAAAGACGGTCGAGGTCGAGAAGGTCGTCGAGGTCGAGAAGGTCGTAACGCAGACGGTCGAGGTCGAAAAGGTCGTCGAGAAGGTCGTCGAGAAAGTCGTGGAGGCTCAACCGGCGCCAATGACCCAGAACTTGCTGTTCCAGACCGACCATACGTCCGGTCCGCGTGGGGCGGCGGTCGATTGGGCCCTGGAGCGATTCTCCGTGCAGTTTCCACACATCGTTGTTCGCTACGTCCCTGCGCCGACCCAGGTTGAGATCGTGTACGGCGCCATGGTCGCGGCCGGTTCAACGCCGGAGGCCGCCCTGATGAGCGGCTGGTTCGCGGCGCAGTGGTATACGGCCGACGCCTTTGTGAACATCGACGACTTTCTGGCCAAGCAGGACGACTACAACCCCGAGGACTGGTACTACCCCGGCGATTCTTCCGGCGTGGATTTCGCCGACACCGTGCCCTACGGCCACCTCGGCGGTCTGCGCGGCAAGCAGTACGGCATGCCCTACCAGGGGAACACCAACGGTCAGCACATCAACCTGCAGCTCATGGAAGAAGCGGGGATCCAATGGCCGACGCCCGGTAGCTGGCATCTCGAGCAGGGATTCCTGGACGACCTGATCAAGGCCACCGATCCCGAAGCCGGAACCTTTGGCATTGAGGTTGGCGGCGGCAACGGCGGGTCCTGGACGCAGTGGAACCCCTGGGGCTGGGCGTTGGCCGACGATCCGAGCATCATGTACCGCAGCGCCGACGGCATGCGCACCACCTGCTGGGACTCCGGCGCCGATCGAGGCGTGCGGCTGGCGGTGGACATGATCGCCGTACATGGGGTGTCGCCGAAGCTGGGCGAGAGTCGCGAATTGGCCGGTGAGTTCCGCGACCTGTTCTCGGCCGGCAAGCTGCTCACCGCACGCAACGGCGGTGCCGTCGGCAGTACGATCGGCCGTGTCGCCGGTCGCTTCCCGTGGTCAATGGCGCCCATGCCCGAGGGTCCGCGCGGCCCCGTGCCGCACGAGATCACCGAGCAGCCGCACATGATCTCCAACACGGCCGCCTTGCGGGACACCGTTGAGGCCTCCGCGCAATTCGTGCTCTTTATGGCCGGACCCGAGGTTCAGGGCCGGATCGCGATTGACCGCGGATCGATGCCCTTGCGCAAGGAGGTGCATGCATCGGCCGAGATGGCCTCCGGGCCGCCGGAACGTCACAACATGTGGAAGGAGTACCTGGACCAGCCGGACGCTCGCCACCGCCAGATGGCCTATCCGGCCTGGCTGGAGTGGATCAACTCCTGGCGCAACGTAGACGCCGCGCACGCGGGCGACCTGTCGATCGATGATCTGATGGAGCGAAGTCTTGCAAGGGCTGACCGAGTCCTGGAAGACAACGCTGAGGCCTATCAGGATCTGAAGACGTACATCGCGAACGCCTGAGCCGGCGACGGGATTCGCATCTGACGGACGGGAGGCCGCTCACCCGAGCGGCCTCCCGGTCGTTTAACAGCAGCTGTCTCGCGCCTTAACTCACGTCCCGCGGCGCCGTGCCGAATCTGAACGCGAAGAGCGTGCCGTAGGTGACCTCAATATGCAGGCGCACGCGTTCGCCCTGAACGCGACCCAGCCCAGTCTCGCCGCCCCAGCTCACCGGATGATCGATCTCGTCACCCCGGATTGGATCGCAGTCCTCCAGCGATCGACCGGCAATGGGAGCCGCGTCCGCGCCACGCAGCCCCACGCGAATCGTGCCGGGCTGATTTAGCCGGGCGTTCACGAACAGCCGCGGCTGCCGGGCCTCGACCGGCTCCGTCACCAGCTGGCCCGTCTGCCGTCCCGCCACCAGGCCGGCGAAGCGGTCGACCCCAAGCCGAAACGACCCGATAGCCGCGATCCGGTGAGCGCGGCCGTGGGCCGACTGCCGGCCCATGTACCAGAACCGCAGATGCCGCCCCTGGCGGATGGGCGGATTGTTGGTCACGTTGATCCACGTATCGTCCCACTGCCCGTCGGCTCCAAGGTCCAGGAACGCCTCGCGCCGCGGCCGCAGCCAGCGCACCCCGTCGGGGCTGGAGGCCAGCGTCACCCAGATCTTCTCCACTTCCGTGTCATACAGGTCCACAAACGCCAGGTATCGATTCCCGTACGCGAACGGGCTGATCGAGTAGAACTGTGTCCCAGGCGTATCCCATTCGTCCATGCGCAGCACGTTCTCAAAGTCCGACCAGGACAGAAAGTCGGCGCTGCTCGCGCGCGTGATCAAGCGCTTATATGGCATCCGCGAACCAAGCGGCTCGTTCGGGACCTCGGTTTCCGGATATTGCGGTTTGGACACCGCGCCGGTAACGAACGGACGGCGCGTGTACGCGAGATAGCGGCCCGAAACCGGATCCTTCATCGCCGAGTGCCGATCGCCGGCAAGCGGCATGATGGGCGCGCTCGTTCGCGTCCAGTGGATCCCATCCGGGCTGAACAAGCCGTAGATCCCGTTGCCCTGGTTGGACTCGAACGCGTGGTAGCAGAGCAGCTTGTAGCGGCGCTCCGGAGCGCCCACGTCGTCCACGATCACCCCGTGGGTCTCAAAGGCCCGAAGGTCGGCAAAGTCGTGGGGCCAGTACACGATGTTGTTTCGACGCGAGCCCTGCCATTCCACCGCGTGCAGATCGGGCTTCTCCCACGTAAGCCCGTCATCCGACACCGCATAGTTGAAAACGTTCCGGTCAGACGCCGCCTCGACATCATCGTCAGCACTGCGGTACCAGCACTTGTAAATGCCCTCGTCTCGGTCAAAGAGGACCGACGACCAGAGCCCCGCCGCACGCCCCTCCCACGGCCGGTCCGGACGAATTACCGGGTCATGAGTGCGCCGTTCGGGCCGCGCCAGGACCCGGCGCAAGTGCCACCGGGCATCGATTTCATCGTCGTCCACCAGCAGGTGGAGATCAGGGTCGTACATCGCTCAGCCCCCGCGATACCGAGGCTAGGAGTCTATCCCGCACCAGTCCCGAATCCTTAAGGATGACCTCCCGTCGGCCCGCGCCCGTCGCCTCCAGCGACCCGCTTGCTAGCGTGGCAAGGCACACATCCCGGGCCTGCGCTCAACTGTGACCGGCGACTCAAACGACCCGTCCCTGCCCCATGCTCCTCAAGCTCCTCTAGTCGTCGACTACAACCCCACCTGGCCCGACCTCTTCGCCGAAGCCAAAGCCCAGATCCTCCAAGCCGTCGCCGCCCACATCCAAACCGTCCACCACGTTGGCAGCACCTCCGTCCCCGGCCTCGCCGCCAAGCCCATCATCGACATCCTCGTCGGAGTCCACGACTGGACCGAAGCCCGCGTCACCATCCCCCCGCTCGAACGCATCGGCTGGGAATTCCGCGGCCCACGCGGCATCCCCCGCCGCCACTACTTCGTCATACGCCTCCCCGATGGCCGCCGCACCCATCACCTCCACATGCTCGAAACCACCTCCACCCCCTACGCCGACATGCTCGCCTTCCGCAACCACCTCCGAACCCACCCCACCGCCGCCACCCAATACGCCACCCTCAAACGCCAGCAAGCCAGCCGTCCCGAACCCCACCCCGGCGCCTACCAACAATCCAAGGCCCCCTTCATCCAGCGCATCCTCTGCGAGATTCGCAGCACACCCTTGAGCCGTGAACGCACCTATCGCTACTGACCCATTGGTTCCAGGCCCACCCCCTCGCGTAAGGTCGCTTGGCGCTGAGCGTGGTCCGCCAACAAAGGCCGGTGCACAACTCCCCGCGTCCCCCAACCCGCAGCGGCTCTTGCTCCCTCTCCCAGTGGGAGAGGGTTGGGGTGAGGGTCTTCCGGGCAACTATCCCAGGGTTTTACAAAGATCTCCGACAGGAGTGATCTGATGAGCGACCGGCCAAACGCTGAAAGCCGCCCCAACGTCCTCATCGTCCTCTGCGACCAGCCGCACTTGATCACGGCTACCGCCGAAACGCGTGGCAACACGGAAGGCGCCGTGGAGTGGCTCTCGTTCCTTTCGGGAACCGAGGTCCAGACCCGCATCGCCGTGGACCGCGGCTCGGTGGTCGTTCGCAAGGACGCCGCGGAGTCGCCCGAAATGGCGGCGGGACCGCCCGAAAACCACGCCCAGTTCGTCGAGTGGCTCAATGTCGCCTCGGCCAACCATCCCCAGTTCATGTTCCCCAGCTACATCGAGTGGCACGTCAACAGCCACAGCTCCGCCATAGCCAACCGCATCTGGCTCGGCGAGCTGTCGGTCGACGAAGCCATCCCCATGATGTACGAGGCTGGTGACGCCATCCTGGCCGAGAACGCCGAGCGCTACGCTGAGCTTCAGGCCTATGTGGGCGCGCGCCCGAATCCCCTTTAGGCGGATGTAGCACCCAGCGTCTTCGCCAGGGCCCGCCCACCCGGCGGCCCACCCCGGCCAGACCCAACCAGCGGGCGAGGGCTCACCCCCTCGCCCGCTGCGCGTTTCGTCCCTGGTGACAACCTTTCGGCACCGCTGTCATCGCCATGAGGCCCGCGACGCGTGGTAGGTCGCGGGCAGTCTCGCCTTGTTAGACGCCAAAACTCGCCTTGGCTCGAATACCCCGCTGAAACGCCAGGTACTCGTCCTTGGTCATCGGTGCTTCCCACGATGCCAGGATCCCCTGCGCCTGGTCGGCATCGCCGCGCAGCAGGTCGATGGCCGTCATCGCCAGCGTCTTGCCCGGATTCAGATAGGCCGCCACAGGATCCGCAATCGTCCAGTCCCGGCCGTGCCCTTGACCCGATGCTCCCGCCATCGACGGCTGCACCGTGGGAACAAGATGACTCACGTCGCCTGTATCGGTGCAGGCCCCACTGTGCCCCCGGTATCCCAGGCACCCTTCTCCAAAAAACCGCTCGACGTTGGGGATCATGAGATCCACTAGGGATTGGTGGTTGCGTAGCGGCAGATAGCCGGGATTCGTGTCCACGACGGCGCGTGCGCCGATCGCCATCGCGCCGGCGCTGACGCAGCGGTCCACTACCTCGCTGGCCTTCTGAATCGCGTCCGCCGTCTTTCCTCGGACGTTCATCTCAAGCACCACCTCCGAGGGAACCACGTTTACGAGGTCACCGCCCCGCGAAATGATGTGATGGACGCGCACCCCGTCGTCCTCGCGGAAAATCTCGCGTTGGGCGTCAATGGCGTCCATGGCTAGCGTCGCGGCCTTCAAAGCATTTACGCCATCCCATGGATTGCCAACATGCGCCGCCTTGCCATGAAACTCGACCGTTTTCGCGATCAGTCCGTTCATCGACTCCCAAATCTCGACCGCCTTTTCGTCGTCCTTGGGTGCGCTGGTGTGGATCATCATCGCGAGGTCGATATCGTCGAACTCGCCAAGTCTGATGAGTTCCGGTTTACCCCCGATGAACTCGATGACACCGTCATCGATGAGCTGCTTGCGAAAGGCTAGCTCCACGAACTCCTCCGCCGGCACGGCAAAGAAGACTATTCGGCCGGACAGTTCGGATAGGACACGATCGTCCGTCAGTCCTGTGGCGGCGGCCATCAGGCCGGCAATCTGTGCATTGTGGCCGCAGGCATGGGCGGCATGAGACGCGGAGTCCGCGTGCGGGTGCCCGGGGACGACGATTGCGTCAAGCTCGCCCATCAGGCAGACCGTCGGCCCTGGCCGCCCGGTATCCAGGACTGCCTTCACCCCGGTTACGGCCAGGCCCGCGCGGTGCGGCAAGTCCAGTCGCCTAAACCAATCCTGAACTCTGGCTGACGTCGCATGCTCTTTGAACCCCAGCTCGGGCTCGTGCAGGATCTCCTCCCCGAGCGCGAATAAGGCATCGCGCTCGGCCTCGATGCGATCGTCGACGATTTGCTTAATGCCGTCGATACGGCTCATCTCTGCCTCCGCTCATTGGCATGGGCGTCTTGGTTGCGAGGCGCGCTGCGGCGACCGCGCCCGGTCGTCGCCCTCTCCCGGATCCCTTACTGGCTGCGTTTGGCGAGTCTCGGTCGCCGTCCGAACGGCAGCCGTGAACTCAAGCATGCGCGCGCCGGCCTCCGGCTCGCAGGGCGTAGGCGCGCCGCCGTGCGCCGCGCGGATGAACGCGTCGGCAAGCAGGGCATAGGCGTCCACCACCGCACCGCTGCTGAAATCCACGGTCCAGTCCCGGCTCTCCGTCAGGGGCGGATTCGCGGCGTGGCACGTGACGGCCGAAGACCCGATGGCAAGCGGCTCGGTTGTCAGCCAGCCCTCGCTGCCGTACACCGAAAAAGTCCCGAGCCCCGGATGCTCCGGCAGGGTGTATCCCGTCAAAAGCGTCCCGAAACCCCCTCCGCTGAGCCGGAACGACACGGCATCCGTGTCATCCACGTCGAACGGTTCGCTATGCACCTTCCCGGCGAAGGCCGTCACTTCGGTGAATTCCTGGCCGGTCACTGCGCGAATCAGATCCACCGTGTGGCAGCCCAGGAAATTGAGCCAGCCGCCGCCCCGAGCACGCGAGAACAACCAGCCGCCGCCAACCGTCCTCCAGCCCTTGACAAGACGGTCACGGGCCACGAATACCGCATTCACCGCCCGCACCTCGCCGATCCGTCCGCTCCGAACAAGGTCCCCGGCATACCGAAGGTGCGGCGACATGCGGTTGGCGAACGCGCAGACGAATTGCAGGCCGCGCGATCGGGCAGTCGCGGCGAGCCTTGCGAGATCGCTCGCAGCCACGGCGCCTGGCTTCTCGTACAGGACGTGGCTTCCGGCCTCCAGGGCTACCGCGCAGGCGTCGGGCGTCCGCTGCGGTTCCAGCGTGATCACGGCGACCTCTGGTTGAGACTTCTCGAATAGCGCCTCCGGCGAAGGCAATACGGCCGCGAGCCGATCGCCGAACAGTGCACGCGCTTGCGCCTCGCTTTCGCCGGACGGGTCGCTCAGGTAGACCTTCGCCACATCGTCGCGGGCGGCGAGCCGTGACATCCATCCCGACACGTGCCACGCCGTTGGCTCAACGACGAGAGCAACCGCGACCGGTTTCAAGCTTCCACCCAACCGCCCACCGGATCGCGTCCGGCGTCGCGCTGCCAACGGACCAGCGGATGGCCGCGGTATTCCTGCGGAAGGTGAACCCGACGGCCGGTCACATGCGATTCCCAGGCGGCAAACACCATCTCTTGAGCCGCCCGCCCGTGCCTGCCGCTTGAGGCGTGGTCCCGATCCTCCCGGATGGCCTCGAACATCTCCGCGTACATGCCCACCAGCGGACGGAGCAGAGCCTCGCGTCGATCGATTGGGTGTCCATCGGCGCCAAACTCCTCGGCGGGTACCGCAATCCGCTCGTAGCTGTGCCCCAGGGCCGGGGTCATGTACGGCCCCCGGAATCTCCAGATCGAGTACGGAATCTCTCCGCGGATGATCACTCGACCCTCGCTGCCGATCAGATCGATACCGGAGCCAAGCCCCTTGAACGGCAGATGCGGCCACTGACCCAGCAGGGATCGAATCAGCACGCCATTGGCAGCCCCAAAACGAATGTCCGCTCGATCGCCGAGGAGCGGTCCTTCCTCGCGTTGGTCCGGGCGACCTTCGTCGCTGCTGAGGTGTACATCATCCAGGCCGGCCAGCCGGCCGCCGGCCGTGAAGTCGGCCGTGCACCATTCAACGTCTCCAACGAATATGCGAGCCCAGTCGAAAAAATGCGTACCGACTTCCATCAGCTCGTAGGCGGCGGTCCGTCCGCTGGTGAAGTGAATCTCGATGGCCACCAGCTCTCCAAACCCCCAGCTTTCCTGCATGAGGGTCTTGGCCACGGCGTTGAATGGGCTGACGCGCCGTTGGTGATTGATCGCCAGCTTCACGCCCGCGTCGTTGCACGTCTCAACCATGCGGTCGCAGTCACTGAGGGTCAGGGCCATGGGCTTCTCGCACAGCACGTGCACGCCGGCGTCGGCCGCCTCAAGCGTTGGCTCGACATGATGCGGTCCCTGCGTGGCTACGATCGCCATGTCCAGGTTGGCTCGACGGCACATCTCGCCGCAGCTGGCATAGCGATCAAAGGGTCCGTAGCGCGCACTGAACGCCTCGGCCGCCTCCGGACGTATGTCGGCCACCGCAACGAGGTCCATGCCATCCGCCAACCGCAGGGCCTCCGCATGATTCCCCGCCATGTGGCCGCAGCCCGCGATTCCGACTCGAAACGGCGCCATACAGCTACCCCTTGATTCCGGTTAGCGCCACGCCCCTGATGAACGTGCGCTGCGTAAAGAAAAACACGATCACAATTGGCAGCATGGCCGCCGTCGATGCGGCCATCATCAACTCCCAAAACGTGCCGCTGTATTGCGACACGAAGAATCGCAGACCTAACGCTACCGTGAAGTTCTCCATCGAACTCAGGTAGATCAGCGGATCGAGGAATTCGTTCCAATGCGCGATAAACGCAAACAGGGCAACAGTAGCAACGGCCGGCTTCGAGAGCGGAATCGCAATCTGCCAGAAAATCCGAAACGAGTTCGCTCCGTCGATCCGCGCCGCTTCGTCCAGCTCAAGTGGCAGGGTCAAGAAGAACTGGCGAAGCAGAAAGACCGAAAAGGCGCTTCCAAACAGGCTCGGAACTATCAGCGGGAAGAGCGTGTCTATCCAGCCGATGCTCCGAAATAGCAGGAATGTTGGTAGCAGCGTCACATGTTTGGGAAGCATCATCGTCGCTAATACGAGCAGAAACAGGAAACCACGCCCGCGAAATCTGAATCTCGCGAACCCAAACGCAACCAGGGCTGAACTGAACGTGAGACCTATGGTTGCTGTGAACGTGACAATAGCTGTATTCAGGAAGAATCGACCAAACGGCAACGCATTCCAAAAGTCGGGATAGTTCACCCAGTGTATCGGCCATGGAAATATGATGGCTGGAACTGAGAAAATATCCTGGGGCCGCATCAGCGATGAACGTACCATCCACAGAAACGGAATCACAAAGAACGCGCTGCCGCCGATGAGGACTGCGTAAATGATCGTATATTGAACAGCGCGCCAAGTCCGGTAGTACTTTGGTCGGATGCGTACTGACTCTTGATTCCGCTGAGGTCCGTCCTGGACGTTCACCGAACGTGTCTGCGCGCTCACCGTATCTCGCCTTCGTAGTAGACCCAGCGTCGGGCCATCAGAACCTGGGCGATGGTGAAGACCAGCACGATAACGAATAGGAGCCACGCCAGGGCGGACGCATAGCCGAGTCGTAAGGCCACAAATGCTTTGTTATAGAGATGGAGGACGAAGAATAACGTGGCGTCGCCCGGCCCTCCCGCGGTGATGATAAACGCGTTGGTGAAGACTTGGAACGATCCAACGATCTGGATTATTAGGACGAAGAAGATTGCCGGCGTCATCATTGGAATTGTTATGTGCCACAACCGGCGCGCGCGACCCGCGCCATCGATGGACGCGGACTCATAGAGACTCTCAGGGATACCCTGTAAGGCGGCCAGGAAAATTACAATCGTGCTCCCCATACCCCAGAGGCTAATGATGATCAGCGCTGGCATGGCGAAGCGCGTATCCGCCAGCCACTGTGGTCCCTCCAGGCCAAATAGCCCCAGAAAGTTATTCAGCAGCCCAAACCGCGAATTGAACACCCACGACCACACGATGGCCGTGGCCACGCTGGCCGTGACTGAAGGCAGATAATACATCGTTCGAAAGAGCGCCTGGCCCCAGACCTTCTGGTTGAGCATCAGCGCCACGCCAAAGGCCATCGCCATTCCGAGCGGTATGTGTCCGGCCATGTAGTACACCGTGTTCCAGAGGGACCTCCAGACTTTCGGATCGCCCGCAAACATTTCATCGTAGTTTTCGAAACCGATGAACTCCGGGGGCGCCACAAATTCAAAGCGCGTGAAACTGAGCGCCAGCGATGCGAATGTCGGCCCAACAATGAACAGCACGAGGCCGATCATGAACGGCGAAATGAAAATGTATGGTTCTACGTCACGCCATCGCACGCGCGGAGGCCGCATCAAACACCTCGTTCAGTTGAACGGTCGTCACAAGCGTTTGGGTTGGCGCGGCCCGGCGATCGTTACCCACGGTGGGGCTCTCTCGGCGAGCCGCGCCAGGCCGTCTACTGCGACAGGATCTGATCTCCGTTCGTGATCATGTTCTCGATGGCCTGGTCCAGCGTCAATTCACCGGTCAGTGCGGGCGTGATGTGATTGCCGATCTCTCGGAACCACTCCAACCAATTGGAAGTCACGTACTTCAAGTCCGTGGCTTCATCGCGCGCAACTGGTACCAGGTCAAGCGATGCCGGCGGAGGATCGCCGGCCAGGTAGTTGTTCAAGAGCGCCTCGCGCGTTCCCGGCGGATATATCTGGTTGTCGGCGACAAACTCAGCCGCATCCTGATCCGTCAGGAATTTGATCACGGTCCACGTAGCCTCAACTTCGCCCGCTTGGGTGACACCCGACCATGCCACCTGGTTATAGATGTGGCTTCGAATGCCGGTCTGGGCATTCGTGGGCCGTAGGAAGAGGTCCCAGTCAAACTTGTCGCCGATCTGCGTGCGTCCAAACGGAATGTAGCCGGCGTGTCGATAGAAGAGCCCAACAGTGCCGGTCGCGAACACCGCGTCCTGGTTGCCCAGACTCTGATCGCCGACCGGGAACGCTACGTCATGCTTCGTATACATGTCCGTGAGGAACTGCAGCCCGGCTCGCGCCTCTTCCGTATCGAGCGTTGTGTGAAGTCCATCGTCGCTTAGATAGTCGCCGCCCGCGCCCCGCACGAACGAAAGATAGTGCGACTCCCAATTCGGCGGAGCGTGATGTCCCCACTCGTTGGTCTCCTGATCCCGAAGCTGCATCGCGCGTTCTAGATACTCGTCCCACGTCCAGTCGGCCGTGGGCGCGGGTACTCCTTTGCGATCCAGCATAGTGATGTTGTAGAAGCCCATTTGAGCGACTTCCAGGAATGGCAGCCCGTAAATGGCGGCGCCTTGCTTGAGTCCCGAAGCGAGCGGATAGTAAATGCCGAGATCCACGCCATCCTTCTCGATGAAGGGCGTGAGATCCGTCCAAATCTCCTGCGCTTTGAGGATCGTCCAGCCTGCCGTGTCCTTGATGTTCGGAGGATCGCCGGCCGCAACTCGAATGAAGAATGTATCCGTCGTGTTCGTCGTCGGCTTATGGTCCATGATGATGTTCGGGTGATGCTCGGCCAGTCGCTCTGACACGTAGAGCATCCATGCCCGGTGCGGCTGACGCCGTGGAATGCCCACGTACGGCGTCATGATCTCGACCCGCTGAAGTTGCGCCTGCGGCGCCGCCTCCACGACCCGCTCGACGATCTTCTCGACCTCGACGACCTTTTGGACCTCGACCGCGACCTGCTGGGTGACGACTTTTTCAACGACTCGCTCGACCGGGACTTCCTGCGTGACGACCTTTTCGACGGTCACTTCCTGGGTCACCAGGCGCTCGACCTCGACGACCTGCGTTTCGCCACACGCGGCCAGCACAGCGGCGGCCGCTCCGCCTCCGAACGCTGCGAGCGCCCGGCGTCGAGAGATTTTCATCTTGCTTCGCGACTGTTCCATCGCAGCCCCCCAGCGACCACAGCGGAGGACGTCACCGTATTGGCTGCGTCCCTGACCCGCTGTTGCCAGTCGTTAGTTATATCACGAAGTATATGGGATGACACTATCCGGCAACAAACTTGATTGCATCGCGGCCACGGATGTGACCCGTTCGGGCGCTATCAGTCCAGGACTTGGCTCAAGGGCGGGCCCGTTCCGGGCGCTGCAGACCGGCCGAGCGTGCCGCACGATCCGCGCAATCGGTCGCCGGCTTCGGTGTGTGGCTGCCCCAGCTGAATGGTGAGCAGGCTCACGAATTCGATTCTCAACACCCAGTTGCTCTTCCGCGACGAGCCGGATTCAGGCGAGGCGCTCGACATGGCCGTCGAGGCCGGCGACAGCGTCCTGGCCGCCGGAACCCGCTTTCCCAAGACCGACAACGTCTGAGACACCTACACTCTCAACCCAGTCGTCAGGCCCGCGCCCCCTGATCGGGCGCGCGGGCCCCTAGGGAGAGCCATGCCGTGAGCGCCCAACCGCGAAACGCGCGCCGGCCCAACGTCCTCATCGTCCTCTGCGATCAACTCCAACGCGACTTCGTCGGCGCCTACGGCCATCCCCTCGCGCACACCCCCAACATCGACCGGCTGGCCGCACGGGGCGT
Organism: Chloroflexota bacterium; assembly: GCA_028874175.1. GTDB lineage: Bacteria > Chloroflexota > UBA11872 > UBA11872 > UBA11872 > UBA11872. The sequence goes on from JAPPLN010000084.1 coordinate 13,068, forward strand.
CAAGCTCGCGCACGCCTACGTGCCCAAGCCCCAGTGCGCTCCGGCTCGCGCCTCCATGTTCACCGGCCGCTACCCCCACCAGCATCAGCTGATGATGAACAACGCCGCGATCACCTGGCAGACCCCCGTCGGCCCCCTCGCCAACCGCCCCGACCTGCCCGAATCCGTCCCCTCCCTCGGTCAGGCCTTCCAGGCCGTCGGCTACCGCCTCGGCTACACCGGTCCCTGGCACATGGGCAACGACGAGACCCCCCAGCACGGCTTCACCGACTTCTGGCGAACCTACCGCTACTGGAAAGACGGCCGCGACTACTACGTCCAGTACCTGGAAGAGCTCGGCCTGGACCAGCTATTTCACGACGAGCACCACCGCGCCAACATGGCCCGCGCCGCCCGCACCGATCACGCCCAGCCCTCCATGGCCACCCAGATCCCAACGGAGCACACCCGCACCGCCTGGGCCGTCAGTCAGACCCTGGAGTTCCTCGACAGCGCCGACACCCGCCCCTGGCTCTTCTGCTGCTCCATCAAGGACCCCCATCCCCCCGTCCTGCCGCCCCCCGAGTTCGCCGACCTCGTCTCGCCCGACGACGTCCGGTTCGTGCCCTCCTGGGTCGACGATCTCTCCGACAAGCCCGCCCTCCAGCGCGACTCCGCCAGCGTCCGCTGGACCGCCTACATGACCGACGACCAGTGGCGGCAATACATCGCCCACTACCACGGCCTCAACGCCCACATCGACACCGAAGTCGGCCGGCTCCTGCAAGGCCTCGACCAGCGCGGCCTCACCGACAACACCCTCGTCATCTTCCTCTCTGACCACGGCGAAATGATGGGCTCCCACCACATGGCCCACAAAGGCCCCTACATGTACGAAGACGTCTACGCCATCCCCTTCATCGCCCACTGGCCGGGACATATCGAAGGCGGCCGCACCCACCCCGACCTCTTCTCCACCGTTGACTTTGCGGCAACCCTCGGCGCCCTCACCGGCATCCCCGTCGATCCAGGCGCCGGCCTCGACCAGTCCGCCTTGCTCACCCACGGCCAGCCTGGCCCCCGCGACGCCATCTTCGCCGAGTTCTACGGCCAGGGGGCCGAAGCCGAACGCGGCCTCATGGCCATCAAATCCATCCGCACCCTTGACTGGAAACTCAACCTCTACCTCAACGACCGGTCCGAGCTCTACCACCTCGCCACCGACCCCCACGAACTCACCAACCTCATCGACCACCCCAACCACCAGGCCACCCGCCACCACCTCGGCGAACGCATCCTCCACTGGCTCCGCGACACCGACGACCCCCTGACCGATGTCTTCGCAGGCGAGATTGCGGGCGAGGGACCTGTCAAAAGCTAATCCGCCTTGTGGCCCAGGCTGCGCGCAGCCTGGGACCCGCCCGTGGGCCCACCTTGCCCTCGTTGGAAAACCCGCCTTGACCCTGCCAATGGGACGCCTACCCGCTCGTGCTGAGACGGGCCGGAGTCCCTCGGAGGCCCGTGTCGAACCACACCCCGCACCATCCCCAATTGCCCCGCCCGCCTTACCCGCTTACCATCAACGTAAGGAGAAGCCATGCTCGTCAAAATCACCTCAAAGCGTCAGGTCACCTTCCCCAAGCGCGTCCTGGACGAACTCGGCGTCGGCCCCGGCGATCGGCTGGAACTGCTGGAAGGACCCGACGGATACCTGCTGCGTCCCAAGCGGATCGACTATTCCAAGCTCGGAACCCTCGGCGACAAAATAAAACCCGGCACTCCACCCTTCGACATCCGCAAATTCCGGGACGAACGGGAGCAAGGGCGTGGCCCTGCGCTACGGCGTTGACACCTCGATCCTCGTCAGATTGGTCGCGAGATAGCCGCGGAGGGACTTCGAGCGCTGTGCGAGCCGGCTTGTCGTCCTTGTCGAAGAGCGCGGCTGCGAGATAGTCGCGTCCAACCAGGCCATTGGCGAGGCCTACGCCGCACTCATCCACCACTACGACTTTTCCAGCGCCGAAGCCCGCGCCGGGCTACTAGAAACGCTCACCAGCGGCCTCGTCGCCCCCCTGAGCGGTCGGACCGTGCTGGACGCCCTCGCCGTCACCACCGGCCCCGGCCTTTTCGACCGCCTCATCGCCGACGACTACGCCCAATCCGGCCTCGAAACCCTCACCCTCGACCGCCAAATGGCCACCCTCCCCACCACCCGCCTCCTCCAACCCACGGACTAATCCCCCCGTCATCCCACCTTGCGGCCCAAGCTGTCTTGTGGCCCAGGCTGCGCGCAGCCTGGGACCCGCCCGTCCCCAGCCGGGCTCCAGTCTTAGTCCCCTCTAACTTCTCTCCCCTCTAACCTCTCCCCTTCCCCGGAACAAACATCCGATGCGGCTGCCCAACAACCAGCCCGCCGTCCCGGCTAAACCCCTCCGGCCGCTCCGCAAGCTCCTGGGCTAATCGCTCTCTCCACGGCCCGAGAGCGGCTTCGGAAGCCAGATCCCGCTCTTCATTCGGATCCTCCACCACGTCAAACAAATGCTCCTCGCCCGTCTGGCTGAACCAGATGTACTTATGCCGCTCGTTCACAATCCAGTGATTGCCGTCCGCCTCCCGGTACTGCCCCGCGTGCTCCCCGTGCAGCACGTCCCGCCACGCCGGCGACTCCCCGCGCATCCACGGCAGCAGGCTCCGACCCGTCACCGATTCCGGAATCTCGCAGCCCGCCGCATCCAGCAGCGTCGGCATCACATCCTGCAGCCCCACCGGCGCCGCCACCTCCACCTGGCTGGGGAACCCCATCGACCGCGGCGCCCGCGCCAGGAACGGGACCCGGATCGACGCCTCATACGGCCACGTCTTCGCGAACAGGTGGTGATCCCCCAGCATTTCCCCGTGATCCGACACGAACATGATGAACGTGTCATACAGCAGGCCCTTGTCGCGCATGTACTGGAACAACCGGTTCAGCTGCATATCCACGTGATTCACCAGCCCGTAGTAGCCCGCCCGGCAGTGGTGCATGGGCGCCGGGTCCAGGTGCAGTCGCCGGCTCCATCGCTCCATGTCCTCGGATAGCTCCGGATCCATCCCCCGCCGCGGCCCCGGAAACTCGGGCACCCAGTCCCCAATCACCGGCTCCGGCAGGTCCATGCGCTCGTATCGGTCAAAGAAGAACGCCGGCGGCGTAAACGGCGGATGCGGGTCCATGAACGACACGTTTAGGAAGAACGGCGCCGTGGGATCGCGCGTTTCCAGGAAGTCGATCGCCCGGGACACCGTCCAGAACGCCAGCGTCTTTTCCTCCGGCAGGTGCGTCGGACGTCCGATCCAGCCGTTCGAGGGCGCTCCGTTGGCCATGGCCCAGCGGTGCGGCGGCGCCTCGCCGCGCAGCCACGTCAGGTAATCGTTGTCCCGGCCGCGCGAGCTTTCGGCCAGGTCCATCGCCTCAAACCCAAAGCGGCGCCGCGTCGGCTGCAGATGCAGCTTGCCGCACAGGTGCGTCTCGTAGCCCGTGTCGCGCAACTCGCCCGCCAGCGTCGCCGGCGGATCCCATTCCGGATGCCCGGTCATCCCCACCATCCCGTTCGCCGACGGCGCCTGCCCCGACATCAGCACCCGCCGAGCCGGAACGCACGACGGGCACTCCGTGTAGCCCCGCCGGAAATGCGTCCCCGAAGCCCCAATCCAATCCATCGCCGGCGTCTCCAGCACCGCATGCCCATCCAACCCCAGCGCATCCCCCCGCTGCTGATCCGTCACCACCAACAACACATTCGGCCGCCCCTCACCCATCACCCCCACTCCCTTCCGGCTCTGCTCGCTTGAGTCGCTCCAGCCCAGACTCTAGACCGCTAGTCCTGCGACCGTGCAAAACCACCTGTTCCTCTCTTGCGTAGGGGCGGCGTCTGAGACCCGCCCGTCTTCCGCGCAACCACCATCCCCTACCCGTTCGTGGTGAGCCGGTTCGGAGTCCGTCGGAGAACCGTGTCGAACCACCCTCCCCACCACCCAACCCCCTCAGTCAGCCCACCGCTCTTCACCCTCTCCAAGGGGAGAGGCAGAACCTGTTCTGAGCTTGCCGAAGGACTCCGGCGTCTTCGGCGGAAATCGGTGAGGAGTCTTCCGTTCGAGGTGCCGCGTATGTTCGGGGTGCGTGTGCCCTGCGCTTGTCGAAGAAAACCTCGCCTTCTTCGTCTTCTTGCGAGGCCACTCGAAGAGTCCCGCTCCTTCTCTTTCTCACTCCTCTCCCCTCTAACCTCTCCCCTTCCCCGGAACAAACATCCGATGCGGCCGCCCAACCACCAGCCCACCATCCCGGCTAAACCCCTCCGGCCGATCCGCCAGCTCCTCCGCTAACCGCCCCCGCCACCACGCAAGATCAACATCCGGAGAGCCTTGAGTATCCCGCTGTACTCCTGTCCCTCGAAGGTCCGTCCGCTCTTCACCCTCTCCTGGGGGAGAGGCAGATTCCGGCGTCTTCGGCGGAAATCGGTGAGGGGTCTTCCGCGCACCAACCCCCGAGTCACCTAAAACGCTCTTCGCAGCCAGATCCCGCTCCTCATTCGGATCCTCCACGACGTCAAACAAGTGCTCCTCGCCCGTCTGGCTGAACCAGATGTACTTATGCCGCTCGTTCACAATCCAGTGATTGCCGTCCGCCTCCCGGTACTGCCCCGCGTGCTCCCCGTGCAGCACGTCCCGCCACGCCGGCGACTCCCCGCGCATCCACGGCAGCAGGCTCCGACCCGTCACCGATTCCGGAATCTCGCAGCCCGCCGCATCCAGCAGCGTCGGCATCACATCCTGCAGCCCCACCGGCGCCGCCACCTCCACCTGGCTCGGGAACCCCATGGACCGCGGCGCCCGCGCCAGGAATGGCACCCGCACCGACGTCTCGTACGGCCACGTCTTCGCGAACAGGTGGTGATCGCCCAGCATCTCCCCGTGATCCGACACGAACATGATGAACGTGTCGTACAGCAGTCCCTTGTCGCGCATGTACTGGAACAACCGGTTCAGCTGCATGTCCACGTGATTCACCAGCCCGTAGTACCCCGCCCGGCAGTGGTGCATCGGCGCCGGGTCCAGGTGCAGGCGCCGGCTCCAGCGCTCCGTGTCCTCGGAAAGCTCCGGATCCAGCCCCCGCCGCGGCCCCGGAAACTCCGGAACCCAGTCCCCAATCACCGGTTCCGGCAGGTCCATGCGCTCGTACCGGTCAAAGAAGAACGCCGGCGGCGTAAACGGCGGATGCGGATCCATGAACGACACATTCAGGAAAAACGGCGCCGTCGGATCCCGCGTTTCCAGGAAATCGATCGCCCGCGACACCGTCCAGAACGTCTGCGTCTTTTCCTCTGGCAGATGTGTCGGACGTCCGATCCAGCCGTTCGAGGTCGCCCCATGGGCCATGGCCCAGCGGTGCGGCGGAGCCTCGCCGCGCAGCCACGTCAGGTAATCGTTGTCCAGGGTGCGCGAGCTGTTCGCCACGTCCATCGCCTCAAACCCAAAGCGCCGCCGCGTCGGTTGCAGGCCCAGCTTGCCGCTCAGGTGTGTTTCATAGCCCGCGTCGCGCAACTCGCCCGCCAGCGTCGCCGACGGATCCCATTCCGGGTGCCTGGTCATCCCCACCATCCCGTTCGCCGACGGCGCGTGCCCCGACATCAGCACCCGGCGCGCCGGAGCGCACGACGGATACTCCGTATACCCCCGCTGGAAGTGCGTCCCCGAAGCCCCAATCCAATCCATCGCCGGCGTCTCCAGCACCGCATGCC
>JAPPLN010000082.1 GCA_028874175.1 Chloroflexota bacterium
CCCCTATAGGGGGCCGGGCTGCCGCGCGACCGCTCCCCCCTTCACCCCCCACCGATTTCCGACCCCGACCATCCGTCCTCAGACCCGTCCGATCCCCATGACCGCCGGTAGTGCTACCGCTGCGCGCCCCTCAAAATTCAAAGTGACCCACGACCGAGACTCTCGATACCACGAAGGCTGTAAGCCGCGGTCGGGGCTGGGCGAGGGCGCGCCTAGAATGCGGGCGGCGCGTGGTGGATGGGCCCGGTAATGCAGAGTTTTCTGAGATCCCTGTTTGGCGCGGAGGATGCGTCCGAGGGCCGTGGCGGCGCGGCGTCGGGCGATGGCCGGGCGGCGTTTGGCGAGCACATTGCTCTCGAGGATTCGGAGCTCGAGATCCTGGGTGAGCGGTTTGAGCGGCGGGACCTGGGAAGCGGGCGGTTTCGGGCGGTGCCGGCGGAGGTTCGCGAGGAACTGGGCGGGTTCGGGGACGAGGCGCCGGACGCGGCGCGGCTGGTGCCGACGCGGGACGAGGTTTTTATTCGGATCACCGCCTCGATGGCGGAGGTCCTGCAGCGGATGGCGCAGATCGAGGCCAATCCGCACCTGCGGACCTTCGTCTTGCTCACAGGCCCGACCGGCTGCGGCAAGACGACGATGGTCAAGACCTACTGCCACCTGGCCAACGAGCCGTGCGTGGAACTTACGTTCAGCGGCGATACGACGCTGGCGGACTTCTTCCAGCGGACGGAGGTCGTGCGCGGCGATACGGGGCAATCGACGGTGGCGGCGCTGGGTCCGGCCGTGCAGGCGATGCTGCACGGACACAAGCTGCTGATCAACGAGATCAATATGCTGCCGCCGGACCTGGTGAGCGCGCTGACGCAGGCCATGGATACGGGTCGGCTGGTGATTTCCGGGACGGACCTGGGGAATATCGAGATCGAGGTGCACGAGCAGTTCGGGGTGTTTGCCACCGCCAACCCGAACTACGTGGGCGCCGCGGAGATCGGGCGGGCGTTGCAGCGGCGGTTCGGCTGGGGGCTGGGCGCGATTCCGATGGGGTTTCTGCCGCCGGACGAGGAAGCGGACGCGGTGGCCTTCGAGTTCGGGCGTCTGGAACTGGCGGAGGCGCTGGACCTGCGGGCGAATCCGTCAATCGTCGAGCGACTGGTGGGCGTGGCCGGCCAGTTGCGCGGACACGCCGAACTGGGCGGGGCCATGCGGGACCGGATTTCGACGCGCTCGCTGGTTCACTGGCTGGCGCTGGGGCATGCGACGGGGCTGCCGCTCGCGGAGATCGGGTCGCAGGCCGTGCTCTCAATCGCGCCCGACGACCTGATGCAGCCCGTAGCGGAGACGACGCGGCAGGCGCTGGGGCGGGCGGTGGCGTCCACGGCGTATCCAGACGAATTGCGGCAGGCCCTGCTGGATATGGAGCGACCGGATGCGGGCGCGGCGATGGCGCTGCCGCCGCCCAAATCAATGCAGGAGCCCGCAGACGTCGACAACGGAAGCGGCGCAAAGCTGACCCTGGCCGATGGCCGCAGCGTTCGGATTCGAGCGAGAGCCGACCGACCGCCGGTCATCGAGAGCTTGAACGGTGTCAATGGAGCATCGACCGACGACTTGCGCCGGGCACTGCGGGCGGAGTATGGGTTGAACCTGGCGTCGTCACTAGGGCACGTGCCAGAGGCCCGCAGCGCTTTACCGTGTCTGACGGACTCGAGCTGGCAGGCCTTGCGGCTGACCCAGGGCGCGCTGGTCGCGGGGCGGCCGGTGTTCCTGCGCGGGCCGACCGGCTGCGGAAAGTCGGCGCTGGCGCGCACGTTGGCGCACTTGTGGAATCTGCCAGCCGTCGAGTTCAGCCTGACCGGCGAGACCAGCAAGACGGACCTGACGGCGGCGCGGCGGCTGACGGGAGGCGCGACCTCGTGGTCGATCCAGGGATTCCTGGAGGCGGCGAGCGAGGGGCTGTTCGTGATCGTGAACGAGTACAACCTGGCGTATCCAGACGTCCATTCGATCATCAACGGGCTGTTCGACAAGGGCGGGCGGCTGTTGCTGCCGGATGGGCGGGTGGTGCACGCGCATCCCGACTTCCGGCTGGTGGCCACGGGGTTTGCCGAGGGGCCGGGCGTGAAACCGTTGAACGAGGCGGTGGAGAACCGTTTTGGGGCGGTGATCCGGATGGACTATCCGCCGCTGGATGAAGAGGCCGCGATCCTAGCGTTCGTTGCCGACGAGGCCATCGACCCGGCGCTGTTGCACTCGGCGGCAGAGCTGGCTGCCACGGGACGGGCGATTCTTTCCGGCGCCTGGGACCGCGACGCGCGTCACCCGCTGAACGACGTGCCGGCCGACCTGGCCGGGGCGGCGGCCGAGCGTGTGAGCCTGACGACGGCCGAACTGGTGACCAGCGCCCGGGCGGGCGACGACGCGGCCACCTTCGTGCGCTGGTTGCGGCGGGGCGTGCTGGAGGGGTCGGGCGACGACATTCGTCCTGTGCTGGAAGCGACGTTGGCCGGCTATGGCCTGGTCTGACGAAACGCGACTGACGACCGAACAGTTCGAGCTGGCCGGGCGCCTGATCCTGAGCGATCTGCCGGTTCGCCTGGAGGCCGGGCCGTGGTGGGCCTATCGCCCGGCGCAGGAGGTGGTGGACTACCCGCGAGCGCTCCTGTCGGAGTGGCCGCCGGCGCTTGTCGTGGCGGCACTGGCGCATGAGGCGGCCGAAGTCCGATTTACCGGCAAGGCCGGCGCGATGGCGACGGCTCGCTGGATCGAACTCCATGCCAACCCGGTTCTGTCGGCGGCGGCACTGACGCTGCTGGTGAACGTGGTCAACGACATGCGGGTCAACCGCCTGCACATGGCGCGTTACCCGGGAATCGGGAGGCTGTTTCAGCGGCTGTACGGCCGCGGAGTGGAACTGGAACCGATGACGGACATGCCGGGCATCCGCGACACCGCGGGCGCGCCGCTCCATCATCAATTCCTCGATGCCCACATTCACGCGTGGACCGAGCGGCAGTGGCCGGGCGCACGAGCGGCGCCGGTCCTGGACAGGCCGGCGGCCAGGGCCTTCGAGACCACGCTGCAGGGCGTGCAGCGAGCGGCGGCCCGCGATGAGGTTTCGGGACTGCTGGAGGAGCTGACGGAGGACGTCCTACCGGCCTACCGATTGCTGGTTACGGCGGAGCAGGAAGCACGGCGGCAGGCGGCCGAGCGGGCTCGAAACGCGACGAAGGCTCCCGACGCGAGCGATCCGGGCACGACGCCAACCGAGGACGAGCCGGAGCCGGAGCCGCAGGACGCGTCGGCCGAGGAGGCCCCCGACTCGCCGACCGGCGCGAGCGCCAGCGACGAACCGGCGGAAGCCGACCAGCGTGCGCCGACCGCCACGACGCAGCCGCTGCAAAGTCGTCGGAGAGACGGCGCTCCAGATGCTCCGGAAGATCGCGCCCCAAGTTCGGTCACGCAGGGCGAGCGGCGGCGGTGGAGCCGGCGACAGGTTCGGGACCGGGTGCTCAGCTCAACGGGGGAGTCATGGCATCCGGGGCTCATCTCGTACCTGCGGAAGGGTCGCGGACCGCAGATCGACTACGAGGCGTTCGACTATCTGGCGGCCGTTCGCAAGCTGGAGCCGCTGATCCGGGAGTCCATCCACGGGAGCGGCCGTCGGCGCGGCCTGGCGGAGATCATGGACCGGCGGCGGCATGGTGCGGTGGACCCGTGGCGACGGCCGCGCAAGCAGCGGCGGGGCGATACGGGCGAGATCGACCTGGAGCATCCCGAGCGGCTGATTACGGATCCGGCGTCGGCATTCCTGCGGGGTGTGCGAGTGGCGCGGGAGGACCGGCAGCGAGATTTCGCCAGCGCGATCCTGCTGGACATCAGCGGGAGCATGGTGCAACGGGGGTTTCCGACCAAGAAGTTCGACCGGCTGGTGGAAGCGGCGGTGATCTTTATCGAGATCCACGAGCGGCTGCGGATTCCTTACGCGGTGCTGAGCTTCAGCACGGAGGCGGTGCTGCACTGGCGATTCGAGCAAAGCGTGTGGACGGCGGCCGGAATACCCTCGGAGGCGGCCTACCGTCCGCGCGATCACAGCCCGATTGTTCGGACCATCTACACGCTGGACCACCGCGAGACCGACGACGCCGGGGCGATGCGGCGAGCGTTGACGCACATCCAACCGCAGGCGGGCCTGAAGAGCGTGATCGTGATTACGGACGGGATCAGCAGCGATCCGGCCCAGTTGCGTCGGGTGCTGACGGACCTGGATCGCCGGAATCGCAACGGACCGGGCGGGCAGGCAACGAAGGTGCTGGCCTTCGGGGTGGGCGTGCTGCGCACCGAGTTCGAACGGGCGTATATGCCCCGAATCGACGGTCGGCCGCTGGGGGCGTGCTTTGGCGAGATCGTGCACGACAGCCAGTTGCTGCCGACGTTGATTCGGAACGCGGTGGATCAGCGCATTCGGGCGGCATAGCGGTTCGAGGCCGAATAGCCGAGAATGGGCCAGCGAACGAGCGCACGTCGGAGGGCTGCCCACCATGTTGACGCGCCTGCAGCAGGGTCGGCCCGAGGATCCGCAGCACACGCAAGTGGCGGTGCGGGCGCTGATTGACGCGGGCTACGCGCCTCACGAAGCGGGCCGGGCTTTCGTGCAATACCGCGGGCGGGTGCGCGCAGCCATCGCTTCCTGGCCGACCATTGCAATCGCCGGACTCGCAACCGCCGTGGTTCCAGGCCTGGTCCTGGTAGTCCTCGGCGCAGCCCCAACAGGGTTGCTGCTCTGCGTTTTGGGCATCGGCCTGGGCGTTATCGAGCGATGGCGGTGGCGGCGGGAGAATGTTCTCGGTGAGTTCAAGGTCCAGGCTGCGGATCAGCAATACCTGCTACATCAGGGATTGCTCTGGGTGGTGCTGCTGGTCGTGCTGGCGGTGCAGCAACTTGCCCAAGCCGGTGCTGTCATAGGCCTTGGCCTGTACGTCGGACTGCCGCTCACATTCGTCTATCGCTATTACTTCTACCGGACGTATCCAACAGCGCTGGCGATGGCCAGCAATGCTCCGGCAGGGGCTCAGGCGCGCTCGATCATCGAGGGCGAGATTGCCGATGCGGACGCAAGTGCCGGGCAGGATCCCGGCACCGCGGAACCGGGTCGAATGATGCTGAAGCGACCGGCCGCAGGCGGCGCGAGCCAGCGCCTCCGACTGCGGGTCGTCATCTTTATGGGCAGCGTGGCTCTTTGGTGGGTCCTGGCGCGCTGGTGGGTCTGGCAGGGCGCCGAGGAGGGAACGGCGTCGCTGGCGCCCTTCAGTGGTGACATCGCTGTCGACGTCGTGGGAATCGTGGTCGGATCGGTGCTCGGCGTGGGTTCGGCGTGGTTCTACGAGAACTTCATGTAGGGCCGGCCCTGCGAACCGTCCCTATCCCTCGGCCAGGCTGACTCGTTCCAGGACCTCGCGGTTCCAGACGTACTCGGGCATTCGGCCTTGCAGGACGCGGACGACGGACAGGGCGGCGCGGCGTTCGAGTTCGAGGAGCGATTCCTCGGAGAGGAACGCGGCGTGCGGGGTGACGATGGCGCGGTCCAGGCCGATCAGCGGGTGGTTGGGGGGTGGGGGTTCCTGTTCGAGGACGTCAATGCCGGCGCCAGCGATCCAGCCTTCGTCGATGGCGCGGGCCAAGGCGTACTCGTCGATCAAGGGGCCGCGCGCGGTGTTGATGATGTAGGCGGTTGATTTCATGGCACGAAGTTCTGGTTCGCCGATGGTGTGATGCGTCTCGGGGGTGAGCGGGGCGTGGACGGAGATGAAGTCGGACTCGGTCACCAGGCGGTCCTTGTCGACCAGCTCGGCGCCAATGTCGGCCACGCGGTCAGCGGTGATGTAGGGATCGTGGACGAGGATCTTGAGCCCGTGCGGGATGGCGCGCTGGGCCAGGGCGTAGCCGATGCGGCCGTAGCCAAGGATGCCGAGCACGTGGCCGCGCATGCGGTGCATGGGTCGGGCGGGCTGGTTGGTCCACTGACCGGTACGCACGCTGCGGTCGAGCACTGAAATTCCGCGGGCCTGAGCCATGAGCAGGGCCATAGCGTGGTCGGCGACCTCCTCATACCCGTAGTCGGGCACGTAGGTGACGGGGATGTCCAAGGAGGTGCAGGTGTCGACGTCGATATTGTCGGTCCCGACACCGTAGCGACCGACGACGCGCAGGCGCGGGGACGCGCGCACGACGCGCTCGGTGACCTTGGCGAAGCAGGTGAGGATGCCAGTGACATCGGCGGCCAGCTCAGTGAGGCGGTCTTCATCGCCGGAATCGGCTTCAACGACCTCGGCGTCGAGTTCGGCGAGGACCTCGCGCTCGGGATTGGTGGAAGGCCAGACGTAGTCCGTTATCAGAATCTTGTGCCGGTCAGCCACGCAATCGACTCCCAAGACAGCGAGCGGTCCGACGAGCTTAGGGAGCGGTCAAAACCGATGTCAACGAGCGCGTGGACGGGGTGGCGAGACGCTTTGGAATCGACGTACGGCATAAGAACGGGCCGACGCCGCGCTCTGGGTTGGCGGGGCGGCGCCGTATGGAGGTGGATTCCCACGTTCGCCGACATGACGAATCAACGTGAGCCGCTCGCGGTGCGTCGGTACGGTTGGCTCATTCCTCGAGGCCGTCCGGATTGGTTCTGCGACACTGCTCCCGATGCAGACAGAGGCGACGGCAGGCGGCGTCGCCCTCACTCGCAGTGCACCATGAACCAGCGCCGCAGGCACGCATGGTCAGCATGGCAGACTAACGATTACATAGCGGAAAGCGATCCGAGGATCGAGTTTGGCGCAAGGTAACGACCTCCGGTCGGAGAATGAGCGACTTCGGTCTCGACTCTCCCGGCTGACCGAGGCAATTCTCCGGATCAGCCAGGATCTTGAGCTCGAAACGGTGCTGCAAGAGGTCGTGGACAGCGCACGCGTGCTGACCGACGCGCGTTACGCAGCGATCACGACCCAGGACGACGCCGGCGAGCTCGAGGACCTCCTCTTCTCCGGCCTGGAACCTGGCGAGATTGAGCAAGCCGTGGGATTCCCGGCGGGCCCAGCCCTCTTCCAGTACCTCAGCCAGCTCAAACGGCCGCTGCGCACCCGGGATTTCGTCGCCCACGTTGACTTGGCTGGATTCCCGGGTTTTAGTCTGCCAATTGGTGCGTTCCTTAGCGCACAAATCCGTGACCGTGGCAACCAGGTCGGCAATATCTACATCGGCAAGCAGCAACTTGGCCCCGACTTCACCCTGGAAGACGAAGAAACCCTTGAGATGTTTGCTGCCCAGGTAGGGGCTGCGATTACTAACGCCCGACGCTACGGCGACGAGCAGCGAGCAAAGGCCGACCAAACCGCCCTGGTCAATACCTCACCCGTGGGTGTCCTGGTTGTTGATGCAAAGACGCGCCAGTTGGTGCAGTTCAATGATGAAGCGCGGCGTCTCGCCGGTGGCTTGCGTGGGCACGACCGAGACTTCGCTCAAGTGCTTTCGCTGTTCACCTTCCGACGAATCGACGGGCGCGAGATTCCTGCCACTGAAATGCCGGTTGAACGTGCCCTCAGGACTGGCGAGACCGTGCGCGCCGAAGAGATGACCATCCAACGTCAGGATGGTCAGACCGTGACGACGCTCGTCAATGCAACTCCAATCCTTTCGGAGGACGGCGACATTGTGTCGGTCGTTTCAACGGTTCAGGACATGACACCGCTGGAAGAAATTGAACGCCTGCGTGCCGAGTTCCTCGGCATGGTGAGCCACGAGTTGCGCACGCCGTTGACATCCATCAAAGGGTCCGCAGCGACCGCTCGGAGCGCTACGTACCCACTCGATCCCGCCGAGACGCGGCAGTTCTTCCGAATCATTGAAGAACAGGCCGACTATATGCGGGATCTCATCAACAACCTGCTCGATTTGGCCCGGATCGAGGCCGGCACTCTGTCAGTTGCTCCTGAACCGACGGAAATAGCGGACGTAATTGATCAGGCGCGAAATGCCTTTCTCAGCGGCGGCTACAGGAACAGCGTCGAAGTGTTCGTCGCGCAGGACATACCCCGGATTCCCGCCGACAGCCAGCGAGTCGGCCAAGTCCTCTACAACCTCTTCTCCAATGCGTCCAAGTACTCGCGCGAATGGTCCACGATTCGCGTGAACGCCTCGCTGGAGGACGTGTACGTAGCCGTGAGCGTGATCGATGAGGGCCGAGGGATCTCGGCCGCGCAATTGCCCCGTCTCTTCAGCAAGTTCTCGCGGATCGACAACGACGATGGTCCGGAGGTCGAGGGATACGGCCTGGGTCTTGCAATCTCCCGCGGCATTGTCGAGGCGCACGGCGGCCGCATCTGGGCCGAGAGCGACGGCGAGGGCCACGGCACGCGCTTCACGTTCACGCTGCCCGCGGTCGCCGCGGCCGACGGGACCGCGGACCCGTCCGCCGCTCCCGTCAGCGCTCGCACGCGGGGCGCGTCGGCCGCAGCGGAGCGCATTCTCGCCGTCGACGACGACCCGCAAGTATTGCGCTACGTTCGGAGTATTCTCTCGGAAGCTGGCTACTCGGCCGTCGTCACCAGCGAACCGGCCGAACTGGACCGCCTCATCCAGGTCGAGCAGCCACATCTGGTACTGCTGAACCTGGTGCTCCCCGGCACCAGCGGCTTCGAGCTGATCAAGCGCATTCCGAACGTCTTCGAAGTCCCGGTCATCTTCCTCACCGGTCGAGGCCGGGAACAGGACTTTGCCAGGGCCTTCGAGATGGGCGCCGCCGACTATGTTGTTAAGCCGTTCGCACCGACGGAGTTGGTGGCACGGATCCGGGCGGCGCTGCACAAGCGGTCCGTCTACCGGCAGGCCCAGGCGGTTGAGCCTTTCCGCCTGGGCGACCTTACGATCAACTACCTGGAGCGCAGCGTCACCCTGGCGGGCCGCCCGGTCAGGCTCACGCCGACCCAGTTCAAGCTGCTGGTCGAGCTATCCAGCAACGCCGGCCGGGTTTTGACCCATGACGAGCTGTTGGTGAAGGTTTGGGGGCAGGGCCACTCGGCCGACCAGCAGCTGCTGCGTTCCTTCGTCAAAGGCTTGCGTAGCAAGCTCGGGGATAACGCCAGAGACCCCGTCTATATCTTTACGGAGTCGGGGATCGGTTACCGGCTGGCGAAGCCCTAGCGGCCCGGAGGGCGGCAGGCTCGGCGCGCGAACAGTGGTGATCAGTGCTATCAGCACAAGGGTCGCGGGGTTTTTCCCGCGGCCCTTGTGACGGCGAGTCGCGCTTCCGATCTTCCTCGCCCGCATCGGCCCTTTTGCGTCCGAGTTGAGCGCTAGGTCGCCGGTCGAAGCGTCGGCGCCTCCCCGGCCTGATCTTCGTCCTCGGCTTTCTTCCGGCGTCGCCAGAAGAAGAGGAAGATTGCCGCCAGGCCGGCGAGCACTGCCGTCCATAGGGACACCTGGTACTTCCATTGTAGGACCTGCGACAGCAGGGCTGCAGCGGCGAGCAGCGCCGGCCACACAAAGCTGAAGAGCAGGGCCTTTTCAGGCGTCCACGCCCCGAAGCCGGACATGAATGTCGTGATCGGATTCTGGAGCGTCGCCTCCGCCAACATCGGCCCGCCTTGCTCCCGCGAGAACACGCCGTAGCCCGCATCGGTCGGTTCCGAACCGCTGGCCGCGGCGCGGGACTGCACCGTGGTCACGGATGGGCCGTTGCTTGAGCCGCTGGGCGAATCTGTCGATCCCGGGTTGCCGGAGTTGCCTCCGGGGTTACCGGAGTTGCCTCCGGGGTTACCGGAGTTGCCTCCGGGATTGCCGGGGCCGGTGGGACCGCCGGGACCGTTCGAGCCGGTGGGACCGTCGGGGCCAGTCGGGCCGGTGGGGATGCTGGGACCATCAGGGTCATTCGGATCGCTCAGCGAGGCCGTGCGGCCCGTGCCGGCGTCCGACCAGGGGCCCAGGCCCTCCACGTTGGCCGCGGCTACCTGCACCTCGTAGGCGGTGTCGGGTTCCAGACCGGGGATCCGGGTCGTGGTTGCCACACCGGCGACGCCGTGCAGCACCCACGCGGACGCACCCGACGCCCGGTAGCGCACGTCATAGTCCGTGATGGCTGGACGACCGGCGTTTGTCGGTGCCGTCCATGTCACTTGCAGCACCGTCGTCGGCTGGGCCGCTGTCGGCTCTACCGACGGCGCATCCGGCCTGGCCGGCGGCAACTGGTCGAGGACATTGATGGTTACCTCCACCGTGGCATCGACCGTCGCGTCAGCATTGCCCTGCGCGTTCTTGCCGTCGGTAACGCTGACCGTAACCGTGTACGACGTCGTGGTCTCGTAGTCCAGCGTCGCCCCCGCGGCCACACGAATCTGACCGCTGGCGGCGTCGATCACGAATTCGGTCGCGCCGGACAGCGCGTAGGTCAACGCGTCGCCATCCGAATCGCTCGCCGAAACCGGCGCGCCCACAAGGGTCCCGCCCGGCGCGTTTTCGGTCACCCGGCGGACCGTTCCCCGGTCGCCAGGTTGGTCGCCGAAGCCCGGCGGGTTGTTGCCATCGTCAGACGGGCCGCCATCGGCTGCGGGAGAGGTGCGGCCTTCGCCGGCGTCCGACTAGGGACCCAGGCCCTCCACGTTGGCTGCGGCTACCTGCACCTCGTAGGCCGTGTCGGCGTCCAGACCCGAGATCCAGGTCATGGTTCCCACGCCGTCGAAGGCATGCTCAGTCCACGACGCTGCGCCCACCTGCCGGTAGCGCAGGTCGTAGTCCGTGATGGCCGACCGGCCCTGATTGGCCGGAGCCGTCCAGGTCACGTGGAGCACGGTCGTGGGCTGGGCGGCCGACGGGGCCACCGACGGCGCGTCCGGCTGAGCCGGCGGCGCCTGGTCCAGCACCTCGATGGTCACCTCCACCGTGTCGTCGATCGCGGCGTCAGGCTGGTGATTCCCATCCTTGCCGTCGCTCACCGTGACCGTCACCGAATATGAGGCCCTGGTCTCGTAGTCCAGCACGGCGCCCCCGGCCACGCGAATCTGGCCGCTGGCCGCGTCGATGACGAAGGCGCTCGTGCCTGTCAGCGCGAAAGTCAGCGCATCGCCGTTGCCGTCGCTAGCCGCTATTGGCGCGCCGACCGGAGTACCGGCGGGCGAGTTCTCCGCAATCTCGCGGGTCAGTCGGTCGCCGCCATCCTCGGGTCGGTCGATCACGGGCAGCAGGTTGTACGTCTCGGTGCGGCCGAGTCCGGCGTCCGACCACGGGCTCGTGCCCTCGTCGTTGCTCGCCGCCACCTGCACTTCATAGGACGTTCCGCGTTCGAGATTCTGGAGCGTGGTTGCGGTGCCTGTGCCGGCGAAGTCGTGCGGGGTCCACTCGGATTCGCCCACCTGCCGGAAGCGCAGGTCGTAGTCCGTGATGGCCGGCCGGCCTTCGTTAGCCGGGGCCGTCCACGTGACATCCAGCACGCTCCGCGGCTGAGCCGCCGACGGCGTTACCGTCGGCGCGTCCGGTCGATCCGGCGCCTCGTCAACGTCGGTCACGGTGATGGTGACCGTGACTTCGGCGTCAACAGTTTGGCTGTCGCCGGCCCAGGTGGTGTCGAGGCCGTCGCTGACTTCAATCACCAGGGTGTAGGACGCCCCGGCCTCGTAGTCCAGGGTCGCGCCCTCCGCCACGCTGAGTTGCCCCGTGGCCGAATCCAGATCGAAGAGGGTCGACGCCTCCCGTAGCGAGTACGTCAGCAAGTGGCCCTCCAGGTCGGTGGCCGTGACCGGGTCGCCCACCGGGGTGCCGGCCGGCGCGTTTTCCGGTACCGAGCGCGGCGTGGCCAGCCTGGCGAACTGTGGGGCACGGTTGTTCGCCGCAGTGGCGCCTTCAGCCGTTGGCGACCAGTCGCTGGGGCTGTCGGAGTTCACCGCCCGCACCTGGACCTGGTAGGTCGTATCCGCCGTCAGTCCGGTGAGCGTCGTCTGGGTCGCCGTGCTGATGAAAGGATGGTCCGTCCAGTTGGCCTCACCCGGCTTCCGGTACCACACGTCGTAGTCGATGATCGGCAGGCCGGTCCCGGTGTCCGGGGCCGTCCAGGCCACGTCCAGCGAGGTCGTGGGCGCGGAGGCCGACTGAGTGACTGAAGGCTGATCGGGGGCCGGCGGCGAAAGGTCGACGTTGACCGACCACTGCCGGGCCGCCCGGTTACCCCAGCCAACGCCGTCCCTGAACTCACTGGCCGCGATGTCCACCGTCAATCGTCCACTGCGTGTGGGGGTGATGTCCGCCTCATAGAACCACCCGGCCACGTTCGGCCGCACGATCCCGTAAACCCGGCGGAACCCGGTCACCTCGCCATTGACGACGGCCAAGTCCTCCGCCTCGATACCCACCACGTCCTCGGTTAGCTGAACGTGAATGCTGAAGGGCCCACGCTGGGTCGCGCTCGGACCGATGATGCGATGCACGCGTGGCCGATCGCCATCCGAGTAGACCTCGAAGTACGCCCCGAGTCCGCGCCAGTTGACCCATAGCCGGGTTCGGTAGGACCAGGTGCCCCATCGATAGCCGTAGTACTCCGGCGTCAGGGTGAAGGTCGCGGTGTTGCCCTCGACGCTGACTGGAACGGGGGTCGTTGAGTTCCAGGGCCGGAAGCTGAAGTCATCGCCCGGCGGCTGCGAGAACGTGGCCACGACCTCAAAGGAGTCCCAGCTCTTGCGGGTCCCGGAGGGGCCCTCGAGCCTGACCCACAGATAGGTCGACACCTTCGACGTTGCCGTCTGCGGTGCAAGGCCGCTGTCGGCGGCCAAGGCCGCGCCGGTCCCCACCGTGACCGTGACGTCGCCGTCACCGTTGGGCGTCACCTTGGCGGTGTAGACCGCGCCGCTGCCCGATAGGGTCCCCAACGTGCCGTTCTCAACCGTGACGTCGGTGGTGTCGAAGCCGGTGACGTCCGTCCCAAACGTGAAGGTGACGTCCATTGGTTGCAGATTCTTGAAAGTCGCCGGGAGGGCGATCGAGACCTCGTGAACGGGAATGACCTCGATCGTGATGTCAATCACGGCCGGCTGGCCCTGCACGGTGTAGGTCGCCTGGCCCGTGTAGGAGCTCTTGGTCGCGTAGTTCACGGTGGCGCCTTCCGCCACGCTGATCTGGCCGGTGGCCGAGTCGA
The DNA here is from genome assembly GCA_028874175.1 of Chloroflexota bacterium. GTDB lineage: Bacteria > Chloroflexota > UBA11872 > UBA11872 > UBA11872 > UBA11872. The sequence continues at coordinate 13,163 of JAPPLN010000082.1, forward strand.
TGACGAACGTGCCCGTGTCCGCCGCCTCGCCGGTCAGCGTGTAGGTCAGCGCATCGTCGGTCTGATCGTCGCCGTCGTCGTAGGGTGTCCCGGTTACCGGGTCGCCGACCAGCGTGCCGGCCGGAGCCCTGTCGCTGACGCTCCGGCGCTCGGAGCCGGTGACTGTGACCGTGATCGTGCGTGAGACGTATCCGCCGTACCCGTCGTGCGCTCCGTAGGTAACCGTCGACGAGCCGGGATTGATGCCTTCGACGTTCAGCGTATCCACATCCGTGCCAGGGCCGATGCCTATAGCAACGATGCGAGCCGTGAGCACGCCCGGGTACTCCGCTGAGGCTGAGAAGCTCATCGCGTCGCCGTCGGGGTCCAGGAAATATTCGTGCTCGATCGGCTCATTGATTTGGTCGGCCTGCACGATCTCGAGATCCTGGAGGGCAACCTCGGTCGTAGTCGGCGGCCGGTTGGCCTGTCCTTCGCCGATGTCCGACCAGGCGCCTTCGCCCTCGAGAGCCGTAAGCGCGCGCACCTGGAGCTCGTAGGTCGCGCCGGCGTCCAGATCCGGCACGGTGATGCTGAGCGTCGCTGCCGGCAGCTGGCTGGTGACGTTCTCGTTGGCGTCGGTGTAGGTGTACGCCATCCACGCCTCGGGCGTCTCGCCGTCGGCGACCTTCTTGCGGTACTGGACCTCGTAGCCGGTGATGGTCGCGCCGTTGGCGTCCGGCGCCGTCCAGGTCACGTCCAGCGCCGGATTCGAAGGCTCGCTGAACTCGGTCCGACTCACCGTCGGCGCGTCGGGCTTGCCGGCCTCGGCGTCGGTCACGTTGATGGCCGTCGCATAGCCGTTGACCGTGTACTCGACCTTGCCCGTGTAGGAGCTCTGAGTCTCGTAGTCCAGGTTGGCGTCTTCCTGGACGCTGATCTGGCCGGTGGCGGAGTCGATGACGAAAGCCCCGGAAGTCGCCGCCTCGCCCGTCAGCGTGTAGGTCAGCGCATCGTCGGTCTCATCGTCGCCGTCGTCGTAGGGCGTCCCGGTCACCGGATCCCCCACAGCCGTGCCCGCGGCGGAGTTCTCGGCGATGCTCCGGGTCTCATTCGCTCTACCCGTCATATTGAAGGTGCGCGCCGCGTATCCGCCGTACGGGTCATGCGCGCCGTAGGTGATGGTTGTCGAACCCGGGTTGCGAATCAGTGAGTAGATGTCTGCCCCGTCCATCCGAACGCTGACTACGGCGGGGCGGTTGGAAGAGGCCGAGTAGGTGAGCGTGTCGCCATCGGCGTCTTGGAAGACGTTGCCGATAGTCCCGGCAATCTCGCGGCCCCAGGTACCCGTGTAGTCGGTGAGGAACCAGGCGGTGAGATTCGGCGGCCGGTTGGCCCGGCCTGAGCCGGAGTCCGACCAGGGGCCGTGGCCTTCTCTGGCAGTGGTCGCGCGCACCTGGAATTCATAGGTCGCGCCGGCTTCCAGATCCGGCACGGTGACGCTCAGCGTCGATGCCGGCAATATGACGATGACACGCTCGTTGGCGTCGGTGTAGGTGTAGGCCGTCCAGGCGTTGGGGGGCTCGCCGTCAGCGACCTGCTTGCGGTACTGGACTTTGTAGCCGTCGATGGTGGTGCCGTTGGCATCGGGAGCGGTCCAGGTCACGTCCAGCGCCGGGTTGGTCGGTTCGCTGAACTCGGTTCGTGTCACCGTCGGCGCGTCGGGCTGGCCGGCCTCGAGGTCAGTGACGTTGATGGTGACCGTCGCGAACACGGCCTGGCCCTGCACGGTCCAATTCACCTTTCCCGTGTAGGAACTCTTAGCCTCGTAGTCCAGGTTGGCGTCTTCCTGGACGCTGATCTGGCCGGTGGCGGAGTCGATGACGAAAGCCCCGGAAGTCGCCGCCTCGCCCGTCAGCGTGTAGGTCAGCGCATCGTCGGTCTCATCGTCGCCGTCGTCGTAGGGCGTTCCCGTGACCGGAGCGCCCACCGCGGTGCCTGCGGCGGAGTTCTCGGCGATCTGCCGAGTCTGGTTGTCGACGAACGTAAGGGTGACATCCCTTGAGATGAAGCCGCCGTACCCGTCATGTGCTCCGTAGGTCATCTTCGCCTGCCCCGGGTTGACTCCGTGATTCCCGAAGGCATGGACGCCGTTGTCAATTACCCACACGCTCATAATGCCGGGGTGCTGGGACCGCACCGAGGGAGTGAGCGTGTCGCCATCGGCATCGTTGAAGAACTTGTTGAAGTCCTCCACCTTCGTTCCCAGCCGGCTCCCTCGATCCCACTGCACATCAGCCAGAAATATATTGGTGAGGCTTGGCGGCCGGTTGGCCCGCCCTTCCCCGATGTCCGACCAGGGACCGTGGCCTTCCTTGGCAGTGGTCGCGCGCACCTGGACTTCATAGGTCGCGCCGGCTTCCAGGTCCTGCACGGTGACGCTCAGCGTCGATGCCGGCAGTATGACGATGACAAGCTCGTTGGCGTCGGTGTAGGTGTACGCCGTCCAGGCGTTGGGGGTCTCGCCGTCAGCGACCTGCTTGCGGTACTGGACTTTGTAGCCGTCGATGGTGGTGCCGTTGGCGTCGGGAGCGGTCCAGGTCACGTCCAGCGCCGGGTTGGACTCCGTCTCGAACCTCGTGCGCACCACCGTGGGCGTGCCGGGCTTGCCGGCTTCGGCGTCGATCACCTCGATGGTGACGTCGGCGAAGGCTTCCTGCTCCTGCACGGTCCAGTTCACCCGCCCCGTGTAAGAGCTCTTGGTCTCGTAGTCGATGGTGGCGCCCTGCTTGACGCTGATCTGGCCAGTGGCCGAGTCAATCGTGAAGGCGTTCGACGTCGCCGCCTCGCCGGTCAGCGTGTAGGTCAGCGCATCGTCGGTCTCATCGTCGCCGTCGTCGTAGGGCGTCCCGGTCACCGGGTCGCCCGCCGCCGTCCCGGCAGCGGCGTTCTCGGCCACGCTGCGGCGCACATCGGCGCCGTTGAAGGCGTCGGCGGAGCCGCTGACGTCAATGGTCTTGGAGGCGTAGCCGCCGTACCCGTCGGACACCCCGTACGTGACCGTAGACGTAGCCGGGTTGAGGACGTGGATCCGCAGCTGGTCGGAGTCATCGCCCTCGATACCGACCCTGAGCACGCCGGGATACTGCGCCGAGGCGGAGTAGGTCAGCGCGTCGCTGTCGTCGTCCGCGAATTTGTCATTGAGCGTCCTGACGGAGTCGGCTCCGCCCCAGAGAAGGGTGTAGCTCGGTTGGAGGTTGGGCGCTTCGGTGGATCGCGGGGGACGGTTGGCCCGGCCCGAGCCGGTGTCCGACCACGGGCCTTCGCCCTCGAGAGCCGTGAGCGCGTGCACCTGGAACTCGTAGGTCGCGCCGGCCTCCAGGTCCGGCAGGGTCAGGCTGGTGGCCGATGCCGCCAGCCTGCTGGTGACGTTCTCGTTGGCGTCGGTATAGGTGTAGGCCGTCCAGGCGTTGGGTGTTTCGCCGTCGGCAACCTTCTTGCGGTATTGCACCTCGTAGCCGTTGATGGTGGTGCCATTGGCATCCGGGGCCGTCCAGGTCACGTCCAGCGCCGGGTTCGTCGGCTCGCTGAACGCCGTCCGCGTCACCGTCGGCGCGTCGGGCTTGCCGGCTTCGAGGTCGGTCACCTGGATGGTGACGTCGGCGAAGGCTTCCTGCTCCTGGACGGTCCAATTCACCCGGCCCGTGTAGGAGCTCTTGGTCTCGAAGTCGACGGTGGCGCCCTGCTTGACGCTGATCTGGCCGGTCGACGAGTCGATCGTGAAGGCGTTCGACGTCGCCGCCTCGCCTGTCAACGTGTAGGTCAGCGCATCGTCGGACTGGTCGTCCCCGTCGTCGTAGGGCGTCCCCGTCACCGGGTCGCCGACCGCCGTGCCGGCGGCGGAGTTCTCGGCCACGCTGCGGCGCACATCGGCGCCGTTGAAGGCGTCCGCGGAGCCGCTGACGTCAATGGTCTTCGAGGCGTAGCCGCCGTACCCGTCGGACACCCCGTAGGTGACCGTTGACGTGGCCGGATTGAGGACGTGGATCCGCAACTTGTCGGAGTCATCGCCCTCGATACCGACCCTGAGCACGCCCGGATACTGCGCCGAGGCCGAGTAGGTCAGCGAGTCGCCGTCGGCGTCCGCGAATTTGTCATTGAGGGTCCTGACGGAGTCGGCTCCGCCCCAGAGAACGGTGTAGCTAGGCTGAAGATTGGGCGCTTCCGTGGACCGCGGGGGACGGTTGGCCCGCCCGGACCCGGTGTCCGACCAGGGGCTCTCGCCTTCCTCGCTGGTAACCGCGCGAACCTGCACCTCGTACGTCGCGCCTGCCTCCAGTTCGGGCAGGGTGAGGCTCGTCGCTGTGGCGCCCAGCGTGCCGCTGTACGCCGTCCAATCGGCTGCTTCCTCACCCGCGGCCGCCTTCTTGCGGTACTGCGCCTGGTAGCCGCTGATCGTCAGCCCGTTGGCCGCCGGCGCCGTCCAGGTCACGTCCAGCCCCGGGTTGGTCGGCTCGCTGTACTGCGTGCGCGACAGCGTAGGCGCATCGGGCTTGCCGGCCTCGACGTCCGTCACCTTGATGGTGACGTTGATGACGGCCGCGTGGCCGTCCACCGAGTAATGCACCTCGCCCCGATAGAACTTGGCAATCAGCTGGCCGTTGAATGTTTCGGTTTCGCGGTGGGAATCGTCGGTCTCGTAGTCCAGCGTCGCGCCCTGCTTGACGCTGATCTGGCCGCTGGCCGAGTCGATGACGAACTTCCCGGAGTCCGCCGCGTTCCCCTTCAGCGTGTAGCTCAGCGCCACGCCGTTGTAGGGCGTGCCGGTCACCGGGTTCCCCACCGCCGTGCCGGCAGCGGAGTTCTCGGCAATGCTCCGGCTCTCCTTCGCGGTAATGGCGATGGTCGCGGTCCGCGTCACGGACCCGCCGTAAGCGTCGGTGGCCGTGTAGGTCAGGTTCGACGAGCCCTGGTTGAGCAGCGTCACTCGCA
>JAPPLN010000083.1 GCA_028874175.1 Chloroflexota bacterium
GGGGTGGGTCGTCGAATTGGGCGGCGTGGAGGTCGCGGTAGGGGCCGGGTTGGGCGATGAGGTCGGTGTGGGCGCCGCGCTGGACGATGCGGCCTTCGTCCAGGACCACGATGAGGTCGGCGTTGCGAATGGTGGATAGCCGGTGGGCAATGACGAAGCTGGTGCGATTGCGCATGACCTGGACCAGCGCCCGCTGGATCTCGTATTCGGACTCGGTGTCAATGTCCGACGTGGCTTCGTCGAGCACGAGTACGGCGGGGTCGGCGAGGATCGCGCGGGCCAGCGCCACGCGCTGCTGCTGGCCGCGTGAGAGCCGCAAACCACCGTCGCCCACGATGGTTTCGTAGCCGTCGTCCAATTCCCCGATGAAGTCGTCGGCCCGGGCCAGCGCCGCCGCCGCGTCGACCTGGCTGTCGCTGGCGCCAGGGTCCCCGTAACGAATGTTCTCGGCGATGGTGCCGCTGAACAGGAACGTTTCCTGCGGCACGAATGCAAGCCGCGAGCGGAGGCTCTCCATGCGCAGGTCGCGCAGGTCGTTGCCGTCGATGAGGATCCGGCCTGACGCCGGGTCGTAGAAGCGCGCGATCAGGTTGACCATGGTGGTCTTGCCGGACCCCGTGGCACCGACCAGGGCGACGGTCTGGCCGGACTCGGCTGTCACGGACACGTCCTGGAGGACCGGCGTGACGCCGTCGTAGCTGAAGTCGACGTTGCGAAACTCGACGCGTCCGCGCGGTTCGACCAGATCGACGGCGGACGGCCGGTCGACGATGTGCTGCGGCACGTCCATGAACTGGAAGATCCGGTCGGCGGCGGCCAGGCCGGACTGGATCACGTAGTTCACCCGCACGAGTTCGGTCATCGGTTGATGAAAGATCTGCACGTAGGCGAGGAATGCGATGAGGGTTCCCGGTTGCATCTCGCCCAAGGTGATCTGCCAGCCGCCGTAGGCGAGCAGGGCCGCGACGCTGAGGGTGCTGAGCCCTTCGATCAACGGCGTGGCGATGGACTCAACCATGGTGGTGTTGAGGTTGGCTTGCAGGTTGGCGCGGTTCTCGGTCTGGAAGCGCTGGGTGTCGGCCTCTTCGCGGGCAAACGCACGGCTGACGCGAACGCCGCTGACGTTTTCCTCGATGGCCGTGTTGATGTTGGCGATGGATTCCTGGACGCGGCGGTAACGGACCCGCAGCATCCGGGCGGTGATGACGCTGGCGATCAGCATGAGCGGGACCACGGAGAGAATTACCAGGGTGAGGCGCCAGTCGAGCGTGAGCATCACCACCAGGTAGAGACCCATCGTGACGATGCCGGCGCTGGCAGTCAGCACCTGGCCCTGCATGGCCTGCTGCACGGCGGTGACGTCAGCGGTCAAGTGCGAGACCGTCTCGCCGGTGCGCTGGCTCTCGAAGAAGCGCATGGAGTGACGCACCAGCCGGGTAAACATGTCGCGCGAGACCTGGTAGACGATGGTCTGGCTGCTGCGCGCGAACAGGTAGAAGTTCAAGTAGTTCAGCGCGCCGCGCGCCACGTAGATCAGCATCAGCGCGCCAGCAATGCGCGCCGCGCCGGCCACGTCCTTTTGCGGGATGAAGTCGTCGACGGCGATCTTGAGCGCCCAGGGCGGCACCATGTTCAGGAGCGAGGCAACCGACAGCGCCGCGAAGGCAATGCCGATGTGGCGCCGGTGCAGACCGACGTAGTACAGCAACCGTCGCAGGGTTCCGGCGACGGTTCGACCGCTGAGGTTGGAGGTATCGACGTAGGTCTGACGCATACCCATCAGACGTTGACCTCCCCGCCGGCCTCAATCGCCAGGGACTCTTCCTGAAGACGAAACTGCAGTTCGTAGATGGCGCGGTAGTCGTCGCTGGTCTCGAGCAGTTCCTCGTGGGCGCCGCGCGCGACGATCCGGCCGCCGTCGACCACGATGATCTGGTCGACGCGGCGGATGGTGGACAGGCGATGGGCGATGACGATGGTGGTGCGCTCCTGCATGAGCAACTCCAGCGCGCGTTGAATCGTCCTGTCGGTTCGCGTGTCCACGCTGGAGGTCGCCTCGTCCAGCACGAGGATCGCAGGCCGAACCAGCAGGGCGCGCGCAATGGCGATTCGTTGCCGCTGGCCGCCGGAGAGTCGAACGCCCCGGTCGCCAATCAGCGTGTCGTAGCCCTCGGGCAGTTCGGTGATGAACTCGTGGGCCGCCGCCAGGCGCGCCGCCGCTTCCAAGTCGTCGCGGGTGGCGTTCTTGCGGCCAAAGCGCAGGTTGTCCGCCACGGTCATATTGAACAGGAAGGTCTCCTGCATGACCATGCCGATCCGCGACCTGAGGTCTTGCAGCCGCACGTCACGCAGGTCGTGTCCGTCCACGCGGAGCGCACCCTCGGTGGGGTCGTAGAACCGCGGCAACAGGTTGGCCAGTGTGCTCTTGCCCGAGCCGCTGCGCCCTACGATGGCCAGGGAGCCGCCGGCCGGGACGTGCACCGAGATGTCGTGCAGGATCGGGTCGCGCTCGCCGTACTGGAAGGTCACCCGGTCGAACTCGATCTCGCCGCGCACCTGAGGCAGCGGATGCGCGTCGGGCTTCTCCTGGACATCCAGCGGCGTGTCGATGATCTGAAAGACGCGCTCGCCTGAGGTGACGGCCTGCTGGGTGATCTGCACGGCGAAGCCGAGGAATCGGGTAGGGGCCAGCATCAGCAGCAGGTAGCCCTGAAAGGCCACCAAGCCGCCGAGCGTGAAGTCGCTGGTGACGACCCGCCAGGCGCCCAGGCCGACAATCAGCGCCGTGGCGGCCCCGGCGATCAGCTCGATGCCCTGGGAGTACAGGGCGAAGGTGCGCAATACGCGGGTGCGGAGATCGCGCAGGGTCCAGTTTTCGCGGTCGAAACGCTCCTCCTGATACTGCTCACGGCCGAACGCCTGGATGACCTTGATTCCGGAAATCGCCTCGCGGATCTCGACGTTTACGACCCCCATCTGCTGATTGGATCGCCGGAAGAGCGGGACGACGCGCTTCGCCACGGACTGCATGGCAACGAAGAAGGGAACGAGCCCGAGGATGGCCAGCGCCAACACCCAGTCCAGGGCAAACATGAAGACGACGTTCATGGCCGTCAGCACGATGGACGACAGGATGACGGTGCCGGCCATCGTGAAGAAGAACTGGATCATGTTCACGTCGTTGGTCACGCGGGACATCAGGTCGCCGGTCTGGTGGCGGTCGAAGAAGCTCATCGACTTGGCGCTGAGGTGGGTGTACAGGTCGTTGCGGATGTCGTGAATGACCTTCTGCGCGCTGTAGCGGGCGGCATAGAGGCGTCCAGCCATGGCGACGTTTGACAACAGGACGGCCCCGACAAAGAGGCCGATCGTTACGAAGAGCACACCCAGGTTGTTGGCCAACACGCCGTCGTCGATGGCGACCTTGCTCAGGGTCGGCGGCATGGTGCGCAAGAGCGACCCGAGTGTGAGCGTGACGAGCATGCCCGCGAGCAGCAGTTTCTGAGTGCGCAGGTAGAGAATCAGCCGCCAAAGAATTCGGATAGGTCGTGGTCCGCTGGTGAAGGCCGGCCGGAGCGCGGCGCCGGGTCAGCCGCCCGGTCGTCAATTGTCCCACGCTGGGCGACGGCGTCGCTTCACAGCGCCCAACGAGGAATCGTCAAGCGCGTCAGCATGCGTCTCGGTAGCGGTCGTGTTGCACCTGCGGCAGCTACGAAAGTCTTGACCCGCCATTTCAACTTGACAATAATCTCCACACACCCGGTCCGCCGTTTGGGGGGCGTCGGCAGGGCCGTTGGCCGCTGGTCTTTACACACGCGGAGAAACGCTCACGGACGAACTCAGCGCCCTTGACTTAGCTCGGCAGATCTACGAACTGGGCGGCATCCAGTTCGGCAGCTACACGCTGGGCCGGTCCACGGTGAATTCCCCGGTCTACGTTGACCCCAAGCGCCTGGTGGCGGTGCCGTCGGCGCTGCGGACGGCGGCGGCGCTGGTGCGGGACGCCGCGAACCTGGCCGAGGCCCGCCGGCATCAGCAGGCGGAGCCGTTCGAACTGGTGGCCGGGGTGCCCATGGGCGGCTTGCACCTGGCGACGGCGTACTCGCTGACCTGCGATATGCCGCTGATTTATGTCAAGCCGGAATCCGATCCAGCAGGCCTTGAGATCGTGGGCCGGTTCCTGCCGGGCCAGCACGTGCTGCTGGTGGATGACCTGATTACCTCGGGCGGCTCAGTGATTGAGACAGCTCAGGCGCTGCGTGGCGAAGGACTGCGCGTGCGCGACGTGATTGTGCTGGTGGACCGCGACGTGGGCGCTGCGCGCCGGTTGGAGTACCACGGGCTGCGCCTGATCTCGATCGTAACGCTGCCAGCCATGCTGAACCTCTACATGAGCGAGCGGCTGATCAGCGAGGACGAATACCGGCGCAGCCTGGACTTCCTCGAAGCGCAACGGCCATGAGCCGCCGCGCTCCGCCCCAGCACGATCTGGACGACGATGCCTGGTCGCAGGACGCCTTGTTCGCCCGACCGGTGCGACGGCGCCCGGCGGGCATCCCGCCGCCTATCTACCACGCCCGCCTGCGGGAACGCTCGGCCGTAGCCAAGGCACGCCACGCCCAGCGAAACCAACTGCGGCAGCTGGCCAGCGTCGTGTTCATGGGACTTTTGGTGATTGCGGGGATCCTGCTGCTGGTGCGGTTGCTGTCATCCGTCGAGCCTCCGCGGCCGGACTCAGGTCGCGTCGTCAACCTCCTGTCGCCAGAAGCCTCGCAATCCGGTGTTCAACGCGCCCCCACGACCGCTCCGTTTATCGACAGCCCGTTTACGCGGCCGGTGGAAGCGCCACCTATTTCAGCGCGCTCCGCCCTGCTGGTGGACATGGGTGAGCGAACGGTGGTGTTCTCCAAGAACCCCGCAGAGCGTCGTCCGCCGGCTAGCCTGGCCAAGCTGGCCACGGCGATCGTGGCGCTGGAGCAGGCGCCGCCGGACACGCGTATCCAGGTTCCAGAGAGCGCGACGAGCGAGCCTTCAGCCCTGGCCGGACTCTGGGCGGGCGATGTGCTGACCCTGGAACAGCTGCTGTACGCGCTGCTGCTGCCGTCCGCGAACGACGCCGCCGCCAGCATTGCCGATGGCATTGGCGGCCACGATTACACCGTGGCGCAAATGAATGACCTGGCCCGCCGGTTGGACCTGACCGACACGCACTTTGCCAATACCAGCGGCCGGGACGCGGAAAACCAATACAGCACGGCTTTCGACCTGGCCGTGCTGGCGGCCGACGCGATCGATCGATTTCCACTGCTCGCCAAGATTGTCGCCACACAGGTTTACGTGATCCCCGGGGGGCCGGCGAACCGGGCGTACAGCGTCCGGAACCTGAACGGGCTGCTCTGGACCTACGAGGGCGCCATCGGCGTCAAGACCGGGCAGACGGAGGAGGCCGGCGGCAACCTGGTGGTGGCGGCGCAGCGCGGGTCCCGGCGGCTGATGGTGGTGTTGTTGGGCAGCGAGGACCGCCTGGCCGACGCCGAGACGTTGCTGGACTTCGGCTACCGGGCGCTGGCGGCGCGGGGCTAAGTCATGCGGCATTGCCGGTGCAAGGCCGGCTGGAATGGCACAATCGCGTATCGTTACGGTGACCGGTGCGCCGCTTCGGGAACCGGACCGTCGAGTGCATGGGCACCCGACGGCCCCGCAACCCGAATCGTTGTGGTCCGCCAGCCTGCCCGGCGCAGGCGGGACCCGCGGGTTGCCCGGCGGCTAATCGCTCACGAGAAAGAGGAGGGACATGCCCTTCAACGTTGGACCGTTCGAGTTGATCATCATTCTGCTGATCGTCATCGCCGTCTTCGGCGCTGGCCGGATCGCGGGCATCGGCCGCGCGCTGGGCACCAGCGTGCGCGAGTTCCGCGAAGAGGCGCGCAATGAGGACGAGGAAGGCGAAGGCGAGGGCGAGGGCGAGGACGAGGCGACCGGCGCCGCCGGGGAGACCGTGGCCGCGGCTGACGACGCCGAAGCTCCTCCAGCGAAGAAGAAGGAAGAAACCACCAACTAGCCGTTGGATTGATGGCCCGCCCGGCCGGGTAGCCGAGCAGGCCATTTGCGTTGTTCTGGCACTGGCGGTCGCGTTCGTTTTCGGCCAGCCGACGTCCGCCGCCGCCCCGACCTTGCCGGAGACCATCAGGGTCCAACTGACGGTGGCGCCGGGCGCTCTGCGGCTGATCCCGCCGCCGACGGCGACGGTCCGGGTGGACTCGCAGCCGCTGCCGGCCGAGCCCTCCGCGATGACCGTCGGTTGGGCCCTGCGCTACCTGCGGCTTCCGGCCGTTGACACTACACCGGTCATCGACGCGCTGGTGACTCGCACACCTGATGGAGCGCGGCCAAGTGGGCAGCTTTTGATCGGCCCGTATGGCTGGGACGGTCATGAGCACCGCGACCGCCGGGTGGTGCGCTCGGAAGTCGGCGTTGCACCCACCCTGGCCACACCACGCGCGGGCCTGCACGTGGGCCGTCGGATCCTGGCGCCGTTTCCGCAACTGATCGAGATCCAGCCGCAGGATCTGGCCGATGTCACGACCATCAACGACCGCCCCTATCGCGGGCGGGTTCGGGTCGATTTCAGCGGCGGCGACCCGCAGGTCGTGAACGAGCTGAGGATGGCCGACTACCTAGCGTCGGTGGTGGGGTCTGAAATACCGCCGACCTGGGAGGTCGAAGCCCTGAAAGCTCAAGCGGTGGCCGCGCGCAACTACGCCGTGCAGAAGGTGGACCCGTCGGCCGACTACGACATCTGCGATTCGCAGTTTTGCCAGGCCTACGGCGGCGTCGCGAATGAGTACCCCTCGACGATTCAAGCGGTGCGAGAAACGTCGGGCGTTGTCGCGATGTACGAGGGCGATCTGATCGCCGCGTACTACGCCTCGAACATGGGTGATCACACCACCAGCGCGGTGGACGTGTGGGGACGGGAGGTGCCGTATCTGCGCGGGGTGCCATCGCCAAGCGACGTGGAAGCCCTGAGCACTAGCTGGGGAGCGGAGGGCTACCGCTGGACGCGGGCCATTCCGCTGCAGCGGCTGGCCGATCTGCAGACGGGCACGGGCGTGCTTGGAGAACTCAACGAGGTTCGCGTTCTGCGCACCGCCCAGAGCGGGCAGCCCGCGGAGGTGGAACTGCTAGGCAACCAAGGCGCGGTGACCCTGTCCGGCGACGCCATTCGAATCACCCTGGGCTTGCCCAGCGCATTTGCCGAGTTCCGAACCGTGCCCGACGAGCGCCTGGTGCTGCTGAACCCGACGCCGCGGCGCGTGGCAGCGTTGCAAGCCGACGGTTATTCCCTGGAACAGCGGCGCCGCAGCGTGGCATTCGCCGAGGCGCCGGCCGGCGTTCAGCTTGTACGCGGGACGCTGGACATCGCCGAGTTTCGGCTCCCGCCTCGTCTGATCGTCAACGGACGCGGCTTCGGGCACGGCGTGGGGATGAGCCAGTGGGGGGCGCAGGGCATGGCCCGCGCCGGGCATTCATTCGACGAGATTCTGACGCACTACTACTCGGGCGCGGTGGTCGAGCGCGTGGGCGAGGACGGCGGCTCGACTTCCTCGACAGGGGCTACGACGCGAATCGCCAACCGGCAACCCGGAACGAACCCGCAGGGCTAGGGACAGCGCCCAGCGTTACGAACGCCGTGGGCTCAGGCGAGTTGCCCCGCCGCGAAGCTCAGGCCGATAGCGCCGCAGCGGCCTTGCGCGCGTTGTCCGAGGCGGGATCCCGACGCACGATGCGCTCGAGGTGGAGGCGCGCCGCCGGGTCGCCTTGCAGCGCCCGCTCCAGAGCTTCCGCAAACCCGCGCTCGCCGTAGCTGAGGTCTCGAGGCACGGTGGCCTGGTCGCGGCCGGTCCAGTAGTACTTGAGCGTGTCGTCCGTCCAATCCGCGTACACGTTGTCCCAGTCGTAGGCGTTGTCCTGCGACAGGTGCGGCGTGAGCATGTGCTCGGCGATCGGCTCGTGGATGGACTGGTAGCGGTTGTCCAGCGAAATGCGCATGCGGTCCTCGGTGACGTTGGGCAGGGCCTTGTGGACCGTGAGGCTGTGAAACAGCAAGGCATCACCCATTTCGTAGTTGGTCGAGTGCCAGGGCCCTTCCTGGACCTGCTCGTCCACGACCAGCGAGCCCGCGCCGAGGGAAAAGTGGTGGTCGACGACTTTGCCGACCTTGTGAGTACCGGGCACGACGGCCAGGCCGCCAAGCTCTTCAGGACAGTCCCCCACCGGCGCCCAGCAGGTGTAGGTATCGAAGGTGCCCTGGAAGTGGACGAAGTCCTGATGGGCCGGCGTGGTGTGGTCGGTGTACTGGGGAAACCAGATGCGCGCGATCTTCATGGGATGGGACAGCACCGGCGCGTCGATGATTTTTTCCATGGTTTGCATGATCACGGGCCAATGCCCCGACTCGTGGAATTCCTGCAGCCTGTAGACCTCGTGGTACACGTCGGTGTATCCGACGTCGCCCTCGGTGCACTGGGCCTCGATGACGGCAATGGCGTCCATCGGGTCGGTGCCGGCCTGGAGCCAGCCGTGCTCCTGCAAGACTTCGGTCATTGCGCGTCGCAGCGACCGCATGTCGTCAGGGTTGAAGAGACCCTTTATGAAGACATAGCCCTCGGTGTCCATCCGAGTGCGCAGTTCGGGCGGGTCGTCAAGGGCGTCGTTTGAGACTCGGAGTTCCTGCCACTCGTCAGCCATGTCGGGCCTACCTTCGCGTCGGCTTTCGTCTCGCCGCTTCAAGTACGAAGCTTACTTGAAAGCCGGTCCGCGGGGGCGCGTGAATGTGGGGCTGCCGGGTATGCTCGCCTACGCAAGGCGACGTGCCGGGTCTCGCCCGGTGGAGACGGCCATGACGACTGAGCAGATCGTTCCAAGCGCGGCGGCTCGCCGCATATTCGACGCGGCCGTGGTGATCGACGGCCTGGACACCAGCAACTGGGGCGCGGAGCGGATCTTTCGTGAATTGCGGGATGGCGGGGTCACGGCCTGCAACGCGACCTCGGCGATCTGGCACAACTTCCAGGAAACGCTGGACAACATCACGACCTGGTTGCACTGGTTTGAGGAGTTCAGCGAGTACATCAGGCCAATTCACACGGTGGCCGACATTCACGCCGCCAAGGCGGAGGGACGGACCGGGATCATCCTGGGATGGCAGAACGCGACGCCGGTGGAGACCGACGTTCGGCGTTTCCGGCTCTTTCACGCGCTGGGCGTGCGGATCGTGCAGCTGACGTACAACGAGCGGAATCTGTTCGGGAACGGCTGCTGGGAGCGCACGGACGAAGGCGTGAGCGTTCTTGGCCTGGCCGCGATTCGTGAAATGAACAAGCTCGGCATCCTCATCGACCTCTCGCACGTGGGCGACCGCACGGTGCTGGACACCATTGAGCACTCGGAGCAGCCGGTGGCCTTCACCCACGCCAACGCACGGTCGCAGACTGACTATCCGCGGAATAAGACGGACGAGGCGATTCGCGCGCTCACCGCGAAGGGCGGCATCGTTGGCGCCAACGCGTTCCCCAACCACCACCGACACGGCTACGACTCAACGCTCGACGACTACCTGGATGCCGTGGACTACCTGGTCGATATGGTCGGTCCGGATCAGGTCGCGATTGGGACCGACTTCTGTATGGGTCAGACCCGGGAGTGGTTCGCCTGGATCGGCGCCTCGCATGGTCACGAGCCGTTCCTGCAGTCGGGCAACGTTCCCCAGCCCTTCCGGCTTCTGCATGGCTTCGCGGGTCCGCTGGAATTCGTGAACGTGGCGGAGGGCCTGTTGCGGCGGGGTTACGGCGAAGACGACGCTCGCAAGATCCTGGGCGGTAACTGGCTGCGGTTGTTCGGCGAGGTGTGGCGCGACTGATCGCCAGGGGCTGGTCGCCTACCAGTGCTGGCTGACGGCGGACGTCTCGCGGCTTAGCCGGAAGCGGTTCAGGTCCCAGGTCGTCGTGCCGCGGGTGGCCAGGTCGGCCATGATCTGTCCGATCAGGATGCCGAACTTGAAGCCGTGGCCCGAGAATCCGGCCGCGACCAGCGCGTTGTCGAGGTTCGGTACGCGGTCGATGATGAAGTCCGAGTCCGGGGTCATCGAGTAGGTGCAGGTCTTGCTGTAGACCACTTCGGCATCGCGCAGGCCGGGCAGGTGACGACCCAGGAAGTCTCGAAGCTTGGCGAGCGCGACGGGATCTTCATGCTCGCGGTCGCGGTCGGGATCGAACGGCTCGCCGATCATGTCGTCGGCGACCTTGACGCAGCCGCGCCAGTGCACGGGAAAGCCGTAGAACTGGGTGTCCATGACGGAGAACGGCGTCAAGTTGGGGTACTCGTACGCCGCTGGATCTTCCGGCTTCAGGTAGTGCAGGCGAGCGGCGGTTGGTTGCACGGGGACCGGAAGTTTGGGAAGCAGACGGGCGGTCCAGGGGCCGGCCGTGATCACGAACGCTTCGCCTTCGAAGGTGCGTCCGTCGGCAGTCTCCACGGACGTGACGCGCCCGCCGGATTGGCGGAGCTCGACGACTTCAGCGCCCGTGAAGACATCCGCGCCCTGCTCGGCGGCGGCCTCGGCGAGTGCACGAGTCGCCGGTCCCGCGGCTATGTATCCGCCAACGCCCTCCATGATGTATCCGGAGTCGACGTTTGCGAACTGCGGAAACTGCTGCCGAATGTCGTTGGCGTCCAGCCAGCGCGGCTGATAGCCCAGGTCGCAGAGACCCTGGTAGCCGTCGAGCAGCGGTTCGAAGTCCGGTTGGGTTTGCAGGGTGAGCGTCCCAGTTTCCCGGTAGAAGTCGGTGCCTGACTGGCGGTCGAACTCCTGCCAGAGCTCTACGGCGCCGGCCACCATCCGGGTGTAGCCGGCCTGGCCTCGATACTGGTACCTGATCGTGCGGGACTCGTCGGCGGACGACGCCCGCACGTGGGCGGGGCTGAACTGTTCGAGCAGGGCCACGCGCTTGCCGGCCCGGCTGAGCCAGTAGGCGGTGGCGCTGCCCATCACGCCGGCGCCTACGACGACTACGTCATACATGAATGCGATCTGCTTTCGGCGTTTCCGCGAGTCCCCATGCTAAGGGGCCTTGACTGTGACGAACCACCGCGTCAGGGCAGCTTTTCGAACTCGGCCATGAGGTCGGGTTCATAGCGCAGCGCGCCGAACGGGCCGGGGCACTCGCGCTGCATGGCCTCCGCTAACTCCGACTTTCGCATGCCCTCCCCTTGAGCAAATTGCAGCGCCCCGAGGAAGAAGGCCGGTTCGCCCACGAGCAGAGTGTTCTCGAGCGCGTCGCAGACACGCAAGGCCGCGTCCCAATGCCGTGCTTCCAGTGCATCAAGCGGCGTCGGTTCCGGCGTGGCCTCCGGCTGCGGCTCGGCGGTGGGTGTCGGCTGAGGCGCGACTGTGGGCGTTGGCTGGGCGTCCGGCTTGCCAGCTCCGCACGCGCCTAGCAGCACCACGAGGATTGCACCGAGCGCGACAAGGACTCGCCGGCCGGGAACTCGGTCGGCGTGACCAGACACGCTTCCCGGCCGGGCTGCAAGATGCGGGGCGAGTCCCTCTCGCTTGCTCAGGCGTCGGTGATCGGCAGCTGAATTCGCACGTTGCCGCCAGCCTGGGACTGCAATGCCGCCAGCAGGACTTCTAGCGCCTGGCGCGCCTGGCGACCGTCGCAGCTCGGTTCGCCGCCCTCGCGGATCAGGCCAACGAGTTCCGTGACCAGGCCGGCGATGTGTCCCTGGGTGTAGTGCGTCGGCGTCAGCTCCCGGCCGCGCAGACCTTCCTCGGGGTCGTCGTAGAGCACCGCGTAGTCGTTGGTCAGGTGAATGCGGCCTTCGGTGCCCCAGATGTCGAACGGCCCGATGTAGCGACCCGGCATGGTCTTGCAGGCGTTCCAGAACGCGCGCACGTCGTTGTCGTACTCAATCATGATGCTGAGCGCGGGATCGGTGTCCGGGTCGTGGCCGCCATCGCTGGCGTAGCGCGGTCCGTAGTCCTCGAAGCCTTTTTCGGCCACGGCGTAGACGGCGGTCGGGTTGCCGGTCGAGAACCAGTTGATGGTGTCGCACACGTGCGTGCCGTTGCGGAACAGCATCGCCCGGGGCCCGCCCTGGTTGCACATGATCCGAACAACGTCACCGATGGCGCCGTCATCAATCAGCTTGCCGACATCGGCCCACGGGAACCACCAGCGGTAGACGTGGTCCACGAGCATCGGAATGCCGGCCTTTTCCACGGCTTCGATCATGCGGTCGGCGTCGGCCAGGGTGGTGGCGATGGGCTTTTCGCAGACGATGCCCTTCACCCCGGCCTCGGCTGCATCGATCACGATCTGCGTGTGCACGTGGTCGCTGGTAACCACGCTGATCAGATCCAGATTCTCCCGATCGAGCATTTCTCGGTAATCGATGTAGGAGTTGACTTCAGAGACGTAGGAGCGCCAATTGACGTCGAACTCGTCGATTGCCTCCTGCCGTAGGTCGCACACGGCGACCAGCTCGGTGTCCTCCACGAAGTGGTATGCGGAGGCATGCGAGTGCGGCATCGAGATGCCCCAGCCGTGCTTCGGGGCGGGAATCGGTGGTCGGGCGCCAATCCCGGTCAGGCCGACGACGCCGGCTCTCAGTGTGCTGCCCATCAGACCCTCCCTTGGTGTGCCGGTGCTCCCGGCTTACAACTCCACCGCGATTCGCTCAGTGCTCGAACGGATAATGGCATCCAGGACACCAATCGTGCTCAGGTTATTGCGTCCCGAGCACGGATTGTCCTGGCCTTCCATGACGTGCGACCAGAAACCGTTCCAGATGTCCTTTTCGATATCGGCCCAGCGGCCGCTGCGCTCGGCCTTTCCGATGGGGAAGACTTCTGAGCGGGGATAGCGCTCCAGGGGTTGTCGCGGCGTGATCTTGAGGTCGAAGTCCGTGTTATTCATGCTTAGGCCATGCAGTGTGACTGCAGCCTCGGAGAACTCAAGCCGGAGGTACATCTCGTAGGCCTGGGCATCCGACGTAGCGGTGTAGCTGACGATCACCGGACCATCAAAGGTGATGATGGCGCAGACGTGCGGCTCGGCCGTCCAGTTGCTGCTGGCAGGGGTGGCGTTCACGCCCCACACGCAGCGCGGCGGCCGCTGCACGAGTGAGAGCAACGAGTCGACCTGGTGCGAGCCCTGGTGCCACAGATGCATCGGCGGGTCGCCGTTTTCGAAGGGTCGGCCACGCGCGTTGTGATGCACCATGGTGATGGCGCCCAGTTCGCCGTAGCGCCTGTCGGCGATCATCTCCCGCAGCAGTGGGTACGGGTGAAAGAGGCGGTCGTTCTGTGTCACGACCACGCGCACGTCGTTGGCCTCGGCGGCGGCGACGACGCGTTCGGCCTCGGCCAAGTCGCACGTAAACGGTTTCTCAACGATTACGTGTTTACCGGCGGCGATGGCCTCTTCCATAACTGACGTATGGAGATGACCGGGGGTAAAGACTCCAACAGCATCGCATGGCGTCGCCCTCATGGCCTCGGTCAGGCTCTCGAAGCAGGCCGAGGCGGGTAGGCCGCTGACGTCGAGCGCGCCCGCGAACGCCTCCGGAACGATATCGACGAGTCCGACGACCTTGAATCTGTCCGGCAGTGCCATCTGCGCACTCAAGTGTTGTCGCGCACGAATGCCCAATCCAACCGAAATGACCCGCAGCGGAGCCGCGCTCATAACCCTCGCCCCGGTTGGACGTCTGCGACATGCGCCGGGATCGCGTTCACGAGCACTTCCCTGCTAGGTCTATGCCTCCGGGATCGAAACTGAAAGCATCTGACCTGAATCGGACGACGCGTAGGCGGCGGTCGTCACTTCGTTCACCCACATGCCCGCTTCCGGCTCGATGGGCGGCGGACCTTCGCCCAGGCAGGCGCGGAAGAATTCGCCGGTCAGGACGCGGTAGGGATTGTTCAGCGCGCCGGCCTTGTCGAACGTCCAGGACTTAAGCGGCGCGCTGGCCTGGACACCGCTGTACGACGCCCATTGCATGGGTTCCTGGTTGGCTTCGCCGTTCGGGTTGAACTTCAGCCAGCCGTCGCGTCCCCAGATGATGAGGCCGTTATGCCGGGACGAGCCGTATTCGGCGCTGCTGGTGTAGTAGCCGGAGTTCAGATTGCCGACCATACCGTTCTGAAACTCCAGGTTGACCACGGCGGCGTCCTCGACCGTGATCGCCTCCCCGCCGACGTTGCGGCATAACGCGCTGACCGACTTGAAGTCGGACCCGGCAATATGCCGAATCAAGTCAAGGTAATGACATCCGAGAATCGTCAAGTGTCCGCCGCCGCCCAACTCCTTCGAGAAGAACCATCCGCCAGCGGCGACGTCGTATTGCGGACGGGCCGCAGGGTTCTGAATCGTGCGCTCCTGGTCGGCAACGAACCAGGCCTGGAACGACAGCAGGTCGCCAAGAAAGCCCTCCGCGATCAGACGCCGCGCTTCCTGGACGATGGGGTAGGCGCGTGAGATATAGGCGATGGAGAGGTGTAGATTCCGGCTCTTCGCCAACCGGTAGATCGCCCGGTAGTCGTCAATATCCACGTAGCCCGGCTTTTCGTGGAAGACGTGCGCGCCGGCTTCCAACGCCTGGGTGATGACCGGCGGCATGCGCCACGGCTCCATCGTGATGAGCGCGACCTGCGGGTCGAAGTCCCGGTACAGCGCGTCCAAGTCGGTATACATGGCGGCCACCTTGCCGGCAGCGCCCTCGCGGACCTCGTCGAACGTTCCGCCGGTTACATCGCCAACCGCGACTTCGCCGACTTCATCGTTGTGGAGCGCGTCGATTAGTGCGCCCAGATGCCAGGCGGTCGGTTCGGTAATCACCGCAACTCGCAGTTTTTCACTCATGGACCGGCTGCCTCTGTCACTGCGGCTCGATGGCCGCACGGTTGGCGGGATTCTGCCGCGTAGCGCGGAAACAGGCCAGCGGGATGCACATTGTTGTGTACCGGGCAGGCACGATCCCAAGTTGGCGCTCGCCCTTCAAGGCGTGGGATGCACCGGAGTCCCGTGGGTATACTTTCGCAGGCTAGGGTTGCGCGAATCGAGCGGTGTGAATCCGAGCAGGTTCATCATCGAAGAGCCATCGCGCGGGGTGCGATGTACATCGATTGGGGTCCGCGGGCTGAGATCACGAGCGTGAGCGGGTCCGCCGCGTCTCCAGGCGGGCGGCGACCCGGCCGCGAAAGGACAGGGACGATGAACACACCACAGTTCCCGCGACGACGACTGCTGGCCGGCATGGGCGGCCTCAGCGTGGCCCTCCTCGCCGCCGCCTGCGGCGAAGGCGGGCCCGAGAGTTCGCCCCGCGGCGACGCGGGTGAAGGCGCCGAGGCTCCAGTCGGCGACGCCGGCGAAATCCTGGTCTTTAGCAACAGCTCCCCCCACGTCACCGCTATCGACATCCTCACCGAGGAAGTCGCCCGCACCGGGGACCTCGACGGCCTCACAACCTGGGCCTGGAACGACGACAACAACTACTTTGACGGCCGCCACCTCTGGCTCGGTACTCTCAACCCCGCCGCCGGCACCGCCGAACTCGTCACCCTGGACGTTGACACCCTCACCGTCAGCAACCGGGTCCCCCTGGGCAGCGAGGTCGAGGGCGTCTTCCTCGGCAAAGCCGGCCAGGACGGCACCCTGCTGGTCAGCAAGATGGCCGCCGGTGAAGTCCTCACCGTCAATACGTCAACGCATGAGGTCACCAACACGTTCAGCGATGTGCCGCTCCACGGGGGCGTGCTGGCCGACGCCGACCTCAGCATCGACGCGGAGGGCGTGGAACGCTTCGTCTATCCGACGGGCGAAGGCGACCGAGTCGTCGCCCTCGACCCGTCCAGCGGGTCGGTGCTGGCCACGGCGGAAGCCAAAAAGGGCGGCCACCCCACGCGCCTCACGACCTCCCCCGACGGCTCCATCTGGGTCCAGGAGTCCGGCAAGCACACCGTGGCCGTGTACGAGCCCTCGGCGTTGGAACTGGTCAAGCGCTTCCAGACTGGCACCGAGCCCATCCTCGGCACCTTTACCTACGACGGCAGCTATGCCTACACCGGCCATGCCGATGACAATTTCGTCCAGGTTGTCGATACCGCCAATCTCAGAGCGCTGGCCCACATCCGGGTCGGCCTCACCCCCCAGATGGTGGCCGTGCGCCCCGACTTCAGTCGAATCTACGCCATGCTGACGGACGACCAGGCCGTGGCCGTGGTCTATCAGCAGGACTGGGAAGTCAACAGCTCCACCATCACCTCGACCAAGGAGAATACGATCGCGTTGGACGCCCCGCCGGTGGGCATGTTCCTGCGTATGACCTCCGTCGGCGGTCGCTTGCGCGACTCTGCGGAGCGAGCTGAGGCCTGCAGGATTTCGTATGCCTGTGGTACGCAGAACCTGGGCACCAAACGCTAAACGACAGTTGGCGGGGCTCAGCCTTCGGCAAACGTGCAGCGACCCGGCCGTGAAAGGACCGAAACAATGACCACCTTACAGCTCCCGCGACGACGGCTGCTGGCAGGCATGGGTGGCCTTGGGATAGCCCTGCTGGCCGCCGCCTGTGGCGAGGGCGGGCCGGAGAGCGCACCCGACGGCGGTACCGGCGCCGACGCCGGCCCCCAAGGTGACGCCGGCGAAATCCTGGTCTTTAGCAACAGCTCGCCCCATGTCACCGCTATCGACATCCTCACCGAGGAAGTCACTCGGACCGGCGACCTCGACGGACTCGCCACATGGGCCTGGAACGACGACAACAACTTCTTCGACGGCCGCCACCTCTGGCTGGGCACCCTCAACCCCGCCGCCGGCACCGCCGAACTCATCACCCTGGACGTTGATGCCCTCAGCATTGCCAACCGCATCCCGCTGGGCAGCGAGGCCGAAGGCGTCTTCCTCGGCAAGGCCCGCCAGGACGGCTCCCTGCTCGTCAGCAAGATGGCCGCCGGTGAAGTCCTGACCGTCGACACCGCCACGCAGGAGGTCA
>JAPPLN010000058.1 GCA_028874175.1 Chloroflexota bacterium
CCCCCCCCCCCCCCCCCCCCCCCCCCCCCCCCCCCCCCCCCCCCCGCGACCGTTTGGGCCGATTTTTTGCGGCGAAGCGAGCAACGAGACAGCGGGAGGCAGCGGCCAGGACGAGTGCCCGGCTGGGTTGGGAGGGGCGGGGGCCAGGGTTACCACGTGATTCGGAAGGGGATGCTCTGGCGGGGTGGGCGTTCGACGGGGCCGAAGCGGTCGTAGAGCCAGTAGCAGAGAGCCTTGACGGCGTGGTTGTCGCGGTCGATGGGGTCTTCGGAGACGGATTTCAGGCCGGAATCGTCGTGGTAGCGGTAGCGACCAAACTCCTGAATGAGCCATCGGCAGTTGGGGGAGATGGCGAGTCGGGGCGAGCCAGACGCCGGGTCGCGGAGGAAGGTGCGCAGGCGGTCGATGCCGTCGCGGAGGAACACGCGGTGTGAGCGGAGACGCACGTGAGCCAGGGAAGCCCAGATTTCAATCTGGCTGGGGGCGGCGTGGTGCTGGCGGCCGGCAATGTCGATGACGCCGCCGCGGACGCGCGGCCACCAGGGGCGCTGGCGGCAGGCGGCGATGACGTCGCCCGCCGCGGTGCGGCGCAGGTACACCTCGTCGATGACGGCGACATGGGGACCACGCTGCTCGATAGCCAGCACCGCATACGCCCCCGCATACCCCGGGTCGATCGCCAGTTCGACGGGCGATCCGCTGGGCCGAGCGCCGGCGCTGACGTGCACACGGGGATCGAACTCGCGGAACACTAGCGTGGAGGGTGGGCAGGGCACGCCGCCAAAGCGCTCCATGAAGAGATCGGGCGGAAACATGGCCTCCAGGTCCTCGATTTCGGGATCCTCGCGGCCGCCGGGATAGATGGCGCGGTTCTCCCAGGAGGGAATCGAGAAGGCGCGAGCGTCCGTTCGCTCCGCCAGTTGCCACGCACGAAACTTGTCGGCATACCAGCCACGGGAGCCCTCGAAGGTCCCGCTGAGCCAGAGCCAGCCGCGCCGCTCGGCGATACGGCCCCGCAAGCGCAGAAACACCGAGCGTGGAAGCTGGGCGGCTTCGCAGCCCAATACGCCGTCAGGCGCTTCGCCAGCCAGCCGCTCGGGCTCGCGGGCGCTGCGGGCCACGATTCGGGCACCAGTGCGAGTGATCAGTTCGCAGCGGTTGTTGGCGGGATAGCGAACCGAGGCGACGGCGTCGATGCCGCGGCAGGCGTCCAGGATGTAATCGAACTCCGGGCGGCACAGGCTGTAGTCCGGTCCGACCAGCCAGTAGAGCCGGCCCTCCAGCAGGCGGCCAAACAGCTCCATGGCGGCGCTGCGACTCTTGCCGGCGCGCTCACCGCCGGCAACCAGGCGGATCCGAGCCTGGGAGTCGTGAGCGGCGAGCTGGGCTGGGCTTGGGTCGTAGCCGACGCGCTTCCAGAGGAGGTCGCGGACGGTGTGTTGGGCCTTGAGGGACGAGTGGTCGGGGGTGGCGTCCTGGGCCTGGGCCTCCCGGAGCCACCTGTAGCCGGTGGTGTGCGAGATGCCGAAGCGGCGGAAGAGGGCGCGCCGGTTGGCGCCGGGCAGGCGCGCCAGCGCCAGGAACTCGGCCCGAGGGTCTTTCATCGGCGGTCCCTGGAACGTCTGGGTCTCACGCTCCTGTCGGCGAGACATGTGTCACCCCCGTCCAAGCCGATGTGTCCACTTTTTTGCCGAATGTGTCCAGTTTTGGGCGAAATGTGTCCACTTTTGGGTGGGATGTGTCCAGTTTCGGGCCGGATGTGTCCACCGTGTCTCCTGGTCTGGTGGTCTTGGAGCGGGCTGTACGGCTCGTATCCAGGGGTCGTTGCGGAGCGTGAGATGGGTGTGGGGATGCGAGGTGAGGAGTTAGAGGGGACAGGAGGGCGGGGGTGGGTTGGGGTTGGTTGCCCGGCGGACCCCTCACCGATTTCCACCGCGGACGGCGGAATCCCTCGGCGGGCTCGGGACAGGTTCTGCCTCTCCCCCAGGAGAGGGTGAAGAGCGATGCACCCCCTGAGGAGCGTGGTACCGAGGGTGGTGGTCACAGCGCAGAGCACCACTCGGGCTCGAAAGGGGAGGGACAGGCGGCGCGCAGGGAGCGAGGGCATACGGCAGCCGCGGTGTTTGGAGGATCCGGGAGAGTTCGATGGGCGATCGTGGGGTTCGGGTGATCGCGAGGGTGGCAAGGTCCAACCTCCGTTCGCGCAGGGCGAAAGGGTGGGACATCGCTGGCTGAGGGATTATACTCTGGATGAGTACGTAGGGCAAGTTGGGTTGTGTGCCACATCGAGGTTGGAATGCGGCATGGCGGGCTGGATCGAAGATGGGTACCCACAAGGGGCACCCCTACAGGAGGGGCGACGCGCTGAGGTGATTCGGGGCGCGGGGAGCGCGCTGAGTGGAGGTGCCGCTAAATCGGCGGGTACATCGGGGTGTCGTCAGACACGACCACGGAGCCGGTTCGTCCGTCATGGACCAGCTGGGCGCTCAGAAGAAAGTCACGCCCGAGCAAGACGCCAAAGTGGTAGCCCGATTCGGATAGCCGCGTGCCACCGAACCGACCATGCTTGCCCAGATTCAAGTCGGGCACCGTCGAGTTCGACAAGTACCCCGGCGTCCCGTACGCGCCGGCTCCCGATCCGTAGGAACGAATGTCCATGATTTGCAATCCAGTGTGTCCGGGGGAGACGTCTGCGTAACCGGGGGCGGTTGCCCGGTGGCCCCCTCAGCTTGACCCTCTCCCGCGGGAGAGGTACCAAGAGCGGCCGCATGTTCGAGGACCAGCGGAGTTGTGCAGAGATTTGAGAAGAGGAGTTCGAAGGGCGGGATCTGAGAAGCCTCTGGTGCCACGCCGTTGCTCGCCTGCAGGGGACGGGAAAGACGGGCAGCGCCCGTGGGAGTTGCTAGGGGCCGTTAGCTCGGTCGGCGGAGCGCCGCACTCGCATCGCGGAGGTCGTGGGTTCGAAATCCATTCGGTAGACCAAGGCGCACGGTACGTAGGACTATCTTCAAGATGAGCTTGGGTATCCGGCCTGAGACTTGATAGTCGGTACAAGCCTTCTGGCGTGAGTTCGATTACACTACGGTGCGAGCATTGAACCGCCCTCAAGCAATCCCGCAGCAGAACCTGCTAATGCCGGAACATCGGACGGCCGTCCGCCAAGCAGTGGGAGGCATAGAACGTGCATAACAGGCCCAATGCGGACATGGCATATTATGCCTATTTTTTCTCCAATATACCGCGAGACTAAATCTTGCTCCGACCACTAACTTCGGAGGTACCGTAAGCCATTGAGGTTTGAAACATCCATTGAGCGCTTGCTGCTCTCTACGATGAGGATCGTGACTCCGCTGTCAGTCGGAACGGGCGTCATTGTCGAACACCGTTGGGGAGACGGCAATAGGGGAACATTTCTTGTTACCAACAAGCACGTTGTCGAAAGCACACCCTACGGAACACTCACCTTCACTACCGCCCCGGAGCGGCATGGTCCTCTCTACCCAGAACCGGATCTCAGACGGCATGTAGCGACCCATATGGAAGGCAAGGCATGGAATTGGGTTGGGCATCCGTCAGATGACATAGACGTCACTGCACTCGCTATAAGTCATTTGTTGGACGGTCTTTGGAAAGAAGAAGAGAAGCCATATTACCAACCCTTACTTACCTCGATGTTTCCATCAGCGGATGCCTTTGGGCAGATGGACTCGATTGAGGATCTCCTGTTTATCGGGTATCCCAACGGTGTTTATGACAAGACGAATAATCTTCCAATAGTCAGAAGAGGACTGGCTGCCACCCCGATCCACCTGGACTACGAAGGAAAGCCCGTGTTCCTTATCGACGCCTCGGTATTCCCCGGCAGTAGTGGGAGCCCTGTGTTTATCTACAATAGCGGAGTATGGTCAGACCGAGGTAAGGTAACCGTCGCCGGAACGCGAGTCTACTTACTCGGCATCATAGCGAGTGTGTTTTTTCGCGAGAGCGACGGTTCTATTACATTTAAGGAGATCCCATCTTCCATGCGACCCGTCGTGACAACACAAGAGATGATTGATCTTGGAGTGGTATATAAGGTTCGAACCATACTGGAGACCATTGAGCATCTGCTACGTCTGCATGGGGAGAATTCAAACAGTTCACCTTCGTAATGAAAGTACTAGGCGTTCGTTCGCGAAGGAGGCGATTTCCGTCTACGCTTTTCGTCTCGCCCGCGCTCGACCGAAACGTCCGGAGCAGACCAAATTCGGCGGCCGATTTGAACTGGGATCTTAGGTAGCTAGAGTCACGAGTGACTTCGGCCTTTCGGTAGAACGTCAGGCTGGGGCTTGCTCTGAGCCGCTGCCACTTCTGTACGCCCTTGATTACTTCACGCCCACCGGTGGCAGATCACGTTGAGGATCCAGAGATACACCGGCGGACGAGGCGCTTGAGCGCCGTGGAGTGATGGAAGCCCCGGTCGCAGATCGGGGAACCTCTGGCCCGAGCCTGAGAAGGAATTCGGGCTCCGCCGACGTGCCTGAGCGCAGTACGCTTCGTTGACACCGTCCGCCTTACCAGCGCTGTCGGCATGTTACCGGCAGCGCCTCACCGGCGACTCTGGAACCAGCGCAGGAGGAACCCAGTGATTCCGACGGCAGATGTTATCTGTGGTCGTCTCGGGCGCGGGGGGTGTTGGAGCGGGCGCTGCGGGTGGAATAGGTGGTGTATTTTAGTGAGGTGGCGCGAAGGATTGCCGCAATGACACTGCTTCTCGCAACATGCTCTTCAGACCAGTAACCGGCACCTCTTCCAAGCATGAGCCGCGCGAGACCGCTTTCGAGTTTGTTCAGCGATCCGACCATCCTCAACTCGTTCAGCGACGCGCCTGCCTTGAGAAATGGTATGCGCACGTTCCATCTGAGGCGAAGCCTGGTATTGAACGTAGGTTGCGCTCCAAAGACGAAAACAACTTTCGAGGCGCGCTATTTGAGATTCATGTCTTTACCATATTGCGGCGTCTCAATTGTGCTGTGAAAATCGAGCCGCAGCTTCCTAACACGTTGAATAGACCAGATTTCTTTGCCGTTGAAAATGGCGATGAGTTTTTCGTCGAGGCTACCAATTGCGGTTACGCGCAGGGCGAGTTTGCTCCGACTCCTAGCGAGAGAGATGCAATCCGAAAACTAAGGAATCATATCAACTCTCCACACTCGAGTATTGCCTTGTTTGCACGAGGAGCATTGCGAGAGAACTTGAAGACTAGCATCGTTGTGCAACGGTTTCAGGATCTTCTTGATCGTTACCCCGAGGATAAAGTTGCCGAACTCTACGCTAGGGGAGGACTGGACAACGCGCCAAGCACATCAATCTGCGTAGGCGATTGGACTCTTGAAGGGCGACTCATGCCGACTCATCCGTCTCGCCAGACTGGATATATCACTGGTCCGACTCGCGCAGGAGCTGCAGGTGGATTGGAGTCACTATACAGCTCGATAAAAAAGAAAGCGGAAAAGTGGAGGAATGTGGACTTAAATGGACGTCCCTTTCTGGTTGCGATTAACGTTCTCCACAGCGCCTTCGACTGGCATGACTCTGAGATCCAAGGTTCCATTTACGGCAACCCAGTCACCTCTCAGATCTTCGACAGCGGCCTGTCTTGTTTGAGTGGTGTCATTGTGTTCGACGGCCTGGGTCTAGGCACCGAGAAAGAAGCGCGAGTAAAACTCTACAGGAATGGGAAGTCTCATTTGCCAGCGTGTCTTGAGTCGTTGCTGAGTGGGCAAAGGTCAAGTGAACTGCTGGGGTTTGAGTCGCAATAGGTCCGATCGCCGCGCCGGGTGACTCCGTTGCCTGCCGCATTTATGCAGTCGGCCGTTCGATAGGCGAGAGAAAAGTTCGCCGGGAACTGGAGTAGGCGGGTCTGCCAGCGAGCGGGGCACGAACGACAGAGGCCGGTCGGGGACCGGATCCTGCCCGAGAGGGTGTGCCTCAGTTGCTGGCCGGCGGGTTAAAGGGTGGGTCGTAGGGCCAGGTTTTGGTGCGTTGGGTGTCGCGGAACCAGGTTTCGTGGCGCCAGAGAACCTGGTGCCAGTCGGGCCGGCCGGGTTGGACGCCGTGTTCCTGGATCAGGTGCCAGACGATCTGTTCGACGGTAAGCCGGCGCGTTGGGAGATGGAGTCTTGAAAACGATCGCTCGCCCGCGTAGTGCTGGGGTGCGGCGTGCACGTGCAAGTGGCAGCGCGGATACCCGGACCGGCTGTACTTATCGTAGTGGTAGGCGAACACCGGGCGCGGGTCGTCATTGTCGGGGCCGGCCTGATAGGTGAACGTAGCGGCCGTCGTCTCAAGGCGCTGCGCTGTCAGGTTGATCTGCAGTGCGATCTCGATGTTCAGAAACATCCCATTGTTTAGCCGAACCGGCTGTCCGCGGTAGGACGGCGGCGCGATGCGATGGCCGACGATTAGCCGATCCGCCCCCGGCCACTCGGCTCCAAGACGTACATCCGCGACTATCCCGGCGACTTCGCGAATGCGATCCAGGAAGTCCCGGGCGGCGCGCCGGCTCCTAGGTCTCGCTCGGCTCGGCAATGAGGAAGGCGAGATAGGTCAGGGAGCGAAACACCGAATTGCCGTGGTACTGCTCCGGGGGATCGCGGTAGATCGCGAGGAATTCGTTGGCGGTCAGACCGAAATGCCGCTGTGCATCACGGTCCAGGGCCTGCCGGATTTCCTCCGGGGTGACCTGGATGTGTTCGTATTCGTCGGGCAGCCACTCGGGCCGCGCTTCGACGGTGGTTGCCATTGGGGTTTGCCTTGAAGTGCCTATGGACAGGATAGCGCGGGTGGGGGTTGGTGAGTTACCGGGGAAGGGTGAGCAATGAGAAGTGAGGGGCGCGAGGAGTTGGGGGCGAGGAGTTGGGGGCGAGCGCTTGGGATGGTTGGGAGTCGAGATGACGGTGGTGGGCTGAGACAGTGCATGGTGCTGGGTCCCGGCTGAAGACGCCGGGATGGCGGAGGGGACCGGCTGGGAGGGTTGGGGGTGTGGTTCGACACGGGCCTGCGAAAGACTACGGCCCGGCTCACCACGAACGGCTATGGGCGGCCGTTGACGGGTGCGCGGAAGACGGGCGGGTCGGGGACGCCGCCCCTACGCAGGAGGGAGCGGAGGCGGAGGGAGTGGCGGGGAGGGGTGGGTGGTGGGGGTGGAAACGGATGAAACCGGTTTGAAGCGGGCGGCAACGCACGAGGCGGTGGGGACGGCGGGGTGGGTTGGAGTTCCAGGAGGAGCGTGGTCTTGGGTGCGCACGAGGGGCGCCCGAACGCGGGGACCAGGCGGTCAGGGTGGAAGCAGGTATCCACGAGGGGCGGCCATAGGCGGGAACCTGGCAGCCGGGGGGGCGGAAGAGGGTACCCACAAGGGGCATCGCGACGCGGGGACCGGGGGCCGGAGGGATGGAAGAGGGCGCCCACGAGGGGTGCCCGTGCGGGGGACCGGGCCGCCAGGGGGATCGAGCCGAAAGAGGGCACCCACAAGGGGCGCCCTACGCGGGGACGGGTCGCCGCCGGGGTGGAAGACGGTACCCACAAGGGGCACCCCTACGCGGGGACCGGATGGCCCGGGGCCGGAAGCGGGTACCCACACGGGAAGTCCCGACCGAGACACGTGCTCCGTCCGGGGATCGAGGTCCTGGGTACCCACAAGGGGCACCCCTACGGGAGGACCGGGAGGTCGCCTGGGAGCGGGTTTTCGGGGTCGAGTGTCCAGAGACGGGGGTTGTAGCGGATGTATTCGCGGATTTTCAGCAAGGATTCTTCGCTGCGTACGACGTGTTCGTAGTAGTTGCGTTGCCATAGCCGGCCGGGGAATGGCGGCCAGTGCCGATTTCTTACACCTCGGATGTATTGGACGGTGGTCAAGGATTTGTATGCGCCGATGACGTCGCCCAACGCGATGCGTCGTGCGGCAGGGGGGGCGCCCGCGTATACCGCCGGTGTTTCCGGAGCTTCGTGCCCGTGGGTACCCACAAGGGGTTCCCGTACGGAGGACGGGTGGCCGCGGGGATGGGGCGGTGGGGATTGGTTGATCAGGATGATTGCGTGGACGTGGTTTGGCATGACGACGAATTGGTCCAGTTCGATCGTCGAAAATCGTTCGGGCAGTTCACGCCAGACGCGCTGGACCATCTGCCCGGGCTCGTTCAAGCGCATCTCTTCGTCAATCACGTCGCCAAAGAGACGCAGGTGTTCCTGAACGGCAATGGACACGAAGTAGGCGCCGACCTGTGCGTAGTCGTATGACCGAAGCCGGAGGGACCTGCGGCCACGGGATGGCGGCCTATGTTCGCGATTCACAAGGTTCGCCAGCGGTCACGTTGATACCGCCTATCGTGCGCAGCGAGGGCCGTGTCGGATTCCCAGGTGTAGGTAACCGCGGGGGCGGAAGAGGGTACCCACGAGGGGCAGCCCGACCGTGCAGCGTGT
This sequence comes from Chloroflexota bacterium, assembly GCA_028874175.1. GTDB lineage: Bacteria > Chloroflexota > UBA11872 > UBA11872 > UBA11872 > UBA11872. The sequence continues at coordinate 8,464 of JAPPLN010000058.1, forward strand.
CCCGTCCGGGCATCGAGGTCGTGGGTACCCACAAGGGGTACCCCTACGCGGGGGACCGGGTGGCCACGGGGTGGAGGAGGGTACCCACAAGGGGTACCCCTACGCGGGGGACGGGTGGCCGGGGGGAGTCATGAGGCCGAGGTGGTGCGGGTGCGGAGTTCCTGGAGGAGGTCGAGGAGGGTGTCGTTGCGGCCGGCGGTGTCTCGCTCGTAGGCGTAGCGGATGACGAGTTCCATGGCCCAGCGTTCGCCGGTGAGGGCGCGGTCGAGGACGGTTTGACAGAGTTGCTCTAGGTGGGCGTCGGCCAAGTTGGTGAGGCGCTGGGCGAAGGTTTTGGCGGAGGCGGGCTGTGGGAGGGTCATGGGCGTACCTTTCGTTGTCGGAGCGGCGTGGGGCAGTCGGCGACGAGCCGACGCAGGAGGGTGGACGGCGCGGAGTGCGCCGGGTTGGGGGGATTGGCGGGTGGGGTTCCGCTGTTGGGCGCTTCCGGAATGCCAGGAGTCGAGACGGGCGTGACGGTCCGGGGTGGAATGGGCGGAAGGGCTGTGGCGCTGGCCAGCCGGCGGTCGTGGATGCGGCGGGCCAGCTGGTGGATGAGGCGGCGTACGCGGCGTTGGGTTGTACCGGGATACCCATGAGTGACCTGTAGATGGTTGCCCGGAAGACCCCTCACCGATTTCGGCCGCGGACGGCCGAATCTGCCTCTCCCCTTGGAGAGGGTGAAGAGCGGACTCGCCCTTGAGCACCAGGGGCGTTTTGCAAGGGTCTCTTCGGGGGTTTCCGGGGGCTCAGGCGTTGGCATTGGTGGTTTCCGTTGCTGGGGTGGGCCGTAGGCCGGCCTGGGCCAGGGCTTCGCGGACGATGGCGGCGCGGACTTCGGGGGCGTCGATGAGTTCGTCGAGGAGGATTTCGTCTTCGACGGTTTCGGCGTCTTCGATGCCGAGCTTTTCGCGCATGGCCCAGCGGCGGGAGGCGAGGCGGGCGCCGACGAGGCTGGCGGCGAGGGTTCCCTGGGCCACGTCATCGGCGGGTCCCAGCGGATCGAGTCGTACGCGGACGGCGTGGTAGCCGTCGATGTCCTGGGGGCCGAGGCCGATCCAGCCGTGGTCGTCCTCGGCTTCGAAGACGAAGACGGTCTCGCCGATGCGTGACTCGACCAGCCGCCACATCAGTTGCACGATCCGCTCCAGCGCCTGCTCGGCGTGCCGGGCGACCTGCTGGAACGAAACCCTGGCGGTGTTGATGAGTTGGTTGAGCAGGTAGCCGCTGGTGTTGCCGTCGGGCGGGACGCCGAACAGCACGCTGGGGGCGCCGGCCTGGTCGATCATGGCGCGGGTCTGGGCGATGAGTTCGTCCAGGTCGGGCGGCGTGCCCTGCCACTGCAGGAAGGTGAGGTCCTCGCCCTGGTAGAGCGGCAGGATCTCGCCGGGCCGGAAGTCCAGCGCGCGGGGGCGGCCGTCGTTGTTCAGGCTGGGGTCGATGGGCGTGAAGTTGGTGATCTTGGGCGTGGGGTAGGCGTACAGGAACAGCGCGTTCTGCTTCATGGTGAGCAGCTGATCCAGCAGGGGGATCAGGTATTCCATGGAGGCCAGCATGGAGACGCCGGCCTTGGCCGGATCGCGGCTGGGGGTCTGGTCGCCGTAGGCGTGGACGTAGGGGATGGCCCCGTAGCCGTGCCGCCCGCGTCGCACCAGGTGGCCGTCCACCAGGTAGGCGAAGTATTCGTCGTCCCAGTATTCGACCACGCGGGCCGTAGGACGGGCACCCACAAGGGGCGCCCCTACGGGATTGGGGCCGGATTGGGCGTCGCCGCCGGGCGGAACCAGGCGTCCGCTGCGCTTGTCGGTGATGAGCCCGTAGCGGCGTTGCACCAGGTGGCGCGGGCGCTCGGCGATCTCAAGGCAGGCTTCCAGGCCGTCCTCGCCTTCGAGCGGGTAGAAGGTGGTGATGTCGACGTCCCGCCAGGCCAGCGGGAAGCGGGCGGATTTCTTGAAGCGTTCGGCGCGCTGGAGAAAGGCGTCGGCGGATTGATCGCTGTGCGCGGACCGCCGCGGATAGCCCGCCCAGCGGTCCGGCGCGTAGAGCAGCTTCAGGACGCCGGCGCCGTCCGCCACCATGGCGTCGATCAACATGCCGAACACGTCGCGCGCGGCTTCGCTGTCCATGCGTCGCAGGGCGGCGTTGGTCCAGCGGGCTCGCAGGTCGGCGCCGGCGCGGGCGGCCTCGGTCGGTTCGGCCGGCGGCACGTGCACCAGCGGGCGGTTGGCCGTGAGGCTGCCGATGACCCGCTTCAGCTGCTCGCGGGCAAGCGGCGTGCGCACCTCGCGGGCGCTGGAGCGATAGGCCGGCGGGATGTCCACCGGCGTTTCCATGTGCCGCAGCCGCCGCAGGCGTTCGATGCGGGCGTTGCGCCCGCCGAACTCGGCGAGCAACTGTTCCTCAAGCTCACGCAGATAGGTCTCGCCGGGCGGCGGACGCTGCGTGTCTGAATCTGGCATAGGTCCCATTCCAGGTCCGGCAACGCGGACCAGTGGGACATCGCTGGCAAGCTGTGGCTATTGTACTCAGAAACAGTACGGCGCGCAAGTCGGAATGGAGCGTCTTGGACCGGACTGGATCTCAATCAGGCGTCAGAGAGTGGATCGCAGTCGACTGATCCCGGGGTTCCCGCCCGCTCCCGGAATCGCGTCTCGAGTGTCGTCGCGGATTCCGGTATGCCTTTAACGTGGCAGCGACCGCCCGCAGGCGGTCGCTATCCCAGCCGCCGAAGAGACTGGGGGGGTCACGGAGCACGTGCCAAGCGCTCTCCGCAACGCAACTTCCCATTGACCCTCGCTGGCGTCAAGACCAGTTGTCGGCAAGCCCTGCCAGCTATGCTCTCGCCCGTCTCCCATACCGAACTTCCTTGCGGAGATGCCGAGCATGCCCGAAGTCACCGACCGTTGGATCACCCCGGGCCCGCAGCCCAATGGTCTGCAGGCCGCCGACGACGGTCTCTGGGTCATCGACCAGGACAATAACGACCTGTACAAGCTCGACTACTCGGACGGTTCGATCCTGGCTCGCATGCCCACCGAGTCAGACCATTCCAGCGGTGTCACCATTGGCGGCGGGCACCTCTGGGTCTCGTCAACCTTCGGTTCCCGAATCTTCAAGCTGAACGGCGACGGAACGACGGTGGACCACTACGACACCCCCGGCAAGGGCGTCGTGGCTTTTGTCGACCCGGCCAACGCCCAGGTCACCGGTGCGCACGGCCTGCAGTGGGTGGACGAGCGCCACATGTGGATGGCCGTGCCGCCGGCCCAGCAACTGTTTCTGGTCGACCCACGCGACATGTCGGTGCACCACTCGATCCCCACGCCCAGCCACCGCCCGCACGGCGTGTTCGTCGCCGACGGCCACGTCTGGTGCTCCGACGTGGGACTGCGCCAAGTCCATAAGCTCGACCCAACCACCGGCGAAATCCGTGCCGCGATCGACGTGCCCGACCCCGAAGTTCACGGCATGACGCTGCACAACCACCAAATCTGGTTCTGCTGCGCCCTCACCCGCCGCGTCTGCACGGTCCCGCTGTCCGAAGCCGCCTAGGCGTCGAGCGCGACAGCGGGACTGGGGGCTAAGAGCCGCCGGTAAAGAACACCTCCACGGAGGTGCTGCCAATCAGGGCGCCGTCGACCACGCTTTCGTCGCGGACTTCGATGCGGAGGAGGCCGGGGGCGGTGGTGGCCGGGATGGCGATCGACCTGGTGAAGGTGCCCGGGCCGCCGTAGTCGCCGTCCACCGAGATCCAACTCTGGTCGATGACGGTTCCGGCCTGGTTGTAGATGCGATAGGTCAGGTTCTTCTCGAAGGGCATGGCACTGATGCGGCCGCGCAGTTCGAGCGAGGCGCCGACCGTGGCGCCGCTGAGGGGAGCTTCCAGGACGAGCTCGGGGGTGGGTTCGCGGCTGGTTCGGCCGTCCGTGATGGGAGCGGCCTGCAGGATGACGGGCACGGCGGTGCGGGCCAGTGCCGAACCGTTGGCCGGGTCGACGTCGACTATCTCGATGCGTCCGGGTCCATCCGCGCCCGCGATGAACTCGACCGGCGCGGCGAAGGTTCCGGGTTGATCGGCATACCCGTCAACGGGAATGCTGCCCATGCCGATCACGCCGCCGCGGGCGTCATAGACGAGGTAGGCGAGGCCTTCGGCTGACGGGTAGGTGCTGGCTGTGCCTCGAACCTCGACGCCGTTCGCGACCGTCTCGCCGGGCAGCGGCGACTCAATGACCAGCGCCTGGCGGGGGACCAGCTGGTCGCCTTCGAGCCCGAATGTGCGGGTGATTTCCAGCGTCGGGCAGCAGAGGCCGTCGCTGGGACGGTGGGTGACCGTGCGCGCGACGATTTCGCCGCCGGCGATCGCCAGGTTCCGCACCGGCACGCGGTCGCCCAGGAACGCCCACGCCGCCTGATCCGGCGCGCCGTCGCGATCCAACACAGCGACCACGTGGATGAACGTGCCGCTGCCGCCGCCGGAGATGAAGACGACGACGGCGGCGTCGGCGATGCCGTCACCGTCAAGATCGCCGAAGGCGACGGTGTCGTTGACGATGCCCGCGTAGCCCTCTTCGGTTGCACCCTCGCCAAAGGCGATGTGTCCCTCGCCGTCGGTGAATTGAATGGGTGTGTCCTCGTCGCCGAGGAGCGGCAGGCGGTATTCGGCGTTGCGTAGCTGTTCCAGCGTCAGGCGCTGTTGCAAGAGCCCGCCCTCGCGCAGCGCGAACGTGCTGGTGGTGCGCACGGACGGGCAGCAGAGCCCATCCCTGGGGCCGTGCGCGAGGATTCGCGCGAGGACTTGACCGTCCGCAATGCTCAGGCTTTCCACCCGCACCCGGTCGCCCAGGTACACGCGCGCCGCCTGCGAGGGCGCGCCGTCGCGATCCAGCACAGCCACCAGGTAGATGAAGGCGCCGCTGCCACCCCCGGAGGTGTAGACGGCAACGGCCGCGTCGGCATTGCCATCGCCGTCCAGGTCGCCGAACGCAACCGCGTCGTCGATAAGGCCAACGGTTTCCCGTTCAGTCGCACCCTCGCCGTAGACAAGCGTGCCCATGCCGTCGACGAGTCGAATTGCGGTGTCCTCATCACCGAGGAGCGGCAGGCGATATTCGGCGTTGCGCAGCTGTTCCAGCGTCAGGCGCTGCGTGGCTGTGGATGACGGCAGGGCGAGTTCCCAGGGCAGACGTTCGGTGTCCAGCCGCTGCTGCAATCCCTCCGGGCCGTTGATCCAGGTGCGCTGACCGTCGGTGAATCCGGTCCAATTGTCGGCTTTGCGCCAGGTGAGCTGGCCGTTGGCGGTGTGCTGCTGGGTTATTCCAGTTGCCGGGTTGTGCTGCTCGTCGTCCACGCACTCGCCAACGACGTCCGGGATGAGGTCGTACAGGGCCTTGAATCCCAACTGGAAGGAGCAGTCCTGGGCAAGCAGGGGCTGGAAGGAAAAGAAAAGGCCGACCATCGCAGCCAGAAGCACGAGCCTTGTCTTCATCGAGCAACCCTCCCGTGCGGACCCGAGTCATCTAAGCATAGACATGCTGTTAAGTCTTGATTGCAGCTGAAGTCACCAGCTCGCGTTGCGGCTCTTCCGGCGTCTACGGAATCTCCATATCGGCCTGCCAAGTCCATGCTGGCTGCGTAATTTCAAGGATCGGATCCCCACCAACTTGACGGCTCTTCTTTTGAAGTCTTTCGTCGTGTGTGTGCAAGACCGCGCATCTAGCAGCGAGCGCTGAGGCCACGTGAACGGCGTCCTTCGGGCGGATGCCGCGACTCCAGCAGAGATCACGCGCAGCTTCAGAAATCGGCCTAGTGAGTTCGACTAATGTGAGTTTGCGATCGCCGGTCGGTCTGAATAGGTCAATCAGATCCTCCCGACGTGACTCGTCCAGCCGCACGGCCGGCTGAACACCCGGGACGTATAGGACCTCCGCAATGGTTAGGGTTGACGTGACGAGCGTGACCGTGCCCGCTTCCCAGTCCTGGAGCACGGCGCGCAAGTGCGCTTGGTTTGGATGACTGCCCCGGAGAAAGTCGAGATAGACGCAGGAGTCCCAATAGACGCAGCTCGGATTATTCGCCACGAATCTCGGCCAAGTAATCGAGCGAGTGTCCCTCCATGGCCGCATAGACGCCTTCCAGGGCAAGCACACCGCGGCGCTGAGACGCGGCGCCGAGCGGCCGGAGCTCCGTAATCTCACTCATCTCACGCGGTCTTCCATCGGCATCGCGCCGCACACGCCCTGTGACCAGCACTTTCGTTCGCATTCGCAGTGCTTTGACGACTTCGTCAAACAGGGTTTCGTCGAATCTGCAGCGCACCGAATACCCAGAGACGTCGTCCCAGACGGTAAACCGCATGCTGCCGTGGGTGTTCACTGCCTCCAGGCGGCCTTCAACGGCACCGAGCGTGTACGACCGCGCCAGGAGTCTCTGGGCATGCCCGGCCGCAGTAGGTGTGAAGTCAACTCGCTCGCCGCTGTTTGGGGATTCCAATCCAAAACCAGAAACTCCGTCGCCAATGATCCGGCCGATGCGCTGAATTCGTCCGAGTGCATCGAGCCCAAATATGGCAGGCTCGCTGATGGCATCTTCCAATTCGCGGACACCTCTCACGCAGAGCAGCGGCACATCGAGGTCAGGGTGGCCATCGGGACGCCTACCTGCCTCGACGAAGGACACAACGGCCGACCCGGACATTAGCTCTCCGATTTGCCAGCGCATTGTGGGCTGATCGTCTGGCGAGTACGCCGCGTCAACGTCGTCCAACAGCTGTTGGAACAGACGCACGGCGTCGGCAAACCGACGTGGCTGGATCGAGTCGCCCTTTACAGTCAATACCAATCGGACCGGCGACATTCCTCTGCCCTTCGGACCCGGATCTGTCCAAACCGAGCGCGGTGAGTCTGGCGGCCCACACGCGTCGCAGAAGCTGCGTGCTGCTACATGAGCGCCACATTATGAGTCTAACCGGAGAGGCAGGCGCTTTACTCAGGTGCCGCGCTGGCGAGTCTCTTGCACACGCCAGCGAACAATCCGTCGCGTGCTTTCGCCGGGGCGAGGCGGGATGGGTCTGGACTTCAGCCGACGACTAGGTTGATGAGGCGGCCTTCGCGGTAGATGACTTTGCGGACTTGCAGGCCGTTGGTGTGGGCCTGGACGCGGGGGCTGGCCAGGGCCAGGGATTGGGCGGCGGCTTCGTCGGTGGTGACGGGGGCCTCGATGCGGTCGCGGACGCGGCCGTTGACCTGGACGACCAGGGTGAAGGTCTCGTCGGCGGCCAGGGCTTCGTCCCAGGCGGGCCAGGACTGGAGGTGGATGCTCTCCGAGTGGCCGATGCGCTCCCAGAGTTCCTCGGACATGAAGACGGCGCAGGGAGCCAGCAGCACCAGGAAGGTATCGATGGTTTCCTTCCAGGCCGGGGTGGCGCGCAGGTCGTCGTCGCCGACTTCGATCAGGAAGTTGGTGAACTCCATCAGGGCGGCGATCATGGTGTTGAACTTGAGCGCGTCGATGTCGTTGCTGACGCGGCGGATGGTCTGGTGCAGTTGGCGCTGCAACTCGACCTGGACATCGGCGTAGTCGGCTCTGCGCCGGCGGGTGCCGCCCGTCTCGAGGTCCAGGACCAGGTTCCACACGCGGTTCAGCCAGCGGGAGACGCCGGCCAGGCCCTGATCGCTCCAGGGCAGGGTGCGGTCAAACGGTCCCATGAACAGGATGTAGCAGCGCAGGGCATCGCCGCCGGCGGTAGCGGCCACTTCGTCGGGCGTCACGACGTTGCGCCAGGACTTGGACATCCCGGTGGCGCGGAACTCGACCAGTGCGTCGCCGTTGCGCTGGGCGCGCTGGCCGGTGAGCTCAAAGCGGGCTTCCAGGGGATAGCGGCGGAAGGGCTGGGCGGCCTCGGGGCTGTCGTAGGCATCGGCGCCGTCGGGCGCATCCACCCGGGCGCGGCCCTGGCTGTCGACCCGCAGGATGGATTCATCCACCCAGCCGGGCTGGGCCAGCATCAGGCCCTGGTGGCGCAGGGCGTGGAACGGCTCGGTGAGGTCCAGGATCCCGGCGTCGCGCATGGCCTTGGTCCAGAAGCGGGCGTAGAGCAGGTGCATGACGCTGTGCTCGGCGCCGCCGACGTAGAGGTCCACGGGCATCCAACGGCGGACGGTATCGGGATCGAATGCTTGTTCGTCCTGATCGGGGCTGCAGAAGCGCAGGAAGTACCAGCTGGAGCAGGCGAAGCCGCCCAGGGTGTCGGTCTCGCGCCG